>JBGAFR010000039.1:0-31063 GCA_044227145.1 Lysobacteraceae bacterium
CTACGCCGGCGATCGCCCCAGCACGCTGTTCCTGCTCGATGCGCTGACGCCGGAATCGCTGGGCGCGTTGATCGCGCTGTACGAACACAGCGTCTACCTGCAGGCGACGCTGTGGGGCATCAACGCCTTCGACCAGTTCGGCGTCGAGCTCGGCAAGGAAGTCGCCAATGCGTTGCTGCCGGCGCTGCGCGGCGAGGGCGAGGCCTCGGATCCGGTGACGCGGGCGCTGTTGTCGGAGATCCGCGCGCGATCCTGATCCTGCCTCGACAGAGCGGCCTGACAGCCGTTCGGCTGTTGAATACCTGGTCGCTGCTTTCAATGCGAAGCCCAAACGCAGCGGCCTGAAGGCCGCTCTACCGGGTGACGCCGTGCCGCGCCAGAGCCCATGCGACGTGCTCGCGCACCATCGCACTGTCGAAGCCGACAGCGTCGATGTCGCGGCGGGCTTCGAGCGCAGCGATCACGTCCGGTGTCGTCGGTGCGTTGCCCATTGCGATCGCGAGGTTGCGCAGCCAGCGCGCGTAGCCGCTGCGACGGATCGGCGAGCCCTCGGTGCGCTGCAGGAATTCTTCTTCCGTCCACGCGAACAACTCCGCGAGCGTGGCCTTGTCGAGATTGTTGCGCGCGGCGAAATCCGCTTCGTCGGTGCGCTGCGCGAACTTGTTCCACGGGCATGCGAGCTGGCAGTCGTCGCAGCCGAAGATGCGGTTGCCGATCAGCGGGCGCAGGTCCTCGTCGATCGCGCCCTCGTGCTCGATGGTCAGGTAGGCGATGCAGCGTCGCGCGTCGAGGCGATACGGGGCGACGATGGCCTGCGTCGGGCAGATGTCGATGCAGCGCGTGCAGGTGCCGCAGTGCGCGGTCGCCGGCGGATCGACCGGCAGCGGCAGGTCGACGTAGAGCTCGCCGAGGAAGAACCACGAGCCGCCGTCCTTGTCGATCAGGCAGGTGTGCTTGCCGATCCAGCCGAGCCCGGCGTTGCGGGCGAGCGCGCGTTCCAGCACGGGTGCGGAGTCGACGAACACGCGATGGCCGAACGGGCCGATTTCCGCCGCGACGCGGTCGGCCAGCTTCTGCAGGCGCATGCGCATCAGCTTGTGGTAGTCGCGGCCCAGCGCGTAGCGGGCGACATAGGCGCGTTCGCCGTCGTCCAGCGTCGCCCACGCCTCGTCGGGATCGCGGCCGTAGTCGAGGCCGACCGAGATCACGCGCAGCGTGCCCGGCACCAGTTCCGCGGGCCGGCTGCGCTTGTCCCCGTGGTCGGTCATCCAGCGCATGGACCCGTGCAGCCCCTGCGCCAGCCAGTCGCGCAGGTGCGTCTCGTCCTCGCCGAGTTCGACGTCGGCGATGCCGCAGCGGCGGAAGCCGAGTTCGGCCGCCAGCGCCTTGATCCGCCCGGCGAGCGCGTTGAGATCGATGTCCGGGTTCGTGGTCACGATGCGGAGTATAGAATCCCGGCATGCGCACGTTTTCCCTGTCCGATCTGCCGAAGGTCTACCGCAGCGGTGCGGTGCGCGCCGCCGAGCAGGTGGCGATGGCGCGCTTCGGCCTCGACGAGGACGACCTGATGGCCCGCGCCGGGCTCGCGGCCTGGCGCCTGTTGCTCGACCGCTGGCCGCAGGCGCAGCGCATCGGCATCGCCTGCGGACCGGGCAACAACGGCGGCGACGGCTACGTGCTGGCGGAACTGGCGCGGTCCTCCGGCCGGCATGCGTTCGTGCTGCGCCTCGACGACCGCGTGAAGCCGGGAGCGTCGCAGCGTGCGGCCGAGGCTTACGTGCAGGCGGGCGGCGAGGTGGCGACCTTCCAGGTCGACGAGGCGCTTCCCCAGGCCGATGTCTGGGTCGACGCGCTGTTCGGCATCGGCCTGCATCGCGGCTTCGATGGCGCTGCCGCCGATCTCGTGGCGGCCCTGAACCACGACCATGCGTCGCCGATCCTCGCGCTCGACGTGCCCTCGGGCGTGGACGCCGACACCGGCGACGACCACGGCCTGTCGGTGCGGGCGACGGTCACGCTGACCTTCATCGCCGGCAAGCCGGGCCTGTTCACCGGGCGCGGCCGCGCTGCCGCGGGCGAGGTGGTGGTCGATCCGCTGGGCCTCGCCGACCACGTGTTCGACGATCTGGAACCCGCGGCCTGCCTCGTGCGTGCGCCCGCGCTGGCGCACTGGCTCGCGCCGCGCGACCGCGACGCGCACAAGGGCCGGTTCGGCACGGTGCTGTGCATCGGTGGCGACCATGGCACCGGCGGCGCGATCGCGCTGTGCGCCGAAGCCGCGCATCGGGTCGGTGCCGGCCTCGTGAGCGCGGCGACGCGCGCCGAGCACGTGCCGGTGCTGCTGGCGCGCCGGCCGGAAACCATGGCGCGCGCGGTCGACGACGCGCACGCACTGCAGCCGCTGCTGGCGCGCTGCAGCGTCGTCGCCGTCGGGCCGGGCCTCGGCGGCGGCGCGTGGGGCCAGTCGCTGCTGGACGTCGCGCTCGCCGCGGACCTGCCAACCGTGATCGATGCCGACGCGCTCAACCTGCTCGCCGCCGCGCCCGAAACACGGTCGAATGTCGAACGCGCCGTGTTCACCCCGCATCCGGGCGAAGCGGCGCGCCTGCTCGATCGCCCGATCGGCGAACTCGAAGCCGACCGTCTCGGCGCCGCGCGCACGCTGGCCGCGCGCCTCGGCGGCACCGTGGTGTGGAAGGGCGCGGGCACCGTCGTCTCCGCGGCGGACGGCATTCCGGTGATCGTCGACGCCGGCAATCCCGGCATGGCCAGCGGCGGCATGGGCGATGTGCTCACCGGCGCGATCGCGGGCCTGCTCGCGCAGGGGCTGGCGCCGTTCGACGCTGCGGTCTGCGGTGCGCTGCTGCACGCCGCTGCCGGCGATGCGGCGGCGGGCGAGGGCGGCGAACGCGGCCTGCTGCCGTCGGATCTGTTCCCGCATCTGCGCCGGCTCGCCAATCCGACGGTGCGCGCGTGAGCGCGGTCGTCGGGGGCGCGGCTGTCGGGAGCGAAGTCGTCGAACGGTTTCTCGCCGATGCCGATGCGACCGTGCAGTTGGCGCAGGCCCTCGCCCGCACCGCGCCGACCCCGGCAGTCGTGCTGCTGCACGGCGATCTCGGCGCCGGCAAATCCACGCTCGCGCGGGCCTGGCTGCGCGCGCTGGGCGTGAGCGGCGCGATCCGCAGCCCGACCTACACGCTGGTCGAGCGCTATCCGCTGGCCGGCGGCGCCGAGGCGCTGCATCTCGATCTGTACCGGATCGGCGATGGCGCCGAACTGGAATTCCTCGGTCTGGACGACGCCGACGCGGCGCTGTGGCTGGTGGAATGGCCGGAGCGGGGCGAAGACGCACTGCCGTCGGCGGACCTGCGGATCGACCTGTCGATCTCGGGCGACGGCCGGGCCTGCCGGCTCACCGGCATGAGTGCCGCCAGCCATCGCTGGCTGGCCGCGCTGACCAGCGGGCAGCCGCTTGCGGCACCAACCTGACCCCAAGCCAAAGGAAGTTCGGGCAGGTCACGGATTATTAAGGGAAAAGTGCTTGAAAAATCCGCGCGGCGGTGGTTGACTACGCTTCATGCGCGTGAAGGGGATCACTGTCCAGCAATTCATCCTGGGGCTCGCGCTCCTGGCCGCACTGTGCTGGAACCTCGCCCACGCCAATGAAATCAGCCACTTGGCGCTGAGCGAAGGCCCGACTGGCACCCGCGCCGAGCTGCAGCTGAAGGACGAAGCCGCGTTCCGCACGCTCAGCCTCGCCAATCCCGACCGTTTCGTCGTCGATCTTGCCGACACCGCCGCCGGCGCCCACCTGCAACTGCCCGCGCCGGCCGGCGTGGTCCGCGCCGTCCGCCGCGGCCAGCCCGCGCCCGGCACCGTTCGCATCGTGTTCGACCTGGCCCAGCCGGTCGTGCCGATGAAGCCGCGCCTCGAGCGCAGTCCCGACGGTGCCGTGCGGCTCGTGCTGGAATGGCCGGGCGATGGCGCCGTCGCGGCGGCGTTGCTCACCGGCCAGCCGCCCGCCACGACCGCGCCGACGGCATCGACGCCCCCGGCCACTGCGCCTGCGTCCGCCACGACCGCTCCGACGGTCGCTGCCCAGCCCCCGGCGCAGACGGCCGCGAATCCGCCGCCGGCCCCCGCGACCGCCATTTCTGCGCCACCCGCACCCGCGGTGGCCTCGACGCCTGCCGCACCTGCCCCGGCGGCTGTGCTGCCGGCCGAGCCGCTCCCGGCGCCTGGCAAGCCGCTGCGCGAAGTCCGTCCGGGCTCGCGTCCGCTGATCATCGCCATCGACGCCGGCCACGGCGGCCAGGATCCCGGCGCGCACGGTCCCAGCGGCAAGCGCGAGAAGGACGTCACCCTCGCCATCGCCCGCGAACTGGCGCGGCAGGTCAACGCCACGCCGGGCTTGAAGGCCTACCTGACCCGCGATACCGACGTGTTCCTGCCGCTGCCGCGCCGCACCCAGCTCGCGCGCCAGGCGAAGGCCGACATGTTCATTTCGATCCACGCGGACGCCGCGGAGAACCGCGGCGCGAAGGGGTCGTCCGTCTACGTGCTGTCGCTGCGCGGTGCGTCCTCGCAGCGCGCGCGCTGGCTGGCCGACAAGGAAAACGCCGCCGACATGATCGGCGGTGGTGCCCTGCCGCGTGCCGACGACACGCTCGCGTCGGTGCTGATCGACCTGACCCAGAGCGGGCAGATGCGCGCGTCCGAAGACGCCGCCGGCCACGTGCTGTCGGGGCTCAAGGCCATCGGCAACAACCACAAGCCGGGCATCGAGCGCGCCAATTTCGCGGTGCTGCGCACCTCGGACATGCCGGCGATGCTGGTCGAGACCGCCTTCATCTCGAACCCGGACGAAGAGCGCCGGCTGACCGACCCGAGCTATCAGCGCACGGTCGCGAAGGCGGTCCTGCAAGGCGTGGACGCCTATTTCACCCGCCAGCCGCCGCCGGGCACGCTGTACGCGACCCGCGCACGCGCGGCCGAGGCGACGGTCGTGGCCAGCGCCGCGGCGCCCGGTGCGCTGAGCGCAGGCGGCGGCAGTCCCTAGCGCGCCATCCTCGCCCCGAGGGCGCTTCCGTGATGGTCTTGTCCCTGATCCTGGCGCTGGCCTTCGGCGACACGCCCGTTGCCGTGTCCGTCGAATCTGCGCGAACCGCCTGCGACGACAGGATGCCGCCGCCGATCGATCCCCGGCATCGGGTCGAGGACCTCGCCGCGTTCGATCGCGCGCCGCATGCCGGGATGTCGGTGGCGGAACTCGTGGCCCTGCTGGGGCCGGCGCAAGCCGACATCGGCTCGGGTCTGCACGTGCTGGTGTGGGACGCCCGCGACGGCCGACGGCTGCGGGTCAGCGCCGGGGACGTTTGCCGGCCGGTGATCGCATTCCGCCGTTTCGACAGGTGACAGCGCCGGCGGCTTGCCGGACCATGACGGCGTCTCCCTCCGTTCCGACGCCCGCGACGTGACCATCCGCCCGCTGCCCGACACCCTCGTCAACCAGATCGCCGCCGGCGAGGTCATCGAACGCCCGGCGTCGGTGGTCAAGGAACTGGTCGAGAACGCGATCGACGCCGGCGCCCGCCGCATCGACATCGACCTGGAAGAGGGCGGGGTGCGCCTGATCCGCATCCGCGACGACGGCGGCGGCATCGCCCCGGACGAACTGGCACTGGCGGTGCAGCGCCACGCCACCAGCAAGATCGCGTCGCTGGACGACCTGGAAGCGGTGGCGACGCTGGGGTTCCGCGGCGAGGCGCTGCCGTCGATCGCCTCGGTCAGCCGCTTCCTGATTGCCTCGCGTCGCGCCGACGACGACCGCGGCACGGCGCTGAACGTCGATGGCGGCAAGCTCGGCGATCCCGCGCCGAAACAGCAGCCCACCGGCACCGTCGTCGAAGTGCGCGACCTGTTCTACAACGTGCCGGCGCGGCGCAAGTTCCTGCGCGCCGAACGCACCGAGCTCGGCCACATCGAGGAATGGTTGCGGCAGCTGGCGCTGGCGCGGCCGGAGGTCGAGCTGCGGGTGAGCCACAACGGCAAACCGCTGCGCCGCTACAAAGGCGACGGCGGCGGGCTGTTCTCCGGCGACCGTCTCGCCGAGACCCTGGGCGACGAATTCCTCAACCATGCGCTGCTGATCGATCACGAGGCGCCGCTCGCCACCGACAACCGCAGCCTGCTGCGGCTCAGCGGCTGGATCGCGCAGCCCGCGTATTCCCGCGCCAGCACCGACCAGCAGTACCTGTTCGTCAACGGCCGCGCGGTGCGCGACCGCAGCGTGGCGCATGCGGTGAAGCAGGCCTACGCCGACGTGCTGTTCCACGGCCGCCAGCCGGCTTACGTACTGTTCCTCGAGGTCGACCCGCGCCGGGTGGACGTCAACGTGCATCCGGCCAAGCACGAGGTGCGCTTCCGCGATGCCCGCGCGATCCACGATTTCGTCTACCGCACGCTGCAGGCTGCGCTCGCGGAGACGCGCGCCGGCACGCCCGCGGGCGCGCTGCCCGGCGAGGCGGCGTCGACGTTCGACCCGGGCACGGCGATGCCGGCCGGGTCGCCGTCGCCGCCGATGGCGTGGAACCGGCCGATGCCGCAGACCGGGCTCGGCCTGCGCGTCGACGATGCGCGCGCCGCCTACGCCGCGCTGTACGCGGGGCCGTCGTCGTCCTCGCCGCAGCCGGCGGTGCGGCCGCTGCCCGAAGCGGTGGACGGCGAGGTGCCGCCGCTGGGTTACGCCGTCGCCCAGCTGCACGGCATCTACGTCCTCAGCGAGACCGCGGACGGGATGATCGTGGTCGACATGCACGCCGCGCACGAGCGCATCGGCTACGAAAAGCTGAAGTCGGCGCACGACGGCGTCGGCGTGCGCGTGCAGCCGCTGCTGGTGCCGCAGTCGGTGGCGGTGTCGGAACGCGAGGCCGAGACCGCGGAGCGCGAAGCGCAGACGCTGGCCGCGCTCGGCTTCGAACTCAACCGCAGCGGGCCGCAGACGCTGGTCCTGCGCGGTGTGCCGGCCTTGCTCGCCGACGGTGACGTCGAGGCGCTGCTGCGCGACGTGATCGCCGACCTGGTCGAGCACGGCGAATCGCGGCGGGTGGCGTCCGTGCGCGACGAACTGCTTGCGACCATGGCCTGCCACGGCGCGGTGCGCGCGAACCGCCGGCTCACGCTGCCGGAAATGAATGCCCTGCTGCGCGAGATGGAAGCGACGGAGCGCTCCGGACAATGCAATCATGGTCGCCCGACCTGGGCGAAATTCACGCTGGGCGAGATCGATCGCTGGTTCCTGAGGGGGCGCTGATGGACGCAAGACACCTGCCGCGGCTGATGCTGCTCGGCCTGATCCTGTTGGCGGGTTGCGATCGGGCGGCGCCGTCCGTGGACGCGGCCACGCCGCCGGCGGCGGCCACGGCCGTCGCGCCGGTCCCCGAGGGCTACGTCGCCGGCGAGGACGCCTGGCGCAAGCAGCAGGACGCGGACCTGCGCGACCCGAAGGGCAGTTGGCTGACCGTGGTCGGCCTGCACTGGGTCACGCCGCAGACCCGCACCGTCGGCAGCGCCGAAGGCCAGGACCTGCGCCTCGCACTGGGGCCGGCCCGGCTGGGCATCGTGAACCTGGACGGTACGCAGCTGCATTTCACGCCCGGCCCGACGGTCGAGGTGACCGTGGACGGGAAGCCGGTCGTCGGCCGCATCACGCTGCAGGACGATCACACCGGTGCGCCGACGCGGCTGTCGTACGACGGCGGCAAGGGCCAGCTGTGGGTGATCGAACGCTCCGGCCGCTACGGGCTGCGCGAGCGGCACCAGGATGCGCCGGCGCTGAAGGCCGTCGTGCCGCAGGTGTACTGGCCGATCGACCCGTCGTGGCGCGTCGAGGCGACGCTCGACCCGCACCCCGCGGGCACCACGATCGAGATCGTCAACGTGCTGGGCGACCGCATCCAGGAGCCGAATCCGGGCGCGCTGGTGTTCGAGCGCGGCGGCAAGCGTTACCGCATGGAGGTCACCGGCGAGTCGTTGTCCGAACTCTCCGGCGTGTTCGCCGACCGCACCAACGGCCGCGAGAGCTACGGCGCCGGTCGTTTCATCGACCCGCAGGGTCCCGACGCGCAGGGGCGCTACGTGCTCGACTTCAATCGCGCCTACAACCCGCCGTGCGCGTTCACCGCGTTCGCGACCTGTCCGCTGCCGCCGCCGGAGAACCGGCTCGATCTCGCGGTCACAGCCGGCGAAAAGAAATATCCCGGCAGTCCGCACTGACCTTGTCCGCCATCACCTGCGCCCCGGAGAGCGCTGCATGAATCCCGTCCGCCGTACGCGTCCGTCGTTTCTCCCACGCCTGCCTGTCGGCGCGCTGCTGCCTTCGGTGCTTGCCGTGGTCCTCGTGCTCGTCGGCTGCGGTGACAAGGCGTCGCAGTCGCAGGCCGCACCGACTGCCGAGGCGCAGCGTTACATCGACGGCGAAATGCTCTGGCGGGCGCAGCGTCGCGAAGCGCTGGTCACGCCCGACGGCTGGACCACGCTGGTCGGCCTGCATCGTCTGACGCTCAAGTCGCACTACGTCGGCAGCAGCGAACGCAGTGGCATGCGGATCGCCGTCGGGCCGGCGTCGCTGGGCATGTTCACCCGCAACGGCCCGGGCGTGATCTTCACGCCGGAGCGCGGGCTGGTGCTGACGCTCGACGGCCAACCGCTGACCGAGTCCCGGGTCGCGCTGCGTTCCGATCTGGACGGGCCGCCCAGCGTCCTCGGATTCGACGACGATCGCGGGCAGCTGACGGTGATCGACCGCGGCGGCGATCTGTTCCTGCGAGTGAAGCATGCCGATGCGCTGACCCGCACGCAGTTCAAGGAACTGGATTACTGGCCGCCGCAGCTCGACTGGCGGATCGAGGCGACGTTCGTGCCGCATCCACCCGGGACCACCCTGCAGGCCGTCAACCTGCTCGGCCAGACCGAGACGCTGAAGAATCCCGGCGCGCTCGCGTTCCAGCGCGATGGGCGCGCACTGCAACTGGAACTGATCGACGAAGGCAGCGAAACCCTGACCGTGCTCTTCGCCGACAGCACCAGCGGCCGCGAGAGCTACAGCCAGGGCCGTCGCATCGACGTGCTGCGCCCGGATACCAGTGGCAAGGTCGTGCTCGACTTCAACCGCGCCTACAACCCGCCTGCCGCATTCACCCTCTTCACCACTTGCACCACCCCGCCGGTGCAGAATCGCCTCGACCTGCCGATCCGCGCCGGCGAGAAACTCTACGGCGGTCCGCGCTGATCTGCCGCCTCCACGCAAGGAATCCCATGCCTCGTTTCTTCCGGTCTTCCGCACTCGCATCGGCATTGCTCGCCGCCGTGTTCGCCGTCTCATCGTCGAGCGGCGCTGCGTCGAAAACGCCTGCGCCCGCCGCCGCGTCGTCGTCGCCGGTGCCGCTGCTGTGGAAGGTGTCCGACGCCGACAATGCGATCTACCTGCTCGGTTCGTTCCATCTGCTGAAGGCCGACGACTATCCGCTGTCGAAGGACGTCGATGCGGCGTTCGACGACGCAGAGTCGGTGGCGTTCGAAGTCGCGCCGTCGGAAATGGCTTCGCCGCAACTGGCGATGTCGATGGTCCGCGCCGGGCTGCGCACCGACGGCAAGCCGCTTTCGGAGACGCTCCCGCCCGAGACGGCGGCGAAATTCGACGCCTGGCTCGAAGCCAACGGCGACGCGCTGGGCAAGATGGGGCTGCCGCCCACCGCGCTGCAGTCGTTCGAGCCGTGGTACGTCGGCATCGTCGTGTCGCTGACCGAGATGGGCAAACTCGGCCTCGATCCCGCCAACGGGCTCGACAACCGGATCGGCCAGCGCGCCGAAGCGAGCGGCAAGCCGACGCTCGGCCTGGAACGCGGCGAGGATCAGATCGCGGTGCTGGACGGCATGACGCCGGAGGAACAGCTGCAGTTCCTGCGCGAAGCGCTGGGCGATGCCGAGAACGCGAGCGGCGAGATCGGGACCATGCATGCCGCCTGGCGCCGCGGCGACGCCGACGCGCTGCTGAAGGAGATGGGCGCCGAGATGCGCACCGATTATCCGGCGCTGTACCAGCGGATCAACGTCGCCCGCAACGACGCCTGGGTGCCGAAGCTGCAGGCCATGCTCGACGATGCGCACGGCAGCGACACGCTGGTCGTGGTCGGCAGCCTGCATCTGCTGGGCGACGACGGCGTCGTCGAGAAGTTGCGTGCCAAGGGCTACAAGGTCGAGCGCATCTGCTCGCTCTGCGATCCGGCGGCCGCCCGGTCGAGGTAACGCGGTGGTGTCTTCGTTGCAGGGTCTCTACGAAAGCGCGCTGGCCGCCTTCGACCGCGGGGAGTGGCAACAGGCACATGCCCTGGGTGAGCGCCTGCTCGAGAGCGGGCGCGATGATGCGGAATTGCGATTCGTCGTCGGCGCCAGCGCCCTGCAGCTCGGGAACGTGCCGGCGGCGATCCCGCATCTGCGGCGAGGCACCCAACTGGCGCCGCAGCGGGCCGATCTCACGTCGCAGCTCGCCCGCGCGCTGGTCATGGCGGGCCTCTGGCGCGATGCGGTCGCCGTCGCCGACGCCGGCATGGCGCTGCAACGGCTGGACCCGTCATCGTGCGCGACGTTCGGTGTCGTCTACGTGCAGTCAAACCTGCACGACCGGGCGACAGACGCGTTCTCGCGCGCCGTGACGATGGCGCCGGACAACCCCGGCTATCGTTTCAATCTGGCGACGTCGTTGATGTTCGACGGGCAGTTCGACGCGGCCGAGCGGGAGTGCGCGCAGTGCATCGCATTGAATCCGCACAGCTGGCGCGCGTTCCTGCTGCGCTCGCAGCTGCGTCGGCAGAAGCCGGACAGCAACCACATCGACGAGCTCGGACACGTGCTCGCGCGCTCGGCCGGGAATCCCGAGGCGGAGCTGCATCTGCGACTCGCCTTGTCGAAGGAGTTCGAGGACGTCGGCCGCTACGACGAGGCTTTCGACCAGCTCGTCCGCGGCAAGGCGGTCTATCGCCGCCACGTCGCCTACGACAGCGCGAGGGACACGAAGGATATCCGTGCCCTCATGCGCGGATTCGAAGGATGCGTCGGACAGGGAGCCGGCTGCCAGAGCGGCGAACCGATCTTCGTCCTCGGCATGCCGCGCAGCGGGACGACGCTGACCGACCGCGTGCTGTCCGCCCATCCCGAGGTCCAGTCCGCCGGCGAGCTCGAGAACTTCGAGGTGGCCCTGCGCCGGGAGGTCGGCCTGGGCGCCGGCTCCCACGAGGCGCTCGCCGATGTCCTGATGGGCGCGCAGCTGGATTGGTCGCGGCTCGGACAACGCTATCTCGACAGCACCCGCCCGACGACGGGGGCATCGCCGCGGTTCGTCGACAAGATGCCGCACAATTTCCTGTTCATCGGATTCATCGCCCGAGCGCTCCCGAACGCTACCATCGTGCTGGTGAAGCGCGACCCGATGGATGCATGCCTGAGTAATTTCCGCCAGCTCTTCGCGCCCGGGATGCCGCGGTTCGATTACTCCTACGACCTGCTGGACGTGGGTCGCTACTACCTGCTGTTCGAGGAGATGATCGACTTCTGGCGCGCGCGGTTGCCGGGGCGGATCCACGAAGTGCAGTACGAGGACCTGGTGCGTGAGCAGGTGCCGTTCACCCGCGGACTGCTGGCGGCCTGCGGACTGGCGTGGGACGACGCCTGCCTCTCGCCGGAAAAGAGCCGCGCCAGCATCTCGACCGCCAGCGCGGTCCAGTTGCGTGCGCCGATCAACGATGCCTCGATCGGGCGCTGGCGACGCTACGGTGCGCGGATGGATGCGTTGCGACGCCTGCTGGTCGATGGCGGTATCGCCGTCCCTGCCGACGCCGCGCCGTGACCTGACGGCGCCGGCCGCGGCTCCTGCGGATGTCCGCGACCCGTGCTTCCGAGACCCGTGCTTCCGCGCCCCGTGCTCAGCCGCGGGCGCGCAGGTTGTCGAGGATGACGAGTTTCTGCCAGATCTTCGACGAAAGGCCCGCGGTGAGCGTCTGGATGTCGTTGACCGCGGCCAGCACTTCGCGGTCGTCGAGGTCCTGCGCGTAGAGCGCGGCGACCTTGCTCAGGATCGACAGCAGTTCGCTGCAGTAGTCGAGATAGCGCGACAGCCCGAAGCGGTCCAGTTCGCGCCGCGGCGACGAGGCCGTGGCGGTGTCGGGCGAGAGCAGGTGGTCCGGATCCTTGGTCAGCTGGTGCATGTCGATGACGTGGGCCAGGCTGCGCAACTGGTGCAGGGCGCGCAGGGCGTCGCGGCGCTGCTTGCGCGCCTCCAGCGACAGCAGGAACACCACCGCGATGCCGAGGAACACCACGTCGTTGATGCCGGATTCGACGATCTGCAGCAGCGGGAACAGTTCGATCTCGCCGGAGGTCGCCGGCAGCGATGCCACCAGGGCCACGATCAGCGCTGCGCCGAGTGCGATCGTCGCCCACACCCACAACCGGTTCGATGCCCGTGGGCGCCGGATCGTGGCGATGCGATCGTCGGTTTCGCGGGTCACCGCCAGGACTTCGCGGGCGACCTTCGACAGGCCGGAGTCGGGGAAGCGTTCGCCGATGCGCGCGCTCAGGCGCTCTGCGGTCGCGACGATGGCCGTGGAATCCAGTGCGCGATAGCTCATGCCGCGGCGCCCTTCGGCGGTACCAGCACGATGCAATCGACCGGGCAGGCGGGCAGGCACAGCGCGCAGCCCGTGCACAGCGGTTCGATCACCACGTGCATGTGTTTCGCCGCGCCGATGATGGCGTCGACCGGACAGGCCTGGATGCATTTTGTGCAGCCGATGCAGTCGGCTTCGACGACCACCGCGACCGGCGGCGTCGCCTCATGCGTGCCGCGCGCGCGATCGTACGGACGCGCGGGCACCTCCAGCACGCGCGCGAGCGCAAGTGCGCCCGCATCGCCGCCCGGCGGACAGCGGTCCACGTCGGCCTCGCCGGCCGCCATCGCCTCCGCATACGGCCGGCAGCCGGCGTAACCGCACTGGCCGCATTGGGTCTGCGGAAGTAGGCGATCGAGGCGTTCGACGCGATCGACGCTCACGGTGCGGCCGGCGCGTCCTTCGCGTTGCACCAGGCGTCGTAACTGGCGGGCGTGTTGTCGAAGCCCTTTTCCTTCGCCAGCTCCCACGGCCGCACGCACTGCTGCTCGCGCGCGCACCAGGCGTAGCCGGCGGCGGGGAGACAGCCGTGCGCGTCGCGGTCGCCGCCGATCGGGCGCGGTTCGGGCTGCTGCGCCGGTGTGGGTGCGTGCTGGCAGCCGGCGACAGCGGCCGCCAGCAACAAGACTGCGGCGAGGCGGGCGACGAACGATGCGACGGGGTGTCTCATGGCAGGCTCCTGGCGGTGCGGGCGGTTCGTCGGAAGATCAACGCACCGGCATGCCCGGCTGCGCGCCGGCATCGGCATCCAGCAGCGCGAGCGCGCCGCCATCGAAGCCGGCGGAGAGGATCATGCCTTCGCTCAGGCCGAAGCGCATCTTGCGCGGCGCGAGGTTGGCGATGAACACCACGTTGCGGCCCACGAGCTTGTCCGGCTCGCCGTAGTTGCCGCGGATGCCCGAGAAGATCTGGCGCTTGCCCAGTTCGCCGGCGTCCAGCTCGAAGCGCAGCAGCTTGTCCGAACCTTCGACGAACTCGCAGGCCAGCACCTTGCCGATGCGCAGGTCGAGCTTTGCGAAATCGTCGATGCCGATATAGGTCGGGGCGTCGGTCTTCGCCGGTTCCGCGGCCTTGGGCGTGGCGGTTTCGGCCTTCTTGACGGGCGTGGCGGGGGCGGCGGGCTGCAGCGATTCCTTGGAAGCTTCGGTCATGGCGTCGATCTGTTTCGGGTCGATTCGGATGAACAGCGGGGTGTAGGCCTGGATGGTGTGGTCGAGCAGCGGCGCGTCGAGATCGGACCACTGCGCGACCGGCGACGCGAGGAAGGCTTCGGCCTGCGTCGCGATCTCCGGCAGCACCGGCTTGAGGTAGGCCGCGATCAGGCGGAACAGGTTGAGCGCGGTGGTGCATACCGCCTGCAGGCGTTCGCTGCTGCCCGCGACATTGGTCTGCTTCGCGATCGTCCACGGCGCGCTGTCGGCGACGTAGGCGTTGGCTTCGTCGCAGGCGTCCATGATCGTGCGCAGCGCGGCGGCGGCGTTGTTCGCGGCGTAGGCATCGACGATGGCCTCGCGGCGCGCGAGCGTGGCCACGTAGAGTTCCGCGCCGCGGCCGGCTTCGAGCGCAATGCCGAGCCGACCATCAAACTGCTTCGCGATGAAGCCCGCGCAGCGGCTGGCGATGTTGACGAACTTGCCGACGACGTCGCTGTTGATGCGCGCGACGAAATCGCCGAGGTTGAGGTCGAGATCGTCGACGCCGCCGCTGGTCTTGGTCGCGAAGTAGTAACGCAGCGCCTCCGGTGGCAGGCCGGCGTCGAGGTAGGTCTTCGCCATCACGAACGTGCCGCGCGACTTCGACATCTTGGCGCCGTCGACGGTCAGGTAGCCGTTGACGTGCAGCTTCGTCGGCGTGCGGAAGCCGCTGCCCTTCAGCACGGCGGGCCAGAACAGGCCGTGGAAGTTGACGATGTCCTTGCCGATGAAGTGGTGCATCTCCGTCGTGCTGCCCGCCTGCGTGAAGGCGTCGAAGTCGTAGCCCTTCGCGTCGCACAGCGCCTTGAAGCTGCTGAGGTAGCCGATCGGCGCATCCAGCCAGACGTAGAAGTACTTGCCGGGCTGACCAGGGATCTCGAAGCCGAAGTAGGGCGCGTCGCGCGAGATGTCCCACGGGCGCAGGCCGCCTTCGGCGTCCAGCCATTCCTGCAGCTTGGCCTTCACGCCGGAGACGGCGACGTCACCCGACAGCCACTCGCGCAGGAAGTCCTGGAACTGGCCCAGCTCGAAGAAGAAATGCTCCGACGCGCGCAGTTCCGGCGTGGCGCCGCTGATGACCGAGCGCGGGTCCTTGAGGTCGGTCGGCGCGTAGGTGGCGCCGCAGACTTCGCAGTTGTCGCCGTACTGGTCGGCGCTGTTGCAGTTCGGGCAGATGCCCTTCACGTAGCGGTCGGGCAGGAACATGCCCTTGGCCGGGTCGTAGAACTGCTGCACCGACTTGCGGCCGATGTGGCCGTTGGCTTCCAGCTTCAGGTAGATCGCCTCGGTGATCGCGCGGTTGCCGGCCGAGTTCGTCGAGTCGAAATGGTCGAACGCGACGCCGAACGCGGCGAAGTCGCGCTCGTGCGCGATCTGCACGTCGGCGATGAAGGTTTCCGGCGTGACACCGGCCTTCTCGGCCGCCAGCATGATCGGCGTGCCGTGGGTGTCGTCGGCGCAGACGAAGTGCACCGTGTCCCCGGACATTCGACGCGCGCGCACCCAGATGTCGGCCTGGATGTAGCCCACCAGATGGCCGAGGTGGATCTGGCCGTTGGCGTAGGGCAGGGCGTTGGTGACGAGCACCTGCGGTCGGTCGGACGCGGGAGACATGGGCGGGTCGCACTCCGGGGGAAACGATCGGCGATTATCGCACGCCCCCCGCGGCCGCCCCGCCGCCGGCGCGGGTCACTCCCGCTGCCAGACCTGCGTGCGACCGAGCAGCGCGAAGCCGAGGAAACCGCGGACTTCCAGCCGCCGGCCGCCGTCGACCGGCGTCATCTTCACCGCGTACTCCTTGCCGTTCTCCGGATCGATGATCCGTCCGCCCTCCCAGACGCCGTCACCCGCCTTCAGCCCCCAGGCGATGGTCATGCCGACCATGGGCTGGTCGTGGCGCTGGCCCTTGCAGTGGTCGCACAGCGGGTTCGGGCCGTCCTTGAGGTCGAGGATCCTGACGATCCGTGCCGACAGCGTGCCGTTGCCGGCATCGGCGATCTCGATCACCGCCTTGGGCTTGCCGGTGGCGTCGTCGATGCTGCGCCAGAGGCCGAGCGGAGTGTCCTGCGCGAAGGCCAGCGCCGGCAGCAGCGACAGCACGATCAGGGCAAGGCGGACGAAGACGTGCGGCATGGAGAGGTTCCCGGCGGGACAGAGAGAAACGGCCCGGACGCTCGCGCGCCGGGCCGTGGATCGGAGCGATGCGCGGCGGCGATCAGGGCACGCGGACCCAGGTCCCCGTCTTGCAGAACACCATCACGCAGCCGGTGACTTCCAGCTTGTTGCCGTCGGCGCTGAGCTTGACCGACTTGACCTTGAACTTGCGGTCTTCGGACGGCTTGTAGCCGTTGCCGCCGCCCCAGCCGCCGTCCATCGGCTTCAGGTTCCACAGCGTGACGATGCCGACGAACGGCTTGCCCTTGTACTGGCCGCTGCAGTCGGTGCAGGTCGGCGGCAGGCCGAGGTTCTCGACGATCTTCGCGGACAGCATGCCGTTCTTGGCCATGAAGACCTCGGAGATCGTCATCGGCTTGCCGGTCTCGTCGTCGAGCGTCTTCCAGCGGCCGATCGGCGACGCCGGGTCGGCCGACGCCGTGAAGGACGCGGCGAGCAGCGTCATGGCGAGCGGCATGAGGACGGATTTGATGCGCATGGTTCCCCTCCCAGGGCGGTGATCTTGTTGTCTAGTCGAATTGCCGGGTCGTGCCATCGGCTTGGCCGGCCAGGAGAACCGGGCCGGGGCGGTTCTTTATACCCCATTTGAGCAGGTCGAGAAGCTGCCTCGGGACGTTGGTTCAGGGGGCAAGACATTGCCGCCGCCATGGCCGCTGCCTAAGATGGGCCGAGGCCGAATGCAGGGCGACTGCGGGCGCGCCGCTTGATCGGCAAATCAACCAGGATGTGGATGACGATGCGAATCCAAAGATTTGGAGTCTTTTTCTTGCTTGGCGTTTGCTCGATACAGGCGGCCCAGGCCGAGAATACGAGAATCGAGTACGAGTACCAGAAGAAGATCGATGCCGCCAACACGATGGCGCATCTCAGTTCGACGTCTTTCGGCAACCAGACCGACGAGGCGACCGGAAGGACGATTTTTTCGACCTTCGATGTCGATTTGCCCGGTAACAACGATCTCCCGGTTCGCTTCGGGCGCCGGCTCGGAATCGATTATCGCTTCGTGGATCAGGAGCTGGGAGGCCTTGGCAACTGGGATGTCGAAGTCCCGTACATCGAAGGCACATTCTCAGATCTCTCTGGATGGACTGTGGGAAGCGGGACGGCCTCCTACCGATACAATCGATGCTCGCACCCCGATGTGCCGGCAGTCGAAGGTGGATCCTTCACGCCATATGAGGTGTGGCACGGCTACAACATTCATGTGCCCGGAGTGCTCGATGATTCGTTGATGATTGACACGACAACGAACGTCGATCCAACGGATGGGAATTCATATCCATGGATTCTCAAGTCCTTCGATCGAATCGGATGCTTGCCAAGCCTCAAGAATGGGCAGGCGGGCGAAGGCTTCGTTCTGCTGACGAAGACGGGCGCCCGCTATTATTTCGACTTCATGGTCGAGCGGAAGGCAAACACCCTTCGTAAAGGATCCAAGGGTTGCGCCGGGGAAGGGCAGTCGCTTTGCGCGTCGCTCTCCATGAAACGGAAGCGGCTGTACTTGCTGGCCACCCGGATCGAAGACCGTTTCGGGAACCACGTCGATTATCAATACGATGCCACAGGTCGTCCGTTGTCGATAACAGCCAACGACGGCAGGGCGATTTCGGTCCAGTACTCGTCAAACGCGATCGTTGTTTCGGCCAGCGGGCGTAGCTGGAGGTATTCGCTGAACAACGGCCAGCTCGTATCCGTGAAAAGTCCTGACAACAGCGAATGGAAATATTCCCCGTATGGAATGCCTACGCAAGTCATCGGTTGGGACGTCGATGGCGGTCCCGACAATCTCCCGCTGGAGTACTTCAGTCCAGATTCCGACTGTCTCTATTCTGCGCCTGCGCAATACGGGAGTGGTCTGTTCGATTTCCAAGTGACGCATCCAAGCGGTGCCGTGGCCAATTTCACATTCGATGGGCATCGATTCTATCGCAGCGGCGTCTTGTACCAATGCGAGATCACCTACACTTCGAGCGATGGCACTCAAGGGGCGGCACATGTCACAACTCCGAACTATTTCGGAGTGTATTCCCTTGCCAAGTTGTCGATCTCCGGCCCGGGTGTTCCCGTTGCAGATACCACCTATGAATACTCGATCGAAGAGTATCCGTACTGTGATGCGATCTCGTCAGTCACCGGCGAGTACGTGAGTCCCCGTTGCAACGAGGATCCTTGTTCCCAAGGTGATTGCAGCGACCCGGTGGGGCGTTGGGTGACGGAGACTCGCCCCGACGGGACGAAACAGCGCAGACGATTCGGGGTGATTTACGCGATAAACGAAGGACGTCTTCTTGCCGAAGAGACGCTTGATTCATCCGGTGGCATCGTTCGTAGTGTTGAATATCAATATGTGCCAGATGGAGTGCTTGGAAGCCAGGTGTTCCCCTTTTATCCCGGGATTCCGATTTCCAGCGACCCGATGAAGGGAAGGGTCCAGCCCTTGGTTTCGACGCAAGTCCTCCAAGAGGGCGTGCTTTACAAGAATGAGGTGCCGATCTGTTCCGGGCAGGCCTATTGCTTTGACGCCTTTGCCCAGGCGACGAAATTCAGAAAGTCCAATGCGCTCGGTGCCGAAAAGACGGAAGTTATTGAATACGAAAATAGCTTGGGCAATTGGGTCATCGGTCAGATCAAGAAGCGTTACACGACCAACGCCAATCTGAACAATGACCCTTCCGCATTGAGTAATGTGCTTGCGGAGGAGGTCGTCTATGACGCGAAGTCCCTGCCATGGAAAACCTACAGGTACGGCAAGCTCCAGCAGACACTGACCTACAACGCGGACGGCACGTTGGCCACGGCGGCGGATGGTGCCGGCAATACCGCGACCTATTCCAGTTGGAAGCGCGGTCTTCCCCAATCGATCACCAACCCGGATTTCACCACGCAGTCGGCCACGGTCGACGACAACGGCTGGATCACCGCCGTCACCGACGAGAACGGCTACGTCACCGGTTACGGCTACGACGCCATGGGCCGGCTGGCCAGTGTCATCTATCCCACCGGCGACACGCTCGCCGGTGGCGCAACGGCCTACCACGGCACATGGGCCAACTATCGCGCGCTGACGAGTGCCGACTGGAAGCCCGCAGGTGTTTCCAATGGTCAGTGGCGCAAGCTTGAAGGGACAGGCGACCACATTTTGGTCACCTACTACGACGCCATGTGGCGCCCGGTGCTGACCAACGAGTACGACCAGAACAACGTGACGCCGACGCTGCGTGCGGTGCGCACCGAGTACGACACCAGCGGGCGCAAGAGCTTCGAGTCGTATCCGTCATCGTCAGGCGTGCCCGGGGCAACGGGCATTCGTACCTACTACGATGCCCTCGACCGGGTGAAGCGCGTCGAGCAGGACAGCGAGCTGGGTGTCCTCACGACCATGACCGAGTATCTGGCCGGTCTCAAGACCCGTGTCACCAACCCGCGCGGCAAGCAGACCACGACCAGCTTCATGGCGTGGGACCGGCCGAGCTACGACCTGCCGATCCTCAGCGAGCTGCCCGAGGGCAAGGTCATCCAGATCGCGCGCCATCCGCAGTTCGGCTGGCCGCTGTCGATGACCCAGCGCAATGCGGCGAACACGCTGTCGCAGACGCGCAAGTACGTTTACGACGGCAACGCGCAGCTGTGCAAGACGATCGAACCGGAGACCCGCGTCACCGTGACCGGGTACGACGCCGCCGGCAATCCGTCGTGGTCCGCCGCCGGCCTCGATGCCAATGCCTACGCGTCCACCACCGATTGCCAGCACGCCACCGCCTACGCGAGCGGCCGTGTCAGCACGCGCACCTACGACACGCGCAACCGCCTGAGCGTGCTGGACTTCCCGGATCACCGCGGCAAGCAGGTGTGGACCTACACCCCGGACGGCAAGCCGGCCAGCATCACGGTCTACAACCTCGCGAACGACCCGCAGCCGGTGATCACGGCGTACAACTACAACCATCGGCGACTGCTGACGGGCGAAACCCTGACCCAGCAGAACTGGTATTCGTGGACCATGGGCTACGCCTACGACGCCTATGGGAACTTGGCGTCGCAGACCTATCCGACCGGCTTGACCGTGGCCTACGCCCCGAACCCGCTGGGCCAGGCGACCCAAGCGGGCAGCTACGCCACCGGCGCGCAGTACTACCCGAACGGCGCGCTTAAGCAGTTCACCTACGGCAACGGCATCGTCCACACGATGACCCAGAATACGCGGCAGCTGCTGTCTCAGGTGACGAGCAGTGGAACGACCAACTACACCTACAACTACGATGCCGACGGCAACATCACCAACATCTGGGATCTTGCGCGAGGCGACAACTACAGTCGCTGGATGACCTACGACGACCTGGATCGACTGACGTCGGCGGGCTCCGCGAGCTTCGGTGGCGATGCCTGGCACCGCTTCACCTACGATGCGCTGGACAACCTCTCGTCGTGGAAGCTCGCGGGGGTGAAGGACTACGCCGAGTACGTTTACGACCCGCAGAAGAACCAGCTGACGAACATCCGGAACACCGCGGGTGCGTCGGTGGTCGGCCTGGGGTACGACCTGCAGGGCAACGTGAGCAACAAGAACGGCCAGACCTACGATTTCGACTACGGCAACCGCCTGCGCACCGTGGCGAACAAGGAATCGTATCGCTACGACGGCCTCGGTCGCCGGGTGCAGAGCACGGCCACTGACGGCAGCAAGACGACGACCTGGCAGTACACGCAGTCGGGGCAGATGGCGTTCTCCAGCGACTGGGTGGCCCCGGGCCAGAGCAACCAGAAGACCCACGAGAACGTGTACCTGGCGGGCAGCGTGGTGGCGATCATCGACCACGACTGGCCGAGCAACGCGGTGATCGCGACGAAGTACCAGCACACCGACGCGCTGGGCAGTCCGGTGGCGGTGACGAACGCGGCCGGGACGGTGACGGAGCGCAACGACTACGAGCCGTACGGCGCGGTGATCGGCAAGCCGACTTACAGCGGCATCGGCTACACCGGGCATGTGATGGACGGTGGCACTGGGCTGACGTACATGCAGCAGCGGTATTATGACTCCAGCATTGGGAGGTTTCTGAGTGTCGATCCGCTTGCTGCAAATGCGAACACTGGTGCGATGTTCAATCGGTACAACTACGCCAAGAACAATCCATATGGGTATGTGGACCCGGATGGTAGGACATGTACTAGCAATGCGGATAAGAAAGGGGTTACTTGCAAGTTCGATAATCCAAACGGATTGACTGGCAAGAGACTCGACGATGCAAATCGCGCATACACACGTGCTGTAAACCGCCTTCTAAACAATCCGGGTCGAAAGGTAGAGCTGTCTGCAAGCTCAGCTGCTGGAACAAAGGTGTCTACCACCACCACTGCCGGGAAGATCGCAGATGTCCTTATTAAGGCGAATGTTAAATATGGAGGAGATTCTCCAGCTTTGGCGAGCCTTGGGGGTGGAAAAGCAAACGCGGTAACGGACGCCGGTCCCGCAGGCGTCAGAATCACGTTGTTTACTGAAGGCCTTAAATCGGAGTCGGCACAAGGCAAGACGATGATCCATGAGGGCGCGCACGGCACTGAAGAAGGGCAAGGGGTCCGAGACGCTTCTAACAGCTTCAACTTCCTACGTTTTCTGACCGGTGCTGAGAATTTCCAACAAAGCCATCAGCAATCGTTTAAAGGCGCATCTACGGAGCTTTTTGATAACTATGACAAGTAGCTCGGCATTCTTTGGGATGGCGATTGCCGCAGTCCTCGCAGCTTGCGACCTCACCCCAAACTCAGAGCGCCAAGTCCCAGCCGAGGTGATCACGAACCCAAACGTGCACTCAGAAGCGAACGCGAATGCGAGACCGGATCCGGCTAAATTGCCGAACGCGGCTGGCCCGGATGGAACTCGTTATCCATACTTTGAGTACAAGAAGGAGGATTCTTCGTCTTTCGCCGGCGGTGAAGATCGCTTGGCTGTGTTTATTTACCCAATTTTTGACCAGCGAAATAAAGGTCTTGCTTTGCCACATATGCGAGATCAGAACGTAAAAGATTTGTTTGCGAGCGATGAGTTTCTTGGGCGTCAGTTTTCGGTTTTTGCAAAAAGTCAAACGATTTTAGTCGACGAAATTCCTGTCTCACGTCCTATTGATTTGAATGCGCAATCGAATTGGCGAATGGCCTATGCTGGCGCAACGTTTGAGTGTCGTATCGCGTCGCGGACTGGTGTCAATTATCTGATGAAGTGCGCTTCTAAAGCCGCGGAACTCAATCTGAGGTTCAACGACCTTCGAGGTTTCACGAGCTACCAGGACTTCTGCGGTAAGCAGGTCTGCACCTACACTCTTGAATCGGTCATTGGGTTGCTTTCGCCTTATCACCTTGAGTCGCTAAGGCAGGTGTCAAAGTAGAGTTTTGGCAAGATAAAAGTGAAAACAGGGGTCAGAGAACAATTTCCTGACCAATGAAGCGACAAGGCCCGCACTCGCGGGCCTTGTCGTTTGTGCCTGTTGAAACTTATCGCCCGGCTTGTTCGAGCAACGAGTGCAGCACTTCGCTGACCAACCGTTGCTTGGCTTTGGGCAACTGGCTGATTGTTCGAGCTGCTGCAAGGCCGTAAGGCGTAACTCGTAGGGTGGAACCCGCGAAGCGGATTCCACCAATCTTGAGGATCATATACGGCGAGCTTCGTCGAAGCGGAAGCGTCTTGATGGCGGAATCGCCTCGGGCGGTTCCGCCCTACGCGACGACAGCTGATCCGGCAACAATGTTTGGCAAAAAAAAGAGCCCGGCAAGTGCCGGGCTCTTTCATGCAGCAGGTGCAAGTCGATCAGTCGAACTTGTAGCTCATCTCCAGACCGACTTCGCGACCGACCGGGCTGTTCCCGTACCAGTAGTAGGGGTACGAGTTGTAGGTGTCGTCGCTCGAGTGGATGTGGTCGAAGATGTTGTTGATGCTGCCACGGACATAGAGACGGTCCGTGATCTTCTTGCCGACGGTCATGTTCCAGATGAAGTTCGGGCCGGTACGGCTCGCGATCTGGCCGCTGGTGAAGCGCGTGTTCGACGGATTCCAGATCGGGAAGCTGCCGGTGCGGTTCATGAACAGCGTGGCATCCCAGTCGCCCTTCGTCCAGTTCGTGGTCCAGCGCACGCGACTGCGGTAATCGGCATTTGAGTTGTCGTCGCGATAGCTGAGCAGCGGATCGCCCTTCGAGGCGCGCTGCGTCTGCTCCAGCGTGTGGGACCAGCTCAGCGAGGTCTTGAACGAACCGAAACGGTCCGTGTCCAGGCGGTAGTTGACCGTGGCGTCGATGCCCTTCGTTCCCTGTTCCGCGAGGTTGATCGGGCCGCTGCGGATCTCGGTGATGGCGTTGGTGTTCGCGTCACGCGAGATGCGGGACAGCGTCTCGGAGCAGAACGCAGAGCCGGGGGCGAACGGGAACGGCGCGCCGTTGGGATAGGTCCCCGTGCCCGACAGGCAGCCGTATTCGGCGTTGAGGATCGCCGAACCCGACTGCACCGTCACCACATCTTCCATCTGGATGTTGTAGTAGTCGACCGAGACGGACAGGCTGTCGGCGATGTCCCACACGACGCCTGCGGTCCACGACTTGCCGGTTTCCTCGACCAGGCCGGGCTGGCCTTCGGAGGTTGTGAACGCCGAGTAGTTGTAGGTCGCGCCGGAGCCGCTGCAGAGCGATGCCGCGATACCCGCTTGGAAGCAGCGGTAGTAGTCCACGATCGCACCGAAGCTGCCGCTGCGCTCCGAGAAGATGTAATGCATGTCGGGCGCTTTGAAGCTGGTCGCATAGTTGCCGCGGATCAGCAGGCTCTTGAGCGGGCGGAACTCGAAGCCCGCGCCCCAGGTCGGTGCGCCATTGACGTCGGTGATGTCGTCATAGCGGTCATAACGCGCAGCGAGGCTCAGTTCCAGCGTGCTGAGCACCGGCACACGGAACTCGGCACCCATCGCGTACTTCGAGCGCTTGCCGCCGCCGCCGGTGCCGGTCAGGTTGTAGATTTCGCGGACCGACGGAAAAATCCGCGCGTCGCTGTTGAGATCATAGGACTGGCGGCTGGCCTCGATCGTGCCGGCGAAGCCGACCGGACCTGCCGGCAGCTCGAACAGATCGCCGGACACCACGAAGCTGGTTGCCGCGTTGTCGGACACGCCGTGGTACTTCACCATCGTCGACATCGACAGGTAATCGGCCTGCGAGATCGGACCGTAGAAGTGGTCGAGGTTCAGGCGATAGATCGGAAGGCCGTTGGGAACGCCAGCGATGCCGCTGGTCGTGCCGAGGCGCGTCCCGAGGAAGTAGTTCGTCGCACCGCTCACGGTCAGGCGGGGACGCTCGCGTTTGGCGTCGTATTTCGCACCGCCGATGCTCCATTCCCAGTCGAAGCGGTTCGCGATCGTGCCGCGCAGGCCGAAGGCCAGGTCGTAGGAATTCTCCTCGAACTTCTGGAAGGTGCCCTCGCTGCCGCCGTAGCTGTCGGGCGTGAGCGCGCGGATCGGCAGGACACGCATGCCCAGGTCGGGATCGTAGAACGTCGCGTTGGGTTGCGGACCGCCGAACCACTGTTCGACACCACCGCTGAGGCGCGAACGGGAATGGAAGACCATGACGCTCGCCCAGGCTTCGAGATTGTCGTTGAAGTTGTAGGTGCCGTAGGCGTAACCGGACAGGTCGTTGTTGCCGTTCAGCACGGTCTGCTCGGCGGGGTAACGATCGTAACCGCAGCCCGGGCCGAGCGTGTTGCCGCTCGCGCTGCTGGTGTAGGTGTGGGGGCGGTAGAAATCGCTGCCGCTGCAGTCGCGGCCGGTCGGCATCACGTACCCGAGCGTACCGCCGGAGCTGCTGATGCGACGGATCTGGATGCCGATCGGCGGCTGGTACCCGCCCACGCCCGGCGATCCATTCACGCCAGGAGGCGACGGATTGTCTTCGGCCGAGTCCTGGAAGTCGCGCTGGTAGCCCCAGAGTGGCTCGGAGTTGTAGGACTCAAGGGCGTAGACGAGGTTCCAGTTGTCGCCGCTGGTGCCGCCTACCAGCTGCAGGTCGCCGATGTCACGGCCGCCCCGGGTGCTGGTCTGTCCCTTGATCTTGAGCAGCTTGCCTTCGAAGCTGGTCTTGAGGACGACGTTGATCACGCCCGCGACCGCGTCCGAGCCGTAAATGGCGGAGGCGCCGCCGGCGAGGATTTCGATGCGCTGGACGGCAGCAGCCGGGATGCTGTTGAAGTTCTGGAAGTTGCTGCGGCCGTTGTATGGGAACGGATAGTCGTTGACGCGGCGACCGTTGACCAGCAGCAGCGTGCGGCCCGGGCCGAGGCCGCGCAGGTTGATCACGCTGGCGTTCGGCGTGAAGCCGCCGGCAGCGTTGAAGTCGTTCTGGCCGAAACCGGTGTTCTGGCTGAGCGTTTCCAGTGCGTCGAAGACCGTGTTGAAGCCTTCCTGTTCGATCTGGTCGGACGTGATCACCGTCACCGGCGACGGGCCCTCGACCTCGGAGCGCTTGATGCGGCTGCCGACGACTTCGATCTTGTCGAGGTTCTGCTGGCTCGTCTGGGTGGTGTTCTGTTCTTCCTGCTTTTCGTCCGTGGCGTCCTGGGCGATGGCCGCGCCCGAGATCAGGAAAGTCGCGAGGATGGCGCAGGTGAGCGGGCAGCGCCGCAGTCGGCGCGGGTCGTGATGAGTCATGTTGTCCCCGTTATGGTAGGTCTAGCCTCGATGAATGGACCGGAAACCCCTGAGCCCGGTCCAGACCCGAAGTTAACATGGCGTTAATGCGGATGTCATGTGTCTCTGCTAGGCCGGCATAATCGGCAATCCCGGCCGGATTGCCTGCACTTCCTGACCCGGCAGACCCCGGGGCGGCGGTTGGCGATCCTCGCCTGCCCGGCGACAATGCCCGGATGAGCCCGTCCCCCCGTCTTCCCTCCCACGCCGTTCAGCCGGGCCTGTCCCCGCTGCCCCGGGTCCGCAACCTCATCGCCGTCGGTTCCGGCAAGGGCGGGGTGGGCAAGTCCACCACCGCCGTCAACCTGGCCGTTGCCCTGGCCGACCTGGGCTACCGGGTCGGGGTGCTAGACGCCGACATCTACGGCCCCAGCATTCCGACCATGCTCGGCCTCGACGGCCGGCCGGACAGCCCGGACGGCAAGTCGATCGTGCCGATGCGCGCCCACGGCGTGGAGACGATGTCGATCGGTTTCCTCGTCGAGCAGGACACGCCGATGATCTGGCGCGGCCCGATGGCGACCTCGGCCCTGACCCAGCTGCTGAACGACACCCGCTGGGGCGAACCCGGCGACGAAGGCCTCGACGTGCTGGTCGTGGATCTGCCGCCCGGGACCGGCGACATCCAGCTGACCCTGGCGCAGAAGATCCCGGTCGCCGGCGCGGTCATCGTCACCACCCCGCAGGACGTGGCCACCCTCGACGCGCGCAAGGCGCTGAAGATGTTCGAGAAGGTCAACGTGCCGGTGCTCGGGCTGGTCGAGAACATGGCCCAGCACGTCTGCTCGAACTGCGGCCATGTCGAACACCTGTTCGGCCACGGCGGCGGCGAGCGCATGGCGGCGCAGTACGGCGTGCCGCTGCTGGGCGCGCTGCCGCTGGAGATCGACATCCGCGAGCAGGGTGACGCCGGTACGCCGGTGGTCCGCGCGAAGCCCGACGGCGCCGCGGCCGCGGCGTATCGCGCGCTTGCCGCACGCGTGCTGGAAGTCCTCGCGGAGCGCCCGCGGGTGCGCGGGGGCATCGGCGCGAGCCTGGTCTGATCGCGGGCCGGGAGCACGGGCCGTCGCCGGCGCTCCCGTAGAATGGCCCACCTTTCCGCACCACTTCAGCGCCTTCGGGCCGGGAACACCGCATGAGCATCAAGAGCGACCGCTGGATCCGCCGCATGGCCGAGGCGCAGGGCATGATCGAGCCGTTCGAGCCCGGGCAGGTCAAGCACGCGGCCGACGGCCAGCGCATCGTCAGCTACGGCACGTCCAGCTACGGCTACGACGTGCGCTGCTCGCGCGAGTTCAAGATCTTCACCAACATCAACTCCACGATCGTCGATCCGAAGGCGTTCGATCCCAGCAGCTTCGTCGACGTCGTCTCCGACGTGTGCATCATCCCGCCGAATTCCTTCGCGCTGGCGCGCACCGTCGAATACTTCCGCATCCCGCGCGACGTGCTGGTGGTGTGCCTGGGCAAGAGCACCTACGCCCGCTGCGGCATCATCGTCAACGTGACCCCACTGGAACCGGAGTGGGAAGGCCACGTCACCCTCGAATTCAGCAATACCACGCCGCTGCCGGCGCGGATCTATGCCAACGAGGGCGTGGCGCAGATGCTGTTCTTCCAGTCGGACGAAGTCTGCGAAACCTCGTATCGCGACCGCGGCGGCAAGTACCAGGGCCAGACCGGCGTCACCCTGCCGCGGACCTGAGCCGCGGTCCGTTCCAGCCACAGCAAGAGGAATCGCGACATGGACGAACCGAATCCCTATCGCAGCCCGGAGGCGCGCATCGTCGACCAGGCCGCCGCGGCCTCCGACCTCGCCGGCCTCGGCGAGCGTTTGGCGGCGGCGCTGCTCGACGGCCTGATGCTGCTGATGATCAATTTGCCGCTGATGTACTTCGGCGGCTATTTCCGCGCGGTCTTCGACGCGGCCGCCGTTGGCGGGCAGCCGCCGTTCACCCTGGTGCTGACCTGGGCAGGTATCGGCCTCGTGATCTTCCTGCTGGTGCAGGGCTATCCATTGGCGGCCTGGGGCCAGACCTGGGGCAAGCGCATCCTGCGCATCCGCATCGCCGACCTGCAGGGCGGTCAGCCGTCGTTCGCCACGCTGCTGCTGCGGCGCTACCTGCCGATGCAGGTGGTCTCGATGATTCCCCTGGTTGGCGTGCTGCTGGTCTGGGTCGACATCCTGATGATCTTCCGCCGTGATCGGCGATGCGCGCACGATCTGGTCGCGGGAACCCGCGTGGTCAAGGCCGGCTGATGCCCGGGCGGGCCTCCCGATGAGCGCATTCGCCGATCGCCTGCAGCAGGTCTACGGTCTGCTGCAGCAGGCGCGGACGGTCGAGGCCGGCCTGGCGCTGGCGCCGCTGCTGCAGGAATTCCCGCGCGAGCCGGCGGTGCATCGCGCGCTGGCGACCCTGCAGCAGATGGCCGGTCGCCACGACGACGCGGTCGAGGCCATGCGCCGCGCGATCCTGATGGCGCCGCGCGACGTGCATCTGCAGGCGGACCTCGGCCAGACGCTCGCCGCCGCCGGTCGTACCGACGAGGCCCTCGCCGCGTTCTCGCAGGCGGTGGAACTGCAGCCCGATTTCGCCGCAGGGTGGTACCTGCTCGGAATGACCGCCTACGGCGTCGGCCGCGATCGCGAGGCGCTGGACGCACTGCGCCGCGCGGCGGCGCTGGCGCCGGACCATCCCCAGGTGCTGCGTGGCCTGGCCGAAACCGCGTACGCGCTGGAGCGGTTCGCCGAGGCGTTGCCGCTGTTCGAATGCATCGCCGCCGACGGTGCGGACGACCCTGGTGTCGAACTGCGGCGTTCGCAGTGCCTGCGCCGCACGGGCACGCCGGAGACCGCCTTGCCGCTGGTGCAGGCCGCGCTCGCGCGGTTCCCGGATCATGCGCCGCTGTGGCTGGAACTCGGCTGGTTGCAGGAAGATCTCGGCGCTGGCGACGAAGCGCTGGCCGCATACCGGCGGGCGCACGGACTGGCGCCCGGGTGGGGCGATCCGGTCGGTGCCGCCGTCGCGCTGGGCCGCGCGTCCGCCCCCGAAGACCTGGTGCGGATCGCCGAAGCGCTGGTCGCGAATCCCGCGACGCCCGCGCTGCAGCGGGCGTTCCTGCACCACGTGCTCGGCAAAGACCTGGTGCGGATCGCCGAAGCGCTGGTCGCGAATCCCGCGACGCCCGCGCTGCAGCGGGCGTTCCTGCACCACGTGCTCGGCAAGCGCGAGGATGCGCGTGGCGGACATGCCATCGCCGCCACGCACTGGGAGCAGGCCAATCGCCTGCGCCGGGAATTGCAGGGCGGTTTCGATCGCGACGATTGCGGCGCGAAGACCGATGCCGCCATCGCCGCATTCACGCCGGAGGCGCTGCGCCTGCGGCATCGCGATGCGCTTCGCGACGAGCGTCCGGTGTTCGTGCTCGGCATGCCGCGCAGCGGCACCACGCTGGCCGAGCAGATCCTCGCGGCGCATCCGCAGGCGTTCGGCTGCGGCGAGCGCGCCGACCTCGTCGAGATCGCGCGGTCGCTGCCGTTCGAGACCGGCCTGGACTGGCCGCAGCGGATGGCCGACGTGCCCGCGGACTGGTTGCGCCGCTGCGCCGAGGCCTACCTCGCGGGCGCGGGCGAGGCCGCGCAGGGTGCGCTGCGGCTGATCGACAAGCAGCCCTACAATTTCCTGCATGTCGGCCTGATCGCGATGCTCTTCGCCGACGCGCGCATCGTCTGGTGCCGGCGCGACCCGCGCGACATCGCGCTGTCGATCTTCAGCGAGAGTTTCTCGCCGCAGGCGACCTACGCCACCGATCTCGACGACATCGCCTTCATGATCGCGCAGCAGGAGCGGCTGATGCGGCACTGGCAGGCGGTGTCGCCGCTGCCGATCCTCGAACTGCGTTACGAGGACATGGTCGCCGACACCGACGCGCAGATCCGCCGGCTGGTCGACTTCGCCGGCCTGCCGTGGGACGACCGCTGCCTCGCCTTCCACGCGCGCGAACGCGCGGTGCAGACGCACAGCCGCTGGCAGGTGCGCCAGCCGGTGCACGCGCGTTCGGTCGGACGCTGGCGCCGCTATCCGCAGTGGTTCGGCGGCGAGGACGTCACGGCTTCTGGTACGTGACGAAGAAGCCCTGCAGGTCGCCGTTCTCGATGTACGGCTGCACGCTCACGACCTTGTAGCCGTATTTCGCGAACGCACCGTGGGCGCGGGTCAGGCTGTTCGCCGCACCCTGGTTGCGCATGCCCCAACTCGCTTCGACCCACACCGTGACCGCGGGCAGGCTGGCCGCCTGCGCTTCCTCGGCGACGGTTTCGGGCTTCTTCGCGAACACGCCGGCCTGCGCGGACGGCGCGGCAAACGCGAGGGCGAGCAGGGCGGTGCAGGCGATGGATGCGAGGCGCATGGCGGAACTCCGGTGCGGCGGGGGAAGGGGAGATTTCAGTCGACGCTGCCGGCGGCGAAATGCGCATCCTCGCGCGTGCGCAGCGCGACATCGACGATCAGGCGCAGGCCGTCGACTATCGTCTCCAGCGGCATTGTCTGCGCCTGCGGCGAACGCAGCGGTATGCCGGCCAGCGGCGGCACGTGGACGAAGCCGCCGCGCGGCCGGGCGGGATCGCCGGCGAGTGCGTGCATCAGCACGTGGAACACATGATTGCAGACGAAACTGCCCGCGGTCAGCGACAGTTCGGCCGGGATGCCGGCGGCCTCCAGCGCGCGCAGCGCCACTTTCACCGGCAGCGTCGTGAAATACGCGTCGGGCGCGCCGGCGATGCAGGGGACGTCCACGGGCTGTGCGCGGTCGTTGTCGGGAATGCGCGCGTCGATCAGGTTCACCGACACGCGCTCCAGCGACAGCGCGCCGCGATTCGCGGCGAGACCGGTGCAGACCGTCAGTACCGGGCGATGCCGGTCGAGCGCGTCCAGCAGCGCCATCGCGCCACGGCCGAACGCCGTCGGCAACTGCACGGCTTCGATCCGGTGACCGTGCAGCGTCTCGCCGTGCAGGCGGGAGACGGCTTCCCAACTCGGATTCACCGCGTCGCCGCCGAAGGGATCGAAACCGGTCAGCAGCACGACGGGCGCGCGGTTCATCGCATGCCCCCGCGGAACACGATGACGTACATCAGCACGGCGTTGCAGGCCAGCAGCAGCGCGCCGGTGCGCCACTGCGCGCGGATCACGCCGTAGGGATCCTTCAGCTCCAGCAGTGCGGCGGGGACGAGGTTGAAGTTCGCGGCCATCGGC
>JBGAFR010000001.1:0-238798 GCA_044227145.1 Lysobacteraceae bacterium
CATGTTGACCACGCCGAACAGCGCGCCGGTCGGTTCGCCCTGCGCATTGCTCAGCGGCGGCAGCGCGTGGAAGGCGCGGAAGAGGTACGAGGAACCATCGATGAGGACGAGTCGTGTCATCGGGCGATTCTACTCCCCGGTCACGGGCCGGGCGGGAACGCCGGCGTATGATCGGGACTCCCCCGCCGGCAGGAGTCCCGTCATGCGCATCGTCCTTCCTTTCGCCCTGCTGCTCGCGCTCTCTGCCTGCGCCACCACGCCGCCGCCCGCGTCCGAGGCCGGCATGGACCTGCCGCCCGACGCCGTCGCCGCCGAACGCACCATGGACAACGGCGACGTGATCACCGAATACCGCGTCGCCGGCCAGCTGCGCATGGTCCAGGTCAAACCCAGACGCGGCCCGGCCTACTTCCTCTACGACCGCAACGGCGACGGCCGCATCGACCACGACCGCAATTCGCCGACGGTGTATTTCAAGCTGTTCGGGTGGTGAGGGTGCGCGACCTGCCTTGTCGAGGGGGCAGCCGATCGCCGACGATGCGGTTTTCCGGCCGGGGTGTGCGCATGCATCGCATCGTCGTGTGTCTGTTGCTCGTCATGTGGTCGTCGATGGCCGGCGCCTGCATCAACACCATCGGCACCGACCGGACCGGGCAGCAGTTCGAACCCAACTGGTATACCGGCGACGAACTGGTCACGCTGCTCGCGTCGCGGACGACGCGTGACGGCCGCAGTGGTCTGGACCGGCAATCCCTGCGGCTGGCGAAGGAAGTAAGGGCAGCACCAGACTTCGCGAATCGCAACGATCTGGCCGTCAACCTGATCCGGCAGAGCGAAACCACGGCGGCCATGCGGTTGCTGGTCGCCAACGAGCGTGACTTCCCGGATCGCCCTGAGACGGCCGCGAATCTGGGCACGGCGCTCGAACTCGCCGGTTTCGACGACATCGCCCTGCGCTGGATCCGGATCGGGATCCGGCGCAACGCGAACGAGCACCTGGGCACGGAGTGGCTGCACGCCCGCATCCTCGAAGCGAAGATCGCGGCCCGGCGCGACCCCACCTACTTCGTCACGCATTCAGTCGCCGGCGTGCGGTTCGAGGACACGGTCCTCCCACCCTTGCCGACGGTCTATCCGCCCGGCAACGATGGCCGGCCCGTGAGTCCGTTCGGCCTGAACCAGGCCCTGAACTACCAGTTGTTCGAACGCCTGCAGTTCGTGCAGGCGCCGGACCCGGTGGTCGCCAATCTGTTGATGGACTGGGGCACACTGAATCTGGCGGGAGGCTCGGTCGAGGACGCGAAGGTCGTGTATGGCCTGGCGGTCCGCTACGGTGCCCGGTCCACGCCGCTGATGCAGGCCAGGCTCAAGCGCATCGACGCCATCCTGGCTGGCCCGATCCGAGATGCCGACGGGCCCTGCGCGATCTGCGCGCCTTCGCACTGATCCTCTCGCCTCACGCCACCCGCGCGCACACCCACGCCGCCACCCGGGCCACCCCCGCCCGGCGCAACGCCTCGGCGGCGGCGTACAGGGTGGTGCCGGTGGTCATCACGTCGTCGACCAGGGCGACGTACGCCGGCAACGGCCCGTCAGTGCGGACGGTGAAGGCGCCGCGGAGGTTGCGGCGCCGGGCCGGGGCGTCCAGCCGCGATTGCGGGGCGGTGTCGCGGGCCCGGACCAGCAGGTCGTCGCGCAGCGGGAGGCCGAGGATGCGGGCCAGCGGCCGGGCGAATTCGAGGGTCTGGTCGAACCCGCGGCGGCGCAGGCGGGCGCGGTGCAGCGGCAGCGGGACCAGCGCGTCGGGTCGCGGGGCGTCCGCCAGAGATTCGGCGAGGGCTTCCGCCATGAGCCCGGCACAGAGCCGGCCGGCGGCGAGGTCGTCGTGGAACTTCAGCCGCGGCAGCAGGCGGTCGAGCGGGGCCTCGTAGCGGAACGCCGCCCGGGTCGCCGCGACCGGTGGCGGGCGCCGCTGGCAGCGGCCGCAGGCCGGGGCCGGGGCCGGGGCGGCCAGCGGGAGGGCGCAGGTCGGACAGGCGGTCCGCTGCCAGGGCAGGGACCGGCGGCAGGCGGCGCAGAGGTCGATCCCGGCGACTTCGGCCGGCTCGCGGCAGACCAGGCAGTGGCCCGGCCACAGCCGGCGGGCCACCTCACCCGTCCGCATGCCGGCGGCGAGCAGGGCCTTGAAACATCGGCGGTTGACAGGGCTGGGCATGCTTTCCAGACTGCCTGTCCCCCTCCGCCGTGTCCGTCAGGGATCCCCGATGCCCGCTGTCAGTGTTTCCGCCGTCCCGCGCCACGACTGGACCCGCGCCGAGGTGGAAGCGCTGTTCGACCTGCCGTTCCCGGTGCTGCTGCAGAAGGCCGGCGACCTCCATCGCCAGCATTTCGACCCCAGCGAGGTCCAGGTCAGCACGCTGCTGTCGGTGAAGACCGGCGGCTGCCCCGAGGACTGCGGCTACTGCCCGCAGGCGCAGCGCTACCACACCGGCGTCGACGCCACGAAGCTGATGGACACCGAGGCCGTGGTCGAGCGCGCCCGCGCCGCCAGGGCCGCCGGCGCCTCGCGCTTCTGCATGGGCGCCGCGTGGCGCTCGCCGAAGGACCGCGACATCCCGAAGGTCGCGGAGATGATCCGCGAGGTGAAGGCGCTGGGGCTGGAGACCTGCGCCACCCTCGGCATGCTCAGCGACACCCAGGCCGCGGCGCTGAAGGACGCCGGGCTGGACTACTACAACCACAACCTGGACACCGCGCCGGAGTTCTACGACGAGGTCATCCGCACCCGCGAATACCAGGACCGCCTCGACACCCTCGCCCGGGTCCGCGACGTCGGCATGAAGACCTGCTGCGGCGGCATCGTCGGCATGGGCGAGACGCGCTCGCAGCGCGCCGGCCTGCTGCAGACGCTGGCCAACCTGCCGGCGCATCCCGATTCGGTGCCGATCAACCGGCTGGTGCAGGTCGCCGGCACGCCGCTGCACGGCACCGCCGAACTGGACGCCTTCGAGTTCGTGCGCACGATCGCGGTCGCCCGCCTGCTGATGCCGAAGTCGATGGTGCGGCTGTCGGCCGGCCGCGAGACCATGAGCGACGAGCTGCAGGCGCTGTGCTTCCTCGCCGGCGCCAACTCCATCTTCTACGGCGAGAAGCTGCTGACCACCGGCAACCCGGACACCGAGCGCGACCTCGCGCTGTTCGCCCGCCTCGGCCTGAAGCCGATGGCGGTGGTCGAAGCCCCGAACACCTTCCACGCGGACATCGTCGACGCCGGCGCCGCGCCGGCCGACGGCCCGCCCTGCACCCGCGCCGCCTGACCGAGCGTCCCGCCATGACCCGTCCGCGCCTCACCGAACGCATCCTCGCCGCCCGCGTGCAACGCACGATGCAGGGGCGCGAACGCAAGCGGCGCACGGTCACCAAGCGCGACGGCGTGCGCTGCGAAGTCGACGGCCGCTGGCTCAACAATTTCGCCGGCAACGACTACCTCGGCCTCGCCCAGCAGTTCGGCGTGGTCGACGCGCTGCAGTCCAGCGCCGCCCGCGACGGCGCCGGCGCCGGGGCCTCGCACCTGGTCAGCGGCCACCACGCGCACCACGACGCGCTGGAAAAAGAGCTGGCCGACTGGCTGGGCGCGCCGCGCGCGCTGCTGTTCGGCAGCGGCTACCTCGCCAACCTCGGCGTGATCCAGGGCCTGCTCGGCGAAGACGACGTCTGCGTGCAGGACCGCCTCAACCACGCCAGCCTGATCGACGGCGCGCGGCTCGCCGGCTGCAAGCTGCGCCGCTACCCGCACGCCGACGCCGAGGGCGCGCTGCGCCAGCTGCGCACCGTGCCCGAGGGCGCGGCGATGCTGGTCACCGACGGCGTGTTCAGCATGGACGGCGACATCGCGCCGCTGCGCGAGCTGTCGCTGGTGGCGAAGGTGCAGCAGGCCCTGCTGTACGTCGACGACGCGCACGGCATCGGCGTGGTCGGCCCCGAGGGCCGCGGCTGCGTCGCCGAGGCCGGCCTCGAGGCTGGCAGCACACTGCAGCTGGCGACGCTGGGCAAGGCGCTGGGCGGCTACGGCGCGGTGGTGCTCGGCAGCGAGGAGATCATCGGTCACCTCGTCGAGACCGCGCGGCCCTACATCTACACGACCGCGCTGCCGCCGGCGCAGGCCGCCTCGTCGCTGGCCGCGGTGAAGCTGGCGCGCCGCGACCACTGGCGCCGCGAGAAGCTGCAGAGCCTGGTCGCGCACTTCCGCCAGCAGGCGGCGTTCCGCGACCTGCAGCTGCTGCCGTCGACCACCCCGGTGCAGCCGGTGATGTGCGGCGACGAGAAGCGCGCGGTCGCGCTGTCCACCGCGCTGGAAGCCCAGGGCTACTGGGTGCCGGCGATCCGGCCGCCGACCGTGCCCGACGGCCGCGCGCGACTGCGCGTCACCCTGTCCTCGCTGCACACGCAGGGCGAAGTCGACGCGCTGATCGACGCCCTGTGCTGGGCGCGCGATGCGGTCGAAATGGGCTTCGGGCACAGCGGAGCCGCGGTGGCGTGAGCGCGGTGGGCGTGGTCGTGGACGGCGGTGTGGACGACGACGCGCACGTTCCGGTCTGGATCGCGCTGTCCTGGCTGTATCTCGATACCGAGGTCGAGGCCTTCCACGACGCGATCGCGGAAACGCTCGCTGCTTCGCCGTTCGACCTCGACGAATTGCAGGCGATGCTGATGCACGACGTGCATCCGGTGCTGTTCACCAACCTGATGGCGCCGGCCGGCGTGTGGGACGGTTTCGACGAAGACTGGCTGGTCGAACGCATCCGCGCCCGCGGCGGTCGCCGTCGCCGCGGCCTGTCCGCCTGGTTCCGCAGCGACATCGACGCGCAGTGGCGCGCCGTCGCCGCCAAGATCGCCGCGCTGCGCGGGCACGCCGGTCCCGCATGAGCGCCTCCCTGCACATCGCGACCAGCGGCGAAGGCCCGCCGCTGGTGCTGATCCACGGCTGGGCGATGCATGGCGGCGTGTTCGCGCCGCTGGTCGAACGCCTGCGCACGCGGCACACGCTGCACCTGGTCGATCTGCCGGGCCACGGCCTGAGCCGCGACGACGCCACGCCGCTGGCCTTCGACGCGGTCTGCGACGCGCTGTTCGCACGTTTGCCGCCGGCGCCGTGGCTGGGCTGGTCGCTGGGCGGGATGTTCGCGCTGCATGCGGCCGTGCGCGATCCGGCGCGGGTGCCGGCACTGGTCGCGCTGTGCAGCAGCCCGTGCTTCGTCCGCGGCGAAGGCTGGCGGTTCGGCGTCTCGCCGGAGATCTTCCGCGACTTCGCCCGCGGCCTGGCCGAGGACTATCGCGGCACGCTCGATCGCTTCGTCGCGCTGGAAGCCTTCGGCTCGGACCACGCGAAGGACGAGCTGCGCGCCCTGCGCGCCGAACTGTTCGCCCGCGGCGAACCGGCGGCGCGCGTGCTGGTCGACGGCCTGCACCTGCTCGAAACCGTGGACCAGCGTCCGCGGCTCGACGCCCTGCGCGTACCGAGCCTGTGGATCGCGGGCCGACGCGACCGGCTCGTCGATCCGCGCGCGATGCGCGATGCCGCCGCGCGCATCGAACAGGGCGGACAGGCGCCAGCGACGTTCGTGCAGATCGAACACGCGGGACACGCGCCGTTCCTCACCCATGTCGACGAGGTGGACGCCGCGCTGCGCGCGTTCCTCGATGCCGGCGCGGCGGAGACGGCCGCGTGTTGATCATCGACGACGACGCAACCCACTGGGTGCCAGATGGTGGCGAGCCGAAGCAGCGGTTCGACCATTACATGCTCTGGCAATGGAAACGCGGGTACGACGGAAGCGGCGTGCGGACGATCGTGGGCGTCGGCGCCGAAGCCCGACCGGATTCGACCGAACCGCTGCCGCAGGGTGTCGTGAGGACCGATCTCGTCGCGCTCTCTTCGCTGGAACCCGGTCTGGCGCGGGAGTATTGGAGGAATTTCCTCATGCACGCGCTGTACAGCGGACTCCGTTCGCACGGGGACCGCATTGCCGCGCGAATGGCGGGTGGTGTTCATGTCGAAGTCCGCATGAAGGACGCGTCGGCGCGTGAACAGATCGTCGCCATCCTGGTCGACATGGCGCGGTTCCGGCTCCCATTGCCCCTGGTCCGCTCGCCCACGGTCCTGTCAGGAAACGATTGAGCCGATGCACACGCTGTTCGACCCTCGCCACGTCCGCCGCGCCTTCTCGCGCGCGTCCTCGAGCTACACCGACGCCGCGAAGCTGCAGCACGAGATCGAGGCGCGGCTGCTCGAAACGCTCGATTACTACGCCGAAGGTCGCGCTGCCGATGCGCAGGCGCCTGCGGTGGTGATCGATCTCGGCTGCGGCCCCGGCAGCGCGGCGCGGGCGATGCAGCAGCGCTGGCCAAAGGCGCGGGTGCTGGCGCTGGATCTCGCGCTGCCGATGCTGCAATCGCAGGCCGACGCCGGGGGCCTCGCGCGCAGGCTCGCGCGCCTGCTCCCCGGCGCGGGTGCGCCGATGCCTGCGCGGGTGTGCGCCGACGCGCGCGCGCTGCCGCTGGCCGATCACTCGGTCGACCTGCTGTTCTCGAGCCTGTGCCTGCAGTGGGTCGAGGACCTGCCGGCGGTGTTCGCCGGCTTCCGCCGCGCGCTCAGGCCCGGCGGCATGCTCGTGGTCTCGACGTTCGGCCCCGACACCCTGTTCGAGCTGCGCAGCGCCTTCGCCGCGGCCGACGCGGTGCCGCACGTCAGCCCGTTCGCCTCGATCGCCCAGTTCGGCGACGCCCTGATCGCCGCGGGCTTCCGCAATCCCGTGCTCGATCGCGACGAACTGGTCACGCACTACGACGACCTGCCCGCGCTGATGCGCGAACTGCGCGCGATCGGCGCCACCAACGCGCTGCGCGCGCGCCGGCACACGCTGACCGGCAAGGCCCGGTTCGCCGCCGCCTCCGCCGCCTACGATGCGTTCCGCGCCGACGCCCGCCTGCCCGCGACCTGGGAAGTCATCACCGCGCTGGCCTGGGCGCCGGAACACGGCGTCGCGATCCGCGAGGGCGGCGAGGACGTGGCGCGCTTCCCGGCGGCCGGCATCCCGGTCCGTCGACGCGGCGGCTGAGGCCGACCGCGTCGGTCGAAGCGCCCATCACGTGGGCGGCGCTTCGTAGCACACCCGTGCTACAGTGTCGCCCCCACGCCCGGAGGCCGCTCCATGGCCACGCCCACCACCACCATCCGCCTGCCAGAGGAATTGAAGGCCCGGCTGGCCCGGCTGGCCGAAGCCGAAGGCACGTCGACCCACAGCCTGATCCTCGACGCCATCGCCGAGAAGGCCGACGCGCTTGAGCGCCGGCAGGACTTCCACGAGGAAGCACGGGCGCGACACGAACACTTCCTGGCGACCGGCGAAGGCATCCCGTGGGAAGACATGCGCGACCATCTCCAACGCCGTGCCCGGGGCGAACACGTTCCGCCGCCTGTTGCGCGTCGCCTCGGCAAGTGACCCATGACGACCGTCGTCATCGCGGCGCAGGTCGACCGCGACTTCGAGCGGATCCTGGCGCACCTCTCGGCGAACGATTCTGCCGACCCGATCGGGAGAATCGACGACATCGTGGCGGCACTGAACGTCCTCGCGAACAACCCCATGATCGGCCGCGCGGTCGACGACGCCCGGCGCGAACTGGTGATCGGGCGCGACCGTCACGGATATCTCGCGCTCTATGCATACGATCCGTCCAAGGATGAAGCGGTGATCCTCGCCATCCGCTCCCAGAAAGAATCCGGATACCCCCTGCCATGACCACACCCGCCCTCTCCGTCGTCGTCCCCGTCTTCAACGAGCGCGACAACGTCACTCCGCTGATCGACGAAATCGTCGCCGCGCTGCGCGGAAACGCACTGCTGAAGGGCGGCGATTTCGAGATCGTCTACGTCGACGACCATTCACGCGACGACAGCCTGGCCGTGCTGCAGGGGCTGAAGGCCACCGTGCCGGAACTGCGGGTGCTGCACCACGTGACCCAGAGCGGGCAGAGCACCGCGGTGCGCAACGGCGTGAAGGCCGCGCGCGGCGCGTGGATCGCCACCCTCGACGGCGACGGCCAGAACGACCCGGCCGACATCCCGAACCTGCTGGCCAAGCGCGACGAATCTGCGGCCGACGTGAAACTCTTCGCCGGCTGGCGCGTCGATCGCAAGGACACCGGCAGCAAGCGCTGGGCCTCGAAGTGGGCGAACGCGATCCGCAGCCGCATGCTGAAGGATTCGACGCCCGACACCGGCTGCGGCATCAAATTGTTCGAGCGCTCGGCCTTCCTCGACCTGCCGTACTTCGACCACATGCACCGCTACCTGCCGGCGCTGATGCAGCGTGCGGGCTGGAAGACGATCAGCGTGCCGGTGAACCATCGCCATCGCGCCAGCGGCGTCTCCAAGTACAACAACCTCAACCGCGCGCTGGTCGGCCTGCGCGACCTGCGCGGCGTGGCGTGGCTGATCGTGCGCAGCAAGCGCACCGCGGTCGAGGAGCGCTGAGCATGCTGGCCGAAACCGTCCAGGCCGCTGCCGCCACCGGCGACGTGATGAACACGCCGATCCCGTGGCTGGCGTGGACCGGCCTGCACGCCTCGCCGTGGAAGCTGATCGGCTGGGTCGGCGCGCTGATGTTCGGAGGCCGCTGGCTGGTGCAGTTCATCGCCAGCAAGCGCTACGGCAAGCCGGTGATCCCGCGGCTGTTCTGGTACATGAGCATCGTCGGCAGCGTGATGACGCTGTCGTACTTCATCTTCGGCAAGAACGACTCGGTCGGCATCCTGCAGAACCTCTTCCCGACCTTCACCGCCTGCTACAGCCTGTACCTCGACATCCGGCACCGCGGCTGGCACCGCGACCGCAACAGCCACTGAGCGCCCCGGCCCGGCCCCGTCCGGGGCCGGCGGCCGGCCGTCGTTCCATCGGCGCCGCAGATCGGACCCTGTCCATCCGGCCCATACGATCAAGGCATTCGATTGGTGTAGTCTCGACCGGTCCCGGGGGGGACGATCGCAACGGGGAAACTGCATGGCTCGTATCGCACGATGGGGCGTCGCGGCCGCGGCCTGCGCGCCGGGGCTGGCCTGCGCGCAGGCGCCGGGGGACACCACGATCCACAGCGTCTGGATCGCCACCTGCGCCGGTCTGGTGCTGATGATGCAACCGGGCTTCGCGCTGCTGGAAAGCGGGTTCTGCCGCGCCAAGAACGCGGTCAACGTGATCATGAAGAACTTCACCGACTGCGCGATCGCCTCGCTGGCGTACTGGGCGGTCGGGTTCGGCATGATGTTCGGCCTGAGCTGGAACGGCGTGATCGGCACCACCGACTTCTTCCCGGACGGGCAGGGCGCGTCGCTGGTGAACGTGCTGTACCAGACCTTCTTCGCGGCCACCGCCGCCACGATCATCAGCGGCGCGGTGGCCGAGCGCATCCGCTTCATGCCGTACCTGGTCGGCTCGGGGATCATGGTCTGCGTGATCTACCCGCTCTATGGCGCCTGGGTCTGGGGCGGCACCGACGCCGCACCGGGCTGGCTGCGCGGGATGGGTTTCCTCGACACCGCCGGCGGCGCGGCGGTCCACACCATCGGCGGCTTCACCGCGCTCGGCGCGCTGGTCGTGCTCGGCCCGCGGTTCGGCCGCTTCGCGCGCACCGGCGAGGCGCGCACCATCCCCGGCCACAACCTGCCGCTGGCGGCGCTCGGCGCATTCCTGCTGTGGGTCGGCTGGCTGGGCTTCAACGGCGGCGCGGTGGACCCGGATTTCCACGACCTCGGCGTGATCGTCCTCAACACCCACCTGGGCGCCGCGTCCGGCGTGGTGGGCGCGATGCTGGCGCTGGGGCTCAACCGCAGGCCGCTGCTGATGTCGGCGGTGGTCAACGGCGCGTTGGGTGGGCTGGTCGCGATCACCGCAGGCGCCAAGTACATCGACCCCGCGTTCGCGATGGTCACCGGCCTGGTCGGCGGCATGATCGCGGTGGTCGGCCCGGCGGTGCTGCAGCGGATGAAGATCGACGACGTGGTCGACGCGGTCTCGGTCCACGGGTTCTGCGGCCTCTGGGGCACGATCGCCACTGGCCTGTTCCTGCGCGACCACCTGTTCGACCCCGCGCACATCCTGGTCCAGGCGCTGGGGGCCTTCGTCGCCGCCGGCTGGGCGTTCGCGATGGGCTGGGGCATGTACAAGGCCCTGGACGCACTGATGGGCCTGCGCGCCAGCACCGAGCACGAGCAGCGCGGCCTCGACTACACCGAGCACTACGAGATCGGCTACGGCGAATTCATGGCGGCGCGCACCCATCGCGACCTGGGCGGCGAGAACTGACCCATGTCCTCCGCCAGCGAGAGCATGGGGCTGAACTACCGGCGCCGGGTGATCTACCAGGCGCTGCGGGAGACCTTTCCCGACCCGAACGAAGTCCGTCGCTATTTCGACCAGTGGCAGCGCGACCACAGCCACGAGACGCACTTCGTCGTGACCCGCTTCGCCGCCGCGGTGGCGAAGACGGCGAATTTCGACGTCGAACGCCGGTCGCTGTTCCAGCGCCGCCTGTTCCACGGCCTCACCCAGCCGTACGAGAGCCTGCCGCGGGTGCCCGACGGCTGGCTGACCGTCGCGCCGACCACGCCGACCACGCCGACAATCCCGCCCTCGGCGCCGCGGTCGCCCAGCGCGGCAACGCCGCCGTTTGCAGCAGCACCGACACCGACACCGGCGCCTGTCGGACCGGAGGCCATCGTGTTCGCCGCGTTCGCCCAGCCGATCGTGGCGGCGGTGCTGGCGAAGGCCGACCGCCAGCCCGACGTGCTGGCATCCGCGGTCGGCGACCTTACCGCCGGCGGCGACGTCCGCGAGCAGGCGCTCAACCGGCAGTTCGCGCAGTGGGCTTCGCAGCGCTTCGCGCCCGGCGCACAGCCGGCGGTGCGGGCGCCGGAGGACCTCCGCTATCTCGCGCACCTGTTGTACCTGCTCGCCGCCGATCTCATCGGTCCGATGCAGGCCGACCGGCTGCTGGCGCAGGCCGCCACCGAGGCGGAGCGGCTGCCGGAGGCCGCACGGTTCTCGCCGCAGCTGCTGCTCTGATCGCCAGCACCTGAAACGCATCGGGCGCGCCCAAGGCGCGCCCGATGCCATGCGAGGGTCGCGACGATCCTTACTGCACGGTGTTCTGGCGCTCGTTCTTGTCCTTGCCGCCGAAGAGCTTGCGCACGAAGGCAACCAGGCCGAGGAAGGCGATGACGATGAACTTCTTGCCCGCCAGCAGCAGCGCACCGAGCTTCGCGAGCAGGCCGGTCTTGGCGGCGATGCCGCCGCCGATCAGGGCCGCCAGGCCATACCCGGCGAGCTTGTCGCTGCTGGCGTCGTAGTCGGCGTAGCGCGCGCCCTGGTCGAACTCCGCCATCGGCAGCAGCTGCTGCATGCCGGCCTGCACCTGCTGCAGTTGGGGCATGCCGGCGACCGCGTTCAGGCTCATGTAGCCGCGGCGGCCGAGCACGCGCACGTCGTAGTTGAGGGTGTGCTGGTCGTTGCCCTCGAAGGCCAGCTCTTTCGCCCAGTAGAACTTCTTGCTGGCCGCGTCGTAGCGCGGCGGTACCGCCCAGCCGACGAGATCGACCGTCTCGAAGCCCTGGCGCTTGCGTTCGGCGTTCTCGTCCTTCGTGCCTTCCTTCAGCTCGGCGAGCAGTTGGGCGTAGTCGGTGCTGGCCGCGTCCTCGTCGGACACGTAGCCGTCGTCCGAGAACGTCACCACCACGGCCCAGCCCTTCTCGTCGGCCAGCGATGCCGCGGTCGGCACGACCATGCCGAGCACGGTGTCGTCGGGCGGGTTGCCCCACAGCTGCTCCAGCACCTTGCGGCTGTCCTCCTTGCCGAGGAAACGGAACTGCGAGCCGAGCCGGAAATGCGCCTGCGCGTCCGGCACGGCGACATCGCCGGTCTGGAAGTGCAGCCCGTCGACAAAGGCTTTCACCGCTGCGGCGTTGTCCGCGTCGTCCGCGGGCTGCTGGGCCAGGACGGAGGTGGAAAAAGCGGTCGCCAGCGCGACCCCGGCCGCGAACGTCGCGACCCGGCGAAATGCGTCGAACATCGTGTGTTCCCCAGGAGAAGCGGGCGTCCCCACGCCCGGCGCGGACAGTGTGCCCGGCGGTAGCCGGGACGCCAAGCCCGGCCCCGCCACCCGTCTGTGCGGCCGGAACGGCCGGTCAGCTGCGCAGGCCCACGCCCCGCTTCAGCAGCCACAGGCCGAGGCCGCCCAGCGCCGCGACGAAACCGAGCATCAACGCGTAGGCCACCCACAGCGGCACGTCGGACACGCCCAGCAGGCCGTAACGGAAAGCGTTGACCATGTAGAAGATCGGGTTGAGATGGGTCGCGGCCTCGGCCCAGCCCGGCAGCAGTTTCACCGAATAGAACACGCCGCCGAGGTACGTCAGCGGCGTGAGGATGAAGGTCGGTACGATCGCGATGTCGTCGAACTTCTTCGCGTACACCGCGTTGACGAAGCCGGCGAGCGAGAAGATCGTCGCGCCCAGCAGCACCGTGGTGAAGGTCACCAGCGGATGCGGCACGCGCACGTGGGTGAACAGCATCGCGATGCACAGCACGATCGCGCCGACCATCAGGCCGCGAAGCACCGCGCCGGCGACGTAGCCACCGAGGATCACCCACGACGGCATCGGGCTGACCAGCAGCTCCTCGACGTGGCGGCCGAACTTGGCGCCGAAGAAGCTCGAGGAGATGTTGCCGTAGCTGTTCTGGATCACGCTCATCATCACCAGCCCGGGGACGATGAAGTCCATGTACTTGATGCCGTCCATGGTGCCGACGCGCGAGCCGATCAGGCCACCGAAGATCAGGAAGTACAGGGTCATGGTGATCGCCGGCGGCACCAGGGTCTGGCCCCAGATGCGCAGGATCCGCATCACCTCGCGGCGGACGATGGTGTACAGCGCGGTGCGGTGGCGATGGTGGATCGAGTCGATGGCGTTCATGTGCGTTCGGTGTCGTGTGGCGCTTGGGAAACGGCGCTGGATGAGGATCGGTATGGGCCGTCGAGGCGCCTGGCGAGCAGGTCGACCTCTCTGCGATCGGCGGTCTGCATCCTGCGCAGCGCGTGGAAGCCCATGCGCGCGTGGAAGGCCGAAGATCCCGGATTGGGTGGCGAAATGTTCACTTCGCAGCAGAGCCAATCGACACCATCAGCGCACCCTTGGCGGTCGATGGCGTCGTAGAGCAGGCGACCGATGCCGCATCCCCGGTGCGCTTCGCCCACGGCGACCTGGTCGATGTAGAGGAACGGCGCGCCTTCGAGCGCGCCGCGAAAGGCCTCGAACTCTTCGCCGTCGTACGCGTCCGACTCGCGGAAGACCAAGGCGTATCCGCACACGTCATTGCCGTTCGCGGCGACCAGGTGGCGATCGGACAGGCCCATCAGCCGCGTCAGTTCGAGACTGTCGAGCACAGCCACGCCGGGCGTTGCCGCGGCGTTGATTTCGAGCAGCGGCCGCGCGTCCTCGGCGCGGAGCGGCCGGGGTCGGATCATGCCGCGGACGCTCCGCCGGTCATGCGCACGAACAGTTCCTCCAGCCGGTTGGTCTTGGTGCGCATCGAGCGCACGCGGACGCCGGCGGCGTCCAGCGCGGCGAACACGCCGTTGAGGTCCATCGCCCGCGGCATCTCCAGGTCGAGCGTGTGGTCGTCCTGGGCGACGAGGGCGGCGCCGGCGATCTGCGGCAGCGTCGCCGGCAGGTCGCCGTCGATGTCGAGCAGGAAGCCCTCGACGTCGAGCTTGGCCAGCAGCGCCTTCATCGGGCCCTGTTCGACGATCCGGCCCTTGTCGATGATGGCGAGGTTGCGGCAGAGGCTCTCGGCTTCTTCCAGGTAGTGCGTGGTCAGGATGATCGTCGTCCCCGCGGCGTTGATCTCCTTCAGCGTCTTCCACATGCCGCGGCGGATCTCGATGTCGACGCCGGCGGTGGGCTCGTCGAGGATCAGCAGGCGCGGCGAGGTCATCATCGCCCGGGCGATCATCAGCCGCCGTTTCATGCCGCCGGAGAGCGTGCGGCTCATCTTGTCGGCCTTGTCCCAGAGCTGGGCCTCCTTCAGCACCCGCTCGGCCCGCGCCATCGCCTCCGTGCGCGGCACGCCGTAGAAACCGGCGTAGTTCACGCAGATGTCGAACGGCTTCTCGAACATGTTGAAGTTGATTTCCTGCGGCACGAGGCCGATCAGTCGCATCGCAGCGTCGCGGTCGCCGGCGATGTCCACGCCGAACACGCGCACGTCGCCGCCGGTCTTGTTGACCAGCGAGCTGACGATGCCGATCAGCGTGGATTTGCCGGCGCCGTTGGGGCCGAGCAGGGCGTAGAAGTCGCCCGGGGACACGTCGAGCGAGACGCCCTTGAGGGCTTCGACGCCGTTGTCGTAGGTCTTGCGCAGGTCGCGGACGGCGAGGGCGGGCGCGGTCTGCGCGCCGGGAGAGGTGGGATCGGCTGCGGAGCTCATCGGGTGTCCTGGAGGGCCGCGCGGCGCGCATCCGGGGTGGCGCGCGGCGGAGCGGGTAGTATAGGCCGCCGGCCGGGAGCGGTCGGACAACACTCCATCCCAGGACGGTCACCGAAAGGACGGTTCCGCTTCGTGTCCACACAATTCCCGCTCAGGCTCGTCGGCCGCCGCATGCTGGCGCCCACCGTGGCCCACCTCAGTTTCGTCCGCGACGACGGCCAGCCGCTGGACTACGTGCCGGGCCAGTTCCTGCAGGTGCACTTCACCTATCCGGACGGCACCGCGACCAAGCGCAGCTATTCCCTCGCCACCCAGCACGACCACGCCCTGTCCCCGGACGACACCGTGGAGATCGCGGTCAGCTACGTGCCCGGCGGCGCCGCGACGGCGTTGTTCGAGACGCTCGAAATCGACGGCGCCATCACCGCCAGCGGCCCCTACGGCCGCTTCTGCCTGCTGCCGAACGACGCCAACCGCCGCTACCTGCTGATCGCCACCGGCACCGGCGTCACCCCGTACCGGGCGATGCTGCCGCAGCTGGCCGCGCGCATCGCCAAGCACGACCTGCAGGTGATCCTGCTGTTCGGCGCCCGCACGCCCGACGAGCTGCTCTACGGCGACGAATTCCGCGCCTTCGCGAGCGAACATCCGAACTTCCGGTTCGTGCCGTGCTTCTCGCGCGAACTGCCGGCCGAGGGCTCCCCGCACGCGCATGCGGACGTGCGCAAGGGCTACGTGCAGGACCAGCTCGCCGAATTCGTCCCTGACGGCGAAACCGACATCGCCTATCTCTGCGGCAACCCGAACATGGTCGACGCCTGCTTCGAGGCGCTGAAGCACCAGGGGCTGCCGGTGCCGCACATCCGCCGCGAGAAGTACATCAGCAGCAAGTAAGACCCGGGCGGCGGACGGACGGCCGCGCGCACCGCGCAGGGCGTTCGGGCGGGTGCGAGGCCGTGCCTCGCCATCGCCCGCCTCACCCCGCGTGCATGGCGCACGAACTCACCCAACCCGTCCACGACTTCCGGCGCTTGCCCGCATCGTCGCGGGCGGTCACATTCGCCGCTCCGCCACGTCCAAGTCCGCATGTCCGGTGCCGTGCGCGTTCGTCCACGGGCCGATGTCCACCCGAGAGGTTCCCGATGACCAGACCCCTGCTGCTGTCCCTGCTCGCCCTGGCGCTGGCCGCCTGCGGGCGCCAGGACGCGCCCACGGCCGCCGTGCCGCGTACCGATGCCGACGGCGACCTGCGCTACGGGCGCGTCGTGTTCAAGCCCTGTTCGCTGGGCGGCGACTTCGGGCGCGCGGTCGAGGCGCAGTGCGCGAAGTTCGACGTGCCCGAGAACCACGACGCGCCGGGCGGCCGCAGGATCACCCTCGCGGTGGCGATGATCCCGGCCAAGCAGCAGGCCCAGCGCGACCCGGTGGTGATCATCGCCGGCGGTCCCGGGCAGTCGATCCTGCACAGCTATCCGATGCTGGACGACGCGCTGTCCGACCTCCGCAACGGCCGCAACGTGCTGCTGGTCGATGCGCGCGGCACCGGCGATTCGCATCCGCTGGCGTGCAGGAACGACGCGGGCCGCAACGCGATCACCGAGGACGACGACGAATCGCCGGCCGCCGCGCGCGCCTTCGCGGAGCGTTGTCGCGACCAGCTGTCGAAGACCTCGGACCTGCGCTTCTACGGCACCGCCGACCACATCCGCGACCTCGATGCGCTGCGCGCGGCGGTGGGCGCGGACAAGCTCAACCTGATCGGCATTTCCTACGGCACCCGCGTCGCCCAGCAGTACGCGATGCACTTCCCGGCGCACACCCGCACGGTGGTGCTGGATTCGGTGGTGCCCAATTCGCTGGTGCTGGGCCAGGAGCACGCGCGCAACCTCGACGCCGCGCTCGCGACCCAGTTCGCGCGCTGCCGCGCCGTGCCGGCCTGCCGCGACCACCTCGGCGATCCGGCCGCGGAAATGCGGACGCTGCGCGAGCGCCTGCGCGCGGGCGGACTGGCGCCGGTGCGCTATCGCGACCCGACCAGCGGCGACTGGCGCGAGGAGGTCCCGACCTACGGCCATCTCGCGATCCTGCTGCGGATGTACGCCTACCAGCCGCAGGCGGCCTCGCTGCTGCCGTGGCTCGTGCACGAGGCCTCGGAAGGCCGCTACGAGAGCCTGCTCGCGCAGTCGCGCATGGTCTACGGCGAAGTGTCGGAGGCGATGACCCACGGCATGGAGCTGTCGGTGATCTGCACCGAGGACCCGGAGATCGCGGTCGACCCGAAGGACGCCGACACCGTGATCGGCGACGACTTCGTCGCCTTCCAGCAGGCGCAGTGCGCGGTGTGGCCGAAGGGCAAGCGCGCGCCGGACTTCCGCAAGCCGCTGAGCGGCGACGTGCCGGTGCTGGCGATGAGCGGCGAGTACGACCCGGTGACGCCGCCGAAGTACGGCGACGCCGTGGTCAAGACGCTGCCGAACGGCCGGCACCTGGTCGCGCCCGGGCAGGGCCACAACGTGATCGCCACCGGCTGCATGCCGAAGCTGGTCGCCCAGTTCGTCGAGAAGGCCGACGCGAAGTCGCTCGATGCGTCCTGCCTGAAACGGCTGAAGCCGTCGCCGCCGTTCGCGGGCAACTACGGGTGGGAGCCTTGATGACGATCGCGACGATTGCATCTTCGGCACTTCGGAGGCGCCGGCGTACCTCCAGCCCCCCCGTGCCTTGCGGCGCGGCCCGCCGGCTCGGGGCGCATTGCCCATCACTTTTTTCCACGGCGACGGCGATGCCATCCCGTTCCAGGAGACCGTCATGATCCAGGTCCAGAACCTGCACAAATCGTTCAAGACCAAGACCGGCACGGTGCAGGCCGTGCGTGGCGTGAGTTTCGAGGCGCGCGACGGCGAGATCACGGGGCTGCTCGGCCCCAACGGCGCCGGCAAGACCACCACGCTGCGCATGCTCTACACGCTGATGTCGCCCGACCAGGGCGGCGTGACCGTGGACGGCATCGACGTGGCGAAGGACGCCACCTCGGTGCGACAGCGCCTGGGCGTGTTGCCCGACGCGCGCGGCGTGTACAAGCGCCTGAGCGCGCGCGAGAACATCGCCTACTTCGGCGAGCTGCACGGCCTCGACGCGGCGACCATCGCCCAGCGCACCACGCGGCTGTCGGAGGCGCTGGGCATGGCCGACTTCCTCGATCGCCGCACCGAAGGCTTCTCGCAGGGCCAGCGCACCAAGACCGCGATCGCGCGGGCGCTGGTGCACGATCCCAAGAACGTGATCCTCGACGAGCCGACCAACGGCCTCGACGTGATGACCACCCGCGGCCTGCGCGAATTCCTGCGCCAGCTGCGCGCCGAGGGCCGCTGCGTGATCTTCTCCAGCCACATCATGCAGGAGGTGGCGGCGCTGTGCGATCGCATCGTGGTGATCGCCGGCGGCGAGGTGAAGGCTACCGGCACGCCCGACGAACTGCGCACCCGCACCGGCCACGACAACCTCGAGGACGCCTTCGTCCAGCTGATCGGCTCGGAGGAGGGCCTGCACGCATGAAACCCTCGTCGTTCTCCGCCTTCCGCACCGTGTTCCGCAAGGAACTCCACGACTTCGTCCGCGACCGCCGCACCTTCCTGATGGCGCTGCTGCTCGGCCCGCTGGTCTATCCGCTGCTGATGCTCGGCATGGGCAAGCTGATGGAGACGCGGGTCAGCACGCAGCTGGAGAAGTCGCTGGAAGTGCCGATCGTCGGCGCGCAGTACGCGCCGAACCTGATCGAATTCCTGGGCACGCTCGACATCCACGCCAAGACGCCGCCCAAGGACCTGGTCGCTGCGATCCGCAGCCAGGACGAGGACGTGGCGCTGGTGATCGCACCCGACTTCGCCGAGCAGTGGCGCGCCGGCAAGCCGGCCAAGGTCGAGATCGTCGCCGACAGCACGCGCACGAATTCGGACGTGCCCGTGCAACGCCTGCGCACCGCGCTGGAAGGCTACAGCCGCCAGGTCGGCGCGCTGCGCCTGGTCGCACGCGGGGTCAGCCCGCTGTCGCTGAGCGCGGTCGCGGTGAACCAGCGCGACGTGGCGACGGCGGAGGCAAAGCAGGGCCGGTTGATGTCGGTGATCCTGCCGCTGATCCTCACCCTGTTCGCCTTCATCGGCGGCGCCAACCTCACCATGGACGTGACCGCCGGCGAACGCGAGCGCCAGTCGCTGGAGCCGCTGCTGGCCACGCCGGTCTCGCGCGGCGCGCTGGTCACCGGCAAGATGGCCGCGGCCGGCATCATCGGCATCGCCAGCGTCGTGCTCACGCTGCTGTCGTTCAAGCTCAGCGCGGCGATGTCCACCAGCGCGATGGCCAGCTCGCTCGACGTGTCGTTCCCGGCGATCGCGCGGATGCTGCTGGTGCTCGCGCCGCTGGTGCTGATCGGCACCTCGCTGCTGACCTTCATTTCCGCTGGCGCCAAGAGCATGAAGGAAGCGCAGAGCCACATGGTGTGGCTGATGTTCATGCCGATGCTGCCGGGCTACGCGCTGATGGCGTATCCGCTGAAGGACCAGGACCTGTGGCAGTACGCCGTACCGTTCCTGTCGCAGAACCAGATGTTGGTGAAGGCGACCCGCGGCGAAGCGGCGTCGATGGAGCAGTGGGCGATCTACCTCGTTTGCGCGTTCGCCCTCGCCGGCGCGCTGTGGCTCGCGGCGATCTGGCGCTATCGCCAGGAAAGACTTGCGATCTCGGCATGAAAGCGCGCGTCGCGCGCTTACGAAGTCTTGCAAAAACCCCGGGAATTCCCGGGGTTTTCTCTGCGTTTAACGAAATGGTGACGACGGCGCTGCTAACCTGACCGCGTCGAAGCGTGATCACGCTCGACGCCGGCGACATCCGCAGCGTGCGCCGCTTTTCCTCGCATCGACGCTCATGCATCGATGCCGCGAACGTCCCTTCGCTCCGACATCCGCGCCCGCTGCCGTCCGCGAACCCGCGTGGTTCGCGGCGCCGCGCGGGGGCCTGTCCGACCACGAGGGTCCCGTGCGGTGCGCGCAGTGCGTCGGCGCCCGTACCGCGAGGCCCCATGTCACACACCACCACGCCTTCCCCCGCCCAGCAGCAGCAGGCGCGCGCGCTGTCGGAACTGATCGAGATCGTCGGCGAGAGCGCCGGCTTCTACCGCGAGGCCGCGCAGGCCACGCAGGATCCCGGACTCAGGACCCTCTACCGCGGCATGGCCGGACGCAAGACCGTGCTCGCCGACGCGATGACCCGTGCGATCCCGCCGCACATCACCGCGCGCATGGTGGCGCTCGACGACTGTCCCGTCGCCGACACCGTGCGCACCCTGCGCGAACGCCTGCGCACGCTGCGCGCCGGCCGCCAGGCCGCCTATGTCGAGCGCGTGCGCGACGTCGAGGACCGCCAGCTCAAGGCGACGCTGTCGATCATGGATCGCGACATGCCGATGCGGGTGAAGGAAGTGATCCGCCGCCACCTGCGCGCGCTCTACCAGCACCAGGACCTGCTCGACCGCGGCATCGCCGCGCACGAACGCGCGGCCTGAGCGCGCCCGGCCGCGGCGCGACATGGGGATATCCGGGGCAACCGCGCCGGCGTACCGCTGCGGAACACCTCGCCGCAACCACGACGCGACGCATGGTTCCGCCGCGCCGGCGGGAGCCGCCGGACGTGGGCCCGGGCCGCATCGTGCGCGTCGTGCGAGCCGGACATGCGCGGCCGGCGGATTTCACGTCGACTTAACCACGATGGGCGTAGCGTGCTGCAGCACAAGCGAATCTTCCGCCGCATCACCCTGACCAGCGCACGACAGCACGCGTCGACATGACGCTTTCCGCTTTTTTCGCTTGGGCATCCTTTCTCCGCTGCCTGCGCCCGCGCCCTTGTGCGCTTCCGTGCGCCCTGCGCACGCGTCGATCGCGGCATCATCGGAGACACACGCATGAAAACCCTCGATACCGTCCGCAAGCAGGACATCCCGACCATCGGTGGCCTCGTCGACATCGCCCGGGAAAGCGCCGATTTCTACGGACGCGAAGCCAAGATCGTGTCCGACCCGGGCCTGCGGCACCTGTTCTCGGAAATGGCCGAAGCACGCCATCGCTTCGTCCAGGAAGCCACGAAGACCGGTGCAAGCCAGGCCTCGATGGCGGAGGACGCCGCGAAGGATGCGCCGGTCGTCAGCGCCTGGAAGGGGCTGTACTCGGAACTGGAACCGAACATGACCGACAAGAAGCTGGGCTTCGTCCCGGCGCTCGACGGCAGCGAATCGCGGCTGCTGACCGCGTTCAACAAGGCCAGCACCGATGCCAGCTTGCCGGCGGAGGTCAAGCAGGCCGTCGTCTCCTACCTGCCGGCCCTGCGCGAGCACCACACCATCCTCCACGATCGCGGCTGGGCCAAGGTCGCTTGACCCCATTGCCCGCGATGAAAAAAGCCCGGCGAAAGCCGGGCTTTTTCCTTGCCGCAAGCGCACGCTCGATCAGAGATGCTTGATGATCTCGTCCGCGAACTCGCTGCACTTCACTTCGGTGGCGCCGTCCATCAGGCGGGCGAAATCGTAGGTGACGCGCTTGCTGCCGATCGCGCCATCCATCGCCTTGATGATCGCGTCGGCGGCTTCGGTCCAGCCCATGTAGCGCAGCATCATCTCGCCCGACAGGATCACCGAACCCGGGTTCACCTTGTCGAGGTCGGCGTACTTCGGCGCGGTGCCGTGGGTCGCTTCGAACACGCCGTGACCGGTCACGGTGTTGATGTTGGCGCCCGGGGCAATACCGATCCCGCCGACCTGCGCGGCCAGCGCGTCGGACAGGTAGTCGCCGTTGAGGTTCAGCGTGGCGCACACGTCGTATTCCTTCGGCCGCAGCAGGATCTGCTGCAGGAAGGCGTCGGCGATGGCGTCCTTGATCACGAGGCCGGCGCCCGGCTTGCCTTCCGGGATCACGTGCCACGGACCGCCGTCGAGTTCGACCGCGCCGAAGAAGTCGCGGGCCACCTTGTAGCCGAAGTCGCGGAACGCGCCTTCGGTGTACTTCATGATGTTGCCCTTGTGGACCAGCGTCACCGACTTGCGCTTGTTCTCGATCGCGTAGGCGATGGCGCTGTGGACCAGACGCTCGGTGCCGAGGTAGGACACCGGCTTGATGCCGATGCCGACCTGCACCGGCAGGTCGCGACCCGGCGCGCCGATGCCTTCCAGCGCCTTGTTCCAGTCGTCGGTCTTCGCCTTGGTGCCGAAGCGGATCTTGTCGAAGCCCTTCGGGAATTCCTTCTGCAGGAAATCCAGCACCTTCTGCGCGTCGGCGGTGCTTCACCGGCGAGGGCACGCCCTCGAACCAGCGCACCGGGCGCAGGCAGACGAACAGGTCCAGCATCTGGCGCAGCGCGACGTTGAGCGAGCGGATGCCGCCGCCGACCGGCGTGGTCAGCGGGCCCTTGATGCTGACCAGATAATCGCGGCAGGCGTCGACGGTGGCGTCGGGCAGCCAGCTGCCGGTCTGGTTGAACGCCTTCTCGCCGGCGAGGACTTCCATCCACATCAGCTGGCGCTGGCCGCCGTAGGCCTTCGCGACCGCGGCATCGAGCACGCGCACGCTGGCGCGCCAGATGTCCGGGCCGGTGCCGTCGCCCTCGATGAACGGGATGATCGGGCGGTCGGGCACGACCAGCCCGGTCGGGGTCTTGGTGATCCGGGCGCCGCCTTCCGGCACCGCGGGGGTGAAATCGGCCATTCCTGGGGTCTCCTCACAGGCCGGCGCCACGCCGGCCAAGACCGCCATTGTCGCGGGTCGCGGGAGGAGGGGGAAGCCCGACCTTCGCCGACACCGGCGACGGCTGACTTCCGGCACGGGAGCGGGCCGCCGGCGCGGCGCAGGATCGAAGCCTCGTCCCTTCCCGACCGCGGAGCCGCCGCATGCCGATCCATCGTCGCGATGTCCTCCGCCTCGGCGCGCTCGGGGCCGCCGCGGTCGCCGGGCCCGCATGGTCCACGGCAGCGAACGCCGCCACTGCGATCGACGCGACGGTGACCCGCGCCGACAAGCCGCTCGACCTGCTGATTCTCGGCGGCACCGGGCTGATCGGCCCGCACCAAGTACGTTACGCACTGGCGCGCGGGCATCGAGTGACGCTCTTCAACCGCGGCCGCAAGCAGCCGGAATGGCCGGGCGACGTCGAACAGCTGCTGGGCGACCGCGACACCAACGACTACGCGTCGCTGAAGGCCGAAGTCGCGAAGGGCCGGCGCTGGGACGCCTGCATCGACAACCCCAGCAGCGTGCCGGCGTGGATCCGCGACGCGGCCGCGGTGCTGAAGGGCCATGTCGGCGGCTACACGATGGTCTCCAGCGTCTCGGCCTATGCCGACAACGCGACGCCCGGCCAGGACGAGACCGCGCCGCTGGCGACGTTCGACGGCGATCCGCTGCAGGAAACCGCACCCGGCCTGCGCGCCGACCTGTCCAAGTATCCCGGCCTGAAGGCGGCCACCGAGGCGGAGACGCGCAAGCACTTCGGCGACCGCACCACGGTCCTGCGGCCCGGGCTGATCGTCGGCCCCGGCGACGAGACCGACCGCTTCACCTACTGGCCGCTGCGCATGCGCCGCGGCGGCGAGGTGCTGTGCCCCGGCGACGGCCGCGACCCGGTGACGTTCGTCGACGCGCGCGATCTCGGCGAATGGATGGTGCGGCTGGCCGAAGCGCACACGCACGGCATCTTCAACGCCTTCGGCCCGGACTATCCGCTCGACACCGCCGCGCTGCTGTACGGCATCCGCGCGTCGACGCGGGCCGGCGCATCGCTCACGTTCGTGCCCGCGGACTTCCTCGCCGCGCACGGCGTCTCGGGCTGGACCGACCTGCCGGTGTGGCTGCCGGGCAGCGGCGAGACCGCCGGCTTCCATCGTCGCAGCAACGCCCGCGCGGTCGCCGCTGGCCTGACCTTCCGCAGCCTTGCCGACACAGCCGCCGCGACGCTGGCGTGGTTCGACGCCCAGCCGGACGCCCGCCGCAACGCGCCGCTGAAAGCGGGCCTCACGCCGGAGCGCGAGGCGGAGGTGCTGGCGGCATGGAAGGCGCGGGCGGGCTGAGCGTCCACGTCGCGATTGGCCGTCCACCGCCGCGACCCGCGTTCTCGCAGGCAGGATCGGCCGGCAGGACGCCGGCGCAGCGCGCCCGTCCTGCCGGCCCAGGCATCGCGATTTCCGGACCGTACCGGAGACAGGGAGGACGTCATGGGCACGCTCGTCGCATTCCGCTATCCCACCCCGCTGTTCCTGAAACTGGCGGATCACACCTACGTCGCCTGCGGCACGCTCGGCAAGGCCTGGAGCTGCTGGGGCGGCAATACCGGCGGCACCGAACTGCGCCGCGCACCGGGCAGCACGCAGCGCGCCGACGCCATCGCCGAACCGGACGAGCGTGCCGGCATCACCTGCTATCTCGTCAACGGCGTCTGCCACCAGGCGGCGAACCGGATCCTGCTGCCGGCGGGCATCACGGTGCAGGGCGCACGCGGCTATGCGGTGTCGACCGCGCTGTTCGGCACCTACGGCCGGCCGCGCGGCATCCTCGGCTTCTGCCGCGCGCCGTTCGATCGCCATGCCGGCGTGAGCGGCGACCTCGCCGCCTGCATCGAAGCGGTGCGCCTGAGCGATGACGAGGACAAGCGCGACCCCCGCGTCGGCGATGGCAGCGACCCGCGCGAACGCGCCTATCTCGAGCGGGCGCTCGCGCTGCACGAAGGCGCCGGCAGGCTGTTCGCGGACAGCTCGTCCACCGACGAGATCGTCCGCTTCCAGCTCGCGCAGTTCGCGCTGTTCGTCGACTACAAGCTGGGCGACGCGCCGATGCATCGCGAATTCGCCACCGGCAGCGGCCACGATGCGCTGATGGCGATCCGCGAAGAGACCGAGCACGAACGCCTGGCGGCGGAGCAGCGCTTCGCGGACTCGGGCGACGTCGAGGCCTTCCGCAAGGACGACGATGCCTTGACGCTGCGGTTCCAGGACCGCGTGGGCAAGTTGATGGACGCCGAACGCTACATCGCGCTGCTCGACCAGGAACCGGGCGATGATGTGACCCTGGCCGATCCGGAGATCCTGGCGCATGCCTACCGCGACCGATTCGCCCCCGGCGCCGGCACCTGACCACGGCCCGAAGCTGTCCGCCGAGGAGTACGAACGCCGCATCGTCGCCCTGTACGCCGACGGCCCGGCGATACCGGATCGCGACGAGGACCTGCGGCTGCGCCGCGCCGAATTCGAACTCGCCGTCGATCACCGCCTCGGCACCGCGTTCCCGCCCGACCGGCGGGAACGCCTCTGGGCCGCGCAGGCATCGGTCGCACGGCATCGCCTCTGGCACTTGGTGAAGGGCCTGTTCGCCGCAGGCGACCGCTCGGACCCGCTCACGCATGCGCTCATCGCCGCGTGCGCGCGCGAGCTGGATGCGGCGGAGTTGCGGGCGTATCTGGCGCTGCCGGAAGCGGTTGGCGAGTAACCCATTGATTGGCGAATCCAGGCCGACTGGCCGCCACACCAGAAGCGGATTTTGTAGGGTGTATATGGACTCCTCCCCGTTGCCAAGCGCTTTTGTCGATCCGAGGTGAGATTGCAAGCGTATATCCGGCCTGTGGATGAAGCCTTGGGCTTCTGGCCATGATGGAGCAGTCGCGTGCGGGTGCCTCATTGGCGTATCGGCCCTTATGGCCACCACCCTACTCAGGCTCTTCCCGCACTGGTCTTCCCGGGGGCGCCATTGGCGATCGGCAAACTCGGTGATGGGTGTTGCGAGGTCAGTTGGGGCGGTAACGCTGTTCGGAGGTCAGGATCGCCCAGGCCAACAATGGTCGGGTGAAAGCGATGCCGATCCCGGCGCACGATCGGGTCTCGATCATGCGCGAGATCGACGCGCATACGCGTGAAGGCGCCTTGTACTACACCGACCAATGGCAAGCGTACGCGACGTTGAAGCTGCGAGGCGAGCACGTGATGATCCGCAAAGAGAAGGGGCGGCCTGTCGGACGCGACCACATCAACGGCATCGAAGGCTTCTGGAGCTATGCCAAGAACTGGCTGTATCCGTACCGGGGCGTGCCCCGGCAATACTTCCATCTGTACCTGGCCGAAGTTTGCTACCGTTACAACCACCGGGGTGAAGACCTCAACCCCCTGATTTTCAGGCTGTTGGAGCAAATTTCGATCCAGGAACTGAGGCCCACTTTGGTCCGGAAAGATTAGGAATTGCCAAAATCTGATGGAGGGATTAGCTGCGCTTATTCCTTGCAGCGCGCTTCAGACATCGACAGAGGCAGGGCGAAAAACAGGAACGATAAAACCGGGCATCCCCACTCGCCCAGTAACCGACTGAACTATTTCACGCCAGTATGGCCAAGCATTATAAGGTCCATTTACCTCAGAGAAGTGCTTGAAACATTCATCTTCGATTTCGGCCTCAGGGTTCAACAGGTAAACAAGAAGATAACCCGCCTCAAAAGAAATAACCTCTACCGGCAATTCTTCACTTTTTTTCTTGACGTTGAACCTGAAATCAACAGTAACAGTCAACTCTGGGGCGCCGGGATCAAATTTACTTTGTCTTCGGCCAATCGCCGTTCGGTATTGAATATCAACGTCAACCTCTTCAGGCATTTCGTCAGGCTCGCAGCCCACATCAAGCCTAGCGTATCGCAAGCTGACACTTTCAAGCTCGACATTCCTTGCCACCTTGCCGGCAAGGTCGAGATTCGTAGCCATTACAAAGCCCTCTGAATATTAGATATTTCGCCAGAAAATTTCAATTTTTCTTCTTCGGGCATTCTAGTAATGGTGTTGATAACCCGCTTTTTCGGGAAACTGATGACTTTGCAAGACTTAACATTCACAGACACAAAACCCGGAGAAGCCAGCGGATCGAACTTAATGGAAGCGCGCACACCCAAAGCCCATGCAAGATCAGCGACAGTGCCCAAAGTGGGGTTTTTAGACCCACTAAACAACTGCGTCACATAGGATCTACTAGTGCCAATTTTCCTTGCCAAATCCGCTTTGGAAATACCCTTTTCATCCATCAAACCAGCAATCTCGTCCATAGTCCATACGACCAAGCGGTCGCGCTCATGGAAACGACGAGCCTCATCAGAATCATCTTGACGACTAATCCAGAGCAGATTCATTTCCATTATCCTTTTTTACTGTAAATCTGTTTGATTTCCTCAGCCCTCTTGATATCGGCCTTGGCATGCTTATCTTGCTGTTTTGTAATCCCATGGGTTAAGACCCAGCGCTGTGGATTTCCACCTGCCGAGAAGCAGAGAAGACGGATCTGATGCCTCTTAAATTCAAATATTCCATTAGTGCCTTCGAGCTTCTTGAAATGCTGTTTGTTCCTAATTTGCCCTTGCTGTCCCATCAATTCAAACAGCGTGTCTACTTTCTGACGCGACTGTCTATCCAGCGATAAAAGATATTGTTCCGCAGGACATTTGCCGTCATCGAACACATACAGTTCGATAACAGCATTACATCCTGTGAACTCAACTTTTGTAGGCAAATTAGCGGCTCCAAGCGCGTAAGTATTCGCTCCTTTTTCGAGCTCGTTTCGAGCATTGTTAACATATGGCTTAACAAAGTCAAGCTTGTGGGCCGGTAACGGCCATAAGCCCATACGAGCTGAGTAACCAGAAGCTGGATCCCGGCTTTCGCCGGGATGACGTAAGAAAGGTCGGATCGGGATGGCGAACACGTGTCACGGGCATGCGGGGGCCCGACAGGTGAGCAACCATCCGCGAGGCGCGTCCTGCACGCCGCCGCAGCGGTTTCAGTCCCTCACCCCCCGCAGCACTTCTTGTATTTCTTCCCGCTGCCGCACGGGCACGGATCGTTGCGTTCGGGCTTCGCATCGCGGCGGATCGGGGTGCGCGGGGTGAGGGCGTCGATGCGGTGGTGGTGCAGGTCGGCGAGCATGTCGGGCAGTTCCATGACGATGCCCAAGCGCTCGCGGTACTCCAGCGGCGTCGGCTCCGCGGTGGGGTCTTCGCCCAGCACTTCGCCGCTGGCGAGGCGATCGAACATGCCGAAGATCTCGTCGATCCAGTCGTGTTCGTCCAGCCACGCGTCCCAGTCGGCTTCGCGCAGCTCGACGCCGCGGAAGAAGCCGTAGGCCCAGTCGCGACCGACGTCGAGGTCGTCGTCGTCGTGCTCGGACGGGTCGTCCGGCAGCCACAGCAACGGGGCCAGCGCATCGGGCAGGGTGTCGCTGCCGTGGCGCACGCGCTGCGTGACCAGCGCGACGTGGGCGGCGAGCAGCGCGTCGACATCGGCGGCTTCGTCGCCCTCCCAGCGCGGCGGCTTGCCGCCCCACACCACCGGCGTCCATTCGTCCGCGGGCACTTCGCCCGGGCCGACGGCCAGCGCGGACAGGAAGCCGTCCAGTGCTTCCAGATTGAAGCCCTTGAACGGCACGGCGCGGGTGTCGAGCAGCTGCGAGAGGCGTTCGAGGCCGGCGTCGTCGAGGAGGTCGGTGGCGGACATGGCGGGAGCGGGTCGAGCGGGGGGCGCGCAGTGTCTCACGCCGGGCCCGGCGAGGCCCGCCGTCGGGCGGGCACGCAGTTGCGGTCACTCGATGGCAACGGCAGGCCCAAACGACACGGGGCGCGACTTTCGCCGCGCCCCGCAGGTCGTTCCGTCGCAGCGGACGATCACTTCACGACTTCGAATTCCTTGCTCTGCACGACGTTGCCGTCGAGCGAGACATCGACCTTGTACTTGCCGACCGGGAAGCCGTCCGGCTTGGCGATGTGGAATTCGTTGGTGCCGGCGCCGGTGAAGGCGACGTCCTTGCTTTCCTGGTTGACGCTCATCGGGCCGCTGGCGTCGTTGTAGGTCCACTGCACGCCGAGCTTGCCCGGCACGGTGGCGGCGGGGTCGCTGGTGCTGGTGGCGATCGACGCGTAGATGGTGTCCTTCGGCTTGAAGGTGGCGGTGGCGGTGGTCACCTTCAGGTCGGGGCCGACGGCGCTGCCGAGGTCGACCGCGGTGACCGACGCGGTCGGCGCAGGCGCCGGCGGCGGCGCGGTTTCGACCGGGGTCGGCGCGGGCGCGGCGACCGGCGGCGCTTCTTCCTTCTTCTTGCAGCCGACGATGGCGACGCTGGCGATCGCGGCGATGAACAGGGCGTGGTGCAGGCGGGTACGGGTCATGGCGAAGTCCTCGGAATCGGGCGATGGGTCCTGGGGAACGGGTCGGGCGCGGAGGCGTCAGCCGACCGTCGGGTCGTCGAGATCGCCGTCGCCGTCGATGTCGATCGCCGGGAGCTTGATCACCTGGTCCGGGAAGATGCGGTCCGGGTCTTCGATCGTGTCGCGGTTGGCCTCGTAGATCTGGTGCCAGTACTTCGACTTGCCGTAGAAGCGCTTGGCGATGCCCGAGAGCGTGTCGCCCTTGGCGATGGTGTAGGTCTGCTCGCCGGTGCCGCCACCGCCACCGGTACCGCCGATGACTTCCTCGGTGGTGGTGAAGCCGGACTGGACGTTCGAAAAATCGGGTTTGTCTGGGGTGTTCATGGGGACGGGCTCCTGCCGGAATGGCGCGGACACCTTGGCACGCGTCACGTTAAGAATCCATATCGATCACATGTTTTTTTACCGTCCGCAGGGTGGGGATTCACTGCCGGGCATCGCGCCCGGGCAGCGGCGGCGGCATCCCCGGCGTCGCCCGCCACGGGTTGATGTCCAGGCCGCCACGGCGGGTGTAGCGCGCCTCCACCGACAGCGCCTGCGGGCGGCAGCGCGCCTGCAGGTCGACGAACAGGCGTTCCACGCACTGCTCGTGGAACTCGGCGTGGTCGCGGAACGACACCAGGTAGCGCAGCAGGCCGGCGCGGTCGATCCGCGGCCCGCGGTAGGCGATGCGCACGCCGGCCCAGTCGGGCTGCCCGGTGACCGGGCAGTTGGACTTGAGCAGCGCCGAATGCAGGGTTTCCTCGACGACGACATCGGCGTCGGCCGACAACAGCGTGGCGTCCGGTGGACCGTAGGTGTCGATGGCGACGTCGAGGCCGTCGATCGACTCGGCGTCGACCGCGCCTTCGGCGAACGGCGGCAGCCCGAACGCCACCTCCACCGGCGCGCCGGCCGCGGCGGACAGGTCGGCCCGCATCGTCTCGCGCACGCGCTCGGCGTCGTCGAAGCGCTGGGCGTTGAGCGAGTTGAGGTAGAGCTTCAGCGACTTCGATTCGATCAGCTGCGGCGAGGTCGCCGGCACGCTCAAGGTCGCGGTCGCGACCACCGGCTTGCCGCCGCGGTCGAGCCAACTCAGTTCGTAGGCGTGCCAGCGGTCGTGGCCGATGAAGGGCAGCGCAGCGTCATCGACGCCGATCTCGGCGCGCGCCTGCGCCCGCGGGATCGGGAACAGCAGCGACGGGTCGTAGCGATCGGGGTAGGCGACCTCGCGGCCGAGCGGAATGGGGGGATGCGTCATCGCGACAGTCTAGCGCCGCGTGCGGATCGCCCGACCCGTCCCGGCGGCCGGGCAGGACGCCCGATGGCGGGGCCGGGGTTCCATCGCGTTCAGGTTCGCGGGCCTAGCGTGGCGCCTTGTCGCAGTGCAGCATCGTCGTCCCGGCGATGTCCCGGGCGACGCGTCACGGACCTCCCATGCCCCGCACCCGTCGCCGAGAAGACCGCATCCTCGTCCTCCAGGGCGGGGGCGCGCTCGGCGCCTACCAGGCCGGTGTCTTCGAGGCGCTGGCGACACAGCGCCAGACGCCCGACTGGGTCGCCGGCATCTCGATCGGCGCGATCAACGCCGCGCTGATCGCCGGCAACGCGCCGGATCGACGCCTCGAACGCCTGCAGACGTTCTGGGAGCGCGTGACCCGCGCATTGCCCGTGCCCGACCTGGACGCCGGCGGCCCGCTGCGCGAAGGCTTCAACGACGCCAGCGCGCTGCAGGCCCTGCTGTTCGGCGTCCCCGGTTTCTTCATGCCGCGCTGGCCGCCGGCGATGTTCGCGCTGCCCGGCACGCCCGGCGCGATCAGCGTCTACGACACCGCGCCGCTGCGCGAGACGCTGGAAGCGCTGGTCGACTTCGACCGCCTGAACGACGGTCCGGTGCGGCTCTCGGTGGGCGCAGTGAACGTGCGCACCGGCAACTTCGCCTATTTCGACTCGGCGCGGCAACGCATCGACGTGCGCCACATCCTCGCCAGCGGCGCGCTGCCACCGGGCTTCCCGCCGGTGGAGATCGACGGCGAGTGCTACTGGGACGGCGGCCTGGTCTCGAACACACCGCTGCAGTACGTCCTCGACCAGCCCGGCGAACGGCCCCGGGTGGTGTTCCAGGTCGACTTGTTCCCCGCCCGCGGCGAACTGCCGAAGACGCTGCCGGAAGTCGGCGCGCGCGAGAAGGACATCCGCTTCTCCAGCCGCACGCGCATGAACACCGACATCGAACTGCAGCTGGAAGCGGTGTCGCGCGCGGCCACGCGCCTGCTGGAGAAATTGCCGCCGGCACTGCGCGACGATCCGGACGCGCGCCTGCTCGCGGGCCTGCGCCCGGCCTGCGGCAGCGTCGACGTGGTCCACCTGATCTACCGCACGCGGCCCTGCGAAGGCGACAACAAGGACTACGAGTTCTCGCGCCGTTCGATGCGCGAGCACTGGTGCGCCGGCCGCGACGACGCCGCGCGCACGCTCGCCGACGCGCGCTGGCGCACGCGCGCGCGGCGCAGCCACGGCGTGCGCGTGTACGACCTGCTGCCCGCGGGGTCGCACCATCCGGCGTGATCGTCGCCGCGCCGCGGCATCCCGCTCCCTTCCCCCGATCCAGGAGATCCGACATGACACTCGACAACAAGGTCTGCATCGTCACCGGCGCCGCCAGCGGCATCGGCCGCGAGATCGCCCACACCTACGCCCGCGCCGGCGGCCGCGTCGCCATCGCCGACCTGAAGGAAGACGCCGCGCAGAAGACGGTCGACGAGATTGTCGCCGCCGGCGGCACCGCAATGGCGGTGGCGATGGACGTCACCGACGAGGACCAGGTCAACGCCGGCGTCGCCAAGGTCGTCGCGGCCTGGGGCGGCGTCGACGTGCTGGTGAGCAATGCCGGCATCCAGATCGTCAATCCGATCGAGAAGTTCTCGTTCGCCGACTGGAAGAAGATGCTGGCGATCCACCTCGACGGCGCCTTCCTCACCACTCGCGCCTGCGTGCCGCACATGCAGGCCTCCGGCCGCGGCGGTTCGATCATCTACATGGGCTCGGTGCACTCGAAGGAAGCGTCGGTGCTGAAGTCCGCCTACGTCACCGCCAAGCACGGCCTGCTCGGCCTGTGCCGCACGGTGGCGAAGGAAGGCGGCAAGCACCGCATCCGCGCGAACGTGATCTGCCCGGGCTTCGTGCGCACGCCGCTGGTGGAGAAGCAGATCCCCGAGCAGGCGAAGGAACTGGGCATCAGTGAAGAGGACGTGGTGAAGAAGGTGATGCTGAAGGAAACCGTGGACGGCGAGTTCACCACCGTCGCCGATGTCGCCGCGGTCGCCTTGCTCTTCGCCGCGTTCGAGACCGACGCCCTGACTGGCCAGTCGCTGCTGGTCAGCCACGGCTGGCACATGGACTGAGTCAGCGGCGACGCCGGGACCGCAGCGGGAACGGATCGCTGTAGAGACTGCTGTTCATGCCGCAGGACTTGCGGCATGCGGTTTCGGCGTCGGGCGTGTCGTCCACTTCCAGCACGAGGGATCGCGCCCGCTCGACGAAGCGCAGCGGGCAGCGGTTGTCCTCGTCGGGAACGGCCGTGAGTCGCCGCTCCCCATCGACGACGGTTTCCTGCAGCAAACCACTCAGGCTGCAGCCGCCTGCGGTGGTCGCGAACGTAGCGGTTTCGAGCGTGTAGCGATAGCCGCCCCGCGCGACGTCACGCGCCAGTTCCAGCGTGTTCCACGCGACGCAGTCGTGGTATTCGCCGTCTTCCGTGCGGTACGCGCATTCGCCGCGGACACGGTAGTGGCCGGTGAGATCGCCACCCCGCTCCGCCGCCGGCGCGGCCAGCGCGCACGACAAGAGCAGTAGGGCGGCCGCGCATGCACGCAGGTTCATTGCGCGACCCCGTTCTGGTAATCCAGCACCACCTGCAGCATCGAGCGCAGGCCGACGTCGAGCGCGGATTCGTCCAGGAAGAATTCCGGCGAGTGGTTCGACGCCGCGGTCACCGGGTTCTGGCCCTTGGGCGTGGCGCCGACGAAGAAGAAGAAGCCCGGCACTTCCTTCGCGTAGTAGGCGAAGTCCTCGGCGCCCATGGTCAGGTCGATCGGCAGCACGCGGTCGCGGCCGACCGCGCGTTCGAGGCTCGACACCGCCCGCGTGGTGAGCACGGGATCGTTGACTGTGACCGGGTTGCCGACGGTGTCCGGCACCTGGGCCACGGCGGTGGCGCCGTGCGCGGCGGCGACGTGTTCGGCGACGTTCTTCAGGTCGGCGAACACCGCCTGGCGCATGTCCTCGTCGAACGTGCGGATGGTGCCGATCAGCTCCACCTGGTCGGGAATGATGTTGTAGCGGATGCCGCCCTTGATCGCGCCGAAGCTGACCACGACCGGCAGCTTGGAGATGTTCTGCCGGCGGCTGACGATGGCCTGTGCGCTGGTGATCACTTCGGCCGCGGCGACGATCGGGTCGACGCCGCCCCACGGCCGCGAGCCGTGCGTCTGCCGGCCCTTGATCACGATGTTGAAGCGGTCGGACGCCGCCATCGCCGGGCCGCTGCGGTAGCCGACCGTGCCCGCCGGCAGTGTGCTGAACACGTGCAGGCCGAACACCGCCTCCGGCTTGAAGTCGCGGAAGATGCCCTCGGCCAGCATCTCCGAGGCACCGCCCTTCTCGCCGTCCGGCGGGCCTTCCTCGGCGGGCTGGAAGATGAAGAGGATCTCGCCCGGCAGGTCGGCCTTCATCGCGGTCAGCGCTTCGGCGACGCCCATCAGGATCGACGTGTGCGCATCGTGGCCGCAGGCGTGCATGACGCCGACGGTCTCGCCGCGGAAGGTCGCAGTCGCTTTCGAAGCGAACGGCAGCGCGTTGCGCTCGGTCACCGGCAGCGCGTCCATGTCGGCGCGGATCGCGATGCGCGGGCCGGGCCGGCCGCCCTTGAGCACGGCGGTCACGCCGGTGGTGGCGATGCCGGTCTCGACCTTGAGGCCGAGCGCGCGGAGATGGTCGGCGACGAGCGCCGCGGTGCGGGTCTCGCGGTTGCCCAGCTCGGGATGTTCGTGGAGGTCACGACGCCAGGCCAGCACCTTCGGCTGCAGTTTGTGCGCCTGTGCTTCGACTTCAGGGCGCGCATCGCCGGCGCGCGCGGGCGCGCAGGCCGCACCGAGGGCGGCGGTCAGGGACAGGGCGAGCAGGGCGTGGCGCATTCGGGCGTCTCCGGACGGACATCAGGCGGGGTCGGCCGATGCTACCCCATGCCGGCGGCGCACTCGCCAAACCACCGCGGCGCGTGCGAGGCTGCCGCGTCCCACCCCCGACGAGCCGCCCATGTCCGACACGCCCGCCGCCCGTCCGCTCGAAGGCGACGCCGCCCTGGTCCGCGCGGTCGGCACGTTTGCGCTGACCGCGGCCGTCATCAACGTGATCGTCGGCGGCGGCATCTTCCGCATGCCCGCAGCGCTGGCGACGCAGATGGGCCCGGCCGCACCGCTGGCACTGCTCGCCGGCGCGTTGGCGATCGTGCCGGTGGCGCTGTGCTTCGCCGCGATCGGCAGCCGCACCCAGGCCACCGGCGGGCCGTACACCTACCTCACTGCGGTGTTCGGCCCGTTCGCGGGGTTCGTCGCCGGCGCGCTGATGTGGATCAGCAACCTCGCGTCCAGCGCCGGCGTCGCCGACGGCCTGTCGTCGCAGGTGGCGGCGCTCGCCCCGCAGTTCGCCGACCCGGCGATGCGCGCGATGCTGCTGACCGGCGTGTACCTGGTGCTGTTCGCGTTGAACGCCTTCGGGGTGAAGCTCGGTGCGCGCGCGATCGCGACCCTCGCGACGCTGAAACTCACGCCGCTGTTCCTGCTGGCGCTCGCGGGGCTATGGTTCGCCGGCGACGGCCTCGTCAGCTTTTCCTTCGCCGACGTGCCGTCGCTGTCGGCGCTCGGCGCATCGATGGTGCTGGTGATGTTCGCCTACTCCGGCATGGAGACCGCGCTGGTGCCGTCCGGCGAATTGCGCGATCCCGCGCGCAACGTGCCGCGCGCGACGATCGCCGCGATCCTGCTGGTGGTGCTGCTGTACCTCGGCCTGCAGATCGCCGGCCAGCGCCTGATCGGACCCGCGCTGGCGACCAGCGGCGTGCCGCTGGCCGACACCGCCGGCGCGCTGTGGGCACCGGGGCGCACGCTGCTGCTGCTCACCGCCTGCGTGTCGATGACCGGCTTCATGATGGGCAACCTGCTCGGCACCTCGCGGCTGGTGTTCGCGCTGGGTCGCGATGGCTATCTGCCGCGGATCTTCGGACGCGTGTCGGCCTCGCATCGCGTGCCGCTGGTCGCGCTGGTCGCGCACGCCGGCATCGCCTGGGCGCTGGCGCTGGTCGGCAACTTCGACAAGCTGACGCTGATCTCCGGCGGCGCGATCTGCCTGATGTACGGCTGCGTCGCGATCGCCGCCTGGCGTGCGCAGGCGCGCGACATGCGCGACATGCCGGCGTCCCATGGCGGCGAACCCTTCGTGCTGCCGGGCGGGCCGCTGGTCCCGCTGGTCTCGCTCGTCGCGATGATCGCGATCGTCACCACGCTCAAGCCCGACGAATGGGCCGCGATCGGGATCGCGCTCGCGGCGCTGGTCGCGGTGTACGCCGCACTGCGCGCCTTCCGGCGCTGAGGCCCTGACCGCAGCGACGGCGGTCAGGCGGTCAGGCCATCTCCGTGCTCGTCCCGTGGCGACGACGCCCGAACCGCCGGGCGATGCCGTCGCCGAGGTCGTGCAGCACCGAGTACGCCGCCGGGATCACGATCAGGCTGAGCAGGGTCGAGGTGATCAGGCCGCCGATCACCGCCCACGCCATCGGCGCGCGGAAGCTGGAATCGCCGGAGAAGCCCAGCGCCAGCGGCAGCATGCCGGCGCCCATCGCCAGCGTGGTCATCACCACCGGCCGCGCGCGCTTGCGGCAGGCGTCGATCAGCGCGTCGTGCTGGCTCAGGCCGTGTTCGTCCTCGGCGACCACCGCGTAGTCGACCAGCAGGATCGAGTTCTTGGTGGCGATGCCGATCAGCATCAGCAGGCCGATCAGCGCCGGCAGCGACAGCGCGTGCCCGGTCAGCAGCAGGGCGCCGAACGCGCCGCCGGCGCACAGCGGCACCGCGACGAGGATGGTCAGCGGCTGGATCGCGTGGTTGAACAGCAGCAGCAGCACCATGTAGATGCAGACCAGGCCGGCGACCATCGCCATCGCGAAGCCGAAGAACAGTTCGACGAAGACTTCGGCGTCGCCGGCGTTGAGGAACTGCACGCCGGTGGGCAGCGTCTTCACCGCCGGCAGCGCCTGCACTTCCTTCATCACCTCGCCGAGCGGGCGACCGTTGAGCTCGGCGGTCAGGGTGACGTTGCGCTCGCGCTGGTAGCGCGAGATCACCGACGGGCCGCTGCCATCGCGGATCTCGGCGACCGCCGCCAGCGGCACCGGGCCGTTGCGGCCGGGCACGCGCAGCTGCCCGACCAGCGCGGGATCGCGCAGCGCCTCGCGCGCGAAGCCGACCCGGATCGGGATCTGGCGGTCGGCGAGGTTGAGCTTGGCCATGCGCTGGGTGTAGTCGCCGGCGGTCGCGATTCGCGTGGCCTCGGCGATGTCGGCGGTGGCCACGCCCAGGTCCGCGGCGCGCGCGGGGTCGGGCACGATCTGCACCTCCGGGCGCAGCAGCGACGCGGTCGAGGACACGCTGCCCAGGCCGGAGAGGCCGCGCAGGCCGCGCTCGACGGCGGAGGACGCCGCATCGAGCTTCACCGGATCGTCGCCCGACAACACCAGCTGCATCTGCTCGCCCGGTTCGCTGCTGATGAAGCTGATCTTCGCGCCGGGCAGGTCGACCAGGCGCTCGCGCACCAGCCGTTCCAGCGTCTTCTGGTCGCGGTCGCGGTCTTTCGCCGGGCCCCAGTCGAGCACCACGGTCGCCTTGCGCACTTCGCCGGCGCCGGTCTTGCCCGGATCGCCGAGGTCGAGCACGCTGCCGACCATCGTGAACGCGTGCTTCAGCTCCGGGATGCCGGCGAGCTTCGCCCGCGCCTGTTCGGACACGGCGGTGGTGCGTTCGATCGGCGTGCCCGGCGGGAGTTCGATGCTGAGGTTGCTGCGGCCGAGGTCGGTGAACGGGATGAAGGTGGCCGGGATCAGCGGCAGCAGCGCCAGCGAACAGACGAACAGCGCGAAGGCGATCCACAGCGTGCGCCCGCGGTGGCGCAGCGCCGCGTCCACCCAGCCGAGGTAGCGCGCCATCAGCTTCGATTCGGCGCCGGGATCGGCGTGCGGCTTGAGCTGGTAGGCCGCCATCATCGGCGTGAGCAGGCGCGCCACCAGCAGCGAGAACAGCACCGCGGTGGCCGCGGTCCAGCCGAACTCGCGGAAGAACTTGCCGGCGATGCCGGGCATGAACGCGACCGGCACGAACACCGCGGCCAGGGTCATCGAGGTGGCGATCACCGCGGTGCCGATCTCGTCGGCGGCGTCGCGCGCGGCCTCGATCGGCGACTTGCCCATGCCGAGGTGGCGGACGATGTTCTCGATCTCGACGATGGCGTCGTCGACCAGGATGCCCACCACCACCGACAGCGCGAGCAGGGTGATGATGTTGAGGCTGAAGCCGAGCATCGCGATCACGGCGAAGGTCGGGATGATCGACAGCGGCAGCGCCACCGCCGACACCCAGGTCGCGCGCCAGTCGCGCAGGAACCACCACACCACCAGCAGCGCCAGCAGCGCGCCTTCCCACAGCATCGTCATCGACGAGCCGTAGGAGCGTTCGGTCTCCTCGACGGTGTTGGTCACGAGGCTGAAGGCGACGCCCGGATTCGCGGCGTGCAGCGCATCGAGCGCCTTGGCGACTTCGGCGGAGACGCGCAGCTCGTCCGACTTGCGGGTGCGCGACAGCGAGAACCCGACCACCGGCTTGCCGTCGAGCAGCGCGACCTGGGTGGGATCGGCGGCATCGTCGTGGACGCGGGCGATCGACGACAGCCGCACCGCGCGGCCGTCCGGCAGCGCGATGCTGTAGTCGCGCAGCTGCTGCGCATCGGCGACGGTGCCGAGCGCGCGCAGCGTCTGTTCCTCACCGCCGATCTCGGTCTTGCCGCCGGGCCGATCCGCCTGGATCCGCGCCAGCTGCTGCGACACCGCGCCGGCGGTGACGCCGTAGGCCATCAGCGCGTCGGGATCGAGATCCACGCGCACCTGGCGGTCGATGCCACCGATGCGGGTGACCTTGGCCACGCCCTTCACGCCGTAGAGCGCGCGCGACACGTCGCGATCGACGAACCACGACAGCTCGTCGGCGGTCATGCCCGGCGCGGACACGGCGTAGGTCTGCAGCGAACCGCCGATGTCGACCTTGCCGACCACCGGCTCGAGGATGTCCTGCGGCAGGTCGCTGCGCACGCGGGTGACGGCGTCGCGGGTGTCGTCGAGCGCGGTCGAGAGGTCCGCATCGAGGTTGAACTCGATCGCGGTGACGCTCATGCCTTCGGTGACGGTCGACATGATGCGCTTGACGTTCGGGATGGTCGCGACCGAATCCTCGACCCGGCGGGTGACCTCGGTTTCGAGCTGCGCCGGCGCGGCGCCGGGCTGGCTCACCGTGACCGTGGTCATCGGGAAGGCGATGTCCGGGAAGCGCGCCACTGGCAGCGCATGGAACCCCCACAGGCCGGCCACGCACAGCACGAAGAACAGCATCAGCGCCGGCAGCGGCCGCTTGATCGCCCAGGACGAGAGATTGCCGCCGCCGCTCACGGGGTGGCGCTCCCCGCCGCGGGTGCGCTCACGACACGGACCCGATCGCCGTCGGCGAGGAAGCCCGCGCCTTCGACCACCACGCGCACGCCCGGCTTCGGCCCGTCCAGCAGTGCGGTCTCGCCCTCGACCTTCAGGCCGGTGCGGACGCGCTGTGCGTGCGCGAGGCCCTTGTCGTCGACCACGAACACCGTCGGGAAACCGTCGCGCAGCACCACGGCGGCAGCCGGCACCGTCGCGGCATCCGCCTCGCCGGTGTCGATGCGGCCCTCGACATAGGCGCCAGCGGTCAGTCCCTGCGGATCCGGCAGGTCGGCGTACACCGTGCCGGTGCGGGTGGTGGCGTCGACGCCCGGACTCACCGCGCGGACCCGGCCGTCGACCGCCGCGCCCGACGGTGCGGTCAGCACGATGCGATCGCCCGGCGAGATCGACGCCAGCGTGGCGACCGGCAGTTCCGCGCGCCATTCCAGCTTTCCGTCGCGGATCAGCCGCAGCAACTCGCTGCCGGCGGCGACCACCTGGCCGGGTTGCACCAGTCGTTTGGAGACGATGCCGGCCGCGGGTGCACGGAGGTCGGCGAAGCTGCGCCGCAGCGCGGCGCCGTCGCGCGCGGCACGTGCGGTGCCCACGCGCGCCTCGGCCTGGGTGCGCGCGGCGCGCAGCTCGTCGAGCTGGCCGGCGCTGATGAATTTGTCCTTCGCCAGCGCCTGGCCACGGACCAGGTTGGCACGCGCGAGCGCCGCGCCGGCTTCGGCCTCGCGCAGCGCGGCTTCGGCCTGGGCGAGGTCGCTGTCGAGCGTACGGTGGTCGAGCGTGAGCAGCAGTTGGCCCTGCGCGACCCGCTGGCCGACATCGATGTGCAGCGCGGTCACGCGCAGGCCGCTGAGTTCGACGCCGAGCTGCATCTCCTCGACCGGCGCCACCGCGCCGGAGACGGTGGTGCCGCGCGGCAGGCGGCGGACCTGCACCGGGGCGACGGTCACCGCCATCGCCTTGGCGGCGGCATCGGAAGCGGTGTCGGACGTGGCATCCGACTTGGCATCCGATTTGGAGCCGGCGTCGGTACCGTCGCCGGCACAGGCAGCGAGGGCCAGACAGAGCGCGGCCGCCAGCAGCGGCAGGAAACGGGGCCGGGGTGGCATGGGGCGTTCCGGAACGGGGGAGGCGGTCAGTGTACCGGCAAGTTCAGTATTGGGTCGTCCGCATGCCGCACGGGCGGTCGTCGTTCAGGCTGCGACGGGGACGCTGGAACAGCGACATCGGCCCGGCCATGCCCGATCGTCCGGCGCTATAGTCGAAGCCGACCGCTGGACGCGGGACCGCCGACACCGGCGCGGGCAGACACTAGGAGATGCGCATGCCGAAGATCCTCAAGACCCTGTTGCCGTGGCTGCTGGTCCCGGTCTTCTTCGTGGTCGGGCTGCAGATCGGCCCGCGCGTGGCGACCTGGTACCACACGACCTTCCCGCCGCCCGCCTACACCACCGGGGACCACGCCGCGCTGTACGCGAAGGCGGGCACGCCGGTGGTCCTCTACGCCACGTCCACCTGCCCGTACTGCGCCAAGGTACGCAAGCTGTTCGCCGCGCGGGGCGTGCGCTACACCGAGTACCAGATCGACACCGATGCGGGCGCCAACCGCGAATTCCTGGCGCGCAAGGGCATCGGCGTCCCGTTGCTGTACATCGGCGACCGTCGCATCGACGGCTACCGCGAGGACGCGATCCTCGACGCGCTGGCCGCCATCGGCGAGGGTGCGGCCGACAGGAAGTCGTGACGACCGCCGCCATCGTGGCGGCGGCGCGCGCAAGCCCACGATCCGGCGTTCCGCAGGATCGACCCTCCCAAGGAGTGACGCGATGAAAACGAAACACCTGCTGCTCGCCGGCGCGATGGCGCTCGCTGCCGGCATGGGCCTGTCCGTATCCACGACGGCGAAGGCCGGGCCGGCCTGCGAACGCTTCTGCAGCACCGAGTACACGCAATGCTGGTATTCGTGCACGCCCGGCAACGGCGCCTGCTACGACATGTGCCGCGACAACTACTACGCCTGCGTCGACGAGATGTGCGGCTGAGCGTCGCTCACAGGTGGAAGAAGGCCGTCGCCGTCGCGGTGGTCGCGGCGGCGACGGCGGCCACCGGCTCGCCGCGGTCGCGGGCCAGTTCCTCGACGATGTGCGCCAGGTACATCGGCTCGTTGCGCCGGTGCGACGGCTGCGGGCGCACGGTACGCGGCAGCAGGTAGGGCGCGTCGGTCTCGATCATCAGCCGGTGCGCGGGGATGTGCTTCACCAGTTCGCGCAGGTGCGTGCCGCGGCGCTCGTCGCAGAGCCAGCCGGTGATGCCTATGTGCCAGTCGCGATCGAGGTAGTCGAACAGTTCGTCGCGGCTGCCGGTGAAGCAGTGCACCACCGCCGGCCCCAGTCGGCCGTCGAAGTCCTTCATCATCGCCATGAAGTCGGCGTGCGCGTCGCGCTGGTGGAGGAACACGGGCTTGCCGGTGTCGGCCGCGATCTGCAGCTGCCACTCGAACGCCCGGCGTTGCGCCGGTCGCGGCGAGAAATCGCGGAAGTAGTCCAGCCCGCATTCGCCGACCGCCACCACTTCCGGATGCGCATGCAGCGCGCGCATCTCGGCGTCGCATTCGTCGGTGTATTCGGTCGCGTGATGCGGATGCACGCCGGCGGTGGCGTACAGCGTGCCCGGGAACGTCTGCGCCAGGCCCAGCGCTTTCGGCGAATGCTCGCGGCTGGCCCCGGTGACGACGAGTTTCGTCACGCCCACGGCGCGCGCACGGTCGAGCACGGCCTCGCGGTCATGGTCGAAACTCTCATGGGTGAGATTGGCGCCGATGTCGATCAGCGGCGTGTCGCTCGTGTGCATGCGCGGGGCGTTGGAGGATGGCAGCGCGCATTGTACGGACCCGCACGGCGGCGGACACATTCGTTCACAACTTCGACCGTGCGCAGGGTCAACCCGGTCATGGCCCTCGCGTTACCGTGCGCGCCAATCCCCCACAAGGACGCTGCACGATGTTGCTGAAAACCTGTTCCACCTTCCTGTTCACCCTCGCCATCGGCCTCGGCACCGCCGACGCCGCCGTGCGCTACGATTTCCGTCCGGTCACGGCCGAAATGCAGGCGTTCGTCACCGACCACACGCTCGACGGCGCGTCGCTGCGCGTCGACAAGGCCGGTACCGTCGTCTACCGCGCCGCGTTCGGCGGTTACACGACGGGCACGCGCGTGCCGATCGCCTCCGGCAGCAAGTGGCTGTCCGGGCTCACCGTCGCCCGCCTCGTCGACAAGGGCCTGATGCGCTGGAGCGACACCGTCGGGCAGTACTTCCCGAACGCGCCCGCCGACAAGAAGCCGATCACGCTCGCGCAGTTGTTCTCGCACACCAGCGGCCTGCCCGACACCGACAACCTGTGCATGTCGAATGCGAGGATCACGCTGGGCGATTGCGCGAATACCATCCTGGCGAACTCCACGCTGATCGGCACGCCCGGCACGGTCTTCGCGTACGGCGGCAACTCGATGCAGGTCGCCGGCCGCATGGCGGAGATCGCCGCCGGAAAGACGTGGGACGACGTCTTCATCGAGCAGACCGCCACGCCGCTGGGCCTCACCCAGACCGACTACGCCTACGACTCCACCGTCGCCGGCTACGTGCGCATGGCCAACCCGCGCATCGCCGAAGGCGGCCGCAGCACGCTGGAAGACTACGGCCATGTCGTCGACATGCTGCTGGCGAACGGCCGCTGGAACGGCAAGGTGTTCCTGTCGCCGGCGACGCTGGCCGCGATGTCGATCGACCGCACCGTCGGCACGACGAACCTGTCGCGACCGCCGTATACCGACGGCTTCGGCTACGGCATCGGCCACTGGATCGACAGCGCGAAGGACCCCGGCAGCAATGCGCTCGTCATCTCCAGCCCCGGCGCCTTCGGCTTCACGCCATGGGTCGACTACGGCACCGGCGTGGCGGGCGTGCTGCTGGTGAAGGACCAGCGCTTCAAGCTGGTGCCGGACATCGACGAGATCCGCGCGACAGTCAACGCCGTGACCACGCCTTCGGGCGGCCTGTACATGGCGGCGCCGTCGAACACGCTGCCGGTCGGGACGAAGACCGCGCGCGCGCCGCTCGCGCATTCGCGCCCCGCCCTCGAACCCGAGACGAACCGCCATCGCTGATGCGTGGACGGCGCAGGCGGCCATGCCGGAACCGGCGAGGCCGCCCGCGGCTGCCGCGCGCCCCGCATCCGCGGTGCGGATGCCCCACTCAACCAGGAAGAGTCCCATGATCCGATCCCTCCGTTCCGCCTTCGCGATCGCCACGACCATCGGCCTCGCGCTCGCCGCGTCCGCCCAGGCCGCGGTCCGCTACGACTTCCGCCCGGTCACCGCCGAAATGCAGGCGCTGGTCGACGACTACGCGCTCGACGGCGCTTCGCTGCGCGTCGACAAGGCCGGCAGCGAGGTCTACCGCCGCGCATTCGGCGGCTACACCCTCGACACCCGGGTGCCCATCGCCTCGGCCAGCAAGTGGCTGTCGGCGCTGACCATCGCCCGTCTGGTCGAACACGGCGACCTGCACTGGAGCGACACCGTCGGGCAGTACTTCCCCGGTGTCGAACCGGCCAAGCGCGGGATCACCCTCGAACAGCTGTTCTCGCACACCAGCGGCCTGCCCGGCGGCGACGACTTCTGCATGTCGAACCCGCTGTACACGCTCGCCACCTGCGCCGACCGCATCCTCACCCAGCCCATGATCGGCGAACCCGGCAAGGTCTTCTCCTACGGCGGCAATTCGATGCAGGTCGCCGGGCGCATGGCGGAACTCGCCACCGGCGAAGCCTGGGACGACCTGTTCATCGCCGAGATGGTGACGCCACTGGGCCTGAACGCCACCGACTTCGCGACCTCCTCGACCGCACCGGGCTATGTGCGCACCGACAATCCGCGCATCGCCGGCGGCGTGCGCAGCACGCTCGAGGACTACGGCAAGGTCGTGGACATGGTGCTGGGCTGGGGGTGTCTCGATGTCCGTACCGACGGACTGTGCCTGCCGGGTCGCCGCTTCCTGACGAAGGCCACGATCGAGCTCATGGCTGTCGACCGCACCGTCGGCACCGTCGATGTGTCGCGCCCGCCGACCTCCACCGGTTACGGCTACGGGCTCGGGCAGTGGATCGACCCGACCTCGCCGCTGGTGGTCTCCAGCCCCGGCGCGTTCGGTTTCACACCCTGGGTCGACCACACCACGCAGGTCGCCGGCGTGCTGCTGGTGGAGGACGTGAACACACGGCTGTTCGAGGACATCAACGACATCCGCGCGATGGTGAACGTGGTCACGTCGCCGTCCGCCGGCGGTCTGTTCCTCTCGTCGCCGCTGCCGGCGACGCCGGTCGCGGGCAAGCGGGGCATGTCGCCCGCGCGCGCGCCGCGTACGGCGGGCGCGCACTGAGCGCAGGCGCCGCGACGGGTCTTCGGGTCCGTCGCGGTGTCAGCCTGGCCGGCGCTTGGTGGAGCGAAGCGTTTGACCGGAATTTGCGAAAGGGACAAAGAAGTTCACTCGCAGGCCGGATTCGAACGAGCCCTCTGGAAACACTCCGCATAATCGGGTGTATATCCAGAAATTCGAATCCCGGCGCCGGTCCGTGTCAGCGCTTGTCGCGACGAAGCCGGTAGACGGCACGCTTGATCGCCGCAGAACGCGACATCGCGGGATTCGACGTGCGCTCGAACGCGATCAGGCGTTCCATCCGGGATACGTCGCCGCGGCACAGATGCAGCAGGTCCGATTCGGAAGCGGCCGGAACGTCCGCCTTGCCCGGCGACCGCAGACGCAGAAACAGCAGGAAGACCACGCCCGCGATCGCAATGGCTGCGAAGACTTCCATCGGAGTCGTGCTCCCGTGGTATGACCGAACGTCCGGCATCCGCCGCGAATGCAGGCCTGGCATCAGTCGCGCGCGGTAGAGAATGACAGGCTGCGTCCCGCGGGCCAAGGGCTGCGCCGGCGGCCATCGGTTCCGGAAGGGGGTCGGATCGAGGTCGTCGCAACGGCCGGCGCCAACGCGTTCGTCAGGCCGCGGCCTCGACCGTCACTTGGCGAGTACCCGCAAAGAACTTCGGACGTTCCCGATGCCAACGGGTGTGCTGCTGCAGGATGCGTCCGGCCCGGATGAGGACCTGCTCCCCCAGGTCGCGTGCCACCAGCTGGATCGCGACGGGATACCCGGCCGCCGTCAGTCCCGCGGGCAAGGCGATGGCCGGGACGCCGGCCATGTTGAACGGCACCGTGAACCTGAGCAGGTCCGCCAACCCCTCCGGGCTCGGTTCGATCGCGTCCATGTCTTCCAGCGTCGGCGCGGCGAACGGAAGGACGGGCGTCAACAGGAGATCCACCTGGCTGAGCAACGTTCGCAACCGCCCCGTGAATTCCATCCTGCGCAGACGCATCTGCTGGAACAGGATCGCCGGCAGGGAACGGCCATTCTCCAGCCCCGCCGAAAGCCATGGTCCATAGGCGTCCTTTTCGGCCGGGTAGGTCCCCGAATGGGCCACCGCCGCTTCGATCTGGCAGTGCAAGGGCCAGTCCTCGATCGAAGCCGTGGGGTCGGGGACCGTGACCGGCACGATCTCCGCACCCAGGCTTTTCATGGCGTCGAGGGCGCGCGCCAGGGCGCAGAGCGTTTCCGGATCCGCCCCTGTGCCGTTGTACGCTTCGTCGACGCCGATCCGGATCCCCGACAGCGACGTGTATCCGCCCGTCAGATAGTCCGGAACCATCGCGTCGAGAGAGGTCGGATCGCGAGCGTCGAGCCCGGCCATCGCCTGCAGCATGAGGCCGCAATCTTCCGCCGACCTGCAGATCGGACCGACATGATCCAGCGATGCGGCCAATTCGAACATGCCGTGCCGGGACACCCTTCCCCACGTCGGCTTCAACCCGGTCACGCCGTTCACCGCAGAGGGATACCGGATCGAGCCTCCGGTATCCGTCCCGATCGATGCGCAACACAGCCCTGCCGCGATCGCGACCCCGGATCCACTCGACGAAACCCCCGGCCACAGATCGGGATTCCATGGGTTCTTAGGCGGATCGATATCGGGGTGGTGCCGGGCGAACCCGCCTTCGGTCAACTGCAGTTTTCCCAGGAGGATCGTGCCCGCCTGCTGCAGGCGCTCGGCGACGGTGGCGTCGAATTCAGGGCGAAACTCCCGATGCACCCGCATGCCCGCGGACGTCGGGATGCCGCGCGTGAAACACAGGTCCTTCAGGCCGATCGGAATGCCGTGAAGCGGCCCTCTGAAGTCGCCCCGTTGGAAGTCACGCTCGCAGTGCTTCGCCGCCTGCATCGCCCTGTCCTCGGTGAGGCAGGCGAAGGCGTTGAGATCGGGCTCGTGCGTCGCGATCCTTCGAAGGAAATGCTGGGTGACTTCGACCGGAGAAAGCGCCTTCTTCCGGTAGGCTGCGGCAAGCTCGGCAATGGTCATCCACGCCAATTCGTCGTCCATGATCGCAATCCTTCTTGCGTTCGCATTCCATTCAAGCCCCACCGCATGGCACCGAGTCGGAGGCAGCCGGCGTTCCTGCCGGGTGGCTGTCCATGGCCAAGGGGGCTTGCGCGTGCGGCTGACGATAAACAATCGGTTCCGCACGCGCAACAACGAAGCCGCGCCGGGGTGGCGCAGGAGCGCGCGACGGCGCCGCACGTGACGGCGACCTGCTGGCCGGACACTGCGGTGAGCCTCCCGGTGGTCTGGATGTCGACGGCACCGTTTGCCGCGCCCACCGTCGCGCGCGCAGGGCACGAAGCGGCGGCCGTTGTTGCCGACGCTGCAGCTTCTGTGAAGCGTTCTCGTTTCTTCGAGTCACCCGGAAGTAGAGGGTGACGTGAATTGTGCCCGAGCGAATGCGACCGGCGACAGGCCGCCCAGCGACCGATGCGGGTGGTGGTGGTTGTAACGGTAGCGCCAGTCCTTGGTCATGCGCCGGACTTCGGGCCGGCTGGTGAACACGTAGCGGTCGAGGCACCCGAGACGCAACGTCCGGTTGAAGCGTTCGATCGACGCGTCCTGCGTAGGCTTGCCGGGCGAGACGTGCACGATCTCGACGCCATGCCGCCTGGCTCAGTCGCGCAGGCGACGCTGGTGCGGGTGCCGCGACAAGCAAAGCCCCGCCGACGAGAAGACGGACCGACAACTCGGCGTAATGCTTCGCCGGCGAGCCCGCGAAGCCAAGGAGGAACCGGCCCGCGACCGACGGCACGAACAGGGAAGCCGTGCCGAGCACGAGAAGGAATAGTCCGACCGCAGCGACGATCGAGAGCGCCAATACTTCAACCACTGTTGCCACTCCAACTAGCCCCCTGACACCTCAACCAAGCCGATCAGCGAAGCGGCGTCGGCGTGAATGATTGATTAGAGTCCATCGGGTGAGCCCTGATGCCAAACCCTGAGCAATTGAATCTGAATCGAAGCCAGTCGATGTGCACTGAGCTTTTTCTCAAGCTCAAATGCTCGCTTTGCACTTTCTGGATAAGCAGCAGTCCTATATGCGACAACCGTATCTATTTCATTTTTGCAGCGCTTTATGACGTCGTGCCCCAAGTCGTATGGGTCACCTCCATCAAGATAGATGGACTCCGCGTATTTATTTGCACAACCATCCAATGCGTCTTCTCTCACCCGATCATTGTTAGGAGCTTCAGGCGGTGCCGGCAGGGGCGGCGCCGAAAGGGGCTGTGCGATAGATAGCAGCGGCGTGCTCGCCAACGCAAACAAAACGTAACAGATAGCTAAAGTGCGCATTTATTTTTACTCTTGTCTGGATAACGTGATTGCTACAGCCTGAATCAAGCCACGCCGCAAGACAGCGTCCGCTTGGATGAATTGTCGGGCATGTTAATCGAATGGCTCGATGACGGGATAACCCTTCCTGAAACGAAGGATGTAGGCTTTGCCAACCTCGAATTCGTGCTCGACCGACTGGCCATGAGTGCCCGCAATTGCATCTGGACCTGGTGGGCATGAAGTGCGGACCCAATGAGTCCCGGGGACGATGCCGATGGCGTCGCTTCCGATATTGATCCCGAGGATCCCTACAATGTTTCCGCCAAGTGGCTTTACAGGCAATCCATCCGGATCTTCGACATAGAGTCGAGAGGATAGCGAAGCGAAATCAACGTTGTATCGAGCCGCCCCGGACGCAAATCCGGCCAGGAGACTTGCAGCGAGAAGGGAAATGGTTCGGTGCATGCCCATGTCCTAGTGGAAAAGCCGGATACGCGAATGCAAACGTTCCGCGTTGCCGGTGATCAGGGTCGTTCAAGCAGACGACGAGCGGGGCTTGCGTGGGGAGTCCATGCGTGAATTGTTAGGCCGCAACCGGCCCCACCACTCAACTAGCGCAGTGCACACAATAGCAGCGAACACACCAGCGGCAGCAAAAGACGGCGATGGCTCCGTCGCGATAGTGACGACAGAGAAGAGGACACTACCCACAGCACCGACTAGGGATGGAACTGCAAACCGGAGAATACGAGCGCCTGTGGCCGGACGTGGGGCGGCTCTTCGGGTCAGCACTGCAGAGTAGCCGGCAACTAAGGCTGGCACGCCGGCGTAGACGTACGCGGCAGGAAAAGCGACGACTAGCCAGGCCCGTGGGTCGAATGGGAGCGGCGGCTCTCCTACGAAGTGACTCCAGAGGAGAAGTGCCAATGCACCAATGGGTGGCCCGGCCAATGCGAATAGTGCAAGTTGCTTCCAAGTTGACATGCGACGGATCTGGATTTTCGGCCTAACGCCTGAATTAAACCGCGCCGCGAAGCGGCTTCGGCTTGAATGAATTGTTAGGGCGCACTCGCCGGAACCGGGAAGGGAAGCCCCACGCGAAACATCATGCCTCCGTCGGAAGCCGGCCAAAACGCGATGAGTAGCGGCACAACCTTGCCACAGAAAGTGGCATCCCAACGCTCATAGGTGGTTGGGCTTGACCCCTCAGGATTGTCTTTGCCTAGAGGAGTGAACGGGTCAGGTAGTATCTGCGCTTGAACAGCTTCCACCGTAGGGCAATTGAAGCGAGCGGGCCCGAGGCGAGCGACGGTGTTAAGTGTGTCCACGATGAGCGTTCCATCAGCGGTTGTTTGCCCGTTGAAGCGCACTTGATCAGCTGCAGCAGGACGTGAGAATGCCAAAGCGGCAGAGATTATAAGAACTCGAAGTGTCATGATCGTTCCTGTGCGCCCTAACGGTTGAGTTTAGTTGAGCTGCGCGCGCGCCGGTGCTTGGACTTGGCACTTTATCTTTCACGCGTCCGCTCGAACGAGGTGTTAGGCATCACGGCGCAGCGCGACGAGAGTAGCTTCCACCGCCGCCGCCTCCGAATTGTACGACTGCACCGTGAAGGAACAGTCGCCGGACGGTGGCGCAACTGTCCATTTCCCATCGGCGTGTTCTACAACGAGCGCGCGACGAAAGGCCTCGATGCCTTCTGGCGACGCCGCATCCCGCTCAAATAGAACCTTGAGCTGATTATGTCCAGGTGCAGTGACGAATTCACGCAATTCGACGTCGTGCGCCTGGAGTGCGGAACGGATTGCGCTGAACGGAGCCGCCATCTGTGACGCCTAACGCAGAGCTAAGCGGCAGCCGCACCGCCACACAAAACCTTCAGAGCATAGCCAAAGTGCCCGCGGCGGGGCCGTCCACTTGAGCGACGGGTTAGGTGCTGAGGTACTCGCCATGAAGAAGCTCCGTTACTACCTGCTGACTATGCACATGCGTGAAGCTCTTTCCCCACTCTCGAAGGAAGGCGCGACACCGCTCCTTAGCCCGCCTTGAAAGACACCGCGCCTCGAACTCAAAGAAATTGAGAATATGCCCAGCCAACGGAGAGGCCTTCATTGAATCCCTGCGCAATACCTCGATAACATAGAAGGCAACCTCGTCGGGCACTAGCCCTTCTGTTGAACGATGAGAACCAAGCTCGAAGATCGCACTCTGAACGGCATTTGCATCTCCATCTGCGATTGCCTGTTCAAGCACCTCGTTCATTTCAGCACCTAACGCCTGAATTAAGCCGTGCAGCGTAGTGGCGGCAATTGTGCCACGCTTTCTGCGCCGCAATTGCCGCCACGAAGCGGAATCGGCTTGAACGAATTGTTAGGCCTCACGCCTTGAACCCTATCCAAAATTGGGCAGCAGACCAGCGAAGCAAAGGGCGGCGAAGATAGCATGTGCAACGAGAACACAGGCGGCAGCTCGGGTGGCTTTGAATGAGGCCAATATAAAGCCGTACACCGGAAACTGGACGAACGCCAAGGCGATTATGGGTTGGGTGATCAAGTCACCGGAAAGACGCGTTAGCAGCATGGAGTAGGGGAACAGAAGCTTGGCTAGGGCATAGCTTCCGTGTCCGGCACCCGCAGAGGCTACTGCTGCCGAGACAGCAAAAGGCGTAATGGCTGCGCCGATCAGAAAGCCTATGACCTGACGCCAGTACTGTTTCATGAGGCCTAACGCCTGAGTTAAGTCGCGCCGAATGCGACAGACGGGAACGTGTATTACGCGCAGTCTGGCACGTTTCAACGAAGCCAAGATACGGCGTCGGCTTGAACGAATTGTTAGGCCGCGTGATAGCTTGCACCCCCCCAGAATCCAACGGAGAGTATCGCCGGGATAGGTGTCTGGTGTATTGAACATGACCGAGCCGGTAGAGATATTGATGAAGCGACAAAGGAGCTTGAGATGACCTGCTACTGTTGGGACGCTCCACGGGGAAAGTGCAAATAATTGATCTTCGGGTAGACGCATGCCATCCCGGTCTAGGCACCAAGTCTCATCCTGTGCGTCGATCAGAGCAGCAAGCAGATCCCGCTGCGCCTGATCCAGCAGCAGGTGGCCTGTCATTGAGTCGTCACGCGACTGCTCAAAGCGGAATGGATGGTTTTGGTAGTAGACGTCCATTAGTCTCAAATCAGCGGCCTAACGTTCGAGTTAACCGGCTCGCTACGGCAGGCACCGTAAGGCCGGGCTGAGATGATGCACCATGTGCCTCAGCCCGGCCTTACGGTGCCTGCCGTAGCGGGTCCGGTTGAACGAGTGGTTAGGCCTCATTGGCACCATACTCAGCGCTGAATGACTTGAAGACGTCTTGGCTATTCAAGGCTCTTGCCGCTTCGACCATGATTGGATCGGCTGAGTCCGAGAGCCAAAGAGCCAAAAAGCGGACGGAACTCCGCGGGCCAAAGAGGCCTTCTGCTTCAACTTCCTTGAGAGCGTGGAAGGCAGCTTGGAGCATTCCATCGCGTTTCGAGTCGAAGTTGAGAGAGTGGTCTGCGTGTATGGCTTTGACGATCTCGTTCGCTGGGTCAAATAGTCCGTGGTCATCCCACAAGGACCACTCGTGCGGACCATAGCGATAGTAGTTGTACATCGGGTCAGTTGCGGCTACGGCAATCTTGCGGTTGGTGTTTGCGACTGGCCCTATGCTGCAAACGGTGTCGTCGGTGTAGAGGCTATAGCCATACAGTTCCTCTGCGCTGTACGTCTCACGCAGGAGGCGATAGTGCTGCTCGGTAGCTGAGCGGAGGGCAGATCTGAGAGCGACAAACATAGTTTCGGTATGAGGCCTAACGCCTGAATTAAGCCGAGCCGCGAAGCGGCTTCGGCTTGAATGAATTGTTAGGCCGCGTCCTAGACATGCGTCCCGGCCCATCCGTAAGAAAACCAAGCCTGGAGCCTGTGGGCGAATCGTAGAGCATCAGGGTATGCCGTAACTGGGTCGCCAAGACCCATGTGCTCTCCAACAATCTGGGCCAAGTAGGTGGCAAGCTCCTCGGCAGGCAATTGTTGCTCAAGTAGTCGCAGGCAAGGTGCAAGGTAGCAGTCGTACTCGTCTGGAGGACAGTCAGACTCTGGATCGAGATAGACGCCGATAGGATCCCACTCCCGCCAAAGTGCACGGATCTCTTTGATCCGCTGTCGCGATTGCTCTTTGTCGAGTCGCATAAGTTTGATGAGCGGCCTAACGCCTGAATTAAGCCGAGCCGCGAAGCGGCGTCGGCTTGAATGAATTGTTAGGCGCCATGCTGCGGGACTTGGGCCACCCGAGCAAGATGTGCCTGGACTGCCTGAAGGGACGGGAAGAAGGGATTAGCCTCCATGGCGCTGATCTCGCCAAGGACCTGTGCCAGACCTGGAAGGGGCTGTGCCGGTACAAGCTGGTAAGTGCCACTACCCACTGTGATAGAGCCCCGATAGTTAGGCGTGAGAAACACGGGTTGCAGTGGTGCGCCACTCTCTGCCCAGAACAGCCACAACCCATCCTCGACGTCGATGCCCTCACAGTACGCAATGGCCTCATCCGGAGTGGAGAAGACCATCAGGGTTCTTTCGTCAGTTGCGAGGGCAAAGATCATGGTGCCTAACGCCTGAGTTAAGCAGCCCCGCAGCGGGGTGGCGGACGCGTGCTAGCGTAGCGTAGGCACGTGGCCGACGCCACGATGCGGGGTCGGCTTGAACGAATTGTTAGGCCGCAGTCCGACGGAACTCAATGACATAGTTTTCTCCGTCAATCTCTGCGACGCGGCCAAGCACATCGTCTCTTATGGCAAATGTCTTGGAAATTTTACTTCCGTCCTCGCCGCGTTGCACACGGTCTGGCTCCAAGGCCCGTGCTAGCACTAAGCGTACTGCCGCCGCACTCTCGAAAGCGCTAGTGACGTTTGCACGAAATTCCCTATTGCCTGGGCCGGACCAGCGATCAAATCGGTCACCGAAAGCCAGTACGTCACTGCCACGTCCTTTGATATGGTGGTGCTGCCAGAGGCTTACCACCAAGGTGTGTTCGTCTGCCCAAGAACTCACAGACCAATTGACGTTCTTGAGCGTGGCGCCGTATCTGCGGAATGCTTCAGCGATGCCAATCTTCATAAGCGGCCTAACACCTGAGTTAAGCCGCGCCGCGAAGCGGCGTCGGCTTGGACGAATTGTTAGGCCTATGCTACGCGGACCGCATAAACCAAGAGCAGACAATTTCCGCGGTACAGGGCATAACCCCACTCAAACGGCTTCTCACCGGGCCTGAACGCTAGCGAGTAGGGTCGAATCCTGTCTCCCGGCCGATACGCGGCTCTGAAGGTTCTCCAATTGGCGTTGTCGTTCCACGGAGTCGAGGGTGCGGGGCGCCCAGGACGTGAAGGCCGAAGTCCGAGATCCTCCAGCTTTTTCAGGGAGATGTCGGCGCCCGCAATTTTGAGGCGTCCGTCGGTGGCCTGACACGAACCAACTGCTGCGGCTTTGGCCGAGAGACTCGCTGCAAGCAGAACGAGCGGAAGGATCTTCTTCATAGGCCTAACGCCTGAGTTAAGCCGACCCGCGAAGCGGGTTCGGCTTGAATGAATTGTTGGGCGGCAACTGACAGCCTAGAAAAACCTGTTCGCTGTCGGCGGCGCCCTCCAGAGCACCAATCAAAGTGTCCATTCCTGTACCGGAAAGCCTAAGCGCAGCGCTCCATCCCTTGGGAATTGACTCAACTGGGGAGCCCCACTGTTGTAGCGTTATCTCATCAACAACCAAGCTTACCGAACCAAATTCGCCTAGCTCAGTACGGCAGATGTTCGGAAGAGATAAAGTAACTTGCTCTTTTGTAAGTCGAGAAAGCTGGGTGCCCAAGGGGATGTCGTGGTCGGCACAGTTTGTGACCACCACTAAGCCATTCTTTTCAATGCGGCCTATAAGAAGACGTGAATTTTTCATTGCCGCCTAACTACAAGTAGACCCCACATTGGGGTATAGCGCGCACACTGGCATCCGTTTCGCCGGCTTGTCAACCGGGAAATCCCTATGAAAAGCAGGGGCTTTTCCCGATAGCGATGATGGTCGCGGGCCTCCAATCTGCCGGAATAGACGGCATGGAGACCCCGATATGACATATCACGGCAACGAAACACTGATATCCGACGCGAAGCAGGGGAATGATGGCCCGAGGCAGGAAGGAGCTAGGCCGCGCCTGTTGGACGAGGTTCGCTGCCGTTTGCGGCTGAAGCACTACAGCTTGAAGACGGAACGGGCCTATCTCTACTGGATCCGCCGGTATATCCATGCCAACGGGCGGCGCCACCCTCGGGAACTTGACGGGGTGGCGGTGGAGCGTTTTCTCTCGTTGCTTGCGACCCGTGACCGAGTGGCATCGAGCACGCAGAACCAGGCGCTATCTGCGCTGTTGTTCCTGTATCGCGAGGTCCTCGGCATTCGCTTGCCGTGGATGGAGAACGTGGTCCGCGCAAAGCGGCAGCGTCGTTTGCCGGTCGTCCTGTCGAAAGGGGAAACCGCCTCCCTGCTGAGACATCTGTCCGGGCGGGAAGCCCTGATGGCAGGTCTTTTGTACGGCAGCGGTCTGCGGCTGATGGAGTGCCTTCGGCTCAGGATCAAGGATGTGGATTTCGAGCGGAACGAGGTCACCGTGCGAGACGGCAAGGGCGGAAAGGATCGCAGGACTGTTCTGCCGGCTTCGCTGCGCGAGCCGTTGCGGCTGCAGATCGAGGCCGCACGACTTCTGCACGCGCGAGACGTGGCGGCGGGTTTCGGTGAAGTCTGGCTTCCGTATGCGCTGGCGCGAAAGTATCCGAACGCACCGGGGCTCACGGCCTGGCAGTACGTGTTTCCAGCCTCCCGACGTTCCACGGACCCACGGGATGGTCACGAGCGTCGGCACCACCTCGACGAGAAGACGCTGCAGCGCGCGGTGTCGGCCGCCGCGCGCGCGGCCGGCATCGACAAGCCGGTCAGCCCGCACACGCTGCGGCATTGCTTCGCGACGCACCTGCTCGAAAGCGGTTCCGATATCCGCACCGTGCAGGAACTGCTGGGCCACAAGGACGTCGCCACCACGCAGATCTACACGCATGTGCTGAACCGCGGCGCGGGTGCGGTACTCAGCCCGCTCGATCGTTGACGACGAGTCAAAAAAACGCCGGCGGTTTCCCGCCGGCGTTCCATGTCGCGTCGCGATGTCCCGCGGATCAGTTCAGCGTGCAGCTCGCCGGCTTGGTCGAGGTGAACAGCGCGCTGGTCGCCCATTCCGGATGGTCGACGAACGGGTTGCGGTTGCCCTGGAAGCTGTAGATCACTTCGTTGCGGGCGATCTCGTCGGCATCCGGCGGATCGGCCTGGTGCCAGGCGATGAGCGTGGACAGCAGGCCCATGTAGGCGGGCGAGCTGGAAGTGATGACGATCTTGCTGCGGGTGTCGGTCAGCTCCAGGTCCGGCTCGTTCTGGCCGGTGGTCGGGTGCGTGCCGCCCTCGTAGCGGATGGCCATGTACATCACCGCGCGGGCCATGTCGCCCTTGCGCTTGTTCCACACCTCGAACGAGCCGCCGTTGCCGTCCGGGCTGATCACCCAGTTGGAGTTGCCCGGATAGGTGCCGCTGCCGCCACCCATGCCGTTGTTCACTTCGGTCGCGCGCTCGCCGCAACCCGAGGACTGCGGGCAGTTGGCGTAGGGCTTGTTGCCGCGATCGGCGTTATAGACCGACTCGGTGAGATACAGCATGTGGGTGTCGGTGTACGGCGCATTCGGCAGGCCGAGGTTGCCGGTGGTCGACCCGAAGCCCAGCGAGTTCGGCCAGGTGTGTTCACGGTTGTAGACCAGGCCCGAACCGGTGCCGGCGCGGCTGCTCACCTTGGTGAAGCTGTGGTTGAGGTAGGCGTCGAGGATCTTGCCCGAGTTGTTCGGATCCTCGTCGGCGATCTCGAGGATCGTCCACGTGTTGGTGGTGCCGCCGCTGTACGGGTAGCTGGTGTGGCCCTTGATCGTCTCGTGCAGCGAGCAGCGCAGCTGCGACGGACTGCTGGTGTTCACGTGCTGGTAGTAGCCGGTGCCGCCACCGCCGCCCGAAGCGACATTGAAGTTGACGACCGTGTTGCTGGCCATGGTCTGGCCGGTGGCGTCGGTGATCTTGCTGCCGACCACGGTGAAGGTGCAGGCCTCGCCGCCGACCAGCGCGCTGTTGGTGGAGACGCTGGCCGTGGTGTTCGCCGACGACGGGTAGGTCAGGGCGACCGTGCCGGAGGTGGCGCAGGACAGCGTGAACGCGCCGGACGCGATGGCGACCTGCTCGCTGAACACCGCGGAGAGGTTGCCGGCGGCCGGGAAGTCGGTCGCGCCGTTGGCCGGGGTGGTCGAGCTGACCGTGGGGCGCGGATTCGGGGCGACGAAGCTCTGGCCGTTGTTGCAGGCGTTGTAGGTCTTCGTGGCCGACGGTTTCCAGGTGAAGTTGGAATACGTCGTGCCGGTGCCGCCGAGCTGCAGCGAGGTGCCGGGCACGGTGGAGCCGGTCTCGGAGACGGGCAGGTTGCTGCTGGTGCGGCCGGCGGCCGGGCCGTTGCTGGCCTTGATCTGGCCTTCGTAGCTCAGGAACTGGACCACGTTGCCGCTGCCGTCGACCAGCGCGAAGCCGTCGCTGGCGCCGTTCTGGATGCCGTTGGTCGGATAGGTCAGGGTGGCGATGCGCACCTGCGCGCCGCAGGTGACCAGGCTGCCGGCCGGCAGCAGGTCGTTGTCGTAGTAGGTCGCCGCGGTCGCGGTGGCGCCGTTGTAGAGGTAGATGCGGTAGTTGCTGAGCGTTTCGCCCGCGGTGGCGACGACTTCGATCGCTTCGCCGGTGTCGCCGGCGGAGGTGGAATCGTCGTAGTGGAATTCGTTGATGAAGACTTCGGCATGGGCGACGCCGGTGGCCAGCAGCAGGGCGCAGGCGAGCGGCGACATCGTGGACAACACACGCGACATAAGCGGATCTCTTCGGTTGGATGGGTGGAACGGGCGTCCCCGACCTGTTCCGGCCGCGGCCCATGACTCCCTGGCCGCACGGTTCCGGCGCGGCCCCCCGACCGCGCGCACGGCCCGCCTCCGCGAGCCGCGCCACGGACGGCCAGGCCGCCCGTGGAGGACGGGGCAATCTAGCCGACACGTGTGACAGCCGCCACCCGTCCGGCCGCGCGCCGCCGGGCCGGGCCGACGGACGGCGCCTGCTAGCCTGTCGCGATGCCGTCCGACGCCTTCCCCATCGCCCCCCTCCTGCCGCAGATCGACGCCGCGCTCGCCACAGGCACGCGGCTGGTGCTCGAAGCCCCGCCCGGTGCCGGCAAGACCACCCAGGTCCCGCTGGCGCTGCTGCGGGCCGACTGGCTCGCGGGCCGCAGGATCGTGATGCTCGAACCGCGCCGGGTGGCCGCGCGCGCCGCAGCGGGCTTCATGGCGAAGCAGCTGGGCGAGGCGGTGGGCGAGACCGTCGGCTACCGCATCCGCTTCGAGAACAAGGTGTCGGCACGGACCCGGATCGAGGTCGTGACCGAGGGCATCCTCACCCGGATGCTGCAGGACGACCCGATGCTGGAAAGCATCGGCGCGCTGCTGTTCGACGAATTCCACGAACGCCATCTCGCTGGCGACCTCGGCCTCGCGCTCGCGCTCGACGTGCAGGCGGGCCTGCGCGAGGACCTGCGCCTCGTCGCGATGTCGGCGACGCTCGACGGCGAGCGGCTCGCGCAGTTCCTCGACGCCCCGCGGCTGTCCAGCGCCGGCAGGAGCTTCCCGGTGGCGATCGCGCACTTTCCCGCGCGTCGCGACGAGGCGCTGCCGCACCAGGTGCGGCGCGCGGTCGAACACGCGCTGGGGGTGCATCCCGGCGACGTGCTGGTGTTCCTGCCCGGGCAGCGCGAGATCGGGCAGGTGCAGGCGTTGCTCGACGCGGCGCTGGCATCGGGCGACATCGAGACGCTGACGCTGCACGGCGACCTGCCGGTCGAACAGCAGTCCAGCGTGCTGCAGCCGGCGCCCGACGGCCGCCGTCGCGTGGTGCTGGCGACCAGCGTCGCCGAATCCAGCGTCACCCTGCCCGGCGTGCGCGTGGTGATCGACAGCGGCCTCGCCCGCGAGCCGCGCTACGACCCCAACAGCGGCTTTTCGCGGCTCGACGTGGTCACCATCGCCCAGGCCTCCGCCGACCAGCGCGCGGGCCGCGCCGGTCGCGTGGCCGAGGGCTGGGCCTATCGCCTGTGGTCGGAATCGCAGCGGCTGGAACCACAGCGGCGACCGGAGATCGCGCAGGTCGAACTCGCCGCGCTGGCGCTGGAACTCGCCGCCTGGGGCAGCGACGCGCTGCGTTTCGTCGATGCGCCGCCGCCCGGTGCGCTGGCCGCCGCGCGCGACCTGCTGCGCCGGCTTGGCGCGCTCGACGCCGGCCACGGCATCACCGCGTTCGGTCGACGCATGCTCGCGCTCGGCACCCATCCGCGGCTGGCGGCGATGCTGCTGGCGGGACGTACACCGGCCGCCACCGCGCTGGCCTGCGATCTCGCCGCGCTGGTCGAGGCGCGCGACCCGCTGCGACCAGTGCCCGGCAATGGGCGCAGCGATGCCGTCGCCGCGCGCTGGCAGGCGCTGGCCGCATTCCGCCGCGGTCGCGCACCGGTGGAAGCGTCGCGCAGCGGCCTGCAGGCGATCGACGCCGCGGCCGCGCAGTGGCGTCGCCGCCTGCGCTGCGAGGCGAAACCCGCGGACGACGCCCCGGCGCATGCGCTCGGCGATCTGCTCGCGCACGCCTTCCCCGACCGCATCGCGTACCGGCATGGCAGCGACCGCCGCCGCTACCAGCTCGCGAACGGGCGCATGGCGCAGCTGTTCGACGACAGCACGCTGACCGGCGAGCCATGGCTGGTCGCCAGCGAACTGCGCCACGAGCGTGGCGACGCGCTGCTGCTGCGTGCCGCGCCGGTGGACGAACGACGCCTGCGCGAGGACTTCGCCGCACGCTTCTCCGATCGCGACGAAGTGCGCTGGGACGACGCCAGGCGCGCGCTGGTCGCCGAACGCGTGCAGCGCTTCGACGGCATCGTGCTCGACGCGCGACCGGCGGGGAAGGTCGATCCCGCGCAGGCCGCGCGTGCGCTCGTCGATGCGGTGCGCACGCTCGGCCTCGACGCGCTGCCGTGGCGCGAGTCGCTCGCGCAGTGGCGTGCCCGCGTGCGCTGCCTGCGCGCCTGGCTGCCCGACCTCGCGCTGCCCGATCTGTCCGACGATGCGCTGCTGGCGACGCTCGACGACTGGCTGCTGCCCGCGTTCATCGGCAAGACCCGGCTCGACGCGCTGACCGAGGACGAACTCGGCGAAGCGCTGAAGTCAGGCATCGACTGGGCGACGCGCCAGCGCATCGACGCGCTGGCGCCGGTGCGCATCGTCGTCCCGTCCGGCATGGAACGCAGGATCGAGTACGCCTACGACGCCGAGACCGATGCGCCGCAGCCGCCGGTGCTGGCGGTGAAGCTGCAGGAACTGTTCGGCCTCGCCGACACCCCGCGCATTGCCGACGGCCGCGTGCCGCTGACCCTGCATCTGCTGTCGCCGGCGGGCCGGCCGCTGCAGGTCACACAGGATCTGCACGGGTTCTGGGAGCGGACGTACCCGGAAGTGAAGAAGGAGATGAAGGGGCGGTATCCGAAGCATCCGTGGCCCGACGACCCGTGGTCCGCGGCGGCGACGCATCGCGCCAAACCGCGTGGCACCTGAAAGCCCGGTCGTTCATCCTCGTCGCGCATGGCGATGCGTTCGTCGTCGGCACGACGGATACGCCCGTCTTGCGCGGCCCGATGACCCGTGGTCCGCCACGGCGACGCATCGAGCGAAGCCGCGGGGGGCGTGAATTTCGCGCGCCAGTGCGGAGTCGCGGTGTCGAAAGGGCACCACGGGCGGCGACCTGCACGATCCCGCCCGGCGTATCGCGTGTCCTGCACGTCGGACGTGCGTCACACGCCGCCCGGATGAATCGAATCCCCCGCACGGACCGGCCCGGCGCGCCACGAGCCCGGGCGACGCCCACACTGCGCTGGCCGTCGCCGCGTGCGACCCGTCACCGGAGAACCGCCATGTCCAGACTCGATTCGATCGCCGACCGCAGCCTCGCCGCCGCCACTCGTACCCGCGACCTGATCGCCCCGTCCGCCGCAGGCGTGCGCGACTGGGTCGCCTCGGGTGCGGCACTCGCCGCTGCCCGCGGCGGCGCGAAGACCGCAGCCCGTTTCGCCCGGCGCAACCCGGCGCTCGCCATCGCCACCGTCGTGGTCGGTGCCGGCGTGCTCGCCTACGGTGCGTACCGCCGACGCCAGGCCAAGGCACCGCTTACCGGCGAAGCGGAAGCCGGCGAAGCGACGTCCGCGCGCAAGCCGAAGCAGGTGCCTGTGCGTACCGTGCGCAGCGATGGCGCGGCGTCCGCCCGCAAGCCCGCGCGCAAGCGCACGGCCACCGAGGCCTGACATCGGCGCGATCGCCTGCGGCGGCGTGGTCCGTCGCGAGGCGATGAGGGCGATGCATCAAGGCGTGATCGCGCACCGCCCGGCTAGGGTGTTCCCAGCGTTTCCGCCACCGCAGTTCCTGTCGCGATCACTGGCGATGCGTCGCCGTGGAGGGTCGCCACTCCGGCCAGGACATTGGCGCGGACGACGAAGATGACCCGCCTGCCCTGCACGAGCCACCGGCTTTCCGGAAGCGGCAGGGTCGCCGCCACCTTGTAACCCGCGCCGGATCTCTCCGGCGTGGCCGCGACCATGCGGGCGAACCTGCAATCGTCGCCGGACTCGTTGCAGACCTGGGCATCGACGGAAATCACTCTGCGCGTGTCGCTGGGGCCGGTCGCCCTGCGGTCGAAGCCGTCGACGGCGTTGCCTTTTTCATCCTCGACGACCACGAACAAGCTCACCGAGACCGCATTTTCCACGGTCGCGATCCGGGTGACGCCCGCGGAGACGTGGTAACCCACCTGGGAATGGCCGATGTTCGGCAATAGGCAGAACATGCCGAACAAGACCGCCTTCATTCGGGACCCCTGTTTCATGGCGGTATTCCTGTGCCTGCGGCGCAACTGCCGCATCCCGGACAACGCCTGCTTCGCTCCGCTTCGGTCAACCGGGCCCATGCGCTGGGCGCCATGCGCCCGGCGCCAGCCTATCCAGGGCATGCCCGCCGATCGCCACGCGGATCAGCCGCAGCGTCGGCAGGCCGACCGCGGCGGTCATGCGACGCACCTGCCGGTTGCGGCCCTCGCGCAGTTCGATCTCCAGCCACGCGTCCGGCACGGTCTTGCGGAACCGTACCGGCGGGTTGCGCGGCCATAGCCCGGGCATGGCCTCGGCGATCTCGATCCGGCGCACCTTCGCCGGCCGCGTCGGGCCGTCGTTGAGGATCACGCCTTGGCGCAGCGCCTCCAGCTGCGCCGGCTGCGGGTCGCCTTCCACCTGCACCCGGTAGACCTTCGGCGCCTTGTGCCGCGGATCGGTCAGGCGATGGGCGAGGGCACCGTCGTCGGTCAGCAGCAGCAGGCCTTCGCTGTCGTGGTCGAGCCGCCCCGCCGGGTAAACGTCCGCCGGCAGGCCGAACCCGGCCAGCGTCGGCCGCGACGGCACGCTGCGATCCGTGAACTGGCAGAGCACGCCGTAAGGCTTGTTGAACGCGATCAGCATGCGGCCGCTCCGTCGCTTCGCGGCCGCCCTATGCTGGCGGCCATTCCCCTCGCGATCACCGCCATGGACCAACACGAACTGTCACTGCTCGCCGCCCGCTGGCTGGGCAAGGCCTGGGACCAGACCACAACGGCAGAACGCGCCGTCCTCACCCGCCTGCAGCGGCGCCAGCATCTGGGCCGCGCGCCGGCCAGCGACCGCAGCTTCGGCGAGCGCGTCGCGGACGAGGTCGCGCGTTTCGGCGGCTCGTGGACCTTCATTGGCGGTTTCGTCTTCTTCCTCGGGCTGTGGGTGGTCGCGAACGTCTGGCTGCTGCGGGCGCATCCCTTCGACCCGTATCCCTTCATCTTCCTCAACCTGCTGCTGTCGATGCTGGCCGCGCTGCAGGCGCCGGTGATCATGATGAGCCAGAATCGCCAGGCCGCGCGCGACCGCGCCGCCGCGGAACACGACTACGCGGTCAACCTCAAGGCCGAACTCGAGATCATGGCGCTGCACGACAAGCTGGACCAACTGCGCGTGGAGCAGATGGAGAAGATCCTCGCCGCGCAGGGCGAACAGATCGCGCTGCTGCGGCGGCTGGTGGAGGCGCGCTGAGAATTCCGGTAGTGCGACCTTCAGGCCGCTGCTTCGCCCCTCGTGAAAAGCACGGCCTGGCGTTCAACGGCCGCATGGGCGTGCGGGCCGTTCCGCCATCGTGGACCGGGCGTCATCGGGCGGGTTTGACGAACCGCAGCGTCATCCGGTCGCTTTCGCCGATCGCGCGGTACATGGCGTCGTCCTCGGCTTCGTGGCGATTGGTCGGCGGCAGCGTCCACACGCCGTTGGGATGGTCGGTGTCGTCCTTCGGATTGGCGTTGATCTCGCTGCGCGCGTCCAGCACGAAGCCGGCCTTCGTCGCGTAATCGATCACCAGCTGCTCGGTGAGATAACCCGACTTCTTCATCGTTTCCAGATCGGTCCCCGGCTTCGCGCGGTGGTCGACCACGCCCAGCGTGCCGCCGGGCTTGAGCGCAGCGAAGAACGCGGCGAAATAGGCGTCGGCGTTGCCGGCGGCGACCCAGTTGTGGACGTTGCGGAAGGTCAGCACCGCATCGACGCCGCTCGGCGCGCCGAACGCCGGCGCCTTCGGATCGAACGGCTGCAGCACGGCGCGGTCGAACTGCGCCGGATGCGCCGCGAGGCGCGCCTTCAATGCATCGAATCCCTGTTGCTGGTAATCGCGACCACGGCCTTCGGGCAGCGCGGAAGGATCGACCATCGCTGCGACGTAGCGGCCGTTCTCGCGCAGGTACGGCGCGAGGATCTCGGCGTACCAGCCGCCGCCACCCGGGGTGATCTCGACGACGCGCTGCGCCGGCGTCACGCCGAAGAAGCGCAGCGTGTCCGCGGGATGGCGGAATCCGTCGCGCGCGACGTTCTTCGCGTCGCGCCAGTCGCCGGCGATGGCGGCGTCGAGCGCGGCAGCGGGCTGGTCGGCAGGGCTTTCCGTCGACAGTGCCGGCATCGGGCGCACGGCCTGGGCAGGCGCTGCGGCGAAACCCAGCGTGGTGGCGAACAGCAGCGTGGCAATGGACATCCTGGACATGGGCGACCCGCGATCTCGGCAACGAGGGCCGATTGTCCGCGATGCCCGTGCATCGTCGCCAGTGCGCGGCCCTGAATCTGCGGTGACAGCCGTGACACCCGCCGATTGTGTCGCTCGGCACAGTTCAGGTACCTTATGTTGCGCTGCAGCATGAGGCTGCGGCGCGCAGTACCGCCGATGTCCGGTCAAGACCGCATCCAGGGAATCCCGGGCGCACCGTCGCCCCACTCACTTATGGAAGAACGACCATGTTCCGTTGCACCTGGCTCCACGCCCCCCGCGAGCCCACGCTCGCCACCCGCCTCTACACGCGGACCTACGGCCGCACCTACGGCCGCCGGCCCTGCGAGGCCGACCAGCCCCGCACGCTGCCGGAGCGCCTGTCCGTGATCGAGGCCCCGTCGATGCAGTCGACGTGCCCGCTGGGCACGGCCGACGACAACGCTGCCGCGAATGCCTCGAGCCCCGCGGCGGCGCACATCGAACGCGTCGCCTGACCCCCGCCGCACCCGCGGCGGGGCTTTTCGCGTGCGTCATTCGCGCGCCAGCAAGGCCGACGCCGGATACGGCGGCACGTCGAAGTGCTCGCCGGCGGCGAGCCGGGCCTGCACGTCGCGCCACCACGCCGGGTCGAAGATCTCGCCGTGCGCCGCACGCAAGGCCGCGCGCAACACTGCATTGACGCCGAGGAATTGCGGGAACAGCTCCGGGAAGACGTCGTCCTTCGCCGCATACACCCATTCGTCCAGCGGCCGCGTCTCGTCTTCGTCGCGCATCGCCGGCAACGCCCGGAACCGGCACTGCTCGACCAGGCACAGCTCGTCGTAGTCGTAGAACAGTACCCGGCCGTGGCGGGTCACGCCGAAATTCTTCAACAGCAGGTCGCCCGGGAAGAGGTTGCTGCGCGCCAGGTCCTTGATCGCCTGCCCGTAGTCCAGCACCGCCGCCTCGGCCGCATGCGCCGGCGCCTCGCGCGCGAACACGTCCAGCGGGCGCACGCGTCGCTCGACGTAGCAGTGGCCGATCACCACGTCGTCGCCGTCGAGGCGCACGGTCTGCGCGCATTCGCGCAGGAGTTCGTCGAGCACCGGCGATGCGAACTGGCGCTTCGGGAAGCGCAGGCGCCGGAATTCCTGCGCATCGACCAGGCGGCCGATGCGGTCTCGCCGGAACACCAGCCGGTAGCGGTCCTCGACGTCCTGGCGCACCAGGTCCTTGGGATACGCGAAGCGGTCGCGGATCAGCTTGAACACCACCGGATAGTCGCGCGGCGTGAACACCGCCATGACCATGCCGCGCTCGCCGGCGGCATGTTCGAGCACTTCGTCCGGATGCTCGGCCAGGTGCCGGAACACCTGGCGATAGCGCTCGGTCTTGCCCTGCTTGATCCGGCCGAGCACGGTGAACAATTCGTCCAGCGGCTTGCGCGGCAGCAGCCGATGCAGGAACGCGACGGTGTCGCCGACGCGGGCGAGGTCGGCGTGGAAATGGCTGCGCGAGAAGCCGAAGAGGGTGGAGATGTCGTCGGCGTCGGTCAGCACCGCATCGGCGCGCACGCCGGCCGGCGTGCTGACCAGCGCCACCACCACCGGATAGTCCGCGCCCGAGGCGCCGTGCGCGGCACCGACGAGATACGCGCGGCGCTCACGGAAGAACGGCGCCTTCAGCAGCGACACGCCGACCACGCCGCGGCGGCGCAATGCGTCGGCGACCGCCTGCGCGCTGGCGTCGAGATCGACCCAGCCGTTGGCCCAGCCCAGCGCCTCGAAGATCGCGCGCCAGACCGCGACCGCCGCAACGCCGTCGGCACCGAAGCCGTGGTGCCCGAGCTCGCCGGGGCAGGCGGGATCGCCGGTCGGCACGATCTCCAGCGCGAGGAATTCCAGCTCCGGCGCGACCCCGTCGATGAGGAAGAAATGCCGCACCAGAGAATTGTGGAAGGTCTTGTACAGCTCGCGGTCGGGCAACGCGGCGATGCGTCCGGCGTAGGCGGGCAGGATCGCGCGCCACAGCGGTCGTGAACGGACGCGATCGCCGAGCAGCGCCTCGAGTTTTCCCAGCGTTTCGTGGACGCAGACCGTGTAGAGATCGATGCGTGCCGCGGCATCGACGTGGGCGTACTTCCAGTCGCGGCGCTCGAAGCGGCGGCGGGCGCGCCGGGTGATGTCGGAGAAGCGCGCGTCGTAATCCTCGAAACCGCGCGCGATCATCGCGGCAGCGGCACGGGCGAGTTCCGAAACGGCGGTCGACATGGCCGCAGTGTACGCCGTCGCGGCGCGCGCCATCGCAGCCCGTGAGACCGCCCCGGGCTATCCTTTCTTCCGTGGCGGAGATGCAGGAAACCGCTGTGAAACAAGCATTTTTCGTCTTCCCGTCGCAGTCCGCGAGACGCCCCCGGGAGACACTGTCCGCCCGGTCCGCAAGGAGGCGATAAGGACAGGGGATGCGTGACGACGCCGCGCCGTGACCGGCGCGCGGACGCCGATCCCCCGGCACAGGGACGTGCCGCCGGGGCCCTCGCGCAGCGATGCGCCCTTCGCGCTCCCGACCGTCGCGCCGCGACGGCCGGTGCACGCCTGCGCTCCTTTCCGCATGCCACGCGACGCTCGCCCCGCCGCGACGGCATGCCTTCCCCCAACGCTTCGCACAGGAGAGTTCGATGCACTTGTTCAGGACCGAAATGCTGTTCCTCCATCCGCCCACGCCGTCGCCGTCTTCGCCGTCACGGCCGCGTTACGGCAACCGCAGCGCCCGGCTGCCCCGTTACGGCCGGGCTGCGGCGCGCGACGCGCGTCGCGATCCCGCCTGCGAACGCGCGCGGATCGACGTGGTCACGGAAGTCGTGGATCTCGCGGGCGTCGCGACCTCGTGTCCGGCAGCGACGTTCGCGCGCATGCAGGCGGCATGAACGCGTTCGCGCAGTCGCCCGCCCGCAACGAAAAACGCCCGGCAGTGCCGGGCGTTTTTCCGCAGGCGCGATTCGAAATCAGAGATTGGGCTTGAAGCCGATCGTGCGGCGCGTGGTGACCTCGTTGCCGACCGGCTGGAAGCGCCAGCGCTTGACCGCCGCGACCGCTTCGCGATCGAACACGCGCGGCGGGTTGGCGCGGACCACGCGGGCGCTGCTGACCGAACCGTCGGTGGCGACGGTGAACTCGACCAGCACGTCGCCCGACTGGTTGGCGCGCAGCGCCTCGACCGGGTACTTCGGCGGCGGGGTGCTGATCGGACGCAGATCGTTCGCGGTCGCGGTGGCCGGCGTCGCCGCGGCGCGGGCGGCGGCCTGGCGCTGGGCTTCCGCCTGACGCTGCGCCTCGGCCTGACGCTGCGCCTCGGCCGCACGCGCGGCATCGGCCTGGCGCTGCGCCTCGGCCGTGCGCGCGGCATCGGCCTGCTGCTGGGCCAGCTTCTGGGCCGCTTCGCGCTGCGCCTGTTCCTGCTCCTTCTTGCGGTCTTCCTCAAGCTTGGCCAGACGCGCCTTCTCGGCTTCGGCGTCGACCTGTTGCTGCTGCTGGCGCTGGGCGAAGCTGGCCTGGCTGTCGCTGAGCGACTGCTTGAGGCGCGGCAACGCCGGCGCGGCCTTGTCGGTCTTCTCCATCAGCCCGATCAGGCGCTGCGCTTCGGCGAAGTCGTCGCGGGCGATGCTCTGCTCGGTGGCGATCACCGCGTAGGGCATCAGGTCCGTGAGCGCGCTCGACACCGCGGCGTCGTTCGGCTGCTTGTCGCGCAGGGCGAGGTAGTACTCCATCGCGTTGTTGCCGGCCGGCGCGTACATGCGCTGTTCGCCCTGCGCGGCACTGGCCGCGCTGCGCAGCTGGTCGACGCTCATCGCGGCGATCTGGGCGGAGACGGTCTGCGATCCGGTCGCGACCGGCGCGGTTTCGGTCGGCGTCTCGGTGGCCGGCGTCTGGGTGCTAGTGGTGTCCTGACCCTTGTCGCCACCGCAGGCGGCGAGCGACAGCGTCAGGGCGAGCGCGAGCGCGGCGTGGCGGTATCCGGGACGGGCGTTGGCGGTGGAGGTATGGACGACGGACATCTCGGGTTCCCCTGCAGGCTGAGCGGCGAAAATTCAAGGAAATTCAAGCACATCCTGTGCCAGCAAAGCGCCATGGCCCGGCCCCCGGGCCGTGGAACGCGACCGGCGTCTACTTTCCGATACAGAAACGCGAAAAAATGTGACCGAGTAAGTCGTCCGGCGCAAGTCGTCCGGTGATTTCCCCCAGCGCATCGTGCCCGCTCCGCAGGGCTTCGGCCGCCAGTTCCAGCGCCTCCTGGTCCAGATGCTGCCGTGCCGCGGCCAATTCCTGCCCAGTGCGGCGCAACGCATCGACCTGTCGCGCCCGCGCGCTGAACGCGCCCTCGGCACCTTCGCCATCGCCGGCGGCGCAACCGCGCAGTCGCGCATGCAAGGCCTCGAGGCCGGCGCCGGTGTGCGCCGACACCCAGACCGTGTCCTCGGTGTCGGCCGGCACCGGGCCGGCGACCAGGTCGGCCTTGTTGCACGCCCACAGCCGGCGCGGCACATCGGCGATCGCCTCGGCGACGGCGGCGCGGCCGGCGTCGGGATCGCGCGCGTCGAGCACCACCAGCGCGAGGTCGGCGCGGCCCAGCTCGTCGCCGGCGCGGCGCATGCCTTCGCGCTCGATCGCGTCGCCGCCGGCACGCAGGCCCGCGGTGTCGACCAGGGTCAGTTCGACGCCGTCGATGCGCACGGTTTCGCGCAGCAGGTCGCGGGTGGTGCCGGCGATGTCGCTGACGATCGCGCGGTCGCTGCCGGCCAGCGCGTTCAGCAGCGAGCTCTTGCCGGCGTTCGGCGGGCCGACGATCACCGCATGCAGGCCGTCGCGCAGTCTCTGTCCACGCTCGGCCTCGACCAGCAGCGCGTCGAGATCCGCCGTCGCTGCGGCGAGGCCCGCGCGCAACTGCGCGCCGCCGAGCGTGTCCAGCGGCTCGTCGGCGAAATCGATCGCCGCCTCGACGTGCACGCGCAGGCCCAGCAGCGTCTCGGCGAGCGCGTCGACGCGCCGCGAGAACACGCCGTCGAGCGAACGCCGCGCGGCGCGCGCCGCGCGGACGTCGCCGGCGGCGATGAGGTCGGCCACCGCTTCGGCCTGGGCGAGGTCGAGCTTGCCGTTGAGGAAGGCGCGTTCGCTGAACTCGCCCGGCCGGGCGATGCGTGCACCGAGCGCGCAGCAGCGGTCGACCAGCGCCCGTAGCAGCGCCGGACTGCCGTGCGCCTGCAGTTCGACCACGTCCTCGCCGGTGTAGCTGGCCGGCGCGCGGAAGTGCAGGGCGATGCCGTCGTCGATGACCTCGCCGTGCGCATCGCGGAAGCGCGCGTAGTGCGCGTGCCGCGGGCTAAGCGGGACGCCGGCGACGGTTTCGGCGATCTCTCGTGCCCGCGGTCCGGACAGACGGACCACGCCGATGCCGCCCGCACCGGCGGCGGTAGCGATGGCGACGATGGTGTCCTCGGTCTTCATGCGCCCACTCTAGCGCCCGGCCGGCGACAGGCCAAAGCCGATGCCGAACGTGGAAACCGGCATCGATTCGGGCGAGACTCCGGGGCGCGGCCGGTGCCATTGCGGCCGCGACGGCCGTTCCCAGGGAAGATTCGGGCGCGGTCTCCGTGTGCGTTGTCGTCCCCGCGACGGCCACCCGCACGCTACCACGCGTGGCGGCCGACGCGCCTACTCCAGCCGGAACATCCAACAAGGACTGCACTCATGAGAAAGCTGCTTTCGTCCAAGGTCGGCCGCCGCGCCATGCGCGGGCTGTCGGCCGCCGCGTTCGTCCTCGCGCTCACCGTCGGCCAGTTGGCCGCCGCCTATCCCAAGGCCCCGCCGGGCTACGCCACCGTGGTGGTCTACTACAGCAACGCGAGCAAAGTGTTCATCGTCGGTCGCCTCGTCGTGAACAGCAGTTGTCCCCCGAACACCCAGCCGGTGACGATGGTCGGCACGACCTCGAGCGTTTCGAGCGTCGGCGTCTACCCGTGCAGCCAGGTGCCGGGCTCGAACATCGTGGTCGATTGAGCCCCGGATTCTGCACAAGCGTGCATTTCCCGCAAACAGGAACCCGAAGCCCGCCGAACGGCGGGCTTCGTCGCAACGAAGAGGCGGACCTTAACCGTCGACCACGTCGGCGAGGCGGAAGATCGGCAGGTACATCGCGAAGATCGTCAGCGGCACCATCACCAACGTCAGCCCCAGCGCCAGCAACAGCACGAGCACCGCCGATTTGCGGCGCGCCTCCGTTGCCGCGCTCGCGGTGCGCGCCAGCGCCCACCACAGCAGCGGCGGCAGCAGCGGCAGCAGGAAGAAGAGATGCCGGTGCCGCACGAACACCGCGGTCAGCCAGGGCAGTTCCGCGCCGAAACCCCGGAACATGTCCTCGAACTGCGGCACGATCAGGTTGACGGCCAGCGCCGCAAGCAGCAGCGTGGCCATGCCGCTACCGAGGATCCAGACTTCGGCGATGTTTGGACGCACGTGGCGCTTCTCCGGACGGGGTCGACAGGCACGATAGCGACGACGCCGGAAAACGAAAAGCCCGCCGGGCGGCGGGCCTTTCGCTGGCATCGCATCGTCGCGATCCGAACGGCGCGATCAGCCCTTGGCGACGACGCCGGTGCCGGTGCCACCCGATTTGTCGCCGTACTTGCGCAGCATCCACCACTGCTGGAGCAGGCCCAGCGCGCCGTTGGTCACCCAGTACAGCACCAGGCCGGCCGGGAAGAACGCGAACATCACGCCGAAGATCAGCGGCATCAGCTGGAACATGCGCTGCTGGATCGGGTCGACGCCGACCATCGGGGTCATGCGCTGGGTGACGAACATCACCGCGGCGTTGATCACCGGGAGGATGAAGTACGGGTCGCGCGAGGTCAGGTCCTGGATCCACAGCATCCACGGCGCCTGGCGCAGCTCGACCGATTCGATCAGCACCCAGTACAGCGAGAGGAAGATCGGCATCTGGATCAGCACCGGCAGGCAGCCGCCCGCGGGGTTGATCTTCTCCTTGCGGTACAGCTCCATCATCGCCTGCTGGTACTTCTGCGGTTCGTCGGCGTAGCGCTCCTTGAGCTGGGCCATGCGCGGCTGGAACTTGCGCATCTTCGCGGTCGACTTGTACTGCGCGGCCGACAGCGGATACAGCAGCAGCTTGATGATCAGCACCAGCAGCACGATCGCCCAGCCCCAGTTGCCGGTGGCGTTGTGCAGCAGGCCGAGCAGGCGATGGATGGGCTCGGCGATGATCCGGAAGATGCCGTAGTCCATCGCGCGTTCCAGCCCCGGCGACAGCGTCGCGAGCTGGTCGGGCAGCTTCGGACCGATCCACAGCCGCGCCGTGCTGCTGGCGCTGCCGCCGGCGGGCACGGTGAACTGCGGGCCCGCGGCGGAGATGCCGTAGAGATCGCCGACGTGGGCGAGCTCGTAGTTCGCGGGCTGGTCCGCCTGCGGGACCCAGGCGGTGAAGAAATAGTGCTGCAGCAGCGCGACCCAGCCGCCCTTGGCGTTGGCGACGGCGATCGGATCGAGCTTGCCGTCGTCGTCGAACTTCTCGTAAGTGCGCTTGCTGTACTTCTCTTCCGGGGTGTACCACGCGGCGCCGTTGAAGCCGAAGCGCTCGGGGCTGGTCAGGCCGTGGTCGATCTTCGGCGGGATGCGGCTGAGCTGGCGGTAGACATTGCCGGTCCACGGCCGGGTGCCGGCGTTGTTCACGGCGTCGCTCACCTGCAGCGCGTAGCTGCCGCGGGCGAGGGTATAGGTGCGGCGGATGGTCACGCCGTCAGCGCCGGTCCAGGTGAAGTGCGCGCTGACTTCGTTGGCACCGTCGGCCAGGGCGAGATCGGTGGCGCCTTCGGGCACGAAGCCGGCAGCGTCCGGCGCGCCCTGGGCGCTGCTCCAGCCGCTCTGGGCGAGATAGCGCTGCGACGGTGCGTCGTCGAGCAGCCGCACCAGCGGCGCGTCGTCGGCGCGGGCGGTGCGGTAATGCAGCAGGTCGGCGCGGCGGACGTGGCCGCCGTCGAGCACGAGGCGCAGCACGTCGTTGGCGAGCGTCACCGTGCGCACGGCCGGCGCGGTCGCGCTCATGCCGGGCGCCGCGGAGGACGTCGCCGCGGGCGTCGTACCGGCCGCGGCGGGCGCCACCGGCGGTGGCAGGCCTTCGGGCGTCGCGGTCGACGGCTGCGTCGTGGCCGCGGCCGCAGGCGGCGCGGGCTGCTGCTCCTTGTTCCACTCCATCCACAGGATGACGGCCACCATCAGCCAGGCGAACAACAGGAAGCTGCGCATCGAATTCATGAGGTGAGCGGACTCGTCGCGCCGTCGTCGTGCGGCGCCTGGGCGATGGGAGGAGAGGCGGGCGGCATTGTGCCGCCGGGCTTCGATGGGGGCAATGCGAGCCGCCGCAAGGCCTGTGCGAACGCATCGCGCAGCGCGTCGCCGCTGGCGCTCGCCGCGGGGGCGCGGGCGACGATCACGTAGGCGCCGCCGGGCAACGTGGCGCGCAGATGGCGGAAACGGTCGCGGAGCACACGCTTGATCCGGTTGCGGACCACCGCGCGCGTGTCGACCTTGCGCGAGACCGCCAGCCCGAGCCGGGCGGGGCGGTCGTCGGCGAGGTAATGCAGGGCGAGCATGGGATTCGCGGCGCGGCGCCCCTGCTGGAACACGGCGTCGAATTCCGGACGCGCGCGTACCCGCGCGGTGCGCGGGTAGCGGGGAGAGACGGGGGTCGAACCGGGGGTCATGCCGGAAAGCATGCGGCGCCGCCCGGATCCGGACCGCGGCGGGCCGGTCGCGTCGCCATTGGCGACGACGGCCGGCCGGTCACCGCGCTCAGGCGGTGAGGCGCTTGCGACCCTTGGCGCGACGACGGGCGAGGACCTTGCGGCCGTCGGCGGTCTTCATGCGCGCACGGAAGCCGTGGTCGCGCTTGCGCTTGAGGTTGCTGGGCTGATAGGTGCGCTTGGTGGCCATGGTCGGGCTCGTTGCTTGTCGTGTGTCGGACGCGGAGACGACGACGGCGCACGGGACAGGGCGCGCGACCGAAACCGCAAGAACCGGCGATTATGCGGGGCCACCGGCGCCGGGGTCAAATCCCCCGCTGCCGGGCACACGCGGCGGGTGCGGGGCGGGCGCCCCGATGGTAGTCTGACCGGCTCGGCCCACGCCTGCGCTGCGACCGTGTCCGGACGCGGGTTCTCCCGGCGCCGGCACCGTGCGCGGCTCCCGCGTGTCGCCGTCCGCGCCTTCCCGTACGCCGCCCCGATCGCCGAGTGCTCGCAAGTTTCCGATGGATGTCTGGCCCCGCTGTCTCGAACGTCTCGAAGCCGAACTGCCGGTGGAGGAAGTCCAGACCTGGCTGAAACCGCTGCAGGCCCACCTGCGCGAGGACGGCCTGGTGCTGCTGTACGCCCCCAACGCGTTCGTGCGTGACGCGGTCCAGGCCCGCTACCTGCCGCGGATCAGCGAGCTGCTGGGTCACTTCGCCAACGGCGCCGGCGTGTCGCTGGAAGTCGGGTCGGCGCCCAAGCCGGCGGCGGCCGCGACGCCCTCGCCCACCCGTGCCTTCGCCGCGGCGCGGCCGGCGGTGGAGTTCGCCGGCAATCTCGACAACCACTACACCTTCGACAACTTCGTCGAGGGCCGCAGCAACCAGCTCGGCCGGGCCGCCGCCTGGCAGGCGGCGCAGAAACCCGGCGACCGCGCGCACAACCCGCTGCTGCTCTACGGCGGCACCGGCCTGGGCAAGACCCACCTGATGTTCGCCGCCGGGAATGAAATGCGCCGGCACGATCCGGGCATGCGGGTGATGTACCTGCGCAGCGAGCAGTTCTTCAGCGCGATGATGAAGGCGCTGCAGGACAAGACCATGGACGCGTTCAAGCGCCAGTTCCAGCAGGTCGACGCGCTGCTGATCGACGACATCCAGTTCTTCGCGGGCAAGGACCGCACGCAGGAGGAGTTCTTCCACACCTTCAACGCGCTGTTCGACGGCCGCCAGCAGATCATCCTGACCTGCGACCGCTACCCGCGCGAAGTCGAGGGGCTGGAGCCGCGGCTGAAGTCGCGCCTCGCCTGGGGTCTGTCGGTGGCGATCGAGCCGCCGGACTTCGAGACCCGCGCGCAGATCGTGCTGTCCAAGGCCAGAGAGCGCGGCGTGGCGCTGCCGGAGGACGTGGCGTTCCTGCTCGCCAAGAAGATGCGCAGCAACGTGCGCGACCTCGAAGGCGCGCTCAACACGCTGGCGGCGCGCGCGAACTTCACCGGCCGCGCGATCACCCCGGAATTCGCCCAGGAAACGCTACGCGACCTGCTGCGCGCGCAGCAGCAGGCGATCGGCATCGCCAACATCCAGAAGGCCGTGGCAGACTACTACGGCCTGCAGATCAAGGATTTGCTGTCCAAGCGCCGGACCCGCTCGCTGGCTCGACCGCGGCAGGTGGCGATGGCCTTGGCGAAGGAACTGACCGAGCACAGCCTGCCGGAGATCGGCGACGCGTTCGCGGGACGGGACCACACCACCGTCCTGCATGCGTGCCGCCAGATCCGGACGCTCAGCGAGAGCGACGGCAAGCTGCGCGAGGACTGGGACAAGCTGATCCGCAAGCTCAGCGAGTGAGGCGCAGCACGATCGCGTCTCAAAGGTTGAGAGCAGGATGGAGACAAGCTGTGGACAAGTCGATCCCGGCGCCCGACGCCCGAAGTTGTCCACAAGCCATCCCCACCCTGCCCGGCCGGTTCTACCCGAGTTTCGGATCGCGGAAAATCGTTTGAATTCAGGAACCTGGACCTGTTTTCCCCGGATTCCAGCGACACCAAGCACCACCATCTTTATAGTTTTTACATCCATTAGAAGCTGGACGGCCCGTCCGCCGCACGAGGGGAACCCAACCACATGCGCTTCAGCCTGCAACGCGAAGTCCTCCTGAAGCCGCTGGCTCAGGTCGTGAACGTGGTCGAGCGTCGACAGACGCTGCCGGTGCTGGCCAACCTCCTGGCCCGGGTCGATGGCGATCTGCTGTCGCTGACCGGCACCGATCTCGAAGTGGAGATGGTCGCGCGCACGAAGGTCGAGGACGCCCAGGACGGCGAAGTCACCATTCCGGCGCGCAAACTCTTCGAGATCGTCCGCGCCCTCCCCGACGGCAGCCGGGTCACCATCAGCCAGACCGGCGACAAGATCTCGGTCCAGGCCGGCCGCAGCCGCTTCTCGCTCGCGAGCCTGCCGGCGAACGACTTTCCGGCGCTCGACGAAGTCGATGCCACCGAACGGGTCAAGGTCGGCGAGGCCGGACTGAAGGAGCTGATCGAACGCACCGCGTTCGCGATGGCCCAGCAGGACGTGCGCTACTACCTCAACGGCCTGCTGTTCGATCTGCGCGATTCGATCCTGCGCTGCGTGGCGACCGACGGCCACCGCCTGGCGCTGTGCGAAGCCGGGCTGGAAGCGCCGGTGCAGACCAAGCGCCAGATCATCGTGCCGCGCAAGGGTGTGCTTGAACTGCAGCGCCTGCTGGAAGGCGGCGATCGCGAACTCGAACTGGAGATGGGCCGCAGCCACATCCGGGTGAAGCGCGACGACGTCACCTTCACCAGCAAGCTGATCGACGGCCGCTTCCCCGATTACGAAGCGGTGATCCCGATCGGCGCCGACAAGGAAGTGAAGATCGATCGTGAGGCGCTGCGCGCGTCGCTGCAGCGCGCGGCCATCCTCTCGAACGAGAAGTACCGCGGCGTGCGCGTCGAGGTCTCGCCCGGTCAGCTGAAGATCAACGCCCACAACCCTGAACAGGAAGAGGCGCAGGAAGAGGTTGAGGCCGACACCAAGGTCGACAGCCTGGTCATCGGCTTCAACGTCAACTACCTGCTGGATGCCCTCTCCGCCCTGCGCGACGAGCATGTCGTCCTGCAGCTGCGCGACGCCAACTCCTCCGCCCTGCTGCGCGAGGCCGGCAGCCAGAAGTGCCGGCACGTGGTGATGCCGCTCCGCCTCTGACCGGACCGATGCGGTTTCACGTGGAACATTTCCAGCGGTTGCACACGATTCGCCCGGGCCTTCCCGGGCGAAATCGTTTGGTGGGCCCGCGATCGGGCGGCGCCGGGCGTCCCCGATGCGCGTGACCCGCCTCCGCCTGGCCGATGTCCGTCGCTTTGCCGAGGCCGAACTCCGCCCCGAACCGGGCCTGAACCTGATCACGGGCGACAACGGCGCCGGCAAGACCAGTGTGCTCGAGGCCCTGCACCTGCTGGCCTATGGCCGCAGCTTCCGCGGCCGGGTCCGCGACGGCCTGATCCGCACCGGTGCCGAGGCCGTTGAAGTCTTCGCCGAATGGCACGAAGACGCCGGCGGCCGCTCGCGGAAGGCCGGCTTGCGTCATGCCGGCCAGCGCTGGGAAGGCCGCCTGGACGGCGAATCCGTCGCCCAGCTCGGAGAGCTGTGCGCGGCGCTGGCGGTCGTGACCTTCGAACCCGGCAGTCATGCCCTGATCACCGGGGGCGGCGAGCCGCGCCGGCGGCTGGTGGATTGGGGGCTGTTCCACGTGGAACCAGACTTCCTGCCGCTGTGGCGCCGCTACGCCCGGGCGCTGAAGCAGCGCAACGCCCTGCTCAAGGCCCGGGTCCGCGACGGCCAGCTGGAGGTCTGGGATCACGAGCTGGCCGAAGCCGGCGAACCGCTCACGCGGCGGCGCCACGCCTACCTCGAAGCGCTGGAACCGGTGTTGCAGGCCACGGCGAGCGATCTGGTCCCGGCGCTCGGCGCCGCGCGCCTGCAATTCCAGCCGGGCTGGGCGCGCGACGGACTCTCGCTGGCCGATGCCTTGCTGGTGGCGCGTGATCGCGACCTCGCCAACGGATTCACCTCGGTCGGCCCGCACCGGGCGGACTGGCGCATCGATTATGCCGCGCTGCCGGGGCGCGAGGCCCTGTCGCGCGGGCAGGCCAAGCTCACCGCGCTGTCGGTACTGCTGGCCCAGGCCGAACGCCATGCCGAGGCCCGGGGTGAGTGGCCCGTGGTGGCGCTGGATGATCTGGCGTCGGAATTGGACCGCGGCCACCAGCGACGCGTACTGGAACGGCTGTTGGCGTCCGGGGCGCAGGTGTTCATCACCGGCACGGAGGCGCCGCCCGCGCTGGTCGATCTCCCGGCAGAAGTCGCGATGTTCCACGTGGAACGCGGCGAGATCGCTGCCGGGCATCCGCCGCGTCGCGATCGCTGACCTAGGGGAACAGGTCGCAAGCGTTCCGGCGCCGACGGATCCCGCGACGGCGGTCGAAAGTCGGCGATCCGACCGCGTGCCGCTTTCCCGAGGTCATCTGTGTCGCTGAGCCGGGGGTTGGCCTCATCCTCGTCTGACGACCTTGGGGGGCATGCGGAACCAGGCCAGCGCTTGCCACAGGTCGAGTCGATCTCGCCCGTGGTCGGATGGGATGCGCTGAGGATGGGGCCGATGGTCGGGCAGGGTGCTTCCTCGAGGCTGCCGTCGCCGATCGCGCAAAGTTCGGCTGGCACGCGAAGTCGAGCGCCGGGAGGAGGGCGCCGGGGACGACCCGCCCAGGGAAAACGAGGCGAATCAACCGCTTGCTGGAGTTCGGAAGGCGGTTTCCGCGTCTCCGACCAAAAGGCGCCGTGATCGCGGGTGTCCTGGCGTCGCGATGGCGCAGGCGAACCGGGGTGGGGGAACACCCTCGCCACCGCGGACCCGGTGATTGGTGGCGCGAGCCGGTTGCGCCGTACGCGCTATAATTCCGCATTGGACACCATAGCTAATGTGTCGCGTGCGAAATGCCGCGGCGCGTGTCCCTCCGTGCAACCGCAGCCGATCGAAGCGAATGACCGACGAAACCCAGCAGCCCGGCACCGGCAACAACACCTACGACGCCAACAGCATCACCGCGCTGGAAGGACTCGAAGCCGTCCGCAAGCGCCCCGGCATGTACATCGGCAACGTGCACGATGGCAGCGGCCTGCACCACATGGTGTTCGAGGTCGTCGACAACGGCGTCGACGAAGCGCTGGCGGGCCATGCGAACACGGTCGTCGTCACCATCCATGCCGACGGTTCGGTGTCGGTGTGGGACAACGGCCGCGGCATCCCGGTCGGCCGCCACGCGGCGATGAGCGAGAAGCTCGGCCGGGAGGTCAGCGCCGCCGAAGTCGTGATGACCGTGCTGCATGCCGGCGGCAAGTTCGACGACAACAGCTACAAGGTGTCCGGCGGCCTGCACGGCGTGGGCGTGTCGGTGGTGAATGCGCTGTCGGAGAAGCTCACGCTCGACATCTGGCGCGACGGCCACCATTACCAGCAGGAATACCGCCACGGCGAGGCGGCGTATCCGCTGAAGCAGCTCGAGGCGTCGGACAAGCGCGGCACGCTGGTGCGCTTCTGGCCGTCGGTGGAAGCGTTCAAGGGCAACACCGAATTCCACTACGACATCCTGGCGTACCGCCTGCGCGAACTGTCGTTCCTCAATTCTGGCGTGAAGATCACGCTGGTCGACGAGCGCGGCGAGGGCAAGCAGGACCTGTTCGAGTACGCCGGCGGCATCCGCAGCTTCGTCGAGCACCTCGCGCAGCTGAAGAACCCGCTGCATCCGAACGTCATCTCGGTGACCGGCGAGCAGAACGGCATCACCGTGGACGTCGCGCTGCAGTGGACCGACGCCTACCAGGAAACGATGTTCTGCTTCACCAACAACATCCCGCAGAAGGACGGCGGCACGCACCTCACCGGCTTCCGCGCCGCGCTGACCCGCGTGCTCAACAAGTACATCGAGCAGACCGGCGTCGCGAAGAAGGAAAAGGTCAGCCTCTCCGGCGAGGACATGCGCGAAGGCATGGTCGCGGTGCTGTCGGTGAAGGTGCCGGATCCGGGCTTCTCGTCGCAGACGAAGGAAAAGCTGGTCACCGAGGAAGTGCGTCCGGTGACCGACAGCGTGTTCGGCAGCAAGCTCGAGGAATTCCTGCAGGAAAACCCGAAGGAAGCGCAGGCCATCGTCGGCAAGATCGTCGACGCCGCGCGCGCGCGCGAAGCCGCACGCAAGGCGCGCGATCTGACGCGCCGCAAGGGCGCGCTCGACATCGCTGGCCTGCCCGGCAAGCTCGCCGACTGCCAGGAGAAGGACCCGGCGCTGTCGGAACTGTTCATCGTCGAGGGCGACTCGGCGGGCGGCTCGGCGAAGCAGGGACGCAATCGCCGCAACCAGGCGGTGTTGCCGCTGAGGGGCAAGATCCTCAACGTCGAACGTGCGCGCTTCGACCGCATGCTGTCGTCCGCGGAAGTTGGCACGCTGATCACCGCGCTCGGCACCGGCATCGGCAAGGACGAGTACAACCCGGACAAGCTGCGCTACCACCGCATCATCATCATGACCGACGCCGACGTCGACGGCTCGCACATCCGCACGCTGCTGCTGACGTTCTTCTACCGGCAGATGCCGGAGCTGATCGAGCGCGGCCACGTCTACATCGGCCTGCCGCCGCTGTACAAGATCAAGCAGGGCCGCAACGAGCTGTACCTCAAGGACGACGCGGCGCTGGACGCGTACCTCGCGGGCAACGCGGTGGAGAACGCCGGCCTCGTGCCGGACGACAACGCCCCGGCGATCCGCGGCGCGCAGCTGGAACAACTGCTGCTGGCCTATGCGGCCGCGCGCGACGCGATCGCGCGCAACGCCTATCGCTACGATCCGGCGCTGCTGGAAGCGCTGATCGGCTTCCGTCCGCTCGATGCCGCCGCGCTGGCCGAGCTCGCCGCCGATCGCACCGACCTCGACGCGCTGCAGGCGAAGCTCAACCGCACGCCGCTGGGCCGGCCGCGCTTCCGGCTGGAAGCGCGCGCCGCGGGCGAGGCGCAACCCGCCGCGCTGATCGTGCACCGCACGCACATGGGCGAGACCACGCTGCAGGAACTGGGCGCCGCCAGCTTCGAACAAGGCGAACTGCGCGCGCTGCGCGAGGCCGCGGACCAGCTGCACGGTCTGCTCGGCCCCGGCGCGAAGATCGTCCGAGGCAACCGCGAGGAGCCGGTCGCCGACTTCGCCCAGGCCCATGCCTGGCTGCTGGAAGAAGCGAAGAAGGGTCGCCAGATCCAGCGCTTCAAGGGCCTCGGCGAAATGAACCCCGAGCAGCTGTGGGAAACCACGGTGAATCCCGACTCTCGCCGCCTGCTGCAGGTTCGGATCGAGGATGCCGTCGCCGCCGACCAGATCTTCAGCACGCTGATGGGCGACGTCGTCGAACCGCGCCGCGAGTTCATCGAGGACAACGCGCTGAAGGTCGCCAACCTGGATGTCTGAGCGGGACGCGCCACGCGCGTACCGCCTCGCCGTCGCGTTCGCGCTCGATCTCGCCGTCGCGTTCGCGCTGGGGGTCGTCGCGTTCATGCTCTGCGGCTTCGCCTGGGCCGCCACCCACGACCTCGGTGCGGGCACGAACGGCGCGCAACGGCTCGCCATGCCCGGCCCGCTCGCCGAGGTGCTGTCGACGGTCGCGGCCATGGGTGCGGCCGCCGCGGGCCTGCTGTTCTGGCGTCGTCGTCCGTCTCGGGAGGAATGGCGGCGTTCGCTCGCGGCGGCGCGCCTGCCTTCGACCTGGGGCACGTCCGCGCTGGCCGCGGCGCTCCTGGCGGTCGTGGTGATCGCTCTCGGCGTCATCGCCACCGGGTTCGGCCTGCAGATCGAGCCGAGCAACGACGCGACCCTGCGTGCCCTGCAGCAGACCCACCCGGCGCTGCTCTGGGGCTTCGCGGTCGTCCTCGCGCCGGTGTACGAGGAAGTGGTGTTCCGCCGCGTCGTCTACGGCCGCTTCGCGGAGGCGGGCCTGCCGCGCGCCGGCCTGCTGGTCAGCGCGGCGTCCTTCGCACTCGCGCACGAGATGCCCGGCCTCGGCACCCATGGCGGGGCTGCGAGCCTGGTGCTGTGGCTGGTCTACGCGATCATGGGCCTGGCCTTCGCGCTGGTCTATCGCCGCTGCGGCACGCTGTGGGCGGCGATCCTGACGCATGCCCTGCACAATGCAGTGAGCCTGCTGCTGCTGTGACCGGCGTGCACGATGGCGGGTCTTCCGCCCGATCCGGCGCCGTTTGACGAAACATTAATCCCCGTCGGATTACAACATGTCCCCCGTTCCCAGCCGGAGCCGCCCGAGATGACCCTGCAGATCCGCCGGACCGCCGTGCTGGGCATCGCGCTGGGCCTGGCCTGCACGCTGCTGGTCGCCGCCTGCGCCACCACCACGTCCTCGACGGGCCGCAAGCAGTACGTCGGCGCGGTGTCGCAGGACCAGCTGAACCAGCTCGGGATCCAGGCGTTCAACGAGGAAAAGGCCAAGAAGCCGCTCAGCCAGGACGCGCGCCAGAACGCCTACGTGCGCTGCGTGGTCAACGCCATCGTGCGCGAATTGCCGCAGCAGGGCGGCTGGGAGAGCGCCGTGTTCGTCGACAAGAGCGCGAACGCCTTCGCGCTGCCGGGCGGCAAGGTCGGCGTCTACACCGGCATCTTCGACGTGGCCAGGACCCAGGGCCAGATGGCCGCGGTGATCGGCCATGAGATCGGCCACGTCGTCGAGCGGCACCACGACGAGCGCGTGACCCGGCAGATGGGCGCGGCGGGCGCCGTGCAACTGCTCGGCGCGCTGGTGGGCGCCCGCTACGGCGAGGGCGGACAGGACCTGGCGACGCAGGGCGGCAGCGTCCTCGCCCAGACCGGGTTCCTGCTGCCCGGCACCCGCGACCAGGAGAACGAGGCCGACATCGTCGGCCAGCGCCTGATGGCCCAGGCCGGCTTCGACCCCCACCAGGCGATCGACCTGTGGGAGAACATGCTGGCGGCCAATCCCAGTCGCCCGCCGCAGTGGCTGTCCACCCACCCCGACCCCAGGGCCCGCATCGGCCAGATGCGCAAGCACGCCGATGCACTGATGCCGACCTACGAACAGGCCCGCGCCGCCGGCCGCAAGCCCAACTGCGGCTGACCCCGCGACGCCCCTCCCTCCGTTTCCGCGGCCTGCCGGTCGCGTCCGCCGCCGCGGCCCGCGCCGCTCCCAGACCCTTCCGCAGAGAATCGCCATGACCGTGTCCGCCCGTCCCTTCCCGAACTCCGCCCTCGCCGCCGCCATCGCGCTGCTGCTGGGCTGCGCCTTCGCCGGCCATGCCCTGGCGCAGGAAGACGACGAGCCACAACCGCAGCGCAAGCCCAGCGTCGCGAGCTACGGTGCCGCCCAGGCCGCCGAACGCGCACGCCAGCGCAAGGCCGCCCAGGCGGCCAAGACCCCGCAGGGCCCGCAGCTGTTTCCGCTGGCGACCCGCAAGGTCGAACCCCAGAGCAACAGCGCGGCGGACGTGAAGACCGCCAACGAAATCCGCCAGGACTTCGAGGCCGGCAACTACGAAGAGGTGATCGCCAAGACCGACGCCTACGCCGCGGCCTCCAAGAACATCTACCTCATCAGCTACTTCTACCAGCTCGCCGGCAGCTCGGAGAGCAAGCTCGGCGACAAGGACAAGGCCATCGCGTACTACCGCAAGTCGGTGGAGACGAACGGCTTCGACAACAACGGCCACTACCAGACCATGCTGATCCTCGCCTCCGAACTGGCGCAGCAGAAGCAGGACGAGGAAGCCCTCACCTGGGTCAACAAGTTCATCGCCGAAACCAAGGCCGAAACGGACGACGCCATCCGGGTGAAGGCGGTGGTGCTCAGCGACCTCGGCCGCGACCAGGAGGCCGTCGCCGAATACGAGAAGCTGCTCGCCGCCCATCCGGACGACCAGACCACGATGATGAACGCGGTGACGTTCTACCGGAAAGCCGGCCAGGACCAGAAGGCCGCCGACCTGCTCAACCGTGCGCGCGGTTCCGGCAAGCTGCAGACCGAGGACCAGTACCAGGTCCTGTTCAACGGCTACGTGAAGGCGCAGGCCTACGCCGACGCCGAAACGGTGCTGCAGGAAGGCGTGGACAAGGGCGTGATCAAGCCCTCGCCCAAGCTGGTCAAGAACTACTGGCTGCTTGCGCAGGGCTTCTACGACGCCGCCGATTTCAGGAAGGCGGCGGACTACTACGGCCGTGCCGCCCAGGTCGACCAGACCGGCGAATCCGCGCTGAACCAGGCCAAGGTGCTGCGCAACGACGATCGCATCGCCGAAGCCAAGGCCGCCGCGCGCCTGGCGCTGGCCAAGGGCGTCAAGCAGCCGAAACAGGCCAACGACATTCTGGCCCTGCCCGGCAAGTGAGTCGCCGCCGCCGTCCGCCCGGGCTTTGCGGCGGGCGGCGGTTCCGGGAGGGGGTGTTGGTAAGTCCTCCCGCGATTGGTATAAGCTTGTAGTTTCCCGCGACTGCTTCTCGTCCGCAGAGACGTCGCGGTTCGACCATTCCGGGGTGTCGGGTTTGGGGGTCGGGTTCACATCATGGATCGATCGCGAACGCGATACCGAATCAGCACCACGAGTCCGCTAAACCGAGCCTGCTGCGCATGACCCAACCGTTGCCGATCCATGACAAGCGCGACCGCGACGATCCCGGCCTGAACTGGTCTCGGATCACCGCCATCAGCTTCGCCATCGCGCTGCATATCGCCGCGCTCATGCTGCTGCTCGTTCCGGTCAATCCGCCGGGCGCCGAGAAGCAGGACGAAGAGAACACCAGCGTCGTCATCATCGAGCCGCCGCCGCCGCCTCCCCCGCCGCCGCCGCCGCCGCCGGAGCCGCCGAAGGAAATCAAGCTGACGCCGCAGGAGGCGCCGAAGCCGACGCCGCAGCCGCCGCCGCCGGAACCGCCGCCGGTGGTCTTCGACGACCCGACCCCGGTCTCGACCCCGGCGCCGCCGCCGGCCCCGCCCGCGCCGCCGGCCCCGCCCGCGCCGAGCGGTCCGCCGCGCAACGACAACGACCTGCGCGCCAGCCTCTGCGTGCGCCCATCGCTGGCGCCGCTCGCGGCCGCGGTCAGCAAGGCCGGCGTCGCCGCCGACCTCGCGCTGATGATCACCTACCAGGCCGACGGCACCATCACCGACGTGTCCATCGCCAAGAGCAGCCGCAACCGCGACCTCGACCGTGCCGCGGTCACCTGGGCGCGCCGTGCCAAGCTCTGCCCCGGCTCGCCCGGCCAGGGTCGCCTGCCATTCTCCTTCGCCGTCGAATAAGCGTCGGCGGCCTCCCCGGCCGCCGGCGTCGCCGCACCGTCTTCGCTTCAACCGCAACACCGCACCACCGACCCACCGTCGATCCTTCCACACACAAGAAAGGTAAGCGTCATGCTGCAGGAAACCACCAACGCCGCCGCCGCGGGAGGCAACAGCGCCGCCGCTCTGAAGCAGATGGGCGTCGACCATCTGGCGCGCGAAATGCTGTCCCATCCGGGTGACTACGTCGTCCAGCTCACGGTCGCGATCGTCCTCGCGATCATGTCCGCGATGTCCTGGTACTGGATCGTGGTCAACTTCATCAAGAACATGAACCTCCGCGGCCGCGGCGACTCGGTGACCCACACCTTCTGGGAAACCCCGAACGCCCAGGACGCGATCCGCTTCATGGAAGACCAGCCGCGCAGCGAGCCGTTCTCCAAGATCGCGCTCGACGCCGCCCAGGCCGCCGCCCACCACCAGCGCCACGAGGGTTCGCGCCTGGTCGAGTCGCTGAACCGCTCCGAGTTCGTGGACCGCGCCCTGCGCCAGGCCGTGACCCGCGAGTCGATGGGCCTCGAAGGCGGCCTGACCCTGCTGGCGACGGTCGGTTCGACCGCTCCGTTCGTCGGTCTGCTCGGCACCGTGTGGGGCATCTACGGCGCCCTGATCAAGATCGGCGCCAGCGGCCAGGCCTCGATCGACGCCGTCGCCGGTCCGGTGGGCGAAGCGCTGATCATGACCGCGGTCGGTCTGTTCGTCGCCATCCCGGCGGTGCTCGCGTACAACTTCTTCGTGCGCATGAACCGCGTGACGAACAACAAGTTCGACACCTTCGCCCACGACCTGCACGACTTCTTCGCTACCGGCGCGCGCGTCGGCGAAGTCGGCGCGAAGCGCTGATCCCGGTCGCGACGATCCAGAACCACTGACGGAGCACAGCCATGGCCTTCAGTACCGGAAACGGTGGCGGCGGTCCGATGTCGGAAATCAACGTCACGCCCCTCGTGGACGTGATGCTGGTGCTGCTGATCATCTTCATGATCACGGCGCCGCTGATGACCCACAAGGTCAAGATCGAGTTGCCGCAGGCGAACTACGACACCCGCGATGCCAACCATTTGCCTCCGGCCCCGCCGATCACCGTTTCCGTCACCGAAGCGGGCAAGCTCTTCCTCAACGATGAGCCGATGACCCGGGAACTGCTGGAAAGCCGGCTGTCGGTGGAAGCGCAGAAGGTGCCGCAGCCGCAGGTCAACATCCGCGGCGACAAGACCACGCCGTATCGTTACGTCAACGACGTGGTCAACCTCGCCCAGGCCCAGGGCATGCGCAAGGTCGGGTTCGTGTCGACCCGCGAACGCAACTGACGGCGACCACGGAGACTCCTCATGGCATTCGCTTCCAACTCCGGTTCGGGCCCGATGGCCGACATGAACGTCACGCCCCTCGTGGACGTGATGCTCGTGCTGCTGATCATCTTCATGGTCACCGCGCCGATCCTGTCCTACCCGATCGACATCGACCTGCCGCAGCCGACGCTGAATCCGCCGCCGAACCCGGTCGACCCGCCGCCGCCGATCAAGCTGCGCATCGACCAGACCGGCACGGTGTTCTGGAACGACAGTTCGATCCCGGTCAAGGCCCTGCGCAGCACGATGCAGGCCGAGGTCGAGCGCGATCCGAAGAACCAGCCGACGCTCGAGATCGACATGAACCAGGACGCCCAGTACGAAACCCTGGCCAAGGTCCTGGCTTCGGCCAAGGACGCCGGCATGCTCAAGATCGGTTTCGTCAAGAAGTAACCGCGACACCGGCCGGCGCCGGACCTGCAGCCCGCCGCCGACCGCAAGACGCTGTACCTTTCGACGCCGCCCGCGAGGGCGGCGTTTTTTTGCGCCTGTGGAACGCGGGCCCGGGGTTGCGGCGTGCAGTGACGCGAGCGCAGGATGGGCGGGCATCCACTCCGAGGAGCGCACCATGGCCTTTGCACAGACCTCTTCCCGGCAGGACGCCCTGTCCCAGATGAACATCACGCCGCTGGTCGATGTGATGCTGGTCATGCTGGTGATCTTCATGATCACGACGCCGCTGATGCTGGACAGGACGAAAGTGAAGTTGCCGCAGGTCATGCAAGTTCCCGACCGCGACATCCGGTCACCGGCCCTGCCGGTCACGGTCGCCATCACCGAAGAGGGTCGCCTGTTTTTGAACGACGAACCGGTGACGCGCGCATCGCTGGAGAGCCGACTGTCGGTCGAGGCGCAGAAGCAACCGCAGCCGATGGTCAAGATCCGCGGCGACAGGACCACCCAGTACCGCTTCATCGGCGACGTGGTCGACCTCGCCCAGGCCCAGGGCATGCGCACGGTCGGGTTCGTGGCGGAGCTCGAGCGCAACTGATCCGGAACGAACACGCCGAAGCCCTGTCCCGGCTGGACATGACGCCGCTGGTGGGCGTGCTGCTGGCGGTGCTCGCCATCGTCATGCTCGCCATGCCGGTGCCGAGTCGGCCGGTTCCGTTGGACCTTGGCGGCATATGCGGTTGGGACCGCGAAGCGCCTGAATCACTTCGCGTCCGCATCGACGCCAACGGCGGCGTGTTCGTTAACGACCAGCGGGTGCCTGTGTCCGGGCTGCGCTCGACCTTCACTGCGGCGGTGCAGGCGGCGGTCGGGAACCGGAACCCGTCCCTACAGATGGACATCAACGGCGACGCCAATTACCAGACGGTCGCCCGCGTGATTGCGGCCGGCCGCGATGCCGGGTTGGTCAGCGTCGGTTTCGTGAACCCCTGACCCGGGCGTCTCAGGCTGCCCTTGGCGCCCGATGAGGGCGGCGTGCCAGACGCAAGCCGACGACGCTTCTGCACGACACGAGCTGCACGTGCGGAACGGCGCCCAGGCGGGTGCCAAGTCCGAACAGGGCAGTGACGTGCCGGTGCCTGATGCGCAGCGTCTGTGCGGCGGGACCTTGCGCCCCGGGGCCGCAAGGGCGTAGCGTCGGCATACCGACACCGATCAGAGGAGCGCGGCCATGGCCTTTTCACAGACCTCTTCCCGGCAGGACGCCATGTCCCAGATGAACATCACGCCGCTGGTCGATGTCATGCTGGTGATGCTCGTGATCTTCATGCTCGTCGCACCGGTGATGAGCCGGCCGATCCCGCTGGATCTTCCGAGCAGGACGCCAGCGGGCGATCCGCCCGAACTCTCGGCGCCGCTCCGCGTGCAGATCGATGCCACCGGTGGCCTGTTCGTCGACGGCCGGCCGATGCCGCTTACGGCGCTGGCGTCGGTGTTCGAGGCTGAGCACGTCCGCGCCGGCACGAAGCTCGTCCCCTTGCAGCTCGACGTGAACGGCCAGGCCGACTACCAGACCGTCGCGCAGGTCGTGGCCGTCGCGAAGAACGCGGGCCTGGACAACATCCGGTTCCTTTGAGCGGTCCCTCCGAGCGCGGCGCCTGTCCGCACGGTGGCAGGCGTCAGCGTGCGGACAGCACCGCGAGGTACGCCTTGACCGTCGCGTCGAGGCCGGCGTAAAGCGCTTCACTGATCAGCGCATGGCCGATCGACACTTCCTGCACGCCGGGGACGGCGTCGAGGAAGGCGCCGAGATTGGCCTGGCTGAGGTCGTGCCCGGCGTTGACGCCGAGGCCGTGCGCCGCGGCGGCACGGGCGGTTTCCGCGAAGGCGGGCAGGGCGTCAGCGGGATGGCCGGCGGCGAAGGCCTCGGCATAGGGGCCGGTGTAGAGCTCGATGCGATCGGCGCCGCTCGCGGCCGCGGCGGCGATGTCCGCGCCGGCATCGGCGAACAAGCTGACCCGGCAACCCAGCGCCTGCAGTGACGCGACCAGCGGCCGCAGGCCGTCGAGGTCGCGGGCGAAATCGAAGCCGTGGTCGGAGGTCAGCTGGGCATCGCCATCGGGCACCAGCGTGGCCTGGGCCGGGCGCACTGCGGCGCAGAGCGCATGGAAGCCCGGATAGCCCGGGCGCGGCGGCGCGAACGGATTGCCTTCGAGGTTGAATTCCACCCGATAACTGCGGGTGAGTTCCGCCAGTGCATAGACATCGTCTTCGCGGATGTGGCGCGCATCCGGGCGCGGATGCACGGTGATCCCGTGCGCGCCAGCGTCCAGGCAGGCGCGTGCGGCCGCGACCACGTCGGGATCGCGGCCGCCGCGCGAATTGCGCAGCACCGCGATCTTGTTGACGTTGACGCTGAGGACGGTCACGCCGGGCGGCAGAAACGGCGGAGGCTCAGGGCGTCAGCCCGGCGTCGTTCGCCGCGGTGGTGGGCGGTGTCTGCACGGCTTCGCCAGCGGCGGCGGCACGGCGCGCTTCGGCCTGTTCGCGCAGGCGGCGCAGTTCCTGCGGATCGATCAGCAGCGTTTCGCTGCGCGCGCTGTTGTCCACGCGCTGCGCCAGCAGGCTCATCACCGCGACGATGCTCAGGACGAGCGAGCCGAGCACGCACAGCACCACGACGGCCATCGAACTGGCGCCGAGCGCCGCGAGGAACAGGGCGACCGCGATCAGTAGCAGCAACCAGGGCATGGGGGCGTCCTTCTCGGGGGATGCAAGGGCGGGTGCCAGTCTACTCCTCGGCCCGCCGCCGCCGACAGCCCGCCCGGACCGCCGCAACGGCCGTCCGTCGCCGTCGCCGTCGGCGTGGTGGCGGATCTCACAGCAACGGCGACATCAACCGCGCCAGGGCTTCGGGCAGCCGGGTTCCGAGCAGCGGCCGGGCGCGGTCGTCGCGCACCTGCGGCGCGGTCTGCAGCTCGCCCGCGATCAGCGCCGCGAGCGTGGCGGCGACGCTGCGATCCTGGAACAGCAGCGCGATCTCGAAATTCAGGCGGAAGCTGCGATGGTCGAAATTGGCGCTGCCGAGCGTCGCGGTGGTGTCGTCGATCAGCAAGGCCTTGGTGTGCAGCATCCGCGGGCCGTATTCGTGGATCTTCACGCCGGCGGCGAGCAGGTCGTCGTAGTACGAACGCGCGGCGAGGGTCACCAGCCGCGAATCGCTGAGGCGCGGCACCAGCAGGCGCACGTCGAGGCCGGCGAGCGCGGCCGAGGTCAGCGCCATCATCGCCGCTTCGCCGGGGACGAAGTAGGGCGTCACCAGCCACACCCGTTCGCGCGCGGCATGGATCAGGCTCACCTGCAGCCGGTGGATCGGTTCCCAGGTGCCGTCCGGGCCGGAGGTCAGCGCCTGCACGGAGATCATGCCCGGCGCGGGCGTCGGCAGCGCATGCACGATGTCGTCGAGGAATGCGCGCTGGCCGGTGGCGTAGAGCCAGTCTTCGGCGAACACCAGCTGCAGCGAGCGCACGATGTCGCCTTCCAGCCGCAGGTGCAGGTCGCGATAGGCATCCTCGCGGACGCGCTCGTTCTCTTCGTCGGTGATGTTGATGCCGCCGGTGAAGCCGATGCGGGTGTCGATCACCGCGATCTTGCGATGGGTTCGCATGTTCAGCCACGGCCGCGACCAGAAGCGCCAGAACCGCGTCGGATGGAACCATGCGATCTCGCCGCCGGCCGACAGCAGCGGTTCGAGGAAGGCACGGGTGCAGGCGCTCGACCCGATCGCGTCCAGCAGCAGCCGCACCTTCACCCCGCGCCGGGCGCAGGCGACGAGCGCGTCGCGCAGCGCGCCGCCGCTGTGGTCGGGCGTGTAGATGTAGTACTCGAGGTGGACGTGGTGCCGGGCCTGGCCGATGGCTTCGATCAGCGCGTCGTAGGTGCCGGCGCCGTCCACCAGCAGGCGCACGTCCTGCGCCGTGCTCGGTGCGAGGCCGGTCGACGCTTTCGCGAGCGCGCCGAGTTCGCGGGCGTCCGGCGAGCATGCGGCGGCGCAGAGGTCATGGCCGAGCGCATCGTTCTGGAGCCGGCTGCGCGCACGGCGCAGGCGATGGCGGCGGATCTTCTGCGGCCCGAGCAGGTAGTAGATCAGGAAGCCGACGTACGGCAGCAGCGCCAGGCCCAGCAACCAGCTGAGCGTGGCCACCGGTTCGCGCTTCTGCAGCACGATCCAGCCGCCGAGCCAGACCACGTACAGCAGCCAGCCGCCGAACAGCCCCCAGGCCAGCAGCGGCCCGTAGCCGGGCAGCGACTGCACCCAGTCCCACAATGCGTACATCGGTCCTCCGGCGACGGTCTGCGCGGATCGTGCCAGCCTACCCGGTCGCCAGCGCCCGGAAAACCGTCCGTGCAGGGTGGACGAAGGGCGTGGCGCATCGCGCGCTTCGCCGGCGCGGCGCACACGTGGAACACGCGCATGTGCAGCGCATGCGCACGTGGCGTGTGCGTGCCCGCGGTCGCACCGCCTGCGACCGCCGCGCGCTAGCCTGCGCGCATGGCCATCGGCGGCAAACCCGACCCCGCGACCCACAACCTGCTGCGCACCGCGCCGCTCAAGGGCCGCGGCGCGGCGTCGTACGTCCGCGGCCGGTTCGAGAAGACCGTCGCCGAGGCCGAGGACGACGGCTGGGGTTCGGTCTATGCCGATGCCGACCCGGTCGCCGGCGACGACGTCTTCGCCCCGCCGCCGCTGCGCACGCAGGTCACCGAGGAGCGCGCGCGCAGCGTGATCAGCCGCAATGATTCGCCGGACATCGGCTTCTCGCAGTCGGTGAATCCGTACCGCGGCTGCGAGCACGGCTGCGTCTACTGCTTCGCGCGGCCGTCGCATGCCTATCTGGAGTTGTCCCCGGGGCTCGACTTCGAGACGAAGCTGTTCGCCAAGACCAATGCCGCCGAACGCCTGCGCGCGGAACTGGCGAAACCGTCCTATCGCTGCGCGCCGATCGCGCTGGGGATCAACACCGACGCCTACCAGCCGATCGAGCGGAAGTACCGCATCACCCGCCAGATCCTCGAAGTGCTGGCGGAAACCCGGCACCCGGTCAGCCTGATCACCAAGAGCGGGCTCATCCGACGCGACCTCGACCTGCTCGCGCCGATGGCGAAGGACGGCCTGGTGACGGTGTATGTCTCGATCACCTCGCTCGACAACACGCTGTCGTCGAAACTCGAACCGCGCGCCGCCGCGCCGCACACGCGGCTGAAGACCGTGCAGGCGCTGCACGAAGCCGGCGTGCCGGTCGGCACGATGGTCGCGCCGATCATCCCGATGGTCACCGACCGTGAACTCGAAGCCATCCTCGAAGCCGCGTACGCCCACGGCGCCCGCGCCGCCGGCTACGTGCTGCTGCGCCTGCCGCACGAGCTGAAGGCCGTCTGGCGCGAATGGCTGGCGCTGCACTACCCGGATCGCGCCGCGCACGTGATGAGCCTCGTGCAGCAGATGCGCGGCGGCAAGGATTACGACAGCGCCTGGGGCACCCGCATGCGCGGCGAGGGCCCGTTCGCCGACCTGATCGCGATGCGCTTCACGAAGGCGAGCCGAAGGATCGGGTTCGGGCGGCTGCGGCCGCTGGAGACGTCGCGGTTCCTCAAGCCCAACCCTCAGGTCAAGCCCGGGGCGGCGCATCCACCGGCCCCGAGCCAGGGAAGCCTGCTCTGAGCGAAGCGATCGTGTTATCTTGGTACCAAACTACCAAGACAAGAAGATTGAGCGCCATGGGCGAATCCACGGAAGCCGGGGCGGTCCCGGTCGAACGCATCCAGACCGGTGTTCGCATGGAAAAGCGGGTGCTGAAGGTCCTCAAGGCGCTGGCCGAGTACAAGGACATGGCGCTGGGCGACCTGCTGGAGGGCATCGTCCTGCATGCCTTCGAGGGAAAGCCGGCGTTTTCGGCGGAGACGCTGGGCAAGATCGACGGCCTTCGCGAGATCTACGGGCTCAGGCTGACGGCGGCGTCCAGTCACCGCCTGGTGGAACGCGACGCGCAATGGGCGGCGTCACCATCGACCGGTCGGGAGGAATGAGCCATGGCACGACACGTCGAAGCCACCCACCGGATCGTGATCCCGCTCCCGCTCGATCCCTGCCAGGCGCTGTTCACGCCGGAAGGCGAAGCGCGCTGGGTCGAGGGCTGGTCGCCGACCTATCTGCATCCCGCCGCCCGCGACACCACGCCGGGCATGGTCTTCACCACCGGAGAGGGCGAGGACCGGACGTACTGGACGCTCGTCGACTACACGCAGCGGCCGCATCGTGCGCGCTACGTGCGCACGACGCCGGGCGCCCGCACCGGCACGGTCGAAGTGACGTGCGAGGCGATGGATCCCGAGAGAACGGCGGTGACCGTCACGTACGCGATGACGGCACTGTCCGAGGCAGGGGAACGCGCGCTCGATGACTTCGAGGGTGCGGCCTATCGCGCGATGATCGATGCGTGGCAGGACGCCATCGAGACGCGCCTGCCGCAATTGCGCGACGACGGTCGCGCCTGACGCCGCGTTCGCTCCTGGTCGCGGCTGCGGTTCGAGGTCGTCTGCGTCCGCCGGGATTCAGTGGTCGTAGTACGGGCCTTTCCATTCGGCCGGCAGGCTCTCGCCATGTGCGTTCCATTCGACCAGGGCGGTCCCGCCAGTGGCGAGCGTGTTGCCGCGATAGGTGACACGACGGCCGGTGAGGATCAGGTCGACCACGGTGTTCGGTCCGCGGACGAAGCGATTGTCGATGACCAGGACATCCTCGATGCCCTCTGCGGATTCGGCATTCTGCGGCGCGATCGCCACCGTCCACGCATTGTTGCCGGCGGTACTGCCGAATGCATTGTCGGCGACGATGCCGTAGCGCGATGCCCAGGTCCTGCCGGCGACCACGGCCCGATCGTTGTAGGCGGTCAACCCGCCGCTGTGCAACTTCAAGGCATGCCGAGCGCCGTCCGAGGAGACGCCGCGCATCCGGTTGTGCGCGATCACGAACTTGTACCCGCGCGTGATCCGCAGGTTGTGATACATCGACGTGCCGAAATCGTTGCCGAGCCACGCCATCCGCGCGCCGTGGCCGTATCCGTTCGAGGTGACCCCGGTGGAACCCGAGACGTTGTTCTCGACGAAGAACAATTCGCTGGCGACGGGAAAGCGATCGGTCGGAACGATCCGGTAGTCCGGATCGTCGAAGGTGAAATAGTCGTCGCCGACATAGAGTCCGCTGCCGGCGTCGCGCGGCGAAGTCAGCGTATTGCGCAGGAACAACACGCGCGTGGCGACGCCGGCCGACATGGATCCACGCGTGGAAAGATCGGCCACGACGATGTCGCTGGCGAAATCGTCCGTCTCCGGCCGCCAATCGCCGACACCGACGGACTCCATTTCCGGCGCGGCACCAGCGCCGAACGCGCCGACGATGACGCCGTGACTTCCGTCCTGGATGTCGACCTTGCCAAGCGCCGAGAAATCCTGGCCGCGCTTGAACAACACACGTTTGCCGTTCCACGCGCTTCTGGACGGCATCGTCTGCTGTCGCGCCGCGCCGGCGGGGCATCCCGTGTAATCGGAAGTCAGCGAGATGCAGACGGTCTTGGTGCCCGGGTACACGGTGTTCGGATCAAGTACGGTGATCGTCGCGTGTTTGACCCACGCCGTCCCGATCGGATTGGTCGCGGTCAATGTGACGGTATAGGTGCCCGGCCGCTCGAAAACATGCGCCGCGATCGGTCCCGCGGTCTCCACGTTCCTGGAGGCGCCGGTGACCGGCCAGGTCTCGCCGGGCGCATCGCCGAAATCGAAGCGATATCGGAGGTCCCGGTAAGGATCCATGCCGCGTTGCGGACTGGTGGTGCCGGTGGCGTCGAACATCACCGCAAGCGGTGCGGTGCCGCTCGTCCGTGTCGGTGCCAGCGACAGCGCGAGCTTGGTCGGCGGGATCAGAACGCGATCGAACTGCGGCATGGGCTCGGCCGCATCCGCTGCGATCGCCTCGTGCGTGCGCGACGGCGTCGCGGGTGGCTCGGTACGCGCGCAATGCGTCAGCGTCAGCAGGAGGCAGAGTGCGCCGGCTGTCCGAAACAGGAGAGGAGCAACGCGGAAAATGCGCACCGAACGCCGAATGCGGCGCGCGGCAGAGGGATCGGCAACATGCATGCGAGGATCCGCGAAGGGTGATCGCCACGCATGATATCGACGCGACTGCATGCGGTCTTCGCGCAGACCGAGACCAGGCGTGCAGTTTTACATTCGCTTACATTTCACTGCGCGGTGTCGCACGGGATGGGGTCATTCGCCGCATCGGGACAGCGACTCGCGCGGCGCAGAGGAGAGATCGAGTCCACCACGACGGGTCGCGCGTCGACGACCACGGCATCGGGATGTTTCCGAGTGCGTCCGCGGACGCGCGCGCCTCTCGCGTGATCGTCATGTCGGTTGTGCGAACAAACGCTCGGCCCGCTGGAACAGGACCCAGCTGGTCGCGATGAACTTGTCGCCGCCCTGCGGCCGGTTGCCGCGGTGGGTGTGGGTGAAGCCGGCGGGCGCGATTAGCAGGGTGCCGGTGCTCGGCCGGATCTTGCGCTGCTGGAACAGGAATTCGGTCTCGCCTTCGTCGAAGTCGTCGTTGAGGTAGATCGTCCACAGCAGGTGCCGGTGCAGGGTCTCGCAGCCGGGGTCGCGGGGGTACAGCTCGCAGTGCCAGTAGGGGTAGCCGCCCTCGCCGGCGCGGTACCACTGCAGGTTGATGTTGCCGGGGCGCAGGCAGTGGCGGGCCAGCGCGCCCAGCTGGCCGGCGTCCATGTCGGGGAAGTCCTCGGCGGTCAGCCGGCGCAGTTCGCCGCCGCCGGGCGGCTGGTGCTGCAGCATCAGCGGGGCGATCAGTGCCTGCGGCCAGCGCCGGAGATAGCCCATCAAGGCCTCGAGCATCGCGAGGTTGAGCACCTGTTCGACGTCTTTCCAGGCCGGTTGGCCGCTGATCGCGACATCCCGGCTCAATTTCAGTTCCGGATACACGCCGCCGCCGACCTGCCCCGGGCGCAGCGCATCGCTGGCGCGGATGCGGGCGACGATGTCGTCGCAGAGATCCCGCGGCAGGGCGTCGGGGACGACGAGGATGAAATCGTCGGCGTGGGGGGCGTCGGTCATGGGCGGGCCTTCGGTCCGTGAAGGCCCCATTCTGGCCCAGGACGCGGTCGCGGTCGCCGCCCCCGGCCCCGGGCGCACGTGGCCCCTCGCGCATCGCCCGACCTTCCGCCGCCAAGTGTTTGCCGCGGCAGGGAAATCCCGGCATAATGCGCGGCTCGCTGCGGCTGGTGCGTCCCTTTGCGGATGCCCGGAGACGGGGAACGCGATCCCCGTCGATTCGAATGTCGTCGATTCGATGCCGTCGACTTCCGCAGCGACCCCGAGCCCGCATCGTGTGGCGAACCGTCCCGGCCGCAAGCCTGGACCGACGCCGGGGCCGCCGTCTCCCGGGCTATGGGAGGCATCCGCAGATCGCACGACCCGCGTCGCGCGTTCTTGAATCGAGAGGTACGTATGTCCCGCGAATGTCAGGTGACTGGCAAGCGCGTCGCGACCGGCAACAACGTGTCGCACGCCAACAACAAGACCCGCCGCCGTTTCATGCCCAATCTCCACGAGCGCCGTTTCTGGGTGGCTTCGGAGAACCGCTGGGTGAAGCTGCGCGTTTCCACCAAGGCCCTGCGCACCATCGACAAGAACGGCATCGACGCCGTGCTCGCCGAGCTCCGCGCCCGCGGCGAAAAGATCTGAGGAGTAATCGACCATGGCTTCCAAGCGCGACAAGATCCGCCTGATTTCCTCGGCCGGCACCGGTCACTTCTACACGACCGACAAGAACAAGAAGAACACCCCGGGCAAGATGGAGGTCAGCAAGTACGACCCCGTCGTCCGCAAGCACGTGATGTACAAGGAAGGCAAGATCAAGTGATCCGCGCACCGCGCCGATCCACTTCCTGAAAGAACCCGCCGCGAGGCGGGTTTTTTTCTGGCCGCGGCGAAAACTTCCCGCGGGGGGACCGATCTGCCAACATGATCGCGACCTCGCCCGGGTCGAAGCGCATCGCATGATCGCGACACGACGGATGCGACGCGCCTGTCCGGGCCGGGACGTCGCATGGGGATGCGGTCGACACGATGCGCGCCGGCGGGAGGAAGGCTGTGCCTGGCCGGCACGCCGACGCCCGGACGTCGCGCACGCGATCGGGCATGCCGTCGAAGGAACCACCCACACATCGGAGATCGCCATGTCCCGCACGCAAGACAAGGTCTGCATCGTCACCGGCGCCGCATCCGGCATCGGTCGCGCCTGCGCCACCCGCCTCGGCGAACAGGGCGCGAAACTCGCGCTGTTCGACCGGCAGGACGCCGAGGGCGAGGCCCTCGCCGCCGAGCTGAACGACCGCGGGATCGCCGCCCGTTACTGGCATGCCGATGTCGTGTCGGAGGCGAGCGTGAGCGCCGCGATCGAAGCCGCCGTCGCCCACTACGGCGCGCTGCACGGCCTGGTCAACAACGCCGGCATTTCCGGCTCGACCAAACTCACCCACGAACTCACCGAGGCCGAATGGGACCAGGTGCAGGCGGTGAACGTGAAGGGCGTGTTCTTCTGCACCAAGCACGCGATCCCGCACCTGAAGGCCGCGGGCGGCGGCAGCATCGTCAATCTCTCGTCGATGTACGGCCTCGTCGGCACCGCCGAAATGCCGGCCTACCACGCGTCCAAGGGCGCCGTGCGGCTGATGAGCAAGGCCGACGCGATGGCCTATGCCGAGGACCGCATCCGCGTGAATTCGATCCACCCGGGCCTGATCTGGACCCCGCTGATGGAGCAGCAGCTGCGCGACAAGGGGGCGATGAACCTCAACGCGGCGCGCGTCGGGATCGGCCGGATGCATCCGATCGGCCACATGGGCGAACCCGACGACATCGCCTGGGGCGCGGTCTACCTGATTTCCGACGAGTCGAAGTTCGTCACCGGCAGCGAGCTGGTGATCGACGGCGGGTTCACCGCGCGCTGATCGCGCGCTGCGCCGGCAAGCGCATCTGCCGCGCCACGGGCGCGGACTGGGTCGCGGCCAGTTTGGCCGCGGCCATGGCGCGTGTTCCAATCGCGGCATGTTCCTGGGCCTGCATCCCGGCTGGTGGCTGCTGATCGTCGACTGGACGATCCGCCTCGCTGCGCTCTGGTGGATCCCATCGCGCAGCCGTCCGGCCGCGGCGCGCAGCTGGCTGCTGCTGGTCGGCTTCGTGCCGCTGTTCGGGCTGCCGCTGTATCTGCTGCTGGGGCAGCCCTGGGTCTCGCGCGAGCGCCGCGCACGCCAGGCCCGCGCGTCCGCGCGCATCCGCGAGGCGCAGGCGCCGCTCGCCGCGCAGCGCGCCACGCCCGAGGCGGCGGGCGCCGAGATCGCGGCGCTGGTGGAGCGCCTGGGCGGCTTCCTGCCGATGCCGGGCAACGCGGTCGAGCTGCTCGACGACTACGAGGACAGCGTGCGCCGGCTGATCGCCGACATCGATGCGGCGACGCACGAAGTGCACCTGCTGTACTACCTGATGTTCGACGACGCGGTTGGGCGCGCGGTGGCCGAGGCGCTGCTGCGCGCATCCGCGCGCGGCGTGCGCTGCCGGCTGCTGCTGGACGCCGTCGGCGCCAAACCCGGCTTGCGCGCGTGGCGCACGCGCCTGCGCGCGGGCGGCGTCGAGATCCACGCGATGCTGCCCGGCGGCCTGCGCTGGCGGCGCAGCGGGCGGATGGACCTGCGCAACCATCGCAAGATCGCGGTGATCGATCGCGCGATCGGGTTCACCGGCTCGCAGAACCTCGCCGCACCGGAATTCGTGCCCGGGTTTCCGAACCGCGAGCTGGTCGCCCGCGTGCGCGGGCCGGCGGTGGCGCAGCTGGCCGCGCTGTTCGCCAGCGACTGGTACCTGGAGACGGGCGACGCGCTGGAGGTCGTGCCGTGCACCGTCGTGCCGGAAGGCGGCATCGCCCAGGTGCTGCCGTCGGGGCCGGCGTATCCGTTCGAGAACGCGCGCGACGCGGTGGTGGCGCTGCTGCAGCGCGCGCGTCGGCGGGTGGTGCTGGCGACCCCGTATTTCGTGCCCGACGACGCCGTGCTCGCCGCGCTGCGCATCGCCGCGCTGGCCGGGGTCGAGGTCACGCTGATCCTCTCGCGCAGCAACAACCAGACGCTGACCGCCTGGGCGCAGGCCTCGTACTTCGACGGGCTGCTCGCCGCCGGCGTGCGCATCGCCCTGCATCGCCCGCATTTCCTGCATGCCAAGCACCTGAGCGTGGACGACGACATCGCGCTGATCGGCTCGATCAACCTCGACATCCGCTCGTTCGCGCTCAATGCCGAGGCGGGATTGCTGAGCTACGACCCGCGGGTCGTGGCGCGCCTGCATGCGATCGAGGCCGATTGCCTGGCCGACAGCGAGATCGTCGATCCGGCCGCGTGGAAGCGGCGCGCGCCGTGGCGACGCACCCGTGACGGCATCGCCCGGCTGGCGGATTCGCTGTTGTGAGCACCGTCGCCCCGGACACGCGGATCGACCGATGCCGGATATTGTTCGAGATGCTCGGTAGAGCGGCCTGAAGGTCGCTCTACCGAAGACGCGGCAGCGGTCAGTCGTCGTGGTTCAGGCGGAGAGCCGTTTCTCCATCACGTAATCGTCCATCACGTAGCCGTGGCCGATGTCGAACACGGCCTCACTGCGCACGGTGAAGCCGGCCTTGCGATACACCGCGATCGAGCCGGCGTTGCCCTTGTTCACCGTCAGCCACAGCACGTCGCGGCCCTGCGTGCGGCACTGCGCTTCGACGTGCCGCAGCATGCGCCCGCCGAGCCCGCGACCATGCAGGCCGGGCAGCAGGTACAGCTGTTCGAGTTTCATCTCGTTGTCGCCTTCGCCCAGCGAACAGCTGCAGTAGCCCACCGCCTCGCCGTCGCCGCGCAGCAGCCACAGCCAGCGGTCGTGCGCGTCGACATAGCGACGCAGGTTGGCCGCGGTGTAGCGGCCCTCGAGCATGTAGTCGATCTGCGCCATCGAGATCATCGTGCCGTAGTGGGCGCGCCAGATCGTGTCGGCGAGCGCGGCGACACGGTCGAAGTCGGCTTCGGTCAGCGGGTCGAGGCGGACGTCTTCGTGCATGGACGGACTCGGCGATGGACGGCGGCACAGTATCCGCGATGCACGGCCGGGGGGGCGGCAGGGTGCAAAGGACGCGCCGGTGTCCATCCCCCCGCCGGACCGGAGACGACGAACGGGCATGGACGGGGCGCCGCCGCACGGCCGGTCTTCGGATGAATGGGACCGCCGTCGCTTCCTTCAGGCATGCCGCCGTGCTATCACCCGCATCGATGCCCGGTTCGGGGCATCGCGTCGCTGCAACGGCGGCGCCCAGGTGTGCAGTCGAACGCCGCCACCGCGCGTGCGTTCCCTACGTCCACAAGGAGAAACATGCCATGAAGAGCCACGCCACGAAGCGCAAGTCCGCGCAGACCAAGACCGCCAACCGCCTCGACGCCGTCCTCGGCGCGCTCGACAAGAAGGCGCCTGCCAGCAACGCCGCGCGCGGCAGCTGCACGCGCTTCATCTACTGCATCTGATCCGCCCCGGGCCAGGCCCTGCGGCCCGTCCGTCGCCGAAGCGGCGGACGGGCCGTCGATCGTCCGCGCGGCCACGTCGCGGCCCGGGCGACGCCAGGACGCGGATGCATGCACGGACGCCGGAAGACCGCTGATTCGCGCCCGCCCGTGCGCGATCCGCCCGCGTCGTGCACGCTCGCGCCGGGGCCGGCGTCGCCGGAATTGCCCGACATCGCGCGCCGCATCGCGCGTGCGATCGCGTGCGGCAGGGCGCCCGGCCTGCTGCCGCCGCTGGTCGCGCTGCGACCCGGTCCCGACGGCGGCACGCTCGCGGTGCCGCAGGGCGATCTGTCCGGGCCGGACGATGCCCGCGCGCTGCTCGCCGCTTTATCGACGCCTGCGTTCGCACCGTTCCACACGCTGCTCGCCGCGCTCGACACGTGGCGAACGATCCAGGCGCCGCGCTTCGCCGACGCGCTCGCGCCGCGCCTGCTCGATCCCTGCCACGGCGGCGTCTACGGCGACCTGCTGCGCGAGGCGTTCGTGCGCTGCGCGGGCGCGCATGCCGTGCGCGACGACGCGGCGTACCTCGCGCAGCGTCGGCGCGCCTTCTGCGCGGCAATGGAACGCTTCCTCGAACGGCTGCAGCGCGATCTGCGCGGTGGCCGGCTGCGCGCGCTGGGGGCTCGCGGTCGTGCGATCGCGCTGGCCGCGCACGGCGACGAGACCCACAACGGTTTCGAGCGGGTGCTGCGCGTCGGGTTCCGCGGCGGCGTGGCGCTGGCGTACAAGGCGCGGCCGGCCGATGGCGAGCGCCTGCTGCTGCGCGAAGGCGGGCTGTTCGATGCGCTGCAGCGGCTGCCGCCCGCGGCCGAGCCGTTCCGCCTGCCGCAGCTGCCGTCGGTCGACGGCGCCGACGGCGACTGCCTGTGGTGCGAATGGATCGCCGCGCCGCAGGCCATGCGTACGCTGCGACGCGTCGACGGCTGGTGCCTGCGCGGGCCGCGGTTCCCGGTGCGCGAGGCGCGACGTTTCTGGCGCGACGCCGGCGCACTGGCGGCGACGTGTTTCGGCTTCGGCATCGCCGATCTGTACGCCGGCAACCTGCGCGTCGGCGTGCGCCGCGGGTTCGACGTGGCGATGCCGTATCCGGTCGATCCGGAAGTCTGCTTCGCACCGGCGCCGGGCCTGCGCCACACCGGGCTGGTCGGCGATGCCGCCGACAGCGGCAACCACCATGTCGGGTTCGAACGCCGGCCTCGCTTCTGCACCGCGGACACGCCGCTGGCCGGTTTCGTGCGCGATGCCGGGGGCCGCGTGCAGCTGCGGCGCCTGATCGCGTCGCTGGCGCGGGAGGAGACGGTCAACGTCGTCGGCGACAGCCGCGGCGGCATCGGCTACGCGCCGCATCTGGCGCCATTCTTCCGCGGGATGTTCGACGTCTGGGCGACGCTGTGCACTGCGCGACCCGCGATCGACGCCTGGCTGCGTCGCCACGCGCGCGGTGCGCGTACCCGCGTGCTGCGCCGTTCCAGCGAGGTCTACGCCACGGCGATGGACGACGTCGCCTTCGGCGCCGCGCCGGCGTACGCGGGGTTCGATGCCGCCGAACGCGCGCAGCTGCGGCGCGGCGACCTGCCGGCGTTCTATCGCCGCGCCAGTGGCGGCCCGCTGTGCTGGATTGCGACCGATCGCGACGGGCGGCCGCACCGACGCGCCCTGCGCTGCGACGACCCCGCGCCGCTGTCGCGCACGGGCCTCGCGAAGCCGCCGGAGTTCGTCGATCTCGCGATCGCGTTGCGCGACGCGGTGGCGTACGTCTTCCGCGAGCTGGGGCCGACAGAGCAGGACGACCGTGCGCTGGGCGTGCGCCTGCGCATCGTGTCCGCGCGCCGCGGCGAGGCCGCGTTCGACTGGCCGCAGCAGGGCCATCGCCTGCTGTTCGGCTGGCATGGCGACCGTCTGCGCCTGCGCGCCGAGCGCCTGCCGCCGACCGCCGCGGAGCGCGCGCAGCTGCGCGCGCGGCTGCTGCGCATCGATCGCATCGACGCCGGCCTGCGCGCGCGCTGGATGGCGGCCGGCTTTCCCACGCGCGGCCCGCTGGCGCGCGAGTTGCGCACGCTCGAGCGGGCGTCGGCCGCCTGGTTGCAGGAGGTCGTCGACACGCACGGCTGGCCCGGCCACGCGCTGGTCGGCGCGCGTGCGGCGGACGCCGCCTGCCGGCTGGTGCAGCACCTGCGCGACGAACCCGCGTTCCAGCGCCGCTGCCTGCGCCTGCTGCGCGCCGCGGTCGCGGCCGGCGACGTGCCGGCGAAACAACCGGCGTATCTGGAAGACGCGCTGTGCGTGCAGGCGGGCCGGCCGCAGCGGTACGGCACCAAGCTGCGTCGCGTCGATGGCGTGCTGGTGCCTTATTCGATCCGCGGTGCCCGGAGCGTCGATGCGCGCCGTGCCGCGGTCGGCCTGCAACCGATGGCGAACGCCCTGGCCCGCGCGCGCCGCCGCATCGCGGCGATGGAGCGTGAGACATGAACCCGCGTGCGATGCCGACATGGACGCCGGCGGCCCAACCGGTGCGCCTGCGGGGTGCCGCGCGCGCGGCCGGATTGCGCGTGGCCGATGCGTGGCATTGCCTCCGCACGGCCTGCGCGCCGTTCCGCGACGGCACGCGATTCCAGGCGCTGCCGGACGTGCGGTTCTGGAGCGATGGTGCGCGACAGCGTGCGCCCGGGATGCGCCTGCCCGGTACGGACGATCGCGCGATGTCGCAGTATCGAAGCAGGCTGCGGGAGACGGGCCTGTCGTCGTTCGCATTGCGCGTCGACGAACCGCTGCTGGCGGATGCGTCGCTCTGGCAGGCCGCACGGGCGTTGCTGCGCGATGCCCTGGGCGAGGGCCGCGTGCCGGTGCTGCCGGTGCCTGCGGCATTGACCCTGTGCAGCGGCGTCGAGGCGCCGCCGTGGGCCTGGCCGGCGGGCCATGCGCGACTGATCGCCGTACTGGAAGGCGCGCTGTGCCTCGATGGCGATGTCGGCGGTGTCGTGGCCGGCGACGCCGTGTGGCTGCCCGCCGGGTCACCCGTCCCGCAGGACGACGGCGCGCTGCTGCTGGTGCTCTCGATCGCGGTCGATCCGGCGACGATCCGTGCGGCCACGCGCGAAGCGGCAGAGGCGATGCTGCTGCGCCTGCTCGAACGCCAGTCCCCGGACGACGGCACGGTGGCGATGCTGCCGTTCCCGCCGCGGGTCGATGCCGCGCGCGACGTGGCGACGATGCCGGCCCTGCAGGCGCTGGCGCGCGCGCTGGCCGCAGCACCGCTGCACGCGACGCTGGCCGAAGCGGTGGCGCTGGATGCCTCGCTGCGCGCCAGCAGCCTCGGGCTGGAACCGCGACCGATCGCCGCGCCGCTGCCGTTGCGCGACGACGCCCGCGTGCGCCTGTGCCCGCCGGGCATCGTCCGACAGCGGCTGGACGAGATGCGCTGGCTGCTCGCGGTGAACGGCCACGCATTGATCGCGGAGGATCGCGCCGACTGGCGACGCCTGTGGTCGCGGCTGTGCAAGGGTGACGCGCAACGCGTGGACGCGCTGGTCGGTCGCGGGCGCGGTGCCGCCGCGCTGCGCGAGTGGCTGGAGGCGCTGCATGCGCTGGGTGGCCTGCAGCACGACGAGGCGAGGTGAGCATGGACGACCACGACCGGCTGCCGACGCTCGATTGGGATCGTTTCGTCGTCGGCCACTGGGATCGGCGCGTCGTGCACGTCCGCGACTGTGGCCGCGCTCCGTTCGTGCCCGCGGCGGTGCTGCGTGCGGCGGCGCGCGCCGGCGATGCGGGGGCGTCGCCGATGCCGTACGCGCAATTCACCGTCGAGCGCGCGCAGCAGGCCGATCCGCGGCCGGCGCTGCCGCGTGCGGACGAACGCACGTTCGACGCTTACGCGCGCCGCCTCGCCGAGGTCGCCGGGGGCCGCCGGCATGCGCTGATCGTCAATCGCCTGCACCGCTTCGACGCCGGCCTGTGGCGGCGCGAGCGCGACTGGTTCGCGCCGCTGTGGGCGCGTACCGGCCTGCCCTCGGGCAGCGCGATCACCACCCTGTTCCATGGCGACTACGAACACAGCCCGATCGGCGTGCACAAGGACCGGTTCGCGACCTTCCTGTTCGTGCTGTCCGGGCGCAAGCGCATGCGCTTCTGGCCACGGCGGCCGTGGCGGGAGGCGGTCACGACCGTGCTCGACTACGCTGCGTACCTGCCCGCGTCGTTCGCCGTGGACGTCGGCCCGGGCGAGGCGCTGTACTGGCCCGCAAGCTTCTACCACGTCGGCGAGACCGTCGGCGCCGGCACCGCGACCAGCGTGAACGTCGGCATCCCGCGCGAGGAACAGCATCGCCGCTACGACGTGGACGACCTGCTGCCGTCGTCGTCATCGTCCACGCCGCGACGCGTGTCGGTGCCGGTGTCCGCCTGCGTGGTCGTCGCGACCGACGCCGCCTGCACCGCGGCGATCGAGACCCCGCCGGTCTGGCGCGAGGCCGTGGCCGACCTGCGTCGCCGCTGCGCCTCGCACACGCTGGCGACGCAGGCCAGGCGTACCACGCTGGTCCGCTACGGCGCCGGCGGCTTCGAGCCCGTGCCGCCGCCCGCGGCACGGCCGGTGCTGCGTCCCGGCGATCGCCTGCGTCGCGTGCCCGGTGCGCCGCTGCTGTGGTCCGCCGCCGTCGGCGCGCCGGTGCTGGTCGGCGCGAACGGCCGTGTCGCCGAGACCGCCCTCGACGCGCGCACCGTCGCCCAGCTGGCCAGCCTCCTCGGCGACGGCCGCGAGCGCAGCGTGCGCACGCTGCTGTCGCTGGCCGGGGATGCGTCCGCGCGCCCCGCGCTGCGCGCCCTGCTGCAGGACCTCGTCGCCTGGCGGGCGCTGCGTCGACGCCGCGGCTGAGGCCGACCCGCGCGCCGCCGACGTACACTCGCGGCTTCGATCCTGTTTCGCCGAGGCGGGGCGCGCATGATCCCGGGCTGGGTACTGCTGCTGGTGTCGCTGGGCTATGTGGGGGTGCTGTTCGCGGTCGCCTACCTCGGCGACGTGCGCGGGCCGCGTCCGCGCTGGCGGTGGCTGCGCCCGGCGATCTACGCGCTGGCGCTGGCGGTGTACTGCTCGTCGTGGACGTTCTATGGCGCGGTCGGCACCGCGGCGCGCACCGGGCTCGGCTTCGTGCCGATCTACCTCGGCCCGGTGCTGCTGCTGCTGTTCGGCTGGCGCATCCTCGAGCGCCTGGTGCTGATCTCCGGCGAGCACCGCATCGTCTCGATCGCCGACTTCCTGTCCTCGCGCTACGGCCGCGCGCCCGGGCTGGCGGCGCTGGTCGCGGCGGTGGCGGTGCTGGCCGCGGTGCCCTATGTCGCGCTGCAGTTCAAGGCGGTGGCGATGAGCGTCGAAGTGCTGGCGCCGGGCAGCGACGCGCAGCTGTTCGCCGACCCCGCGCTGTACGTCGCGCTGCTGCTGGCGGCGTTCGCGATCCTGTTCGGCACCCGCGCCATCGACGCCACCGAGCACCATCGCGGCATGGTGCTGGCGGTGGCGCTGGAATCGCTGGTCAAGCTGCTGGCCTTCCTCTGCATCGGCGTGTTCGCGCTGCTGCACCTGCCTGGCGGCGGTGGCTTCATGGCCCGGGTCGCGGCGGCGGGCGACGTGGTCTCCGCGCCCGGGCTGCCGGCGGGCTTCGTCGCGCAGACGCTCATCGCCTTCGCCGCGATCGTCTGCCTGCCGCGCCAGTTCCACGTGGCGGTGGTCGAATGCCAGGACGTGGCCGACCTGCGCCCGGCGCGCTGGCTGTTCGGCGGCTATCTCGTGCTGTTCAGCCTGTTCGTGGTGCCGATCACCCTGGCCGGGCAGTCGCTGCTCGCCGGGCACGGGGCGTCGCCGGACACCTACGTGCTCGCGCTGCCGCTGGCGCTGGGCCGCGAAGATATCGCGCTGCTGGCCTACATCGGCGGCTTTTCCGCGGCCACCGGCATGGTGATCGTCGCCAGCGTCGCGCTCGCGACCATGGTCAGCAACGACCTGGTGATGCCGCTGTTGCTGCGCGGCCGCGCGCTGACCGAGGGCGGCATCGACCGGCTGGTGCTGTGGGTGCGCCGGATCACCATCCTCGCGCTCGCGCTGATGGCCTACGCCTACCACCGGATGGCCGCAGCGACCGGCGACAGCCTCGCCCAGCATGGCCTGCTGTCGTTCGCGGCGGTGGCGCAGTTCGCGCCGGCGCTGATCGGCGGCCTGTACTGGCGCGGCGCGAGCCGGGCGGGCGCGTTCGCGGGCGTGCTGTTGGGTGCGAGCGTGTGGGCCTACACGCTGCTGCTGCCGACGCTCGCGCAGAGCGCCGGTTTCGGCGCCGACTGGATCGCGCACGGCCCGTTCGGCCTGTCCTGGCTGCGCCCGCGGCAGCTGTTCGGGCTCAGCGGCTGGGACCCGCTCACCCACGGCGTGTTCTGGTCGCTGCTGTTCAACGTCGGCGCGCTGTTCCTGGTGTCGGCGAGGCGCCGGCCGTTGCTGCAGGAACAATTGCTGGCCGCGTCCTACCTCGACCCCTACGCGCAGCGCTCGCCGCTGGGCCCCGGCGGTTGGGCCGGCACCGTCTCCAGCGGCGAACTGCTGGCGCTGGCCGAGCGCATCGTCGGCGAGCGCCATGCGCGTCGTGCGTTCGCCGAGTTCGCCGAATCCACCGCGCGCAGGCCGTGGCAGCCGCAGCTGCTCGCCGACCGCGCGATGATGCAGTTCACCGAACGCCTGCTCGCCTCGGCGATCGGCGCGGCGTCGGCGCGGCTCACGCTGACCAGCGCGCTGCGCGGCTCGGGCATGGAGCTGGGCGAAGTGGTGTCGCTGCTCGACGAGGCCAGCCAGGAACTGCGCTTCAATCGCCAGGTGCTGTCGACCACGCTGGAGAACATCAGCCAGGGCGTGAGCGTGGTCGACGCCGACCTGCGCCTGGTCGCGTGGAACGGGCGCTACCAGCAGATGCTCGGCTTCCCCGACGGCATGCTCTACGTCGGCCGGCCGATCGCCGACCTGATCCGCTGGAGCGCCGAACGCGCCGAGATGAACGAGCTCGGCGGGCAGTCCGGCGTCGCCATCGACGACCAGGTCGAGCGCCGCCTCGCGCACCTGCGCGCGGGCCAGCCCTACGTGTTCCAGCGCGTGCGCGCCAACGGCCAGGTCATCGAAATGCGCGGCCAGCCGCTGCCGGGCGGCGGCTACGTGACCAGCTTCAGCGACATCACCGACTACAAGCGGGTCGAGCGCCAGCTGCGCGAGGTCAACGAGACGCTGGAGCAGCGCGTCGAGCAGCGTACCCACGAGGCCGAGGCGGCGCAGCAGTCGAAGACCCGCTTCCTGGCCGCGGTCAGCCACGACGTGCTGCAGCCGCTCAACGCCGCGCGGCTGTTCGCCTCCGCGCTGCGCGAAACGCCCGACGCCGAGGAGCGTGGACGCCTGGCCGAACGCGTCGACACCGCGCTGCGCGCCGCGGAGGACCTGCTCGACGGCCTGCTCGATGTGTCGCGCCTCGACGCCGGCGCACTGCAGCCGGAGATCTCGCACTTCGACGCCACCGAACTGCTGCAGGAGCTCGCCGCGCAGTACGCGCCCAGCGCCGCCGGTCGCGGCCTCGCGCTGCGCGTGCATGCGCGGGCGGGCACGTTCGTGCGTAGCGATCGCCGCCTGTTGCGCCGCGCGCTGCAGAACTTCCTCGCCAATGCGCTGCGCTACACCCGTTCCGGCGGCGTGCTGCTGGCGCTGCGGCGTCGCGGCGAGGAGATCGAACTGCAGGTCTGGGACACCGGCCCGGGCATCCCCGCGCATCACCTCGGCCAGATCTTCGAGGAGTTCCGCCGCTTCGAGCATGGCGGCCCGGGCGGCGAACGCGGCCTCGGCCTCGGCCTGTCGATCTGCCAGCGCATCGCCCGCATCCTCGGTCATCCGCTGCAGGTGGATTCGCGCGTCGGCCGCGGCAGCGTGTTCTCGATCCGCGTCCCGCCCGGACAGGCCGCTCCCGCGCGCGCGCCGCGCCCGCAGCCAGCGCCCGACGCCGTCGCGGGCCTGCGGGTGCTCTGCGTCGACAACGACCCGGAGATCCTCGACGGCATGCGCACCCTGCTCGATCGCTGGGGCGCCATCGCGCTCACCGCCGCCACCGTCGACGAAGCGCTGGCGCAGATCGATCCGGGCGATCCGGACACGCTGCCCGACGTCGCCCTCGTCGATTACCACCTGCATGATCGCCTCGACGGCCTCGGCGTGATCGCCGAACTCCGCCGCCGCGCGAAACGCGACCTGCCCGCCGCGTTGCTCACCGGCGACGGCAGCGACCCGCTGAAGAACGCCGCCCGCGAATACGGTTGCACCGTGCTGACCAAGCCGGTGAAACCGGCGTCGCTGCGCGCGTGGCTGGGGGCGTGGGGGTAGGGAAGGGATTCCTGCGCATTGGCGGCAAGCACGGTCATGTCATCGGGGTTGCGGGCGCGCATCCTCCAGGCGTTGGCGGCCACCCTCGATCCGCGCGAGCCGCCGGTAGTGCCTGCCTGCCGCTTGCGCTACCCTCCCGACGGTCTTGCGACAGGGAACCATCCAATGCAGACAAGCACCAAGGCGATCCTGGCCGCCATCACGATCATCCTGATCCCCGTGCTGCTCCTGGCCGGCATCTTCTTCATCTACCTGCCTCACCTGTACGGGAAAGATGCGATTCGCAAGAAGGCCGAGGAAGGCCATGCACAGGGATTGGCCTCCGGACATGGCCACGACCAGGCCTGGTGCCTGGACGAAGCGTCCCGCCGGGCGGGCAACAAGACGCTGGAGGCGCGGAATGCCGGCCCCTGGCTGTACGGATGCCTGGAATCGAGCGCGCCGACGCCCGACTTTTGCGCTGGCATCGAGCCACCGAGCGAACATCCCGACTTCGGCCGACAGCAGGCCGTATGCCGTGCGCGGGGCATCAAGGAGTACTGCCTGTTCTACATGCCGACCGTGGAGGCGTTCTGCCACGCGCCCACGACGCGAAACAAGGGCAAGCAGGATCTGACCAAATCCCCGGACGCACACTGAGTCCATTCGCGACGGGACTTGAAGCCAGTCCGGTTCGAGCGGCACCGCATCTTCGGCAGCGGGCATGCCAGTCGCCGCCGGTGGCGGATTGCGCGAAGGCCGACACCTGCCCGTGGAATGCACGATCATCGCCGTGCGGTTTGCACGATGCTGCGGCGCGCAACATGCGAAACGCCCGGCAGCGAGGCCGTGGTCGCACGATTTTCCGGGGTTTCGCGGCTGGCATGGCTCTTGCGCGACATCGGCATCCGCCGCGCGAACGGTCGCCCGGCGCATCCGAGGAGTCCACATGCCCGCCGTCGTCGCGCCCACCCGCCCGCTTCCCATGTCGCCCGTGGCGATCCTCGGCAGCAGCCTGCCGCCGATGAACGGGCCCGATATAGTGGGCAACGCCTCGTCCGACCCAGACGCCCGCCCCGTGCAGAAGTCCGACTCGAAAGCCGCCGGCCGCATCCTCGCGATCGACGACGACAGCCGCCAGTTGCAGAACTTCTCGCTCGCCCTGAGCCGCCATGGCTACAGCGTCGAGACCGCCGACACCCTGGCCGAGGGCCTGCGCCTGGCCGCGACCCGGCCGTTCCAGGTTTGCCTGCTCGACCACAACATCGGCTACGACTCGGGCATCGACGCGCTGCCGCGGCTGGCCGAGCTGGCGCCGCAGATGCGGGTGGTGATGGTCACCGCCAACGCCGGCGTCGAGGACGCGGTGCGTGCGATCTCGCTGGGCGCCGCGGATTACCTGGTGAAGCCCTGCTCGCCCGAGCAGCTGCGGATCGCGGTGGCGCGCCAGATCGATACCAGGCGCATGCTCGATCGCATCGACACGCTGGAGCGCGAGGTCGGCCGCACCGTGCCCTCCGACCTCACCAGCCGCAACCCGGCGATGCAGGCGGCGATCGACATGGCGCTGCAGGTGGCCCGCACCGACGCCAACGTGCTGATCCTCGGCGAGAGCGGCACCGGCAAGGGCGTGCTCGCCCGGGCCGTGCATCGCGCCAGCCCGCGTGCGGCCGCCGAGTTCGTCACGGTCAACTGCCCGTCGCTGTCCGCCGAATTGATGGAGAGCGAGCTGTTCGGCCACTCCAAGGGCTCGTTCACCGGCGCGGTGCAGAACACCGTCGGCCGGATCAGCCACGCCGACGGCGGCACCGTGTTCCTGGACGAGATCGGCGACTTCCCGCTGTCGCTGCAGCCCAAGCTGCTGCGCTTCATCCAGGACAAGGAATACGAGCGCGTCGGCGACCCGGCCACGCGCAAGGCCGACGTGCGCATCGTCGCCGCGACCAACCACGACCTGGAAACGATGGTTCGCGAGAACCAGTTCCGCCTCGACCTGCTGTACCGGCTCAACGTCATCGCGATCACCCTGCCGCCGCTGCGCGAGCGCCAGGAGGACCTCGAGGATCTCGCCAACGGCTTCATCCGCCGCTACGCCGCCGAATACGGCCTGCCGGCGCGCCGCCTGTCCGCGCCGGCGCTGTCCAAGCTGCGCACCTACGCCTGGCCGGGCAACGTGCGCGAGTTGCAGAACATGATGGAGCGCGCGGTGATCCTCGCCCGCGGCGAGGAGATCGGCGCCGACCTGCTGTCGCTCAACAGCGCGCAGCGCGCCGACGTGCAGCCCGGCACGCTGATGTCGCTGCAGGAACTCGAGCGGCTGCACATCGAGCGCATCCTCGCCGTGAGCGAGAGCCTCGACGCCGCCGCGCGTACGCTCGGCATCGACGCCTCCACCCTGTACCGCAAGCGCAAGCTCTACGGTTTCTGATCCTTCGCACGGGCGTGCGCCGCCCGCAAGCCGCGTCCCCGCGACGCGGCGCGCCGCGACACCGCTGTACGGAATTCCCAGACATGACCGATCTGCACCAGGACCCCGTTTCCGGAGACTTCTCGACCACGCCGCTCGCGGATGGCCTGACCCTCGTCGCATGGATCATGCTGCTGGTCGCGCTCGGCGCCGGCGTGGGCATCCTGTTCGGCGCGGACGAGTGGTACGACGCATTGCTCAAGCCGACGTTCAATCCGCCGGCGTCGGTGTTCGGCCCCGTGTGGACGGCGCTGTACGCGCTGATGGCGATCGCGCTGTGGCTGGTGTGGCGCGGCCGCGACGACGACATCGCGATGCGTCGCACCGCATTGCGGCTGTTCTGGGTGCAGTTCGCGCTGAACCTGCTGTGGTCGCCGCTGTTCTTCGGGCTGCACAGCCCGGGCATGGCCTTCGTCGACATCTGCCTGCTGTGGACGGCGGTGCTGGCGACCGCGCTCGCGTTCGGCAAGGTGCGTCCGCTCGCGGGCTACCTGATGGTGCCGTACGTGCTGTGGGTCTCGTTCGCGCTCGTGCTGAACGGTACCATCTGGTTGATGAACCTCTGAAGCGCCGTGCCGGCGGACCCGGCGCTCTCCCGCACGCTTTCCGCCGATGCCGCACTCCCGCGCCAGCCAATTCCGCATCCGCGCCAACATCGGCCTGCTCGCGCTCGCCTTCGTGGTGATCATCATCACCTCGTTCGTCTCGGTGCGCTCGATCAACGAACTCCGCGACTCGCTGGGCTGGATCGCCCACACGGTCGCGGTGAAGGACCGCTTCGCCGACCTGCAGCACGAGATGGGGCTGATGGAAGGCGACGGGCTGCGTTACATGATCATTGGCGACGACGTGCATCGCGACGGCCTGCGCCGGCACCTGCGCACGATCGGCGACGGGATCGCCGGCCTGCGCGAACTGACGGCGGACAACCCGGGCCACCAGCACGCGCTCGGCCCGCTGTCCGAGGACTACGATGCGCTGGTGGCGCGTGCGGAAGCCTCGATCCGCGTCCGCGAGCGGGATCGCGCGAAGGGCGACGACGATGCGGCGATCGGCCGCATCCGCGACGGCAAGGGCGAGGACATCGTCGATCGCATGCGCGCCCGCATCGCCGAAATGGCGGCGCAGGAAGATCGCCTGCTCGCGACGCGGCAGCGAGAGCGCGACGCGCTGGTCAAGCAGACCAACGCGACCCTGCTGATCGCCAACGGGCTGGCGCTGTTCGCCGGGCTGATCGGGTTCTTCGCGCTGCGGCGCGCCCAGCGCGAGGCCGAGCACGCGCTGCGCACCGAACTGCACGCGGCGCAGGCGCATCGCGCCAGCGAGGAGAAAAGCGTGTTCCTGGCCAGCATGAGCCACGAGATCCGCACGCCGATGAACGCGATCTTCGGTTTCGCCCAACTGCTGTCGGACCAGGTCCGCGAGCCGCTGCAGCGCGAATGGGTCGCGTCGATCCGCAAGAGCGGGCAGATGCTGCTGACCCTGATCAACGACGTGCTCGACCTGTCCAAGATCGAGGCCGGCAAGCTGCAGCTGAACCCGCAGGGCACCGACATCGCCGAGCTCGCCGACGAGATCGTCACCCTGTTCGAGCCGATGGCGGAAGCCAAGCGCCTGACGCTGCGCAGTGAGATCAAGGAAGACGGGCTGATGCCGGTGGCGATCGACGCCCAGCGCCTGCGCCAGATCCTGATGAACCTGATCAGCAACGCCGTGAAGTACACCGAGCGCGGCGAGATCGTGGTGTCGGTGTCGATGCGGCCCTCGCCACTGGGGACCGGCCACGACCTGGCCCTGTCCGTGCGCGACACCGGCACCGGCATCGATCCGGAGGCGCAGGCGCGGATCTTCGAGCCGTTCTTCCAGGCGGAGAGTCCGGACGGGCGCATCCGCCAGGGCACCGGGCTGGGCCTGAGCATCACCCGGCGGCTGGTCGACATGATGCACGGCCGCATCGACCTCGTGAGCCGCGTCGGCGAGGGCAGCGTCTTCCAGGTCGTGATTCCCGATCTGCTGCCGGCCGTGCCGGCCGCGCCCGCGGGGGCCGCCGACGGCCAGGAAAGCGCCGACTTCGACCGTCTCCCGCCGCTGCGCATCCTCATCGTCGACGATATCGAATGGAACATCGAAGTCGCCAAGGGCTATCTGCGCGGCAGCCGCCACACCCTCGCGGTCGCGCGCGACGGCGAGGAAGCGCTCGCGGTCGCGCGGGCGTTCCGCCCGGATGCGGTGATGATGGACCTGCGCATGCCGCGCATGAACGGCTACCGCGCCTTCGAGGCGATCCGGCGCGAGGAGACGCTGCGCGCGACCCGCGTGATCGCGGTGACCGCCTCCAGCCTGGTCGACGACCAGGGGCTGCAGGCGATCGCCTTCGACGGCTACATCCGCAAGCCGTATGCGCCGATCGAACTGCTCAACACGCTGCTCTCGCTGTTCGGCGAAGTCGAAACGGCATCGGCGCCGCAGCCAGTCGTGGAAGCGGAGGCGGCATCGGTCGCGGCCGATGCCCCGTCCCGCGACACTGCGCTGGCCGAGTGGGCCGTCATCCGCGGCGCACCGCTCGACGCCCTGCGCCGGCGCATGCGCATCCGCGAGATCGGCGAGTTCTCCCGGCACCTGGACGTGCTGGCCGCGACCATCGGCGACCCCGCGCTGAGCGAGGACGCACGCCGCCTGCACCTGGCGGTGCAGCGCTTCGACGCGCACCAGATGAAGCAGGTGCTGGATCATCTCGCCGTCAACGCCGTCAACACCGCACAGGAGACGTCAGACGATGCCCAATAGGTTCCAGTCGCCGGTGGCGCTGCCGGTGGTGATGGTGGTGGACGACCAGGGCGCGAACGTCCAGGTGGTCGGCCAGCTGCTGACCCAGGCCGACTACGACGTGGTCCCGGTGCTCGACGGTCGCGAAGCGCTGGCGCTGGCGGAACGCAGCCCGCCGGACCTGGTGCTGCTCGACATGCGCATGCCCGGGCTGGACGGCTTCGCGGTGCTCGAGGGCCTGCAGGCGCTGCCGCAGGCGCGCGACGTGCCGGTGGTGTTCCTCACCGCCGACCACGAGCGCGAAAACCTCGTGCGCGCGTTCGCGTGCGGCGCCGTGGACTACATCACCAAGCCGTTCATCGCCGAGGAACTGCTCGCGCGCGTGCGCACCCACCTCGACCTCAAGCGTTCGCGCGAGCGTCTGGCGCGCGTCGCCGAGGAGCGCCAGCGCATGGCCGAGATCGTCAGCCACGACCTGCGCAACCACTTCGGCAACATCCTGTTCTCCGCGGACATGCTGCGCGACGACGACCTGCCCGAGGACGTGCGCAAGTCGCTCGCCGTCTCGATCCGCGAATCCGCCGACGCCGGCGTGCTGTTCCTGCAGGCGTTCCTCGACCAGCAGCACGACCAGTCGCACGGCGTGCCGGTCAAGCCGATGCGTGCGGCGGACCTGGCCGAGCGCGCGCTGCGCCTGCTCGCGCCGCAGGCCGAGCGCAAGGGCATCGCGCTGCGCCTGGCGCACGAAGAGCCCGACCTGCTGGTCATGGCCGAGGCCGCCGGCGCCGGCCACGTGCTGCAGAACCTGATCTCCAACGCCATCAAGTACGCGCCGCCCGACAGCGAAGTGGCGATCACGACCGGGCGCCGCGGCAAGTTCGGCGCGATCGGCGTGCACGACCGCGGCCCGGGCATCGGTGCGCAGGACCGCGAGAAGCTGTTCAAGCGCTACGTGCGCCTGTCTTCCCAGCCCACCGGGGGCGAGACCACCACCGGCCTCGGCCTGGCCCTCGCCAAGCAGCGCGCCCGCACCATGGGCGGCGATCTCTGGTACGAGGACCGCCCCGGCGGCGGCGCATCGTTCGTGTTCGAGCTGGCGTTGGCCTGAGCCGCGAACCCCGGCGTCGCCGTCGCCGCGACGGCGGCAACGAAAACGCCCCGCGCGAGGCGATCGCGCGGGGCGTTCCGTCATCGAGGATCGATGGGATGGTCGATCAGACCGCGGGTCGACGGCGACCGAAGATCAGCGACAGCACGAACAGCACCAGGAACACGAAGAACAGGATCTTGGCGATGCCGGCGGCGGCGCCTGCGATCCCGCCGAAACCGAGCACGGCGGCGATCAGGGCGACGACGAGGAAGATGAGGGCGTAGTGCAGCATGGCGATTCTCCTCGGGGGATGGATGTGGTCCGCGATCGCGGGCTCACTTGGAAACACATCAAGTCCCGTGCCAATTGCGCATCGGCGGTGAACGGACGGCAACGCGCCTGTTTTCAGGCGTTTGCGGCACGGCGGACGCTGCCGCAGGCCGGCCCCGACGCGCGTGCGGGACACCGGCGGGCGCGCGTTCTGCACGTGGTCGTGCAACGCGCATGCCCTCGGGCCTGACGCACCGTCCGTTTTCCCATGCAATCCGCGTGGTTACGGATGGCACGCAATTTGATGGGTCGTGAAGGCATCCCTCCGTCCGCCACCTGCACAGGAGTCCGCCATGTCCGTCGCACTCGTCCGGATGTCGCCCGGCCGCCCTTCGCGTCGCCGCCGTCGCCTGCGCGTGCTGGTCGCCACCACCGTCGTGTGGACCGTGCTGTTCGGATGGGCGCTGGTGCTGGTGCGGCAGGCCGCGCCGGATCCGTCGACGCCCGCCGCCGCCGTGCTGCTGCCGGCGACCGGCGGCACGCCCTGGTTCGCCGACGACGTGTCGGTCAGCGACCCCGGTGAGGCCGCCGCGGCCCCCGACTTTTCGATCGACACCGAAGGCGCCCTTTCCGTCGACGAGCAGCAGGCGTCCGACGCCAGCGCCTACGTCACCGGCCGCTGAGACGGCGCATCATGGCCCGGCCGGGCCGCCCCGCCGCGGTGCTAAGCTGCCGCGCATGAGCCGACTGTCCGACCCTGCCGAGCAGGCCCGCATCGTCCAGCGCCTGGCGGAACTGCGGCTGGAGCATCGCGACCTCGATGTCGCCATCGATCGGCTGCACGAGACCATCGCCGCGGACGAACTGGCGATCAAGCGCTTCAAGAAGCGCAAGCTGCAGCTCAAGGACGCCATCGCCCGGCTCGAGTCGGCGCTGATCCCGGACGAGCCGGCCTGATGGCCTTGCGCGTCCCTTCGCGGACGCTTCAACCGTCGCGCGAGACTTCCGCCAGCGTGATCGTGTACAGCTCGACCTTGCCGCAGTCGGGCGCGGTGCAGGCGTAGGCGTCCAGCGACGCGCGATCGACCAGCCGCTCGCCGATCAGGCCCTGCACCAACGGCGCCTCGGGCGCGCCCTCGTGCAGGCGCAGGCGGCCGAGCGCTTGCATCGGCGCGCCGCAGCGCGAGCAGCGCAGGTCGCGCGCTTCGGGCGTGTCGTCCTCGACCAGGAGATCGTCGACCAGCAGGCCCTCGTCCTGGACGAGCGCAGGCCCGGTGTCGCCGTCGAACTGCACGCCGCAGTTCCAGCAGATGCCGAAGTCCGAATCGTTGTCTTCGCCGCAACTCGTGCAGTTCCAGATGGCCATGGGCTCGCCCTCCTGCGTCGCCGCGAGCATACCGGCGCACGCCGGAGCGACGGCCGCGACGGCGGTTCCATCCGCCGGATGGCGACGTGGCGGTGACGAGCGGCCATGCTGCGGCGCAACAGCAACCGTATTCAATCCCGCCGTCGGAACGTCACGCTATCCTGCCGCGTCACCCGGGGAGAACCGCTCATGCTGCGGATGCAACAACGGCTTTCCGTGCCGTTCCTGATGCTGCTGAGCCTGCCGTCGACGGCGATGGGCTTCGCGCTATCAGTACAGATTGCGGCGCTGAGTTGGCTGATGTCGACGAAGTACGGGCTGAAACTCGACGAGATCGGCTTCGTGTGGGCGGCCGGTCCGCTGGCGGGCATCCTCGGCCAGGTCATCATCGGCATCATCAGCGACAACGTGTGGCTGTGGGGCGGCCGGCGGCGGCCGTTCATCCTCGTTGGCGGTGTGCTGACCGCGCTGATGCTGCTGGCGCTGCCTTCCATCGGCGCGATCGGCGCGGCGCTGGGGCTGGAGACCATCCTCGGCGTCGCGGTGACGGTGGCGATGGCGCTGGACCTCTCGATCAACCTCGGCTTCAACCCGACCCGCGCGATCATCGCCGACCTCACGCCGGAAGGGCCCAAGCGCACGGCCGGCTACACCTGGATGCAGACCGTCTCCGGCACGTTCGGCGTGCTGGCCTACGCGGTGGGCGCGGTGTGGGGCAACATCGCGCTGATCTATTTCGGTGTGGGCCTGGCGTTGGTATTCACGCTGGTGCCGGCGCTGCTGGTGCAAGAGCCGCGGACGCTGGCGCACACCGAGACCGGTACGCCGGCCGAGAAGCTGAGCTTCGGCCGCCTGTTGATGCTGCTGCGGCCGCTGTGGGCGTTCGCGGTGTACGCGCCGATCGCGATGGGCCTGAAGCTGGTCGGCGTCACCAGCCACGGGATGTGGCTGGAAGTCGTGTTCGGCATCGCCACGCTCGCGCTGATCGCGCATGCGCTGGCCGAGAAGCAGGTGCTGGACGGTCGCGAGGACATCGCCGGCTTCCGCAAGGTGCTGGCCGCGCACGCGATCAGCTGGTTCGGCATGCAGAGCCTGTTCGTGTACATGATCGGCTTCGTGCAGCAGCGCTTCCCGCAGCTCGACGCCGACGCCACCGGCCGGGTGATGTCGGTGAGCTTCCTCGCGCTGAGCGCGGTAGGCGCGCTGGTGCCGGCGCTGCTCCTCAACCCGCTGGCGCGCCGCTTCCGCGAGGTCCGTGTGCATGCCGCCAGCCTGGCGACGATGGCGCTGGGCTTCGGCTTCGTCTACCTGTTCGGCCACACGCCGGCGATGCTCTACGTCGGCATGGCGGTGATGGGCCTGGGCTGGGGCGCGATCGTCAGCCTGCCGTTCGCGATCTTCTCGCAGAGCGTCTCGCCGGCGCGCATCGGCTTGTATATGGGCGTGTTCAACCTCAGCGTGGTGCTGCCGCAGCTGGCGGTGAGCCTGGGCGTGGGCGCGCTGCTCGCCGGCGTCGAGAACAAGGCGTTGGTGTTCGCGCTCGGCGGCGCCTGCATGCTGGCCTCGGCGCTGGCCTGGCTGGCGGTGAAGCAGGGCGCGCCGCATGCGGCGGCGCCGGGAGCGGATGGCGGCAGGCACTGAGCCGGTCGCGTCCACGCCCCGCGCCGACTACACTCCGGGACAGTTTCCGACGCACGGCTCCCCCCATGGCCCTCCGCAAGACCAAGGCCACTTCGGTCGACATCGCCCACCGCGCCGGCGTCTCGCAGGCCACGGTCTCGCGCGTGCTGCGCGGCAGTCCGCTGGTCAACGCGGAGACGCGCAAGCGCGTGCTCGACGCGGTGCAGGAACTCAACTACAAGGTCGACCGCCGCGCCTCCAGCCTGCGCACCCAGCGCGCCGGTACGCTCGCGCTGCTGCTGTTCGAGGACCCGACCGAGGACGAGTCGAACATCAACCCGTTCTTCCTGTCGATGCTGGGCTCGATCACCCGCGCCTGCGCCCGCCACCACCACGACCTGCTGGTGTCGTTCCAGCAGCTCTCGGACGACTGGCACGCCGACTACGAGGACAGCATGAAGGCCGACGGCCTGATCCTGCTCGGCTACGGCGATTACGTCGACTACCGGCCCAAGCTCGAACGTCTCGTCGAGCAGGGCACGCACTTCGTGCGCTGGGGCGCGGTGCTGCCGGACCAGCCGGGCATCTCGATCGGCTGCGACAATGCCCAGGGCGGGCGCCTGGTCGGCGAACACCTGCTCGGCCTCGGCCGGCGCAGCATCGCCTTCCTCGGCGACGCGTCCTCGCACTACCCCGAGTTCCACGCTCGCTACCGCGGCTGCGAACAGGTGCTGCGCGCCGCCGGCATCGCCGAGGACCCGAGCCTGCAGGTCGACGCGCTCAGCTCCGAGGAAGAGGGCTACGAAGCGGCCAAGGCGCTGCTCGGCCGCGGCGTGCTGTTCGACGCCATCTTCGCCGCCAGCGACCTGATCGCCATCGGCGCCATCCGCGCCCTCAACGAGCACGGCCTGCGGGTGCCCGAGGACGTCGCCGTGGTCGGCTTCGACGACATCGCCATGGCGCGCTTCTGCAACCCGCCGCTGACCACCGTCTACCAGGACACCGCCCGTGCCGGCGAACTGCTGGTCGACACTCTGCTCAAGCGCATCCACGAGCAGCCTGCCGAAAGCGCGATGCTGCCGGCGACGCTGGTGGTGCGGCGGTCGAGCGGGGCGTAACTCGCGAACGCATGGCGCGGTTCCTGCGCACGACGCTCGCGACGGACGATCGTCCGCCGTCTTGGTGGCGCGACCGCATGGCGCGCTGGCTCGCCATCGACACCGCCAATCCCAGCTACCGAGGCAAGGCCCATCGCGTCCGCGCGTGGCTGGTCGAGTTCGACGACGACGACCAGCCATGGCGCGAGATCGCGCTCGACGAACACGACAACATCCTGTTCGCCGGCCCCAGCGCGCAGGACTACGGCCATTGGCTCGATACGAACATGCGCTACGGCGACTTCATCGGCGAACCGGTCGAGCAGGCGGAATTCGAGCGACGGTGGCAGGCTTCTGGCGTCGTCTCGCCGGAGTGAAGAGCGGCCACGCGGCCGATCGGAAGTGCGATGTGGCCTGCGGTGTGGCTGTCGAGCGGGGTGGGAAGCGGAGGCCATGCCTCGCGTCGCGGCTAGCGGTCGCCATGCCGCAATGCGTCAAGGATTCGAACACCAGAGGTCGCCGTCTCGACTGCAGGTGAACCGTTGCTCGCGCTGTCGTTCCGGCGAATGGACGGGCAGCGCCAGCAGTGCGCGGGCCCATGTGGTGAACGCGGGCAGCGCCCGATCGTTCGCGAGCCTTCTGGCCGCCTCCGCCTCGCTCGACGGAACATCGCTGCCGACGACGTACAGGCGGTCGAATGGCGCATCCGGGTGCGGCGGCCAGAAATCGGCGGACAGCAGGCCATGCGAGCACCCGCGGACGAAGATGACATCGACGGAGATGCCCGCAGCGTCGAGCGCACGTCCGAGCGCGTCCGCCGAGACCGCGTAGCTACGACCCTTTCCGATCGGACGTTTCTCGATGTGCAAACGTGCAGCCATGGCTGTCACACGGACGTTGGGCTCAATGCCCCGCCGGCTCCGGCACCCGCAGCACCAGCAGGCCGGACAGGATCATCGAGGCGCCGCCGAGGATCAGCAGGTTCGCGGGATGGTTGCCGAACACCGCATGCAGCAGGTAGCCCAGCGTCGCCACTGCGACCAGCTGCGGGATGACGATGAAGAAGTTGAAGATGCCCATGTACACGCCCATCTTCTGCGCCGGCACGCTGTCGGAGAGCAGCGCGTAGGGCATCGACAGGATCGAGGCCCAGGCGAAGCCGACGCCGACCATCGACAGCAGCAGCCACTGCGCGTCGGGCATGAACGGGATCGAGATCAGGCCGAGGCCGCCGAGTGAGACATTGATGAGGTGGCTGACGCGCAGGCCGAAGCGGCGCACGAGGAACGGAATGACCGCTGCGGCCAGCGCGGCGAAGCCGTTGTAGGCGGCGAACAGCACCCCGACCCAGTTCGCGCCTTCGTTGAAGGCGGCGGATTTCGGGTCGTCGGTGCCGTAGTAGGTGCCGGTGACGGTCGCGGTGGTGTAGATCCACATCGCGAACAGCGCGAACCACGAGAAGAACTGCACCAGCGCCAATCGCCGCATCGTCACGGGCATGGCGTAGATGTCGGTCATCACCGTCGCGAAGGGGCTATCGGGCGACACCACGTTGAGCAGCAGCAGCGCCAGGCCGTACGCGCCGAGCAGACCGCCGAGCAGCAGCAATTCCTTCGGCAGGCCCTGCACCAGCACCAGCGCGATGGCGACCACGCCGAAGGCGAACCAGAACGTGCCGAAGCGCGTGCTGCGGGTGCGGTCCAGCGGCAGGCGATCCAGCGGCGGCGCTTCGTCGAATGCGTGCAGCGTCTCCGGCGGATATTCGCGGGTGCGCAACACGGTCCACACGATCGCGCCGAGCAGCACGCCGGCGCCGGCGTAGAACGCGTAGCGCACGGTGTCGGGCACCTGGCCGGCGGCGGCCTCGTTGGCCACGCCGAGCTTCTCCAGCATCCACGGCAGCATGCTTGCCACCACCGAGCCGATGCCGATGAAGAAGCTCTGCATCGCGTAGCCCTTGGCGCGCTGCGACATCGGCAGCTGGTCGCCGACGAAGGCGCGGAACGGTTCCATCGATACGTTGATCGAGGCGTCCAGCACCCACAGCAGGCCCGCGGCGATCCACAGCGTCGGCGAGTTGGGCATCGCCAGCAGCGCCAGCGAGGCGAGGATCGCGCCGACCATGAAATACGGACGGCGGCGACCCAGTCGCGTCCAGGTGCGATCGGAGAGGTAGCCGATGATCGGCTGCACGACCAGGCCGGTCAGCGGCGCGGCGATCCACAGCCCCGGCAGCGCGTCCATTTCGGCGCCGAGGGTCTGGAAGATGCGGCTGACGTTGGCGTTCTGCAGCGCGAAGCCGAACTGGATGCCGAGGAAGCCGAAGCACATGTTCCAGATTTGCCAGAACGACAGCGTCGGCTTCTGGGTCTGCGGGCCGGAAGTCATCGAAAAGTCCTTGTGGGGGCGCGGCGAGCGCGCATGATCGCGCGGCTACGATGCCCGCGGGCGACCGCAGCGGCACGTTGCGGCGCAACAATCCGCGCATGCAAACGTATTCACCGCCCTTCGCCCGCGACGACGGCGTCCGGACCCGCGCCTCACATCGGCTTGGCGGCGTAGTGCTTCGCGATGAAGGCCTCGTGGGACGGCATCACACGCACGCAGTTGGTGATCACGCCGCGGATGTTGGCCATGTACTCGAGGATCTTCTCTTCCGGATACACGTCGACCAGCGCGTGGTAGCCGCGCGGCTCGATGCGCTGCCCGTACAGCACCTGCATCCAGCTGACTTCGGCGAACAGCTCGTTGCATTCGCGGAAGATGCGGCCGTTGCTGCGGAACAGGTCCAGCTTGCGGGTCAGCGACTCCGGCACGTCCATCGTGCGGCAGTAGTTCCAGAACGGCGTGTCGTCGCGCTCGGTGGCGCAGTAGTGCGCGATCAGGAAGTCGCGGATCTTCTCGAACTCGAAGTCCGAGTGGCGGTTGAATTCGTCGATGTCGGTCTGGTCGAAACCGGCGTGCGGGAAGAACGCGGTCAAGCGCGCGATGCTGGACTGGATCAGGTGGATGCTGGTGGATTCCAGCGGCTCCATGAAGCCGCTGGCCAGGCCGATCGCGACCACGTTCTTGTTCCAGAACTTCTTCCGGCGGCCGGTGACGAAGCGGATCGTGCGCGGCTCCGCGAGCGCCGGGCCTTCGAGGTTCGCCAGCAGCGTGGCGGTGGCCTCGTCCTCGCTCATGTAGCGACTGCAGAACACGTGGCCGTTGCCGATCCGGTGCTGCAGCGGGATGCGCCACTGCCAGCCGGCGGCGCGCGCGGTGGAGCGCGTGTACGGCGTGAGCGCGGTGGTGCGCTCGCAGGGCACGGCGACCGCGCGATCGCAGGGCAGCCAGTGGGTCCAGTCCTCGTAGCCGGTCTTCAGCGTCTGCTCGATCAGCAGGCCGCGGAAGCCGGAGCAATCGACGAACAGCTGGCCCGCGATGCGTTCGCCGCTCTCGAGGGTGATGGCGTTGACGAAGCCGGTTTCCGGGTCCTGCTCGACGCCGACCACCTTGCCTTCCGTGCGCACCACCCCGCGCGCTTCGGCGAAGCGGCGCAGGAAGCGTGCGTAGAGCCCGGCGTCGAAATGGTAGGCGTAGGCGATGTCGGCCAGCGGCGAGTTGGGCCGGTCGTTCACCGCCGGCATGAACTTGTCGTGGCGGCAGGCGAGGGTGTTGATCGAGTAGTCGTCCAGCGGCGCGGCCTTGCCGGCCTGGCGCATCTTCAGCCAGTACTGGTAGAACGGCACCAGGCCGAGGTCCTGGCCGATCTTGCCGAAGCCGTGGATGTAGCTGTCGCCGAGCCGTCCCCAGTTCACGAACTCGATGCCGAGCTTGAACGAGCCCTTGGTCTCGCGGATGAACTCGGCTTCGTCGAGGTCCAGCGCGGTGTTGTAGAGCTTGATCATCGGGATCGTCGCCTCGCCGACGCCGACGATGCCGATCTCGTCGGATTCCACGAGCCGGATGGAATACGATGGAGCGAGGACCTTCGATAGCGCCGCGGCGGTCATCCACCCGGCGGTACCGCCGCCGACGATGACGATCTGGTGGACGCGGTTCGGCGGGGGCGAGGGCGTGTCGTTCATGCGAAAGAGGCTCTTGGGAATGCGCGATCAGTATGCGATGCGCGAGAGGGCGGGTCATTCCGCGACGCAGCGACCGCGGCCTCCGCGCGCTGCATACGTATTCATCGCGGCGTTGACGATGCTCGGTTGCGTTTTCCCGGCCGCGGCCGCGCGGAAAGGCGGCGAACCGCTCGCCGCCGCCTGCGATGCGCCGGCGTCCGCGACCGTGCTGCAGGCGCAGGCCGGCGCCGCAGTCGAAGCCCGCGCCTACTGGCTCGATCGCGGATTGATCCAGTGGCCGGGCGTCGCCGTGTCGGGCCGGTTCCGGCTGTATCGCTCGGCGACCGCCGCCTTGCGCGCGGTGCCCGGCGCGCCGGTCGCCGGCGCCGACGGTCACGTCGACCTGACGCTGGCGAAAGTCGAGATGACCACAGCACTGGCCGAGCGCTTCCGCTTCGTCGGCGATGGCCCGAAGCTGGCGTTCACCGATGCGGTCGACGTCGGCGCGTTGCTGCGCGATCAGCTGCTGCTGGTGCGCGAGGACGATGCCGGTCGCGTGCTCGACGCCACCGCGGTGCAGGCGCCCGGCGCGCTCGACGATCTCTACGCCACCGCGGAAGACACCATGCTCGGCGCCTTCCGCACGACGCCACCGCCCGGCGCCGAGGACTTCGCGACGCGTTTCGCGCTGTGGGCGCCGACGGCGCGCGCGGTCGCGGTCTGCGTGTACGCCGATGCGCGACGCGACGGCACGCGCGCGCTGTCCGCGCGGCGCGACGACGCCACCGGCGTCTGGACGCTGGATCTCCCCGGCACGTTGCACGGCACGCGTTACGCCTACCTGGTCGACGTGATCGTCCCGGGCGTCGGCCTCGTGCGCAATCGCGTCACCGATCCCTATTCCGCCGCGTTGACCGCGAATTCCGCGCAGAGCGTCGTGCTCGATCCCGATGCCCCCGACACGAAGCCCGCCGGCTGGGGCGAAACGCCGCGCCCCGCGCCGGTGGTCGACAACGTCGACATGGTCGTATACGAACTGCACGTGCGCGATTTTTCGCGCGAAGATGCCACCGTGCGCACGCCGTGGCGCGGCAAGTACCTCGCGTTCACCGAACCCGATTCCGTCGGCATGCGCCACCTGCGCGCGCTCCGCGAAGCCGGCCTCACCGACGTGCATCTGCTTCCTGTGTATGACTTCGCGTCGGTGCCGGAACGGGGTTGCGTCGTGCCGCAGGTCCCGAAAGCCGCGCCCGACAGCGCAGCGCAGCAGGCCATCGTGACGAAGGCCGCCGCGACCGACTGTTTCAACTGGGGCTACGACCCGTGGCACTACGGCGCGCCCGAAGGCAGCTACGCGGTGCAGCCCGACGGCGCCGCGCGCATCCGCGAATTCCGCGCGATGGTGCAGGCGCTGCATGCCGCCGGGCTGCGCGTGGGCATGGACGTGGTCTACAACCACACCTTCGCCTCGGGCCAGGACGAGAAATCGGTGCTCGATCGCGTCGTGCCCGGCTATTACCACCGGCTCGACGCCGTCGGGAAGGTCGCGCGTTCGACCTGCTGCGAGAACACCGCCACCGAGCACCGGATGATGGCGAAGCTGATGATCGACACCGCCGCGCGCTGGGTCCGCGACTTCGGCATCGATTCGTTCCGCTTCGACCTGATGGGCCACCAGCCGCGCGCGGCGATGGAGCGGCTGCAGCGCGCGGTGGATGCCGCCGCGGGTCGCCACATCCCGCTGATCGGCGAAGGCTGGAACTTCGGCGAGATCGCCGACGGCGCGCGCTTCGTGCAGGCCTCGCAGCGTGCGCTCGGCGGCAGCGGCATCGCCACCTTCAGCGATCGCGCCCGTGACGCGCTGCGTGGCGGGGGATGTTGCGACGGCGGTCCGGCGCTGGTCGACGCCAGGGGCTGGCTCAATGGCCTCGCGGACGTCGGCGATGACGCGTCGGCGAAGCGCGCGGCCGACCTCGTGCGCGTCGGGCTCGGGGGCACGCTGGCGAAGATGCGCATGAGCACCGCCGACGGCGCGAGGAAGGCCTTTGCCGACATCGACTACGCCGGCCAGCCGGCGGGGTACGCGTCCGCGCCGGGCGAGGTGGTGAACTACGTCGAGAACCACGACAACATGACCCTGTTCGACCTGGACGCGATGCGGCTCCCGCACGACACGCCGCGCGCGGATCGCGCCCGCGTGCAACTGCTCGGCGCGGCCTTCGTCGCGCTGGCGCAGGGCGTGGCCTACTACCATGCCGGCATCGACGTGCTGCGGTCGAAGTCGCTCGACAAGAACAGCTTCGACTCCGGCGACGCGTTCAATCGCCTCGACTGGTCGCTGACCGACAACGGGTTCGGCGCCGGTCTGCCGCCGAAGAGCGACAACGGCAACGACTGGCCGTGGATGCGACCCGTGCTGGCCGATGCCGGCATCAAGCCGACGCCGGACGACATCTCATGGATGGCCGGCGCCTTCCGCGACCTGCTGCGCATCCGCGCGAGTTCGTCGCTGTTCCGGCTGCGCAGCGCCGATGCGGTGGCGAAACGCCTGACCTTCCCGAACAGCGGGCCGGACCAGAACCCGCGCGTGCTGGTCGGGCATCTCGACGGCGCGGGGTTGGAGGGCGCGCGGTTCCGCGAGATCCTCTACTTCCTCAATGCTTCGCCGCGCGGTCAGACGCTGTCGCTGCCCGGGCAGGCCGGCAAGCACTGGGTCCTGCACCCCGTGCAGCGCGCCGATACGGCCGCCGACCCGCGCGCCCATGCCGCTCGTGCGAGCGAGCGCAGTGGCAGCTTCTTCATCCCGCCGCGCACCGTGGTGGTCTATGTCATCGAATGAACCCCGAGGGGATGCCGTCATGCCCGACTTCCGGACCCGCCTGCGTTGCGCCGCCCTGCTGCTGCCGCTCGCGTTCGCCTGTACGCCGCAGGCGCACGCGGAGACCGTCGCCAGCGTGGAATCGCCCGACCACGTGCTGCGGGTCGAACTGGACATCACCGAGGGCCGCCTCGGGTATCGCGTCCTGCGGTTCGGACAGCCGGTGATCGCGACCTCGCGTCTCGGCTTCCAGCTGCGCGGGCAGGACAAGCTCGAACGCAACATGTCGCTCGCTTCACAGTCGTCACGCGGCAACGACGACACCTGGGAGCAGCCCTGGGGCGAACGCCGCTTCGTGCGCGACCACTACAACGAACTGCGCGCCACCGTCGCCGAGACCATCGGCCTCAAGCGCCGTCTCGACCTCACGTTCCGCGTGTTCGACGACGGCATCGGGTTCCGCTACGGCTTCCCGGACCAGCCGCAGCTCAAGGACGTGATCATCGACGACGAGCTGACCGAATTCGATCTCGCCGAACCGGCGACAGCGTGGTGGATTCCCGCGGGCGAGTGGAACCGCTACGAATACCTCTACAACCGCACGCCGGTGGAGGAGGTCGGCCAGGCGCATACGCCGATGACGGTGCGCACCGACCATGGCCTGCACATCGCCTTCCACGAGGCGGCGCTGGTCGACTACTCGGCGATGTGGCTGCGGCGGGTCGAAGGCCGGCGTTTCCGCGCGCAGCTCGCGCCGGCCTCGGAAGGCTGGAAGGTGCATCGCACCGCGCCGTTCGAGACGCCGTGGCGCACGCTGCGCATCGCCGACACCGCCGGCGGCCTGTACGACTCCGACCTCGAACTCAACCTCAACGCGCCGAACGCGCTGGGCGACGTGTCGTGGTTCACGCCGGCGAAATACGTCGGCATCTGGTGGGCGATGCACCTCGACCGGAAGACCTGGTCGAGCGGGCCGAAGCACGGCGCGACCACCGCCGAGACCATGCGCTACATCGACTTCGCCGCGAAGCACGGTTTCCGCGGCGTGCTGGTCGAGGGCTGGAACCCCGGCTGGGACGGACAGTGGTTCGGCAACGGCTGGCAGTTCGATTTCACGAGGGCGGCACCGGACTTCGACATCGAGAAGCTCGCCGCCTACGCGAAGGCGAAGGGCGTGCACCTGATCGGCCACCACGAGACCGGCTGCGCGGTCAGCCACTACGAGCGGCAGATGGACGCCGCGTTCGCGCTGGACGAACGCCTCGGCATCGACGCGGTGAAGACCGGCTACGTCTGCGACGCCGGCCAGATCGAACGCCAGGACACGCCCGACGGCCCGGTGATGCGCGAGTGGCACGACGGCCAGTGGAACGTGAACCACCACCTGCGCGTCCTGCAGGCCGCAGCGAAGCACCACGTCGCGATCAATGCCCACGAACCGGTGAAGGACACGGGCCTGCGTCGGACCTATCCGAACTGGATCTCGCGCGAAGGCGCCCGCGGCATGGAGTACAACGCCTGGGGCGATCCGCCGAACCCGCCGGAGCACGAGGTCGAACTGGTGTTCACGCGCATGCTGTCCGGGCCGATGGACTACACCCCCGGCATCCTCAGCCTCGAAGGCCGCGGCCAGCCGCTGCAGAGCACGCTGGCGCGCCAGCTCGCGCTGTACGTCGTGCTCTACAGCCCGGTGCAGATGGCGGCCGACCTGCCCGAGCACTACGAGCAGCATCGCGACGCGTTCCGCTTCATCGAGGACGTCGCCGTCGACTGGTCGGAGACGCACGTGCTGAATGGCGAGGTCGGCGATTACGTCACCATCGCGCGCAAGGCGCGCCACGGCGAGGACTGGTTCCTCGGCGCGATCACCGACGAGCACGGCCGCGTGCTGCCGGTGTCGCTGTCGTTCCTGGCGCCGGGCAAGCGCTACGTCGCCGAGATCTACCGCGACGGCGACGATGCGGATTTCCACGGCGACAAGCGCTTCCGCTTCGCCCGCGAGACGCGCGAGGTCACGAGCGCCGACAGCCTGACCCTGCGGCTCGCGCCCGGCGGCGGCGAGGCGATCCGTTTCGTGCCCAAGCGCTGAGGCGCCGCGGATGTTCGCGCAGTCGATGTTCCACCCGCAGCCGCGCATCGAGGCCGTGTCGATCGGCGGTCGCCAGACGTGCTGGGTGATCGACGACGCGCTGCGCGATCCGGACGCATTGCTCGCCCATGCCGTCGCGCAGCGCGACGCCTTCGCGGAAACCGCCCACAACGCCTATCCGGGGCCGGAGCTGCGCATGCCCGATGCCTTCTCCGCGCAGCTCGATGCGTTCTTCGCCGCGCACGTGCGTCGCCTGCTCGGTGCGCGCCGGACCGAGCGCATGTACAGCCGGCTCGCGTTGACGACCACGCCACCGGAGCGTCTCGCGCCATCGCAATCGATCTGCCATGTCGATCGGCTCGCCGTCGATCCCAGCCAGTGCGTGATCGCCTCGGTGCTGTACTTGTTCCGCGATCCGGCGCTCGGCGGCACCAGCTTCTACGCGCCGAAGCAGCCGCCGGAGACGATCGTGCCGCTGGTACTCGATGCAGGCAATCTCGATGCCGCGACGTTCGAGGCGAAGTACGGCCTGCGCACCGGCTACATGACCGCCTCGAATGCCTTCTTCGAGAAGGTCGCCACCGTGCCGGCGCGCTGGAACCGGATGATCTTCTACATCGGCACGATCTTCCACAGCGGCGAGATCGCGCATCCGCAGTTGCTGACCGACGATCCGCGCACCGGCCGGCTCACGCTCAACGGCTTCTTCACCTGCCGGCGTAGCGCGACATGATGCGGTTCCGGGTCGTCTTCGCGTTGCTCGCCTGCGCCCTGTTGCCGACGGAGGCGTTCGCTGATGAGGCTTCGACCTGTTGCGACGTGCGCATCGAGACGCTTCATCTCGACGCCCCCGAGGTCGATCCCGACGGCCTGCGCGTGCGGGTTTTCCTCCCGCCCGACTACGACGCGCATGCGCAGCCGGGCTATCCGGTGCTGTACGTCAACGATGGCCAGGATGCCGAAGCCGTTGCGCTGCGGCCGTGGCTGGCGGCGTTGGTCGTCTCCGGCGAGATCCGCCCGGTGATCGCGGTGGCGATCGACATGCCCCACGACCGCCTTGGCGCCTACGGGTTTTCCGATCGCGCCGCCGCTCGCAGCGTCGTTGCGGATACGCGCGTCGGTCCCGTGGGCGCACGCGCACACGCCTATGCGCTGTGGCTCGCGCAGACGCTGGTGCCCGCGATCGACGCGCGCTACCGCACGCAGGCGCGACCGGATGCCCGCGCGATCCTCGGCTGGTCGCTCGGCGGCGCGCAGGCACTGAACAGCGGCTGGCAATATCCGGAGGTGTTCGGCCGCATCGGCGCGTTCTCGCCATCGCTGTGGCTGTCCACCGACCGCAGCGACGCCGATGCGGTGCAGCGCACGCGGATCGCGCAGACGATGATCGCCGACGGCACGTACCACCCCGGGCTGCACGCGTTCCTCGCCGTCGGCGACATCGAGGAGACCGACGACCGCGACGGCGACGGCGTCATCGACGTGGTCGACGATGCGCGCGACCTGCTCGAAGGGTGGGCCGTCGCCGGCGACGCCACGCCACGCATGAAGGGCCTGCGCCAGCTGGGCCATTCGATCAATCTCGATCACGCCGCAGCGTCGACGCGCGCCGACGCCGCGCTGTACGTGTTGCCCGACGGCACGCATCGCCAGCCGAGCTGGTCGCGGATGCTGCCGGTGTTCCTGCGCTGGGCGTACGGCGTGCATGCGCCGCCGCTGCAGGCGACCGGGCGCGTCGAGTCGTGGCATGCCGTGCCGTCGCGTTTCGTCGCCGCACGCGATGTCGACGTTTGGCTGCCGCCGTCCTACGGCCGCGATCCGCAGCGTCGCTATCCCGTGCTGTACATGCACGACGGCCAGAACCTGTTCGACCCGTCGCTGGTGTTCAACGGTACCGACTGGGACATCGACGGCGCGATGACGTGCTTGATCGAGCGCGGCGCGATCCGCGAGGCCATCGTCGTCGGCGTATGGAATTCGCCGCAGCGCTTCCTCGAATACATGCCGCAGGCGCCGGTGACGACCGCGACCATCGCCAGCGGCATCGACGGCGTGCCGCCGTTCGATGCGGGGGGCCTGCAGTCCGATGCCTACCTCCGTTTCCTCGTCGAGGAACTGAAACCCTTCGTCGATGCGCAGTACCGCACGTTGCCCGGTCGCGACGATACCTTCGTCATGGGCTCGAGCATGGGCGGCCTGATCTCGCTCTACGCCACGGTGCGCTATCCCGGGGTGTTCGGCGGCGGCGCCGCGCTGTCCACCCACTGGCCCGCCTGCGGCGGCTGCACGATCGACTGGTTCGCCGCCCACCTGCCCGACCGCCGCACGCACCGGCTCTACCTCGACCACGGCACCGCCACCCTCGACGCCGGCTACGCCCCGTACCAGCAGCGCATGGATGCCGCTCTGGGCCGCGCGGGCTGGCGCGAGGGTCGCGACTTCGTCTCGAAGCGCTTCGAGGGCGCGGAGCACAGCGAAGTGGCGTGGCGGGCGCGGGTGGAGGTGCCGTTGGGGTTCCTGCTGGGGCGTACCGACGGAGAATGAGCGCGAGCTGATCCCGCAGGGATGCCCTGCGCGTTGCTCCTGCTGCCAAGATGGCTAGACTCTTGGGCCCGATACCGGAATGCTGGAAGCCAATGCCATGAACAGGGTCGGTTCTTGCCCGATGCGCCGGGCATGGGGTGTCTTGCTGGGGATGTGGTTAGCCGGCCTTGGCATGTCACCCGCGCATGCGATGGGTGACCCGGATGCGTTGGATGACCATCTCGCCATAGGCGACAACGCTTGCGCGATCGTATCCGATGGCCGGATCCGATGCTGGCCCCAAGACAACGGCTTTCCTCCCACGTCGACGGAGCGCTTCCGATCGATGACATCCGGAGATTCCTGGGGACGCATGTGTGCCGTGCGGGTCGATGGCGAAGCCGTCTGCCGTTCCGCCTCCGGGTCTCCGGTGCCGGAGGCGCCGGCGGGGCCCTGGCGCATGCTTGCGACGGGCTTCGATGAAACCTGTGGTGTCCGCATGGACGGCAGCCTCACCTGTTGGGGCGATGTGCCACAGTTGGCCGCCGCGGCGCCTACCGATGGCCCGTTCCGCTCGGTGTCGATCAGCTCGGACGTCGGCTGCGCATTGCGCACGGACGGGGCACTCGCCTGCTGGACTGCGGGCCTTTACGGCGATTTCCCGATCGACCGTTCGCCGCCCGGGCGATTTCTTAAGGTCGAAGTGTCTTCCCTCCATGCCTGCGCCTTGCGCAGCGATGGCCGCATCCTGTGTTGGGGCCTTGACGTGGATGGCGGCAACCAGGCGCCGGAAAGCGACGATTTCATCGATCTTTCCGTGGGTGCCTACCACGCGTGCGGACTGAGGGTGGATGGTACGGTCGTGTGCTGGGGCGGCACGCGATACAGCGGAACGCCGCGGCCGATGCCTTCTCCGCGCGGCGAGTTCACCGAGCTGGCGTCTGGTTATGCCCAGGCCTGCGGACGCCGGCGGGATGGCGCCGTCGACTGCTGGGGCGAAAGCGTGTTCCTGGAAGGCGTGACCGGGCTGGGTGTGCCGCTGACACGGCTCGTCATGGGCGGCGGCACCGTGTGTGCGCTGGATCCGGAGGGCATCGCGCATTGCCTCGATGCGGAATCGCCGCTGGTGCCGCCACCGGGTCGTTACCTCGACGTGTCCCTGGGGCGCGATCGTGGTTGCGGGGTCGATGTCGATCACCGCATCCGCTGCTGGGGCGAGTCGCTCGGGCCAGTACCGGTCGATCCGATGCATGCGATCAGTGTCGGCAAGGCGCACGCCTGCGGGCTTGCCGATGATGACCGCATCGTCTGCTGGGGTGACGACAGCGCGGGCCAGACGCAGGTGACGCCAGGGCGATATCGCAGCGTGCTGGCCGGCGATGACTACAGCTGCGGCCTGTCGGTGGAAGGCATCGTCGTGTGCTGGGGCAGCGATCCCCTGGTCACGCGCTTGCCCGTCGGCGGCGGATTCACCCGGCTCTACGGTGGCGATGCCATCCTCTGCGCAGGCAGGGACGAGGCCTTGCCCGAATGCTGGAACAGCGCGGGCAGCCTGTCTGTTCCCTTCACCGCTTACCATTACTCGGATGCAGTGGTCGGCGACACCTTCGTCTGCTGGAGGCTCTGGCACGGGGTTGAATGCATGGGCACGGCACAACCGGCGTCGCAAAAATATTCCTACGACGATGTCGTTTCGCTGGCCGCATCGGGCGCGGATGTCTGTTCATTGCATGCGGACGGTTTCATCACTTGCCGCGGACGCGAATACTCTGTGCGCGGACTGCGGGCCGTTCCCGCTGGCGCGGGCCGCCTCGTCGCGGGAGCGAACCATACCTGCAACGTGGATGTCGCCGGGGGCGTCGACTGCTGGGGCGACGACGCGAAGGGCCAACGGGATGTCCCCGTGATCATGGGGTCGATCGCGGGTGCCGGCGGCGACCATGCCTGCGCCACCGATCGCGGCAACATGCTGCATTGCTGGGGCGACGACCAGCGCGATGCCAACCTGCCGCCGCCCGGCCTGCAGGTGCGTGACGTGGACGTTGGCGTGTTCGGCGGCTGCGGCATCGAGCGCAGCGGCGATGTCACGTGCTGGGGCTGGAACGCCAACGGCCAGGCCTCGCCTCCGGCGGGCGTGTTCCGACATGTCGCTACTGGCCTCAACCACGGCTGCGGCGTGCGCGACGACGGCACGCTGGCGTGTTGGGGCTACGAGGCGGATGGCCAGACCAATGCGCCGGCGGGCACTTATCTGACCGTCGACGTCGGCGAACGCCATTCGTGCGCGATTGCTGGCGATGGCCGCCTGCGCTGCTGGGGCCTGGATTCCGAGGAACAGTCGACACCGCCGACCGCCGACGCTCGCTACGTCGCGCTGGCCGTCGGTGCATTCCATGCCTGCGCGATCCGTGCCGAGGGCACGCTCGCCTGCTGGGGCCGCAACGACCATGGACAGGCCGTGCCGCCCGCCGGACGGTTCGTCTCGGTCGCGGCCGGCGGCGCGCACAGCTGCGCAGTGCGCGACGACGGCACGCGCGCGTGCTGGGGCGACAATGGCGCAGGCCAGGCGCCGTCGCTGTCGCTCGCGCCCGCCACATTGCCGCCTGCGGTCGGCGGCTACGCCGACCTCTACGAGGCGCAGCTCACGGTTGACGCCAGCGGAGGCTACGTGCCGCGCAACCCGATGTTCCGCATCGTCGATGGTGGCGATCTCCCTCCGGACCTCCTGTCGCAGGAGGGGCATCTGATCTTCAACACCTACCAGCCGCACGCCTTCTACCGGTTCACCGTGGAAGTCCGTGATGCGAACGGTTTCGTGGCGACGCGCGACTACACTTTGCAGGTGGGGCCGTCCGCCGATGCCACGCCTCCGGACATCGGCGCCACGATCTCCGGCCCGATGGGCGACAACGGCTGGTACAACGGCGACGTCGAGATCGCATGGCAGGTGGACGACCGTGAAAGCGGGATCGTCGATACAACCGGTTGCGATGCGCGCACCGTCACATCCGACTTCGTCTCGACCTTGACCTGCGTCGCCGTGAATCGCGCGGGCGTCTCGCGAAGCGAATCGCGGTACATCAAGCGCGATGCCACGCCGCCGTGGATCTTCGTCTGGTACTGGCCGGAGCCCGCCCCGAACGAGAACGGTTGGTACAAAGCGCCCCAGCATGCGCACTTCGCCTGCAACGACCAGACATCGGGCACGGTGGACCCTTGTCCCCCCGACGCCGACTTCCTCACGGAAGGCGTGCATGTGCCGCCGCTGTACACGGTGCGCGACAAGGCCGGCAATGTCGCCTCGACACCGCAAACCCCCATCCGCATCGACTGGACGGCGCCGCTCCTGGATGCCGTGATGCCGCCGAGCGAGTTGCCGGTCGGTGCGACGCACGACTATCACGCCTCTGCATCCGATGCGCTGTCGGGGCTGGACAGCCTCGTCTGCACGCCGGTCGACACCACGCCTTACCAGGGCGAGCCCGGTGGTCCCGCCGAGCGGATCGCGCAATGCATCGCGACGGACCGCGCCGGCAACACCACGGCGCTCCGCAGCACTTACACCGTAGTCGCGCCGGTGTCGCCTGCGGGGGCCAAGGCCGTGCGTGGGCAACGTGCGCCGGTCAAGCCGGGCAGGCGGGCGGCCGGGGGCGGGACGCGCCGCTGAAGGCGTGACCACCCACACTGGGCGCCGGGGAGCCGCGCCCCTATAATCCCGGTTCGCTGCCGCGGATGGCCATGGGGGCATGCACGCAGGGCGTGCATGCGCGGCGCTGCACGCCAGGGGAAAATGTCATGTCGATCCGAATCCGTTCCGTGGCGGACGTCCGCCGCGTGGCCCACGCCGCTCTGTTCGTCCTCGGCCTTTGTCTCGCGCCTGTCGCGGCCCGGGCCGCCAGCGAAGTGGCGCCACGTCCGTTCCAGTCGCTGGATGCGAACGAATACCGCACCTGCGTCATCGTCGACGACGGCACGTTGTCGTGCTGGGGTGACGTCAACTACGGCGATTACCAGGTGCCGGTGGGGCGCTTCGTCGCGGTGAGCGTGGGACTCGACCACGCCTGCGCGGTGCGCGGGAGCGGCCAGATCGCCTGCTGGGGCAATCCGACCTCGATCGCCACGCCGCCGCCGGTCGGTCCGTACGTGGCGGTCAGCGCGGGCAATGCGGAAACCTGCGGTGTCCGCGCCGATGGCCAACTGCGCTGCTGGGGCGGGACGCTGGCCGACACGATGCCGACGGGTAACGGCTTCCGCGACCTCTCGATCGGCGATGGCCGCGCCTGTGCCCTCCAGAGCGACGGCGCCCTCCGCTGCTGGACCGCGCCGGGGTATCCCGACCTCGGCACCACGCCCACCGGGCGATTCCTGCAGGTCGCGATCGGCTACAACCATGCCTGTGCGCTGCGTGCCGACGGCACGCTCGCGTGCTGGGGAACGAACACCTCCGGGCAGACGACCGCGCCGACGGTGGGCAGCTTCATTGCCGTTGCCGCGGGTCGCAATTTCAGCTGTGCCGTGCGGATCGACGGTTCGATCGCCTGTTGGGGCGACAATACGCTGGGGCAGCTCGCCGCGCCCGCAGGCAAGTTCACCGCCCTTGCGCTGGGCCGTGCCCACGGCTGCGCGCGTGACGAGGCAGGTGCGCCGCGGTGCTGGGGGGATCCCGGCCCCGGGACTGGCAGCGTGCCCGAGCCGAACTACACCCATTCCTCGGTGTCTGCCGGTCGCGGTTTCGGTTGTGGCCTCGAAATCGACGGGAACGTCGAGTGCGCAGGTGCGACCGGGCCGCTGACACCGCCATCGCGCAAGTACCGGCGGTTGTCGTTCGGGGATACACGCGCTTGCGGCATCACGACGGACGGCACGCTTTCGTGCTGGGGGGAGCCGCTGCCCACGCCCCCTGCAGGTCTCTTCAAGCAAGTATCGGTGGGTGCTTCGCACGCGTGCGCGATTCGCGAGGAGGGCCACACGGTCGCTTGCTGGGGCGACAATACCTACGGTCAATCTGCGCCGCCATCCGGTCCCTTCGATGAGGTCCACGTCGGCGACCGGTTTTCGTGCGCGCTGAACAACGGAGACCTGCAATGCTGGGGGCAAGGGTTGGCCGTGTCGAGCAAGCCCCTCAGCGCGTTCAACGAATTCGCTGCGTCCGGCGCCAATGTCTGCGGCAGGACGACGATGGACCAGGTCGTTTGCTGGGGCGATGACGCGGCGGCGTGGCAGCCGCAGTCGGGCGGCATCCAGGAGTTGGTGGTCGGCGTCCACCACGCATGCGGCGTGGCCACGCTGCAGCAGGGAACGCTGGTGTGCTGGGGCGACAGCAGTCACGGCCAGGGTCAGGTGCCTGCCGGTACCGGGTACTACAACCTGTCCGCGCTGGGCGACACCACGTGTGCCTACAACATCTACCGCGGCATGGTGTGCTGGGGGGATGCATCCGTTTCTCTCAAGCCGCCGGGCTACAAGTCCGGCGCGCCCGCGATCGCGGTGGGAGAAGCGCATTCCTGCGTGCTCCGGGGCGATCGCAGGCTCTTCTGCTGGGGTGACGACGCCTACGGGCAGAGTCGTCCTCCCTTGCTCCGACGCCAGGAGATCGCCGTCGCTGCGGACCACGGCTGCGCGCTCGCGGCCGACGGGCAGGCATCCTGCTGGGGTGACGACAGCCACGACGGCAACGCGGTCCCCGCCGAGGCGCTGCGCGCGCTGGAGGTCGGCCAGTTCAACGGCTGCGCCATCGCCGCTGCCGGCGACGTCCGCTGCTGGGGCTGGAACATGAACGACCAGGGGACCCCGCCGTCGGGCGTGTTCCGTTCGGTCGCCACCGGTCTCAACCACAGCTGCGGCCTGCGTGACGATGGCACCCTCGCCTGCTGGGGCTACGCGGCCGACGGGCAGACCGCCGCGCCCGCGGGCGTATTCAAGGCGGTGGATGTCGGCGAACGCCACAGCTGCGCCATCGACCAGGCCGGCGCGGTGCAGTGCTGGGGCTTGGGCGCCGAAGGCCAGACCACGCCGCCCGACCTCGGCGGTGCGCCGTACCGCGCGCTCGCGGCGGGTGCGTTCCACAACTGCGCGATCCTCGGCAACGGCCGCATCGCCTGCTGGGGACGCAACGACCAGGGCCAGGCGACGCCGCCGGAAGACGGCCTGTACGTGGCGATCGCCGCGGGCACCGCGCACAGCTGCGCGATCCGCGAGGACGGCGCCAACGTCTGCTGGGGCGCGAACGACAGCGGCCAAGCGCCACAGGTCGCCATCGCGGCGTCGAGCCTCGCCGCCGTCACCAACGGCGTGCCGGTGGCGATCGACTTCACGATGATCGGCACCGGCAGCTACGTCCCGTCGAGCGTGACCTACCGCATCACCAGCGGCGCTCTTCCATACGGCCTGCACTTCGACAACTTCGGCCGGGTCCGCGGCACGCCAGCGGGCATCCCGGACACCTATCCACTGCAGATCGAGGCAGTCGACGGCAACGGTTTCCGTGCCGTTCTCGTCTACACCATGGTCCTGAACCGTGCGCCCGATGTATCGGCGCCCGAGATCTGGCTGTACGTCAACGGCGGCGACCCCATCGCCAGCGGCTGGTACAACACCGACGTGCGCGTCGAATGGCTGGTGCGCGACTACGAGACACCAGTGACCACGTCCGGCTGCGGCGTCACGAACATCGTCAACGACACCGATGGCGTCACCCTGACCTGCACCGCCACCAGCGAAGGCGGCACCAACACGCGTTCGGTGCTGATCCGCCGCGACACCGTCGCACCGGATACGGCCTTCGACGGCGCGCAGGGCACGGCGTTCTACGGCAGCCCGACCTCGTCGTACGCGATGGTGCACTTCACTTTCGCGCCGGTCAGCGACGACCGCTCCGGTCCGGCCAGCCCCCCCGGCGACTACGTCTGCCAGTTCGACGACTTCGGCACGTTCCCCTGCAACACGCCGTTCGACTACACGCTCCCTTACTCCGCCCAGCCTTGGCGGCTGTACGTCCGTGCGAAGGACGTCGCCGGCAACGTCGATGCCACCCCAGCCGTGCAGGAATTCTACGTGCGCGCCGACACGACCCGCCCCGTGGTCACGCCCATATTCACAGGCCCACTCGGCGACAACGGCTGGTATGTAGGCGATGTGCAGCTGCGCTGGTCGGTGACGGACCCGGAAACGCCGATCACGGTGAAGGAGGGCTGCGTCGACATCGACATCACCGCCGACGTCCGCGACAACTTCGGCTATTGCAGGGCCGTCAGTTTGCCGGGCGAGACGATCGTGTACGCCTCGTACAAGCGCGACGCCACGCCGCCGTCGTTCGGGGCGTATGCGGTCACGCCGCCCAACGCCGCCGGCTGGTACCGGCAGGACGTGGCGATCGCCTACACCTGCTCCGACGCCACCTCCGGCATCGCCGGGGCCTGCCCCGCCAACGACGTGCTGTCCCAGGAGGGGCACAACCGCACCTCGCCGGTCCGGACCGTGCGCGATCTGGCGGGCAACGCCACGACTTCCAACACGGTGTCGGTGAATCTCGACAAGACGCCGCCGGTGGTGTCGAATGCGCCGCGCACGGCGCCCAACGGGTACGGCTGGTACCGCGACGATGTCATCGTCGACTTCACCTGCAGCGACGCGTTGTCGGGGCTCGCGACGGCCTGCCCGTCGACCCAGGTCCTCAGCCAGGAAGGCACGGGCATCGCCTCCGTGGCGAAGACCGTTACCGACAAGGCCGGCAACACCAGCGCGCCGAGCGCGGTGATCACCGCCAACATCGACAAGACACCGCCGCAGATGACCGTCACCATGCCGCCCGCGCTGGTGGTGCTGAACGCCACGCATGACTTCGGCCTGTCGGCCAGCGATGGCCTGTCAGGCGTGGTGAGCCAGTCTTGCACCGGCTTCTCCACGGCCACGCTGGGCACGCGGACGGTCACCTGCAGCGCCAGTGACCGCGCAGGCAACACCGTAAGCCGCTCGTCGACCTACCGCATCATCTATGGTTTCGTGCCATCGTCTAAACCGCTGACCAGCCCCACGACCACCTACATCGTGCGTGCACCGCAGTCGGTGCCGTTCGAATGGAAGCTGACGGACGCCAATGGCGTGCCGATCACCAACGCGACCATCACCCAGACCAGCGTGACCGGCATCGCGTGTCCGGACGCAGGCATTCCGCTGGGGACCGCGTCGCAGGGCGAGGCGAACAGCTTCCAGCATCTGGGCGGTGGCCTGTATCGCCGGAACTGGTGGATCAGCTACACCGGTTCCAACGAATGCGTGCGCCTGGACATGACGCTCAACGATGGGATGACCCGCAGCGCCATCATTCGCATCACGCCTCGCTATCTCCGTACTGGCGGGCCATTGCCGGTGCTCGCACCCGGCGCGCGATCCACTCCTGCCACGCCGACGACCCCGCAGTCTCCTACCTCGAACAGGCAGCCGTCCAAGCCTTCGGTCCGGCAGGTGATGCAGGAACGTGCGCGGCAGAAGAAGCGCTGACCGGTTGCCGACTGACTCGGTACGCCCCTGGTCTGTCACACGACGCACCAGGGGCGTCGTTCTTGCCGACACGATCACTGTCGTCAGGCAGAAACGCTCGAGACGCTACGGTGCGTTCGGTGTCTCTTCCCGCTTCACCGCCTCCGGACTCACCTTCTCGATCGTGTGCCGCAGTTCGCGGCCGAGGATGGTCTTGGCGTCGCGCGCCCAGTTGTCGAGGCGCTGGTCGAAGACGAGCTTTGCGTTCTCGTCGGTGCTGACCAGTTTCAGTTCGCGCAGTTTGCGGATGAAGGTGCGGAACAGGCTCTTGTCGAAGAACTCAGGCGCGGCCGGGGCGTAGAGCAGGCTCAGGCGCTGCGCGGCGAGGTGGCAGAGGCTTTCGAGTTCGCCGGCGGCGAGGGCGCCTGGGCCGTTCTTGGCGAGCACCGAGATCGCGATGTAGTAGCGCTCGAACGCCTGCTGCAACGGATGGCCGAGCGCGCGCAGGCGGAACACCTCGTCGGACTGGCCGGCGTTGCGGGCGAGGATGCCGCCGTCGTCCTCGCTGACCTGCTGCAGCAGGCCTTCGCGGACGAACACGGCGATGGTGCGATCGACCTGTCCGGCGAAGCCGTCCTCGTCCCAGGGCAGGAACAGCTCCGCCTGCACGAACGGGTACAGCGAGCGGCCGATCCGCAGCAGCGTGTTGCGGCTCATCCGGCGGTTGTGCTGGAAGCAGCAGGCGATCCACGCGGTCGCGGTGAACAGGTGCAGCACGTTGTTGCGGAAATAGCTGAGCAGCACCGCGGTGTCGCCGTCGACGTGCAGCACGTCGCCCAGCGGGTGCGACGTGCGCTCCAGCACGCCGATCTCCTCGCCGTGCTTCACGATCTCCTGCGGCGTGTGCGGAGTGACGGTGACGCGGTCGGAGTACGGCACTTCGGCCAGCAGGGTCTTCGACAGCGCGATCTGCGCCAGCAGGTCGGCTTCGCCCATCGCGTGCTTGGGCGTGGACAGCACCGCCAGCGCGAGCAGGTTGATCGGATTGACGTCGGCGGCGCGGTTGATGTTGACCTGGATGCGGTCGGCGAGCGCATCGATGGCGCCGGTCAGCCATTGCGGCTTCTCGTCCTCGCCGATCGGCCGTCCGTCCCATTCCGGCGCGCGTTCGGCCAGCACGTCGCCGAGCATGATCGGCTCGCCGAAGTTCACCACCACCTGGCCGTAGTTGCTGCGCAGCACCCGCGGGATGCCCATCAGCAGCTGCCAGATCGATTCCTTGGTCTTGGCCTTGCCGGACAATTCGTCGAGGTAGCTGGTGCCTTCCATCAGCTTCTCGTAGCCGATGTACACCGGCTGGAACAGCACCGGTCGCGTCGGCTGGCGCAGGTGGGCGCGGATGGTCATCGCCAGCATGCCGCCCTTGGGCTGCAGCAGGCGGCCGGTGCGCGAGCGCCCGCCCTCGATGAAGTATTCAATCGAGTAGCCGCCGGACACCAGCTGCGCGACGTATTCGGAGAACACCGCCGAGTACAGCGCGTTGCCGCGGAAGCTGCGGCGCAGGAAGAACGCGCCGCCCTTGCGCAGCAGCGTGCCGATGACCGGCAGGTTGAGGTTGATGCCGGCGGCGATGTGCGGCGGCACGGTGCCCTTGGTGTAGAGCAGGTAGCTCAGCAGCAGGTAGTCCATGTGGCTGCGGTGGCTGGGCACGTAGATCACTTCGTAGCCCGGCGCGGCCTGCTTGAGCTTGTCGAGGTGGTGCACCAGCACGCCGCGGTAGATGCGGTTCCACACCGTCGTCAGCAGGAACGAGGCCGACCGCACCACCGGCGGCGAGTAGTCTGCGGCGATCTCGTAGGCGTAGGCCTGCGCCTTCTTCCACGCGTCTTCCGGCTTGCCGTTCTCGCGGCGCGCGGTGTCGGCGATCGCCTGTCGTATCGGGTCGGCGGCCAGTACCTTGTCGATCAGCAGGCGCCGGGTCGACAGGTCGGGCCCGATCACCGCCTCGCGGATGCGGTTGAAGTGGGTACGCAGCACGCGCGAGAGCTTGCGCACGGTGCGTTCGGGCGGCAGGTCCTCGGCGAGGGTCTCGCGCACCGACACCGGCGCGGCGAACTGCACGTGGGTGTCGCGGCCGTTGAGCAGGATCGCGAGCAGCCGGCGCGAGCGGCCGACGATCGCCCAGTTCTCGGAGAACAGCACCGAGAACCAGCCGTTGTTCCGGTCCGGTGCGCGGCCGACGAAGATCGACACCGGCACCAGGCGCACGTCGAGCCCGGGGTCGGCGCGATGCGCTTCCAGCAGGCGTGCCAGCGCCTCCGAATGCCGGCGCGCCGGGCGATTGAGCTTCGGGGGTTTGCCGGCGGCGAGATCCACCGCCATGTCCGCGGCCAGCCCCAGCGCAGTGGGATGGCGTCGCGAGAGGGCGACGTAGGCGCGCTTGCGCTTGAGCGGGTCGCCCGGCAGCGGGCGCAGCGCCGACGGCAGGCCGGCCTCGCGGCAGGCGCGTTCGAGGATCAGCGCGTTGGACAGCCCGTAGTCCTCCAGCACGTAGCAGACCGGGCGCGGATCGTCGGCCAGGTGCTCCGGCAGCGGGTCGATGTGCAGTTGGATCCACGGCTCGAGCACCCGGCCGAGCAGCCCCGCCCACCACGGCCGCCGGCCGCGACCCTGCGGCGCGGGCGACGGCGGCATCGCGTCCGCGGCGGCGGGCGGCATGCCCAGCGCCGCCTGGGCCGGCGGTGTCTCGGGTGCGTCCGACGTTGGCGGTGCGGCGTCGGCCTGCGCGGCGTCGGGCGTCACCGGCGCGACGTCCGGCGCGGGGCCGGGGTCGGCGCCATCGGCGGACGCGAACAGGGTCGGTTGGTCGGGCGGAGTCGGGCGGTTCGGCATGATCGCCGTCATTATGACGAAGTCGGCTACTTCGCCGCGTCGGGTGCACCCGGCGGCACCGGTGGCGCCGTTCCGTCGGTCGTGGCCGCGGCGGCGCGGGCGTGGCGCAGGAAGTCGCTCACATACCAGTGGCCGTCCACCCGCTCCACTGCGATCGCGGTGTCGATCGTCGCCCCGCCCAGCGTGTAGCGCATGCGGACCCGGGCATGGTCCCCGTCCCGGCTGTCCTCGGTCAGCGTCATGCCGTCGAGGGCGGCGTCCAGGTCCAGCCCGTACCCGCGCAGCACGTCCTTGAGCGCGGTAGCCATCGGCCCCAGCCGCTGCAGGCTTTCGTCCATGCCCATGCGCCGGAAGTCGGCCTCGGACCGCACGCCGCTGCCGCGCGCGGCGATGACCAGCTTCGGGATCGCCGCGTGGCCGCGCCGGGGGTCGCCCAGTCCGGCCCGTGCGCCCCAGTCGGTCACGGCCTTGACCAGTTGCACGTAGTGGGCGCGTTCGTCGTCGCTCAGGCGGCGGTCGCCCTGCAGGTATTTCTCGCCGAACAGGCCCAGCGCCTGGGCGGCCGCGCGGATCTCGCCGTCGGCATGGCCGAACTGGCGGTCGAAGCCCTTGCGCAGCCGGACTTCGGCGTCGTCGGCAGAGAGCGCCGCCAGCATGCCGGGGATGCGCCGCTCGAACGGCAGTTCCTCCAACGGCCAGCGGGTGTGGCCGGCCTGCCAGGCCGCGGCCAGCGGCGCATGCAGATCGGGCGGCACCGCCTCCCGGGCAAAGCCGGCCAGGTCGTTCTCGCGCAGGCGCGCATTCAGCAGCGCGACCGCCTGCACCGGCTCGGTGGCGCCGGCGGACGCGGTGCGCGCGGGTTCGCGCCCGCCGCAGCCGGCCAGGCCCAGGGCGACCGCCAGCGCAAGCAGCGCGGCGAGTGCGGCCGGACGGGAGCGGGGGCGGGTGAGGACGGCGGACATGAACCGGCATCTTGGCGGGCCGGACCGGGGCCGACAAGCGACAGGCAAGAAAAAGGAGACCGTGGTCGGGTCTCCTGCAAGACCGGCTCGCGCCGGCAGGTCACGGTTGTGGCATGGCTCCGGCGAGGCCGGACGGCGGACAGGGTAACCGTCCGCCGATCCTGATGCAACACTTCAAGTTGTATGGTTCAACGCACTGAATTCATTGATTCTTTGCGGAATGAAGGTGGCTGGCGGACTCATTCCGCCGGATTCAGCGCCTCGCGCTTGCTGGCGCGGCGGGTCTCGCGGGGATCGGGCCAGGCATTGTTGAACAGCGCCGGCTCCCAGCTCCCGTAGCTCGGGTTGGGCAGCGCCCACCAGCGCTGGCCGAACCAGCCCCGGTACTGCGCCTCCAGCGCGTCGCGGGCGTCGGGCGTGTTGGCCACGACCTGGGCGAAGTCGCCGAGCTGGTCGCCGAACTGCATCAGCACCCGGTACTTGCGGCCGGCCAACTGGCGCCGGCACAGCTTTTCCGAGCCTTCCTGTTCGCAGCCCTCGACGAAGGTGCCGAGGCCAAGGAACACGCTGTCGTCCTTCACCGGCAGCCCGGCCTTGCGCAGGTTCGACAGGGTGGCCGGGCCGAGGTGCTCGGCGCGGTTGGAGATGTAGATCAGGGTGATGCCGCGGGCGGTCGCGGCCTTGGCGAAGTCGAGCACGCCCGGCACCGGCTGCGCCTTCTCCTCGCGCACCCAGCCGTCCCAGGACACTTCGTCGTACTCGCCGCCGCTGCGCACCAGCCGGGCCTGGTAGGGCGAGTTGTCGAGCACGGTCTCGTCGACGTCCAGCACCACCGCCGGCGGCAGGCCCTTCGCCGCGCTGGCGCGCTCGGCGGGGACCAGGGCGTCCCAGTCCGGGTCCTTCAGTGCGGCGTCCAGGCGTTCGGCGGCGGCGTGATAGACGGTCTCGCAGGTGGCGCGGTACTCGGCGGCGCGCTGCATCCACAGCACCGCGTTGAGATTGTCGTCGGCGGGCACCGTCGCGGTGGCTGCCGGGGTGTCGGCGGCAGCGGTGCCGCCTTCCGCGGCGGGCATCGTGCGGCAGGCGCCGAGCGACAGGGCGGCGGCGAACAGGGCGAGGAACAGGGGGGACCTGCGCATGGGATCTCCGGGAAGCGATCGAGCGGATCGCGCAGTGTAGCCGGCGGGTGTGACCGTCCGCGCCCGCCGTCAGCCGTCAGCCGTCCAGCATCGCCCGGATCGCCGCAAACCCCGCGTCGGCGCGTTCCTTCTTGCGCTCGGCGTCGGCCACCGGGTCGGCGCCGTCGCGCTGGAGTTCGGCCGCCGGCAGTTCGTCGAGGAAGCGGCTGGGCGTCAACCGCAGCTTCGTCCCCCAGCGCTGCGCCTCGCGCGAGTGCGACAGCCACAGCTGCTCCTTGGCGCGGGTGATGCCGACGTAGAGCAGCCGGCGTTCCTCGTCGAGGCGGCCCTCCTCCAGGCTGGCCTCGTGCGGCAGCGTGCCGTCTTCCATGCCGACGATGAACACGTAGCGGAACTCCAGCCCCTTCGCCGCGTGCAGGCTCATCAGCCGCACCTGGTTGCCGGGCTCGCCCTTGTCGGCGTGGCTGAGCAGCGCCAGCGACGCCGCCAGTTCGCCCGGGCCGGCGCCGCCACGGGCGCCATCGAACCAGTTCGCCAGTTCGTCGAGGTTGCCGCGGCGCAGTTGGAACATCTGCTCGTTCTTGCATTGCGCGCGCACTGCGGCGAGCAGGCCGCTGCGTTCGTTGAGCTCTTTCACCAGCTCCGCCGGCGTGCGCGTGCGCGACTCGCTGCGCAGCGCCTTCACGAGGTCGGCGAAGCCGCTGAGCGCGTTCGCCGCGCGCGGCTGCAACTGCTTCAGCAGGCCGACCGACTCGGCTGCCCGCGACAGCGGCAGGCCAGCCTGGTGCGCCAGTTCGGCCAGCTTCGCCAGCGTGGTCGCGCCGACTTCGCGCTTGGGCGACTGCACGGCACGCAGGAATGCCGCGTCGTCCTCGGGATTGGCGATCAGGCGCAGCCACGACAGCGCGTCCTTCACTTCGCCGCGATCGAGGAACGCCGTGCCGCCGCTGAGGTGGTAGGGCACGCGCAGCAGCTGCAGCGCCTTTTCCAGCGGCCGCGACTGGTGGTTGCCGCGGAACAGGATGCAGAACTCGCCCCACTCGGCCTTGTGCGACTGGGCGATGAACTGGATCTCGGAGGCGATGCGCTCGGCCTCGTGCTCGCCGTCGCGGCATTCCAGCACGCGGATGCGCTCGCCGTCGGCCTGCTGGCTCCACAGCGTCTTGAGGTGCTCGTGCGGATTGTTCGCGATCAGCGCGTTGGCCGCGCGCAGCACGCGGTTGCTGCAGCGGTAGTTCTGTTCGAGCTTGACGATGCGCAGCGCCGGGTAATCCTTGCCCAGCTGCGCAAGGTTCTCCGGATTCGCACCGCGCCAGGCGTAGATGCTCTGGTCGTCGTCGCCCACGCAGGTGAAGTGGCCTTTCTCGCCGGCGATCGCCTTCAGCAGCCGGTACTGCGCGTCGTTGGTGTCCTGGCATTCGTCGACCAGCAGGTAGCCGATGCGCTCGCGCCAGGCGAGGCGGCAGTCCTCGTCGGCTTCCAGCAACTGCACCGGCAGCCGGATCAGGTCGTCGAAGTCGACTGCGTTGAAGGTGTTGAGTCGCTGCTGGTAGCGGACGTACAGGTTCGCCGCCTCGCGTTCGCGCGGGCCGAGCGCGGCGGCCAGCGCTTCTTCGGGCGACAACCCGGCGTTCTTGGCGCGCGAGATCAGGCCCTGCATCGCCTGCACCGCATCGGTCTTCGCGCCGGGCATCAGGTCCTTGATCTGTGCCGCGACGTCGTCGGTGTCGAACACCGAGAACCCGCGCTTCAGCCCTGCCTTCGCGTGCTCGATCTGCAGCAGCTTCAGGCCCAGCGCATGGAAGGTGCAGATCGTCAGGCCCTCCGCCGCGTCGCCGCGGATGCGCTTGGCGACGCGCTCGCGCATTTCCTTCGCCGCCTTGTTGGTGAAGGTGATGGCGGCGATGCGCTTGGCGGGATAGCGGTTCGACTGGATCAGGTGCGCGATCTTCTCCACGATCACCCGGGTCTTGCCGCTGCCGGCGCCGGCCAGCACCAGCAGCGGGCCGTCGGCATGGAGGACCGCTTCGCGTTGGGGGGGATTGAGGCCTTGCATGGACACCGTGAACGGGAACTCGACACGATCGAAGTAGGTCGTCAGTTTACCCGCCAGCGTGGGCCGGATCGGGTACCGTGCGCCTCCTCCGCCACCGAAACGGCTGCGATCGATGGAACGTCCCCTGCGACACGCCCTCCTGCTCGGTCTCGCGCTGGCCTGCGCGACCGGCCCGCTCGCCGCCGCCGCGCCGGCCGGCCCGCCACCGGACCCCACCGACGATCCGATGCTGATGACCGCCGGGTTCCTCGAACACCATCAGGACATCCAGTACCGGATGCTCGGCATGACTGCCTACAAGGACGGACGCTTTGACGACGCGCTGCGCTTCTTCCGACGTGCCGCGTTCTTCGCCGACAAGCCGTCGCAGGGCATGGTCGCGGAGATGTACTGGAACGGCCAGGGCGTGCCGCGCGACCCGGTGCAGGCCTACATCTGGATGGACCTCGCCGCCGAACGCGGCTACCTCGGCTTCCTGTCGCTGCGCGAGCGCTACTGGAAGGCATTGACCGAGGCCGAACGCGCCCGCGTCCCCGTCGAGGGCCAGGCGGTCTTCGCCCGTTTCGGCGATGCCGCCGCGAAGCCGCGCTACGAGCACCAGCTGCGCATCGGCCTCCACAACATGACCGGCAGCCGCACCGGCTTCAACCGCGGTGTGTCGATCGTGATGCCCGGCCCCGACGGCGGTGTCGCCATCCCCGGCTCGAAGTTCTACGACGAGCGCTACTGGAACGCGAAGAAATACTGGGCCTGGCAGGACGGCATCTGGCGCAAGCCGAAGATCGGCCGCGTCACCGTCGGCGAGATCGAGGCCGTCTCGCGCATCCCGGACACGAAGCCCGAGGCCGACGCGCCGGTGCCGGAGGTCGAGCCGCCGCCGCACTGACGCCACGCTGCCGGTCGCGCCTGCGTCCACCCCGCCCCGTGGCTGCAGCGCGCGGGGCTCTGCGCGGGGAGCGTGATCGAGGCCGTCGCCCTTACACTACACGCATGGCGAAGCTCTACTTCTACTACTCGGCGATGAACGCCGGAAAGACCACCACGCTGCTGCAGTCCGCGCACAACTACCGCGAACGCGGCATGCGGGTGCTGATCTTCACGCCGAAGCTCGACTTCCGCGCCGGTGCCGGCACGGTGGCTTCGCGGATCGGCCTGAGCGCGCAGGGCGAGGCCTTCGAGCGCGACGACGACCTGGAGGCGCGGGTCCGCGCCGACATCGCCGCGCACGGCAGGCTCGACTGCGTGCTGGTCGACGAGGCGCAGTTCCTGACCAAGCCGCAGGTGTGGCAGCTGAGCGAGGTGGTCGACAACCTGCGCATCCCGGTGCTGTGCTACGGCCTGCGCACCGATTTCCGCGGCGAGCTGTTCGAGGGTAGCCAGTACCTGCTGGCGTGGGCCGACGAGATGAGCGAGATCAAGACGATCTGCCACAGCGGCAAGAAGGCGACGATGACCGTGCGCGTCGACGAGCGCGGCCACGCCGTGCAGGACGGCCCGCAGGTCGAGATCGGCGGCAACGAGCGCTACCTGTCGGTCAGCCGCGCGGAGTTCAAGAAGATCATGCGCGGCGAGGGCAGCATTGAGCCGATGCAGAGTCCGCTGCCGCTGGGCTGAGGCCGCAGCGCGAGATCAGTCCGCCGGCTGCGGCGGGAAGTCGTCGCGCCGGTCGTAGAAACCGTTGAGGTCGACGCCGTCGACCTTCGCGCCGCTTGCCAGCGTCACCCCTTCGGGCATCGGCGGGCAGGGCGCGCGGATGCATTGTACTTGCCGGACGTGCCCGCCCACGCGCGGCGGCGTGGTGTCGGTCCAGGCGAACACGCTGTAGTCGTCCGCCGGCAGGCCGTCGATGCGATAGGCGGTCGCGCCCGCGGCGGTGCGCACGCAGCGATGCGTCGCCTCGGCCGGGTCGCCGCTGCCGATCGCGCAGATGCGCAGCGCCGGCGCCGGGCCCGTGTCGTAGGCAATGCGCCCGGCGATGCTGCCGCCAGCCGCGCTGCGGGTCGCCGGTGCCGGTGCCGATGCGGGTGTCGCTTCGGGCGGCGCGCCGGGGTCGCGGGCTTCGGATCCGGCGCAGCCGGCGGCGAAGAAGGTGGCGGCACAGACGACGGACAACGGCAGGACACGGCGATCGAGCGACATGGCGGAACTCCGGATCAGCGACAGCGGCGGCTTTGGCGATCGAACTCGCGGACGAAGGCGCCGCCTTCGGGATAGGTCTCGTGGATCTCCCGGGCGAGGAGGTCCAGCGCTTCGGGACCGCCACCGTACCCCGGTTCGCGGCAGTGTTGCAGCGCCAGGGCGGTGGCTGCCAGCCATGCGGTCTTGCGCAGTTCAGGGTCGGACTGCGGCAGCCGGGTCAGCGTGTCCAGCGTCGCCAGCGCCTCGATGGGCGGTGGTGTCTCCTCCGTCGCCTCCGGCGGCGGCGCCTCTTCCAGTGCGAACAGCGCCTCCGACAGCTCCGCGCGCCGGGTGTGCGGGTGCGCGGGACCGTAGCCCGCGCGCGTGCTCGCGACCGCGGCCGCCAGCGCGGTGCGTGCGGCATCGCGCGCACCGAGCGCGGCCTGCACCTCGCCGATCAGGCGATCGGTGTCGCCGACCAGCGGATGGCGCTCGCCGAGGCTGGCGGCGCGCAGGCGGCGCGATTGCTGCAGCAGCGACAGCGCCTCGCGGTCTCGGCCGAGGTCGTGCAGCACCATCGCCTTGTTGAACAGCACCCCTGGGTACAACGGCGATGCCGCCACCTTGCGCAGCACCGACAGCGCTTGGTCGAGGTGGCGCAGCGCGCGGCCGCCGTCGCCCAGCTCCCAGGCCACGATGCCCAGGCTGTTGTCGTTGCGCGCGGTGTCGACGTGGTTGCGGCCCACCCGCGCGACCAGCCAGCGCTGGGCTTCGGTGAAGGCGTCGTCGGCCTCGCGCAGACGGCCGAGGTCGACGTGGATCGCGGCGAGCTGGCGGCGCGCATCGAGGGTGGCGCGGTTTTCCTCGCCGCGCAGGTCGAGGGCGAGGGTCAGCGCGTCGTGGCAGTCGCGTTCGGCGAGGACGAGGTCGCCGGACAGTCGCTCCAGGTCGCACAGGCGCCGGTGCAGGTCGATCGCCAGCGGGTGGCGGTTGCCGGCGGTCGCCTGCAGCTGCGCCAACGCGTTGCGGAACCCCTGCAGTGCCCGCGCGGTGTTGCCGGCGTCGCTGTCGAGGTCGGCGAGGTCGGCGAGGTTCTCGACCACGCCGGGAATGTCGTCGAGGGTGTTGCGACGCACTTCCAGCGAGCGCTGGAACAGCAGTCGCGCCACCTTGGTCCGGCCCTGCACACGCTGGCAGCGGCCGAACTCCGAGTAGAAATCCGCGGCCTGCACCGGCAGCTGGCGCTGTTCGCCGCGGGCCAGTTCCTCCAGCGGGCCGAGCCGCGCCACGCAGGCTTCCGGCTTGCCGAGCAGGCGCAGCGTGCGGCCGTAATCGGTGGCGGCGCCCAGGCGCAGGCTGTCGGGCACGCGTTCGAGGTTGCGCAGCAGCACGTCCTGCGACTTGAGCAGGCGCTCGGCCTCGCGGTAGTCGCCCAGGCCCAGGCGGAGGCGCGCCAGCACGCCGAACAGTTCGGCCCGTGCCTGCGGCTGGGTCGCCAGTTCGCGATTGCCGCGCTGCTCGCCCGCCTCCAGCAGTTTGCGCACGTCCAGCGGCCCGGCGTTGTCGCGGCCGCCGGCCTGTTCGAACAGGCCGGTGACGAAGTTCTGCAGCGCCTGCGCGCGGGTGGCTTCGCGCACCGCCTGCCGCGCCTGCCAGGTCACCAGCACCAGCGCGGTGGTGAGCACGACCAGCACCAGCGCCGTGGTCGCCAGCGCCCAGCGATGGCGATGCACGAACTTCTGGGTGCGATAGGCCATGCTCTGCGGCCGCGCGAGCACCGGCTTGCCTTCCAGGTAGCGGTTGAGGTCCAGCGCCAGCGCTTCGACCGACGGGTAGCGGTGCTCGGGGCGCTTCTGCAGCGCCTTGAGCGCGATGTTGTCGAGGTCGCCCGCGATCTGCTTCGCGCGCCGGCGCAGGCCGGCCATGCGCGAGGGGTCGCTGTCGACCTCGCGCAGCAGGTTGGCCGACGGCTTCTGCGGATCGGCGACGAGGATCGCCTCCTCCCATTCGGCATCGCTCTGGCGCTTGAGCCGGTAGGGCTTGGTCTCGGCCAGCAGTTCGTACAGCACCACGCCCAGCGAGTAGACGTCGGTCATGGTCGTGACCGGCTCGCCGCGGATCTGCTCCGGCGCGGCGTAGTGCAGGGTGAAGGCGCGGACCTCGGTGCGGGTGTGCTCGCGGCCGGGCTCCGGGCCGTCCAGCAGCTTGGCGATGCCGAAGTCCAGCAGCCGCACTTCGTCCAGCGGCGTGACCAGGATGTTCGACGGCTTGAGGTCGCGGTGGACGATGAGGTTGGCGTGGGCGTGGCTCACCGCCTCGCACACCTGCAGGAACAGCTTCAGCCGCGCCTCGATGCCGAGATCGTGCGCGCGGCACCAGTCGGTGATCGCCTCGCCCTCGACGTACTCCAGCGCGAGATACGGCTGGTTGTCGCTGCTGATGCCGGCGTCGAGCAGTCGCGCGATGTGCGGATGGCCGAGGCGGGCGAGGATCTGGCGCTCGCGGGTGAAGCGCTGGCGCAGGTTGGGGTCGGCCAGCCCCGGCCGCAGCAGCTTCAGTGCGACCCGGCGCTGGTAGAGGCCGTCGGCGCGGCGCGCCAGCCAGACCTGGCCCATGCCGCCCTCGCCCAGCAGCCGGTCGAGCTTGTACGGGCCGATCGCGGTGTCCGGCTTGGCCATCGGCGGTGGCGTGACCAGCGGCTCGGCGAGGAAGTCCTCGTGCTCGTCCTCCAGCGCCAGCAGGTCCTCCAGCTCCTGCGCCAGCGCGGGATCCTCCTCGCGCAGCGCCGCCAGCCGGTCCTTGCGGGCCTCGGCGTCGAGTTCGATCAGCGCATCGAGCAGCGGCGACAGGCGCTGCCAGCGTTCGGCGTCCATCGCGTCCCGGGAAAGCGGCGTGGAGGGTCGGCCCTATCGTCGCCCGGGCCGCACGATGGGGCAACCGCCGGTCAGCGTTCGCCCTCGGGGCCGCCGAGGGAGGCCAGCAGGAACAGCCGCGCCTTCTGCCAGTCTCGACGGATGCTGCGCTCGGAGCGCTGCAGCAGTTCGGCGATCTCCTGTTCGGAGAGGCCGGCGAAGTAGCGCAGCTCCACCACCTGGGCGAGCTTGGCGTCGACGCCGGCGAGTTTGGTCAGCGCGGTGTCCAGGCCGAGCATGTCCTCGTCCAGGCGCAGGCCGCCCTCGACATCGTCCGGCAGCTCGGTCACGCGGTGCAGGTCGCCGCCGCGCTTCTGGGCGAGGCGCTGGCGGGCGTAGTCCACCACCACGCTGCGCATCGCCGAGGCGGCATAGGCGAAGAAATGCGCGCGATCGTCGAAACGCACGTCGCGGCGGCCGATCAGCTTGAGGTAGGCCTCATGGACCAGCGCGGTCGCATCGAGCGTCTGCCCGTACTGCCCGGCCAGCTGGCGCCGCGCCATCGCGTGCAGCTCGTGGTAGAGCGTGCCGAGCACGCGATCCAGCGCGGCGCGGTCGCCGCCACGGGCCGCGTCCAGCCACTGGGTGATCTCGGCGGGTTGCTGGGCTTGATCGCTCATGGACGGGAAGCTCGGGGGCGCCGACGGTCGGAGGCCGACTATACCGTGCCCCGGCGGTTCAGCGCTGGCAGTGGCCGCACCAGACGGTCGCCCGCTGCGCCAGCAGCGCCTGCTTGAGCGGCCGTCCGCACTTCGGGCACGGTTCGCCGCCGCGGCCGTAGGCCGACAGCTCCTGCTCGAAGTAGCCCGGTGCACCGTCGGGGCTGAGGAAGTCGCGCAGCGTGGTGCCGCCGCGCTCGATCGCGTAGGCGAGGATGCGGCGGATCTCGTGCGCGATCGCGTGGTAGCGCTCGCGCGAGACCTTGCCCGCCGCGCGCAGCGGCGACACGCCCGCGGCGAACAGCGCCTCGGCGGCGTAGATGTTGCCGACGCCGACGACGATGCGCTGGTCCATCAGGAACGCCTTCACCGGCGCACTGCGCCCGCGGCTGCGTTCGAACAAATAATCGCCATTGAAAGCCGCGCCATCAAACGCATCCGACAGCGGCTCCGGCCCGAGATCGCGCAGCAGCTCGTGCGTCTCGCCGGGCGGCTGCCACAGCAGGCTGCCGAAGCGGCGCGGGTCGTTGAAGCGCAGGACCTTGGGGGCCGCCCTGCCTTTGCCTTCGATCAGCAGATCGACGTGGTCGTGCGCCTGCACCGGCGTGTCCGCCGGCAGCACGCGCATGCTGCCGGACATGCCGAGGTGCCACAGCGCGGTGCCAGCATCGGTGTCCATCAGCAGGTATTTCGCGCGCCGCCGGATGCCGGCGATGCGTTGCCCCGGCAGCAGGGTCTCGATCTCGCGCGGGATCGGCCAGCGCAGGTCCGGCCGCCGCAGCGTCGCGCCGAGCACGCGCCGGCCTTCCAGATGCGGCGCCAGGCCGCGGCGCGTGGTTTCGACTTCGGGCAATTCGGGCATGGGCGCGGACACGCGGAGGGACGCACGATGATACGGCCGCCGATCACCGGAGGCAGCGCGCATCGCCCATGAAAAAGCCGCTCCGCGGGGGAGGCGCGGAGCGGCGAAGCCTCGATGGGCGAGAGAGAACGCGGGTGGCGGTGGGGCCCGCGCGCGACCCGCGGCGCGACGCGGCAACCATGAAGTCGCCATCCTGCCGGTGCCGGTTTGACCGGAGCCGGGACACCGGCAGGACGACGGCGCACCGCGGCGCCCGAGGGGAGGCGCGCGCCGCGGTGTCTTCCGCATCGCTCCTGCACGGGAGCGCGACGCGGGTACGGCGGAAGCGAAGGATCAGTGCAGGCTCTTCTCGAAATCGCGGACCTGCTGCTCTGCGATGTCCTTGGTCACGCCGTAGCGCTCCTGGACCTTGCCGGCGAGGTATTCGCGGCCGCCTTCGAGCACGGTCAGGTCGTCGTCGGTGAGCTTGCCCCACTGCTGCTTGATGCGGCCGTTGAGCTGCTTCCACTTGCCCTTGATGATGTCGGTGTTCATGCGTTCACTCCTCTGGGGATCGGAGAATGGTGTTGCGGGGGAACCGCGTGGACGCGGGCGTCCTGCGCGGGGGTGCCGGCGGCCGGAACAGGGATCGGCGGACCGGCGGGTGACGCTGCGGTCGTTCAGCCGTGCGGCTTGACCGTCAGCGTGGTGGTGTCGACCGTCTTCACGCCCTTGATGGCGCGGGCGACGGCGGCGGCCTTGTCGACCTGGGCCTGGCTGTCGAGGCGACCGGCGAGGGTGACGACGCCGTTCTGCGTGCTGACGTTGATGTCGAGGCCCTTGGTCTCCTCGGTCACCAGCAGATCGGCCTTCACCTTGGTGGTGATCCAGCTGTCGGTCACCGGCTGTTCGGACGCGGTGGCATCGGCCTTGGCCTGCTCGCCGGCGGTGCCCTGCGCGATCGCCATCGGCGCGGACAGCGCCAGCACGAACGGCAGTGCGACCACGGCCAGCTTCGGGACGGGATGCATGCGGTTGGGTTGCATGTGCGGACTCCATTGCGGGGGAATGCCGACGCATCGCGCCGGCAGGGAGATCTCCGCATGCGCCGTGCCAACCGTCTTCTTCCATTGGAATCAATGCGTTACAAATTTCGCCGCGACGCGCGACCATGCAGCCTGCGCGGACGCCCTGCGCGCTGCCCGATGCGCGGCCGGCCTCGCCACGGTCGCGTCGCCGCTTCGGGGCTAGAATGCGCGGCCCACGTCGCGGCTTCGCATGAACACCTCCCTGCCCCTCTCCGATCCGCTGCCGCCGCCGTCGCGCCGCGTCGCGCACGAGGCCAACAAGCTCGCCAAGCGCCTGCGCCACCAGGTCGGCCGCGCGATCGCCGATTTCGGCATGATCGAGGACGGCGACAAGGTGATGGTGTGCCTGTCCGGCGGCAAGGACAGCTACACGCTGCTCGACATCCTGCTGCAGCTGCAGAAGAAGGCGCCGGTGTCGTTCTCGATCACCGCGGTCAACCTCGACCAGAAGCAGCCGGGCTTCCCCGAACACGTGCTGCCGGAGTACCTGCAGTCGATCGGCGTCGACTACCGCATCCTCGAACAGGACACGTACTCGGTCGTCACCCGCGTGGTGCCCGAGGGCAAGACGATGTGCTCGCTGTGCTCGCGGATGCGCCGCGGCGCGCTGTACACCTTCGCCGAGGAGCAGGGCTTCACCAAGATCGCGCTGGGCCACCATCGCGACGACCTCGTCGCCACGTTCTTCCTCAACCTGTTCTTCCATTCGAAGATCAGCGGCATGCCGCCGAAGCTGCTGAGCGACGACGGCAGGCACGTGGTGATCCGCCCGCTGGCCTACGTCCGCGAGGACGACATCGCCGCCTACGCCGAGGCGCGGAAGTTCCCGATCATCCCCTGCAACCTCTGCGGCTCGCAGGAGAACCTGCAGCGCAAGCAGGTGAAGAAGATGATGGACGCCTGGGAACGCGAGACCCCCGGTCGCGTCGAGCAGATCGCCCGCGCGCTGGGCGACATCCGTCCCTCGCAGCTCAGCGACCCGAAGCTGTTCGACTTCCTGTCGCTGGGCCGGCAGGGCGACGCCCCGATGCCGGATGTGCATGCGTGGCTGGGCGGCGAGGTCGGCAGCGACGAGGGCACGACGCCTTGATGGTGTCCTCCCGGGCGTAGCGAGGGGCCCGTCGCGCCCCTCACGTCTTCCCGCCCGACTCCCCCGGCCGCAGGCCTCGGGACGACACGACATTCACCCTTTCCGGACTCCCCATGTTCTTCAGAAACCTCACGTTCTTCCGCTTCCCCGCCTCGCTGAACATCGAAGACCTTGATGCCGGCCTCGTCGACTGCGCGCTCAAGCCGGTCGGCCCGATGGAACTGTCCTCGCGCGGCTTCGTCTCGCCGTTCGGCCGCAACGAGGAGGCGCTGTCGCACCGCATCGGCGACGCGCTGTGGCTCGCCGCCGGCAGCGAGGACAAGATCCTGCCGGGCTCGGTGGTCAACGACCTGCTGCAGAAGAAGCTCGCGGAGATCGAGGAGAAGGAAGGTCGTCGCCTCGGCGGCCGCGCGCGCAAGCGGCTGAAGGAGGACCTGGTCCACGAACTGCTGCCGCGCGCGTTCGTGAAACCCGGCCGCACCGACGCCATGCTTGACCTGACCCACGGCTTCATCGCCGTCGACACCTCCTCGCGCAAGAGCGCCGAAGCGGTGGTCTCCGACGTGCGCCAGGCGCTGGGCAGTTTCCCGGCGCTGCCGCTGAACGCCGAGGTCGCGCCGCGCTCGATCCTCACCGGCTGGATCGCCGGCGACCCGCTGCCCGACGGGCTGTCGCTGGGCGACGAATGCGAACTGCGCGATCCGGTCGACCACGGCGCGGTGATCAAGTGCCAGCACCAGGAGCTGCAGAGCGACGAGATCGCCAAGCACCTGGAAGCCGGGAAGCAGGTCACGAGGCTGGCGCTGACCCTCGACGACCACGTCTCCTTCGTGCTCGGCGAGGACCTGGTGATCCGCAAGCTGAAGCTCCTCGACGGCGCGGTCGACCAGCTCGAATCCAGCGACCGCGACGATTTCCGCGCCGAGCTCGACGCGCGCTTCGCGCTGTTCAGCGCCGAAGTGCGGCGCCTGTTCCTCACCCTGGAGCCGGCGCTGAAACTTTCGAAGGCGGAATGACGCATCGGGTGCGACGCCCCTTCCGCAGTGCAGCGCGCTGCGGGTAGCATGTCGCATGCCTTTCCGATTCCGATGGCGCGACGACGCGTCCCCCGTGCGCGCGCCCGCCCGTGCCGTGCGCCCGCAGCAGCGCGATGTCGTGCCGTTCCGCTTCGAGGACGGCCGCGCGGTCGAAGTGCTGCGCGTGCGCGATCCACGCGCGCGTCGCATCAAGCTGTCGGTGAGCGAGCGCGGTGTGCGCCTGACCGTGCCCGAACGCGCCAGCCTGCTCGCGGCGGACCGCTTCCTGGCCGAACACGGCGGCTGGCTGCGCGAGCAGCTGTCGCGCCTGCACGACGGCGAACAGATCGCGCTGCGCCGCGACGAGACCGCCGCGCTGCCGCTGCGCGGCGTCGCGATGCCGCTGCGCTGGGCGCCGGGGCGCTTCACCGCGCTCCGCCGTGAAAACGACGCGCAGGCCGATGCACTGGTCTTCCACGTGTCGGCCCGTGCCGGCGAGGCCGCGCTGCAGCGCGCGCTGCGCGACTTCTACGAGGCCGAGGCGCGGACCGACGTCGGCCGCTGGCTGCCGCGCTGGCTGCCGACCCTGCCGCGCGCGCCGCGCCGGGTGCAATTCAAGCGCATGAGTTCGCAGTGGGGCTCGCTGGCCCCCGACGGCACGGTCGCGCTGGATCTGTCGCTGGTGCTCGCGCCGCCGCCGGCGTTCGAATACGTGCTGGTGCACGAGCTGTGCCACCTGATCCACCACGACCACTCCGCCGCCTACTGGCGCGAAGTGGAAGCGCGCTTCCCCGGCTGGCGCGAACAGCGCGACTGGTTCCGCGAGCACGGTCGCGCGCTGAAGGCGCAGCTGATGGCGCTGACGGGCTGAGACCCCTGGGTTTTCTGTAGAGCGGCCTGACCAGCCATTCGGCTGTTGAACACCAGGCCGCTGCTTCGAGATGGAGTCAAGAGCAGCGACCTGAGGGCGGCTCTACCGGCGCTGCGCTCGGCTCTGCGATGTCACAGTTCCAGCGCCGCGGCGACCTCCGCCGGATGGGTCATGTGCAGGTGATGGCTGCCCCGCAGCGAGGTGCAGCGGATGTCGGCGACACAGGCGACGCGGGCCTCGCGCACCGTCGGCGGGAAGTACGCCGGCGGCGGGTCGGCGACGACCATCCGCACCGGGCAGGCGATGCCGCGCAGGCAGTCGCGGATCTGAGTCTCGGTCATGCGCACCGCGGTGGGCAGCGTCAACCGGGCATCGCTGCTCCATTCCAGGCCGCCGTCGACCGTGCGCAGGCCGCGTCCGACCAGCAGCCGCGCCGACGCCTCGTCGATCTCGGTGATGTTGGTCATCCGCCGCGCCTCGACGGCGATTTCCGGATCGTGGAACACGCGCTTGCGCTTGCCCTCGAGCGCACGCCGCTTGGCGACCGCATCGCGCAGGCGTTCGCCGGTGCCGTCCTCGGTGCCGGACAGCGGGCCCAGCGCCTCGATCAGATGCAGGCGTTCGATGCGCTCGGGCGCGGCGGCGGCGAGCAGGCTGGCGATCGCGCCGCCCATCGAATGGCCGAGCACCGAGAAGCGGTCCCAGCCCAGCGCATCGGCGGCGGCGAGCAGGTCCAGCAGCGTACTGAACAGGCTGTACTCGGCATCGGCCGGATAGTGGAAGCTGCGGCCATGGCCGGGCAGGTCCAGCGCGACCAGATCGTAGGCGGACAGATGCGGCGCCATCGGCAGGAAGCTCGCGGCGTTGTCCAGCCAGCCGTGCATCGCCAGCAGCTTCCGGCCGCCGGTGCGATCGTTGCGCAGCGCGACGAAGCGGCCGCGGGTGGTCTCCAGCACGACCTCACGCATGCGCGGCCTCCGCGTGCAGGCGACGCCGCGCCAGTGCCGCCAGCGCGTCGGCATGCGGATCGGACGCATTGAGGCACGGGATGTAACGGAGCGACTCGCCGCCGGCCTCGCGGAACAGCGCGGCGTTCTGCAGCGAGATCTCCTCCAGCGTTTCCAGGCAGTCCACCGCGAATCCCGGGCAGACGACGTCGACGGATTTCACGCCCTGCGCCGCCAGCGCCTTCAGCGTGTCGTCGGTGTACGGCTGCAGCCACGGCTCGCGGCCGAAGCGCGACTGGAAGGTCTGCACCGCCTGCGCGGGGTCGAAGCCGGCATCGGCGGCCAGCGCAGTCACGATCGCCTCGGTGCCGGCGCGGCAGTGCACGGGATAGGGATCGCCGGCGTCGGCCAACCGCTGCGGGATGCCGTGGAACGAAAACAGCAGGCGATCGGCGCGGCCGTGTTCGGCCCAGTGCTCGCGGATCGACCCGGCGACCGCGGCCACCCAGGCCGGGTCGACGTGGTAGTCGGCGATCGTCTCGAAGCGCACCGCGTCGCCGGCCTCGCCGGCGAGCCGTGCGACCACGTCCTCCACCGACGCCGTGGTCGTGGTCGAGTACTGCGGATACAGCGGCAGCACCACGATCCGGCGCACGCCCTCGGCGCGGAGCGCGGCGACCACGTCGGCCATCGACGGCTTGCCGTAGCGCATCGCCCAGGCCACGCGCAGGTCGGGCAGCCGCGCCTGCATGGCATCGGCCAGCCCGGCGGTGTGCACCGCCAGCGGCGAGCCGCCGTCCATCCAGATCTCGGCGTACTTGTGCGCGACCTTCGGCCCGCGGATCGGCAGGATGACGAAGTGCAGCAGCGGACACCACAGCCAGCGGCTCAGCGCCACCACGCGGTGGTCGTGCAGGAATTCGGACAGGTAGCGGCGCACCGCCGGCGCGGTCGGCGCATCGGGCGTGCCGAGGTTGACCAGCAGGACGGCGGTATCGGGCGCGGAACCGTCCATGGCGGCGTCGTCGGAAGCGGGCGGAGTCATCCGCATAGGATGACAGCTGCGCGCACCAGCGTCAGCGCGGACGGGCACGGTTCATGCCCTGCGCAGTACGCTCGGCCGCACCCCCGCAGTCGAGACGCCCTGCCCATGTCGAACATGCCCTCGTCCAACGTGCCTTCTTCGAATGTGCCCTCGTCGACTGCGCCCATGCGCAGTCCGCGCATCGTCGTTCTCGCCATCGCCCTGTCCGCTGCCCTGGTCTCCCCCGCGTACGCCGGGCCGCGCGAGGACGAGCAGGCGCAGAACGCCATCCGTGTGCTGGACGAGATCCAGGCGATCCCGGAATCCGCGATCCCCGACAAGCTGCTCGACGAGGCCAAGGCGATCGTCATCGTCCCGGACTCGATCAAGGCCGGCCTGGTCCTCGGCGGCCGCCGCGGCCATGGCCTGCTGTCGGTGCGGACCGAGGACGGCGGCTGGTCCGACCCGGTGTTCGTCAGCCTCACCGGCGGCAGCGTCGGCCTGCAGGTCGGCGTGCAGTCGGCCGACATCGTGCTGGTGTTCCGCAGCAAGCGCGGCCTGGACACCATCGTCAACGGCAAGTTCACCCTCGGCGCCGACGCCGGCGTCGCCGCCGGCCCGCTGGGGCGGAATGCCTCCGCCGCCACCGATGGCCAGATGAAGGCCGAGATCTGGTCCTGGTCGCGGGCCCGTGGCCTGTTCGCCGGCGTCGCGCTGGATGGCGCGGTGCTCTCGATCGACGATCGCGCCAACGAGGCGGTCTACGGGCAGGACACCACGCCGCGCATGGTGTTCGAGGCACGCGCGCCGCAGCCGCCGTCCTCCGCGGTCGCCGCCTTCCGCGAGGACCTGGTCAGGGCCAGCGCCAAGGCCGCCGCCCGCGGCAACGAGGCCCCCGAGGCCCCCGAGGCTCCGGCGCCTGCGGCGCAGCCGGTGCCGCAGGCCGCTCCCGACGCGCAGCCGATGCCGCAGCCGGAACCCTTCCAGCCGGTCGAGAACCCGGCCAGGGTCGAGGCGCTGCCCGCGACGCCGTGAGCCCGCGCCGGCCGGATTCAGGGGCAGCCGCCGTCGATGCGGTATCCTGAGCGCCTGTTTTTCATCCCTGCGAGCACTCCCATGGGCGGCATGAGCCTCACGCACTGGATCATCCTTCTGGTCATCGTGCTGCTGGTGTTCGGGACCAAGCGCCTGACCAGCGGCGCCAAGGACCTGGGCAAGGCGGTCAACGAGTTCAAGAAAGGCGTGCAGGGCGAGGGCGACAAGCCCGCCCAGCTGAAGGACCAGTCGCAACAGCGCGACACGTCCGCCGAGACCCAGCGCGACGACGACCACGTCGCGCGCTGACCGCGCCGCATCGCCGCCGCGGGCCGCACGCGGCCTCTCGCCATGTTCGACATCGGCTTCTCCGAACTCGTCGTCATCGGGATCGTCGCCCTCGTGGTGCTCGGTCCCGAGCGCATGCCCAAGGCCGCGCGCTTCGCCGGCCTGTGGGTGCGCCGCGCGCGGGCGCAGTGGCATTCGGTGAAGGCCGAGCTCGAACGCGAACTCGCCGCCGAGGAACTCAAGCGCAGTCTGCAGGACACCCGCCAGACCATCGCCGGGATCGACGACGAGATGCGCACCGCCGCCGACGAAGCGCGCCGCGAGTTCGAGGCCATGCAGGCGCAGCTGCGGCAGACGGCGGAGACCGCCACGTCGCCCGCGGCGGACGCGTCGCCGGCGCTCCCCCCGGCCACCGACCGTGACGAGGATGGCGATGACCGACGCTGAGGGCGGCGCCGAGGGCAGCCTGATCAGCCACCTGATCGAACTGCGGGCGCGACTGATCCGCGGCCTCGCGGCGGTGCTGGTGGTGTTCTTCGCGCTGGTGCCGTTCTCCAAGCAATTGTTCGTGTGGCTGGCGCAGCCGCTGTTGTCGGTGCTGCCTGCCGGATCCAGCCTGAGCTCGTACGAGGTGATGTCCTCGTTCATGGCGCTGATGAAGCTCGACTTCTTCGTCGCGCTGTTCGCGACCATGCCGTGGCTGCTGTACCAGGCCTGGGCGTTCGTCGCCCCGGGGCTGTACCGCAACGAGAAGCGCATGGCGCTGCCGCTGCTGGTCTCGTCGCTGCTGCTGTTCTACGCCGGCGCCGCCTTCGCCTACTTCGTGGTGCTCAACGGCGCGTTCCGGTTCCTGATCTCGTTCTCGCCGGACATCATCAAGATCACCCCCGATCCGGTGAAGTACCTGGACTTCGTGGTGGTGCTGTTCTTCGCCTTCGGCATCAGCTTCGAGCTGCCGGTGGCGCTGGTCATCCTGGTCCTGCTCGGCTGGGTCACGCCGCAGCAGCTGTCGGCCTGGCGCGGCTATGCGCTGATCGGCATCGTGGCGGTCGCCGCGGTGATCACCCCGCCGGACGCGGTCTCGCAGCTGATGCTCGCGATCCCGATGTACCTGCTGTACGAGGCGGGCATCCTCGCGGCGAAGCTGGTGGTGCCGAAGCGGGAAGCCGAGGCGGCCTGATCGCGGGTGGGAATGCGCGCGAAGCGCGAATGCCCCCGATGGAGCCGCCTGACCAGCCATTCGGCTGTTGAAGACCAGGTCGCCGCCTTGTGGTCGCGATCGAATCGAAGAGCAGCGGCCTGAAGGCTGCGCTGCCGGGCGAAGCGTCGGTGATCGAAGGCGCGAACCAGGCTGAGCCCTGAGGTCTGCACGCGAACCTGCACACGAAGACGCCGGCTTGCGCCGGCGTCTTCGCTGCACGGGTGACGAGGGAGGCGCGGATCACTGGGTGATGTCGACGTCCTTGGTCTCGCGCAGGAACAGCGTGCCGATCACGAACGTCATTGCGGCGATGATGATCGGATACCACAGGCCCTGGTACATGTTGCCGCTGGCCGCGACCAGGGCGAAGGCGATCGTCGGCAGGAAGCCGCCGAACCAGCCGTTGCCGATGTGGTACGGCAGGCTCATCGAGGTGTAGCGGATGCGGGTGGGGAACAGCTCCACCAGCCACGCCGCGATCGGGCCGTAGACCATGGTCACGTAGATCACGAGGATGGTGAGGATCAGCAGCACCATCGGCTTGTTGATGCGCTCGGGATCGGCCTTGTCGGGATAGCCGGCGGCCTTGAGCGCGTCCTTCAACGCACCGCCGAAGGCATCGCCCTTCGCCTTGCCGTCGTCCTTGCTCAGCCCGGCGCCTTCGTAGGCGTCGACCACGGTGTCGCCGATCTTCACCTGTGCGACCGCGCCGCCGGAGGCGGGCTGGATCGAGTAGGGGATGCCGGCCTTGGCCAGCGCCGCGGTGGCGATGTCGCAGGAGTTGGTGAAGACCTTCTTGCCCACCGGGTCGAACTGGAACGAGCAGGTCGCCGGATCGGCCACGACCACCGCCGGCGCGCGGGCGCGGGCTTCCTCGACGCCGGGGTTGGCGTAGTGGGTGAGGCCCTTGAACAGCGGGAAGTAGGTGAGCGCGGCGATCAGGCAGCCGGCCATGACGATCTTCTTGCGGCCGATCCTGTCCGACAACCATCCGAAGAGCACGAAGAACGGCGTGCCCAGCAGCAGCGAAGCGGCGATCAGCAGCCAGGTGGTGGTGGCGTCGACCTTCAGCGACTGGGTGAGGAAGTACATCGCGTAGAACTGGCCGGCGTACCAGACCACGGCCTGGCCGGCGGTGGCACCGAGCAGCGCGAGCACCACGATCTTGCCGTTCTTGCTGAAGAAGCTCTCGGTGATCGGGGCCTTCGAGTTCTTGCCCTCGGCCTTCATCTGCTGGAACAGCGGCGATTCGTGCAGTTGCATGCGGATCCACACCGACACGCCGAGCAACACGATCGACAGCAGGAACGGGATACGCCAGCCCCAGGCCTCGAAGGTTTCGGTGCCCAGGTACGTCCTCACGCCGAGGATCACCAGCAGCGACAGGAACAGGCCGACGGTGGCGGTGGTCTGGATGAAGCTGGTGTACAGACCGCGCTTGCCGTGCGGCGCGTGCTCGGCGACGTAGGTCGCGGCGCCGCCGTACTCGCCGCCGAGCGCGAGGCCCTGCAACAGGCGCAGCGCGATCAGGATCGCCGGCGCGGCGAAGCCGATGCTGGCGTAGTTCGGCAGCACGCCGACGAGGAAGGTCGACAGGCCCATGATCACGATCGTGACCAGGAACGTGTACTTGCGGCCGACGAGGTCGCCGAGCCGGCCGAACACGATCGCGCCGAACGGCCGCACCGCGAAGCCGGCAGCGAAGGCCAGCAGCGCGAAGATGAAGGCCGAGGTGTCGTTGAGGCCGCTGAAGAACTGCTTGGCGATGATTGCCGCCAGCGAACCGTAGAGGTAGAAGTCGTACCACTCGAAGACGGTGCCGAGACTCGACGCGAAGATGACCTTCTTGTGGCCCTGGGTGAGGCTGCCCGTCGCGGGGACGGATGAAGCGGTGGTGCTGGACATGGTCGTCCCTCCGGGTCAGAAGCTGTACTTGACGTGGGCGTGCAGGCGGCGCAGGTCGCCCTCGCGGTCGTCCTCGAGCGCACGCCGGCCCCAGATCAGCTCGGCGCCGACATCGAGCTTCGGCATCGGCGAGTAGATCAGGTTGGCGTGCAGCGATTCGGCGCGCTCGGTGGCGCCGTAGCCGGTGAGGGCCGGGTCGTTGTCGAAGGCGGCCATCGAGTAGAACAGGTTGCCGCGCAGCTTCGGTGAGAAGGCGTGGCGCCAGGCGGCGAACGCGCCGTAGCCGTCGAGCGCTTCGAGGTTGCCGCCGGCGTCGAGCACGGTGTCGCTGGCGATGCCGAGGCCGAGGTAGCGGCCGATGCCGCGGCCGTAGCTGGCCATGTAGCGCAGATCGTCGTCCTTGCCCATGTTGAAACGGCCGGAGACGCTGACCGCACCGCCGGTGCTGGTGTCGTCGATGCCGGTGCCCGGGTTCTGGTACTTGAACTGGCGCACCATGCCCGCGACCGTGAAGTGGCCCCAGTCGCCCTTCTTCTGCCAGCGCGCGGTGAGGTCGGGCATGACGTTGTCGTCGCTGCTGATGCGCGCGCCGACGCCGCGGTACGGCGTGACCGTGGTTTCCGGATTCTCGACCGACACCGACCACGGCCCCTTGGTGTAGCGCACCTGGGCCTGGCGCACGAAGATCGTGCCTTCGGTCGGGCCGACGAAGTCGACCGAATCCGGAAGCGCGGCCACGTCCTGGAAGTTCGACCAGGTCTGGCCGGCCAGCCACGTGCCGCCGCCCTTCGGCGTCCAGCTCACGTAGGCCTGGCGCAGGCTCACGCCGTAGGTGTTGGTGGCTATTTCATTCCCGTTGATGTTGCCGCCGCCGAACATGTCCATTTCGAGGTAGCCCTTGAGCTTGTCGCCGGACTCCAGGTCGGTGTCGGCGGCGAACCAGAACCGCGAGAACTGTGCGCCCATGTCGGTGTCGGTGCTCTCGTCGGCGCCGGGCGAACCGACCGGAATGGCCGAAGGCACGTAGAACAGGCGACCGACGCTGCCGTCGGGGATCTCGCCGTCGGTGGTGTCGGTCACCATCGCATCGAGCTTGACGAAGCCGCCGAACGAGAAGCGCGTGCCGGGATTGGCCGCGGCCATGATCGGCGTCGTCTGGATCTTCGGCTTGTTGTCCGCAGGCGCCGGCGCGGCGGCGGGCGCGGGTTGCGCCTGTTGTTGCGCGACGAGTTGCTGCACGATCTTCTCGAGTTCGGCGACGCGCGCCTCGAGCGCCTGTTCGCGTGGCGTGCTTGCCTGCGCGAGGGCGAGCCCCGGCGCGAGCAGGCAGACCATCAGCGACAGCGCCAACGGCTTCCTGGTTTGCAGTCGATGGTTCATGGCGGGCCCCTCCCGAGGGCGCATGCGCGGTGAAGTGAACGCAGCCTGTCCCCCGTGCCGTGCCCCGCCTATTCGCCATTGGTCGAAGCGCATGCCGATTCCGCCGGTTTTTCGACCATGGTCTAAACGTCATGCTGCGCTGCAATACAAGCGGTTTGAGGCACACTGTCGCATCGTTGATTCGTGGAGGAATCGCCATGTCGCAGACCGATCAAGCCCCTTCCGTCTATCCGGTCCCGGATGCGTTCGCGGCGAACGCCCGCATGGGGCGCGAGGATTACGCGCGCGATTGCGCCGCCGCGATCGACGATCCGGAAACCTACTGGGGCCGCATCGCGCAGCGCCTGGACTGGTTCCGCGCGCCGACGAAGATGAAGAACGTGAGTTACGCGCTCGACGACTTCCGCATCCGCTGGTTCGAGGACGGCGAACTCAACGTCAGCGTCAACTGCCTCGATCGCCACCTCGCGACGCGCGGCGACAAGGTCGCGCTGATCCACGAGCCCGACAGCCCCGACAAGCCCGCCGAGCGCATCACCTACCGCGAACTCCACGCGCGCGTGTGCAAGCTCGCGAACGCGCTGCGTGCGCTCGGCGTGAAGAAGGGCGACCGGGTGACCATCTACCTGCCGATGATCCCCGCCGCGGTGGTCGCGATGCAGGCCTGCGCGCGCATCGGCGCGATCCACTCGGTGGTGTTCGGCGGTTTCTCGCCGCATTCGATCGCCGATCGCATCGCCGACTGCGGCAGCAAGCTGGTCATCACCGCCGACGAAGGCCTGCGCGGCGGCAAGGCCGTCCCGCTGAAGGAGAACGTCAATGCCGCGCTGAAGATGGCCGGCACCGATTCGGTGGAGACCGTGCTGGTGGTGCGCCACACCGGCGGCGCCGTCGACATGCAGATGCCGCGCGACCGCTGGTACGACGCGGTGGTCGACGAGCAACCGGCCGAATGCGAACCCGAACGCATGAACGCGGAAGACCCGCTGTTCATCCTCTACACCTCCGGCAGCACCGGCAAGCCCAAGGGCGTGCTGCACACCACCGGCGGCTACTTGGTGTGGGCCAGCTATACCCACGAACGCGTGTTCGACCTGCGCGAAGACGACATCTACTGGTGCACCGCCGACGTCGGCTGGGTCACCGGTCACAGCTACATCGCCTACGGCCCGCTGGCGAACGGCGCGACCTCGATCGTGTTCGAGGGCGTGCCGAACTACCCGAGCGTGTCGCGCTTCTGGGAAGTGATCGACAAGCACCAGGTCACGATCTTCTACACCGCCCCGACCGCGATCCGCGCGCTGATGCGCGAGGGCGAGGCCCCGGTGAAGAAGACCTCGCGCGCCTCGCTGCGCCTGCTCGGCAGCGTCGGCGAGCCGATCAATCCCGAAGCCTGGCGCTGGTACTACGACGTGGTCGGCGAGGGCCGCAGCCCGATCGTCGACACCTGGTGGCAGACCGAGACCGGCGGCATCCTGATCTCGCCGCTGCCCGGCGCCACCGATCTCAAGCCGGGCTCCGCGACGCTGCCGCTGCCCGGCGTGCGGCCGGCGCTGGTCGACGCCAACGGCGAACGGCTGGAAGGCGCGACCGAAGGCAACCTCGTCCTGCTCGATTCGTGGCCGGGCCAGATGCGCAGCGTCTACGGCGACCATCCGCGCTTCATCGACACCTATTTCCGCACCTATCCGGGCAGCTACTTCACCGGCGACGGCTGCCGCCGCGACGAGGACGGCTACTACTGGATCACCGGCCGCGTCGACGACGTGATCAACGTCAGCGGCCACCGCATCGGCACCGCGGAAGTGGAAAGCGCGCTGGTCTCGCACCCGAAGGTCGCCGAGGCCGCGGTCGTCGGCTTCCCGCACGACATCAAGGGCCAGGGCATCTACGCCTACGTCACCCTGGTCGCCGGCGAGACCCAGACCGAGGAGCTGCGCAAGGCGCTGGTGGCGCACGTGCGCAAGGAGATCGGGCCGATCGCCACGCCGGATTTCGTGCAGTGGGCGCCGGGCCTGCCCAAGACGCGATCGGGCAAGATCATGCGCCGCATCCTGCGCAAGATCGCCGAGAACGCGCCCGACCAGCTCGGTGACACCTCGACCCTCGCCGACCCGTCCGTGGTGAAGTCGCTGGTCGACGACCGCCTAGTGCGATAGGCAGGCCGGGCAGGACGCCGTCGTGGATCCCTCGCCATGAGCCGGCCGGCACCATTGGAGCCGGCCGCCGGTCTGCGTTACCTTGGGCGGGCCGCCCTCGCCGTGCCGCCCGCCATGCCCACGATTCTGGTCGCCGACGATCACCCGCTGTTCCGCGAGGCCCTGCGCGGCGCGGTCTCGCGCGCGCTCCCGGGCGCGCACCTGCACGAGGCCGACAGCGTCGATGCGCTGTACGCGCTGGTCGAGCGCGAACCCGATGCCGACCTGCTGCTGCTCGATCTCAACATGCCGGGCGCGCACGGCTTCAGCGCGCTCGTGCATTTGCGCGCGCACTATCCGCAATTGCCGGTGATGGTGGTGTCCGCCCGCGAGGAACCACCGGTGATGCGCCGCGCGCTGGACCACGGTGCGGTCGGGTTCCTGCCGAAGTCGGCCGATGCGGCGACCCTGGGCGACGCCGTCGACGCGGTGCTCTCCGGCGATCGCTGGGCACCCGCCGCCGCACTCAAGGCGCCGGCCGCCGGCGCCGACGAGCATGACGCTGCCGCGCGCGTGCGCGAACTGACGCCGCAGCAGTTCCGCGTGCTGCAGATGCTCGGCGACGGCCTGCTCAACAAGCAGATCGCCTACGAACTGGGCGTGTCCGAGGCCACGATCAAGGCGCACATGACCGCGATCCTGCGCAAGCTGGGCGCCAGCAACCGCACCCAGGCGGTGCTGATCGCCGGCAAGCTCGCGGTCGATCCCGAAACGGTCACGCCACCGCCGCCGGACGACGACTGACCCGCGGCCCCGGCGCCGCGCACGATCGCTTCGGGCCGGCATTCATTTGCGGCTGCGACCGCGCGCCTACACTCGCCGCATATCCCCCGCTCCGGAGCCGCCCATGCGCCGTCTCTGCTTGCTCGTCCTCGTCCTGCTCGCCCCGATGGCCGCACACGCCGCCAGCTTCGACTGTGCCAAGGCGCGCGCCGCCGACGAGAAGGCGATCTGCCGTCATCGCGCACTCAACGACGCCGACGTGCGCATGGCGACGCTGTTCGAAGTCGACGGCCACCTGCTGGCGATGGGCGGTCGCGGTGCGCTGCAGGACGCGCAGGTCGACTGGCTGAAGGCGCGCCGCCGCTGTGGCGGTGACGTCGCCTGCCTCACCCGGCGCTACGACGAGCGTCTGGCGGAGCTGCAGCGTGTGTTCGACGGGATCGCGTCGCGCGGGCCCTTCTGACGCGGCCTCACTCGTCCTCGCCGCGCGCGTCCACGGACGTGACCTCGCCGTCCTCGGCGATCACCGTGAACACGATCGGCCGGCAACACACGCTGCAGTCCTCGACGTACTGCTGGTGCTCGACGGAAGCGTCGAGCAGCACTTCGATCTCCTCGCCGCAGTAGGGGCACTGGACGAGGGCGCTGTCGAGATCGTGCATGTTCGACTCCGGGGGAAGGTTCAGACGTAACCGACGACGAGATAGGCGCTCAGGCCCAGCCCGAGCAGACCGACCAGCACGTTGAGCCACAGACCGAGGCGGAAGTCGTAGCCGGCGGCGTGACCGCTGCCCAGCGCCCGCAGCACGCGCCGGTGCTGGCGCATCGACAGCAGCGCCACGATCACCGCCAGCAGCACGAAGCCTTCGCCGACGAAGAACGAGGCGTGGCGCTGGAACGTACCGAGGTCGCCCCTGCGCACGAGCGCGAGGAACAGCCCGAAGCGCTCGACGACGAAGCCGAACGCCATCAGCGACACGCTGGTACGGTTCCACGCCAGCAGCGTGCGCTCGGCCGCGAACAGGTCCCGCAATGGGCTGGATTCGGTCATGGCCTTCGCTCCGGCGGGGTCGCGAACGGGATGGGCCGAGTATACGGATCCGGCCGGGCCATCCGCGTCGCTCAGTGGAGGCGTACCCACGCCCAGACCGCCAGCGCCAGCACCGCCGCGAGGCCGAGCGCGGCCAGCAGCAGGTGATGCGTCGCCCGGACCAGCAGGCCGCTGCCGTCCACCGCCATCGCCCGCTCGAACGCCTCCGCATCGACCGGGTGCGCCGGCACGTGCGCGGGATCGCGCAGCAGTCGCAGCGCATCGTCCAGCTGCGCGTCCAGGCAGACGTGCAGCACGGCCTGCCAACCGAGCCGGCGACCCTCGATCGTGTTCGCCCATGTCGGCACGCCTTTCTGCCGCAGCAGGGCGCGGACACGGGCGAGTTCCTCGGGGTCGTGGAAGCGGGGGAGAAGGCGCATGGGTGCGACGATAGCGCGCCAGGTCCACCGCGGTCGATCAGCGATAAGTTTCGGCGTACGGGGACTCGGCGGGCCGGATCACGAACGTGTCCGTGCGTCCGGACATCCGTCTCACGACGGCTGTGGGCACCCCACCGCGCATGGCAGGGGCGGCCGTGCTCATTGGACGGGAATACAGCGGTGCGCCGTTCCCGGCCGGATTCACGGCCGATCCGACATTTGCTCGGCATGCGCGTCGAGGCGTTCCAGAAGCACCCCGATGCAATTGCGGAAAACGCGATCGCCGGGCGACGCCCGTGCCTGGCATGCGAGCAGGTCGTCGCGGACCTCGTCGGCGAATGCCGCATCGTCCCGCAGCAGGCGCCCCGTCGCGCATTTCGTCGCGCGATAGGCGGTCACCGTGTCCACGGTCAGCGCCCTGTCGAGATAGACATCGCGGATGCGTCCCTGAGCGATCGCCCGTTCGCCGTCGTTCTCGGGCAAGCCGGAAGCCTTGTCGAGGAGCGTCTCCACCGGTACGCCCGCATTGCGCTGCATGACCAGGTAAGCCACCAGCGTCCGTTCGCTTCCGTCGCATACGCGGCGCTGGAGGGCGCCTTCGATCATCGCCTTCTGGGCATGGCCGAGAGACGGGAACAGGAGGATCAGCAGCGGCAGGATCCGTCTCATGCGCATGGGCGAGGACTCGTCACTGCCACCCGTAGCGCACGACGTGGAAGAAGATCGGCGCGGCGAACACCACGGAGTCGAGGCGGTCGAGGATGCCGCCGTGGCCTTCGATCATGTGGCCCCAGTCCTTCACGCCACGGTCGCGCTTGATCGCGGACATCACGAGGCCGCCGAAGAAGCCCATCAGGCAGATCACGAAGGCGACCATCGCGGCTTCGAGCGGGGTGAACGGGGTGATGCGCCACAGCGCGGCGCCGAGGACGGTGGCGCTGGCGACGCCGCCGATCAGGCCTTCCCATGTCTTCGACGGCGACAGCGCGGGTGCGACCTTGTGCTTGCCCAGCAGCTTGCCCCACACGTACTGCAGCACGTCGCTGCCCTGCACCACGATCATCAGGAACGCGATCAGCAGCAGGTTGTGGCCCTGGAAGCCCGGGATGTTCAGCGTCATCAGCGCCGGCACGTGCGAGAGGCAAAACACGCAGATCATCAGCCCCCACTGGACCTTGGCCGCGCGTTCGAGGAAACGCGTGGTGTCGGCGCCCAGCGCGGCGAAGATCGGCAGGATCAGGAACGCGTAGACCGGGATGAAGATCGCGTACAGCCCGTACCATTCGATCCACACCAGCGCGTACTGCACCGGCAGCGCGACGAAGAAGGCGAGCAGCAGCACGAGGTGGTCGCCGCGGCGGGTGTAGCACAGGGTGATGTATTCGCGCAGCGCGAAGAACGACAGCCCGCCGAACAGCACGATCACCCCGGCCTTGCCGATCCAGAACGCCGTCGCCAGCACCGCGACCATCCACCACCACGCGCGGATGCGGCTGTTGAGGTTGTCGATGACCGCGTGCGGTTCCTCCGGCGCGAGTCGCAGCTTCAGCACCCAGCCGACGATCGAGGCCACGGTCAGCACGGCCACCGCGCCGGCGAAGATCGGCAGCGCGTACAGCGACGGGAACGGGTTGTGCATCAGGCGGGCTCCACGGGGTCTGGCGAGGGTGCGGCGGTGGACGAATCCATGTGCACGTCGATGGGGTGCAGCGCGTCGAACGGCGCCGCGTCGCTGGGCGCGTCCGCCTCGGGGTCGACCGGGCGCAGCGCGAGCAGCGCATCGCGGGCGCGGGCGAGGAACGCCGCCTTGTCTTCGCCCGCGCCCAGCCGCAGCGGCGGCCCGAACGTCACGGTGCACAGCAGCGGCAGCGGCAGCAGCTGGCCCTTGGGCATCACCCGCGACAGGTTGTTCATCCACACCGGCACGAGTTCCGCCTGCGGGCAGCGTACGGCGAGGTGGTAGAGGCCGCTCTTGAACGGCAGCAGCAGCGCATCGGTGACGTTGCGCGTGCCTTCCGGGAAGAGGATCAGCGAGTCGCCGGCATCCAGCGCATCGGCCATCTGCGCGATCGGATCGGGGCTGCCTTCGCGGCGTTCGCGGTCGATCAGCACCGCGCGGAACACGCGGCCGCCGACATAGCGGCGCAGCGCGTCCCGGTTCCAGTAATCCGCGCCGGCCACCGGCCGGGTGCGCCGGCGCAGCCACGGCGGCAACGACGCCCACAGCAGCACGAAGTCGCCGTGGCTGGCGTGGTTGGCGTAGTAGATGCGCAACGCGGCGGTCGGACGGCAGTCGCGCCAGTAGGCCTGCGCACCCGTAAGGAGGCGGATGAAGCCGATCAGGGCGCGGGCGACGAGACGTTCGAGCATGCCTGCGTCAGCCCTTGGCCGCCGCTTCGCGCAGGCCGTTGCGCACGCGCCGCGCGATCGTCCATGCGACCAGCGCACACAGCGCGGGCGCGATCCATGCGATCCACGCCGGCAGCGCGCCCGCGAGCCCGAACCACAGCCCCAGCGCGCCCAGCACGAAGGCGCGGTCGCTCTTGCCCATCGGGCCGTCGTAGCGGCGACTGGCGCCGACGGTGACGCCCAGCGCGCCTGCGAACTCGCTCAGCGCGGCGAGCAGCGCCAGTGTCGCCAGCCACAGCGGGCCGTGGCCCTGCGCGAACGGCGCGATCGCGGCGAACGGCAGGATCAGCGCCGCGTCGGCGATCACGTCGGTGAGTTCGTTGAGGTACGCGCCGAGCTTCGACTGCTGGCCGAACTCGCGCGCGAGCATGCCGTCGATGGCGTTCAGCGCCATGCGCAGGAACAGCCACAACGGCAGCAGCAGGAACGCGCGCGGCGGCACCGGCGCGAGGAACAGCCACAGCCCCAACGCCACCGAGATCGCGCAGGCGGCCAGCGTGACCTGGTTGGCGGTGACACCGGCGGCATGCAACCCGCGCACCAGCGGTCGCAGCAGGGCCTGGAACTTCGGTTTGAGCGCGTAGATCGACATGGCGCGCATGATTCCATACCGCACCGTCCGTTGTCCGCAGTTCGCGACCGCAGTCACGCCGCAAACGACGACTCGACCAAGGTCGCATCGACAGCGGCGCACCATACGCGTTCGAACGGATGGCAATCGCCGAGGGCAGCCCCCATCATGGCCCCGTTCCCTCCCGGTGTTGCCTGCCCATGCCCGCGTCCGTTCTCGATTTCCTGTCCGGTGGCCTGCTCCAGCTCGGCTGGGGCGAACTGCTGATCTACCTGCTGATCGCCGTCCAGCTCACGATCTTCTCGGTGACCCTGTACCTGCATCGCAGCCAGGCGCATCGCGGCGTGGACTTCCATCCCGTCCTGAACCACTTCTTCCGTTTCTGGACGTGGCTGACCACGTCGATGATCACCCGCGAGTGGGTCGCCATCCATCGCAAGCACCACGCGAAGTGCGAGACCGAGGAAGACCCGCACAGCCCGATGACCAAGGGCATCGGCACGGTGTTCTGGCGCGGCGTGGAGTTGTACCGCGAAGCGCGCCGCGACCGCGCCTCGATCGAGCAGTACGGCAAGGGTGCGCCGAACGACTGGATCGAGCGCCATCTCTACACCCCGCTCGCCACCTTCGGGCCGACGCTGCTGCTGTTCGTCAGCTTCGCGCTGTTCGGCTTCAAGGGCGTGGCGGTGTGGGCGATCCAGATGGCGTGGATCCCGTTCTGGGCCGCCGGCGTCGTCAACGGCCTCGGTCACTGGTGGGGCTACCGCAACTTCGAGACCACCGACACCGCGACCAACCTCACTCCATGGGGCGTGTGGATCGGCGGCGAGGAGCTGCACAACAACCACCACGCATTCCCGAGTTCGGCGAAGTTCGCGCTGCGCAAATGGGAGTTCGACATCGGCTGGGCGACGATCAAGGGCCTGCAGGCCCTCGGCCTGGCCAAGGTGCTGCGCGTGGCGCCGTCGCTGGACGTGCGTCCGAACATCCCGGTGCCCGACACCGACACGCTCAAGGCGCTGCTGGCGATGCGCTTCCAGGCGATGACCGACTACCAGCGCAACGTCCTCAAGCCGGCACTGCAGGAGGAAGCCCGCGTGGCCGGCGAGAAGCTGCGTGCGCTGCTGCCGCGGCGGCTGCGCAAGGGCATCGTCGACGACGGCCGCTGGCTCAAGCCGGATGCCCGCGAACAGCTGCGGGAGTGGGTGGCGCAGCGTCCGCGCATCGGCACCCTGATCGAATACCGCGCCCGTCTCGCCGCGGTGCTGGAGAGCCGCAGCCAGAACGCGACCGAGACCCTGCAGGCGCTGCAGCAGTGGTGTCGCGAGGCCGAGGCCAGCGGCATCCAGGCGCTGCAGGCGTTCTCGCTGCGCATGAAGGGCTATTCGCTGCAGCCCGTGCGCGCCTGAGCCTGACGCAACCCGCGCACGACGGCCGCCTCCGGGCGGCCGTCGTCGTTTCGGTGCCCGTCCGCGCGGGACTTGCGACTCGTCTCACGACCCCGCACCCTGCGCGGATGTCCGCCCCGCGTCCCGGCTGGTTCCTGTCCTGCGCGCTCCTCGCCCTCGCGGTGGAGGCACCCGCGGTGCGCGCGCAGGAACTGAAGTGGCGGGGCGACGTCGTCCCGCCGTCCGCGGCCGTCGCGCCGGCACCCGCGCCGCCCCCGCCGCAGGCCAGCGGTGACTACCTCACGCGGATGGACCGCGATGGCGACGGCAAGGTGTCGGTGGCCGAATACCAGGACTGGCTGAGCTACGCCTTCGACGGTATGGATCGCGACCACGATGGCGTGCTCAGCGTCGCCGAACAGCCCGGCGGCCGTGGCCAGCCGCTGACCCGGGACGAACATCGCGCCCGGCTGGCCGAGCGCTTCCGCCGGCAGGACGTCGATCGCAGCGGCTTCCTCGACGCGAAAGAGCTCGCGGCGCCGCCGCAGGGTCGCTGAGACGTTTCCCCGGAAGACGCATGCCCTTGTCGATCGACCACAGGATCGGGTTGCTGTTCGTGCTGGGTGGCGTGGCCTTCTTCGGCCTGGCCTGGCGCGTCTGCCGCCTTTCGCCGCTCGCGCTGTTGTCCGGGGACGATCCGCCCGACCCGAAGCGTCGCCGTTGCCCGGTGCGGCTTTACCTGCTGGTGCTCGCGAGCGGGCTGGTCTCCGTGGCGACGACCGCTGGCGGTGCCGAAAGCCGCGCCGTCTGGTTGCCGGTGTCTTTCCTCGCCGGCTACAGCGCGGTGTTCGCGCTGTTCCTGTGGATGCGTCGCTGAGGCGCGACGCTTACATCGCCACGCCGGATGGCGGTGGCGCAGCCGCCGCATCGAGGCCCGCCTCTCCGCCCAGCATGTGCTTCCAGGCGAAATACATCGAGCCGGCGAGGCCGCACATGAACATCCCGTAGAGCAGCGCGTTGCCGGCGATCGCCACCGCCTGGCCGAGCAGCAGCTGCAGCGCGCCCAGCACGATGCCGAAGCCGATGCTCACCGCCATCAGGATCACGAACGCCAGCACCAGGTAGACGATCACCGCGAGCAGGTTGCGCGCGCCGGCGGCGACGCCGCGGCGCAGCGCCGGCCCCAGCCGGCGATCCTCGAGCAGCATGTCGGGCAGCACCGTCATCGTGAACATGAACACGAGGACCGACACGCCCATGACCACCATCGCGCCGACGGCCACGCGGACGATCGGGCCCTGCATCAGCGTCTGCGGATCCACCTGCGTGCCGCTGTTGGCCTTGGCCTGCAGCTCGGCCATGGCCTCGGTGAACTTGACCAGGTTCTCGGGGCCGATCAGCACCACCACCAGCGCGGCCATCGCGACCGCGAAGATTGCCTGCGGGACCAGTGTCCGCAGCATCCGCGCGCCGGCGCCGCCCTGCACCGAGGCCAGCAGCGCGCCGAGGCTGGCGCTGCGGCCGGCGTCGACTTCGCGCGCGGCGTGGATCATCAGCGCCACCAGCAGCGCGCCGACGATGAACGACACCAGTTGCAGCGGCACGGCGAGCGCCGAGGGCATCGCCTGCGCCAGCAGCGCCGTCCCCAGCCACAGCGCGGCGTAGAGCAGCCCCAGCGCGCCGAAGCCGAACGGCGACCTGCGCAGCAGCCCGAAGGTCTCCAGCAGCCATTGCGCGCCGGCGGATGCCGGGACCTTGCGAATCTCCATCGATCTTCCTCGTCGTTGCGTGGATGCGGGGTGTGGGGTTGGCCCGAGGCGCGCGATTCAGTGGCCGCGCAGCGTGGCCGCATGGCGGACGAAGCGGCGCAGTACGCCGCGCGCCGCCGGCGTCGGCTTCACCTCGCGCGCCAGGCGGCGGTGGCAGCGGCCCTCGCCCGCGAGCGCGTCGCGGCGCGCGTGCACGTAGCCGCGCATGTGGCCGACGCTGAATTCGGGGTGGAACTGCAGGCCCCAGGCGTGATCGCGCCAGCGGAAGGCCTGGCAGGCGTCCTGGTCGGAACGGGCCAGCACGGTGGCGTCGGCGGGCGGCTCCAGCACGCTCTGCAGATGGCTCACCTGCACCGCGAAGCGCGACGGCAGCGGGCCGAACAGCGGGTCGCTGCCGGCCGGCGGATGCAGGTCCACCGCCACCGTGCCCATCTCGCGACCCTGCGGGTTGTAGTCGACACGGCCGCCCAGCGCATGCGCCAGCAGCTGGTGGCCGTAGCAGATGCCCAGCACCGGCAGGCCGGCGTCCAGGCCCTCGCGCAGCCAGTCGGCGGTGCGCTCGCTCCACGGGTGGCGGTCGGTGACCATCAGGCTGGAGCCGGTGACGATCGCCCCGGTGTAGGCGTCCCACGCCGGCAGCGCCTCGCCGGCCTCGACGTTCACCGCATCGGCCTCGTCGGCGGCCAGCCCGGCGGCGACCCGGATCCAGTGGGGAAAACGGCCCCGGCGGCGCAGGCTGGGGATGGGCTGTCCGGTTTCGACGATCAGGAAGCGACGGGCGCGAGGGGCGGTCACGGCGGCGGGGCGGAGGGGTGTGCCCCGTATACTACCCAGTCCCCACACCGCCGTGCCGTGAAGTCATGCAGGGACCGACCTTCCAGGAACTGATCCAGCGCCTCAACGCCTACTGGGCCGGGCAGGGCTGCGTCCTCATCCAGCCGCTCGATCTCGAAGTCGGCGCCGGCACCTTCCACCCGGCGACCTTCCTGCGCGCGCTCGGCCCCGAGCCGTGGAACGCCGCCTACGTCCAGCCCAGCCGCCGTCCCACCGACGGCCGCTACGGCGAGAACCCCAACCGGCTGCAGCATTACTACCAGTACCAGGTGGTGATGAAGCCCAACCCCGACAACATCGTCGAGCTGTACTTCGACTCGCTGAAGGCGCTGGGCATCGACCCGCAGGTCCACGACCTGCGCCTGGTCGAGGACAACTGGGAATCGCCGACCCTCGGCGCCTGGGGCCTGGGCTGGGAGGTGTGGCTCAACGGCATGGAAGTCACCCAGTTCACCTACTTCCAGCAGGCCGGCGGCCTGGAGTGCAGGCCGGTGCTGGGCGAGATCACCTACGGTCTCGAACGCCTGTGCATGTACCTGCAGAACTGCGACAACGTCTACGACCTGGTGTGGACCGTCGGCCCGCAGGGCACGGTCAGCTACGGCGACGTGTTCCTGCAGAACGAACGCGAGCAGAGCGCGTACAACTTCGAGCACGCCAACGTCGAGGTGCTGTTCAAGCGCTTCGACGCCTGCGAGGCCGAAGCGCTGAAGCTGGTCGAACTCGGCCTGCCGCTGCCGGCCTACGACCAGGTCTGCAAGGCCAGCCACAGCTTCAACCTGCTGGATGCCCGCCGCGCGATCTCCGTCACCGAACGCCAGCGCTACATCCTGCGCGTGCGCAACCTTGCGCGCTCGGTGGCCGAGGCCTACCACGCACAGCGCGAGAAGCTCGGCTTCCCCGGGCTGAAGGACGAGGCGAAGCGCGCCGCGCTGGGTCTGTCGCCGCTGGGGGCGCAGGGCGCCGCGGCATGACCGCGAACGGCATGATCCTGATCGGCATGTACGACTCCTCGTACACGCGCCGCGTCGCGATCGCGATGGCGCTGTACGGGATCGAATTCGAGCACCGCAGCTGGTCGGTCGGCAAGGACTTCGACCGCATCCGCGCTTACAACCCGCTCGGCCGCGCGCCGACGCTGGTACTGGACGACGGCGAGGTGCTGACCGAGTCGGCGATGATGCTCGACTACCTCGACGATCGCGTCGGCCCCGAGCGTGCGCTGCTGCCGGCGCACGGTGTTGCCCGCCGCGACGCGCAGCGCCTGATTGCGCTCGCCACCGGCGCCATCGACAAGGCCGTGCTGATCGTGCTCGAACGCATCTTCCGTCCGGTCGAGACCCACAGCGCGCTCTGGCTGTCGCGTTGCCGCACCCAGGTCGAAGGCGCGCTGGGCGAACTGGAGCGCGCGGTCGCCGCGCGTGCCGGCCACGACTGGCTGGTCGGCGACACCATGACCCACGCCGACATCGCGGTGGCCTGCTTCGTTACCCACCTGCGCGAAGCGCTGCCGCTGGACCTCGCGCCATGGTCCGCGCTGCGTGCGCACGTCGATCGCTGCGAAGCGCTGCCGGTGTTCCGCGCGCACTATCTGCCGTTCGACGCCCCGGTCGCGGCCGCATGAACCCGCTGCCCGGCCGCCTCACGCCCGCGCTCGCGGACTCGCTCGGTGCGCATCCGCGCTTCGTGGAGGCGTTCGCGCACGGCAGCCTGCGCGTCGAGCTGTACGCGCCGCGCGGCACCGATGCGCAGGCGCCGCACGCGCGCGACGAGGTGTACGTCGTCGTGTCCGGGCACGGCAAGTTCTCCTGCGACGGCGAGACCCGCGATTTCGCGCCGGGCGAACTGCTGTTCGTCCCGGCCGGCATGGACCACCGCTTCCTCGATTTCAGCGACGACTTCGCCACCTGGGTGATCTTCTACGGTCCCGACGGCGGCGAAACACGCACGGCCCCGGGCCCATCCGATACGGGATTGGGGTAAGGGCCGGTCACCGACATCCGCACCGAACACTGCAACCCCGACCCTCATCCGCCCTTCGGGCACTTCTCCCGAGGGGAGAAGGAAAAGCCAACTGCAGAGCCGCACCATGACCCAGATGCTTCCCCTCCTCATCGAACTCGGCACCGAAGAACTGCCGGTCAAGGCGCTGCCCGGCCTCGCGCAGGCGCTGTTCGACGGCGTTGTCGACGGCCTCGCGAAGCGCGGCGTCGCCTTCGACCGCGAAGGCGCGAAGCCGCTGTACACGCCGCGCCGGCTCGCGGTGCTGCTGCCGGGCGTCGCCGCCGAGCAGCCCGAACAGCACAACGAAGTGCTGGGCCCGTACCTCAACATCGCGCTCGATGCCGCAGGCAAGCCGACGAAGGCGCTGGAAGGGTTCGCCGCGAAGGCCGGCGTCGAGTGGACGCAGCTGGAGAAGACCCGCGACCAGAAGGGCGAGCGCTTCGTGCTGCGCAGCGTGAAGCCCGGCGCGCAGACCGCCGCGCTGCTGCCGGAACTCCTGCGCGAAGCGCTGGCTGGCATGCCGATCCCCAAGCCCATGCGCTGGGGCGAACGCGACGCCGGCTTCGCGCGCCCGGTGCACTGGCTGGTGCTGCTGCTGGGCGACCGGGTGGTGGACGGCGAAGTGTTCGGTCTCAAGGCCGACCGCATGAGCCGCGGCCATCGCTTCGAGCATCCGCAGCCGGTGTGGATCGCCACCCCCGGCGACTACGTCGATGCGCTGCGTGCGGCCAAGGTGCTGGTGGACGCCGACGAGCGCCGCGCCCGCGTCGTCGCCGAGGTGAACGCCGCCGCGACGAAGGCCGGCGGCACGCCGCGCATCACCGACGACAACCTCGAACAGGTGCAGTGCCTGGTCGAATGGCCGAAGGCCGTGCTGTGTGCGTTCGAGCGCGAATTCCTGGCGGTGCCGCAGGAAGCCCTGATCGCCACGATGGAAGCCAACCAGAAGTTCTTCCCGGTGCTCGACGCCGCCGGCAAGCTCACCGAGCATTTCATCGGCATCGCCAACATCGAGTCGAAGGACGAAAGCGAAGTCCGCAAGGGCTACGAGCGCGTGATCCGCCCGCGCTTCGCCGACGCCAAGTTCTTCTTCGACGAGGATTTGAAGCAGGGTCTCGCCTCGATGAACGAGGGCCTGAAGACGGTAACGTACCTCAAGATATCGAATGATGCTTCGATGAGCTGGTTCGAAAAGGTACAGCAGGATGCTGACACGGCCGTCATCTTTGCCAAAGAATTTGGTGTTGATCCAGAAAAGGCAAGACAAGCGGCTTTGCTTAGCAAGGCTGATTTGCAGTCGCGTATGGTCAATGAATTTCCAGACTTGCAAGGCATTGCTGGTCGTTATTATGCGCAGGCTGAAGGGATTGACCCTGAAATTGCCGTTGCAATTGACGAGGCATATATGCCTCGCTTCGCCGGCGATGCGATTCCTTCTTCCCCACTCGGGAAGACGCTTGCTTGCGCACATCGACTCCATAATCTCGTTGTTGGTTTTAAGGTTGGCCTCAAGCCGAGCGGCAATAAAGATGCTTTTGGCATGAGGCGAAATGCGCTTGGTTTGGCGAGAATCATCATCGAAGGTGGTCTGGAAGATACGAATGGCGCGGGCGGAGGCGAGGTCTACGACTTTGTTTTAGAAAGGCTCCGTGGCTATTACGCGGAACGTGGCTATGCTCCGCAGCAATTTGAGTCGGTCTATGTTCTGAAGCCGGATTCGCTTAATGACTTCGACCGCCGCCTGCGCGCCATCGGCGAATTCGTGAAGCTGCCGGAAGCCGAGGCGCTGGCCGCCGCGAACAAGCGCATCCGCAACATCCTGAAAAAGGCCGACATCGCGATCCCGGCGTCGGTCGACGCCGCGCTGTTCATCGAGGACGCCGAGCGCGCGCTGCACGCGGTGGTCGAGCAGGCCATCGCAGACACCGATCCGCTGCTGGCGAATCGCGATTACGTCGCCGTGCTCGGCCGCCTCGCGCGGCTGCGTCCGGAGGTCGACACCTTCTTCGACAAGGTGATGGTCAACGCCGACGATCCGGCCGTGCGCGCCAACCGCCTCGCGCTACTGCAGCGCCTCGCCGACCGCCTCGGCAGCGTCGCGGCGATCGAGCATCTCTCGGTCTGATTCGCCGCGCCCCTGCCCGCCCTGCCGGGCACCGGCTCCCCGCCTGCGGGGAGAGGGGTTTTGCGCCGGCTTCGTGCCGGTTCCTCCAGTCTGAGCCGTGCCGCCTTCACCTCTCCCCTTGCGGGAGAGGTCGTCGCGCCTGCGTGGCGGGTGAGGGGAGGGGCGCGACAGGCGCAGTGGCACCTGTCCCCCTCTCCCCAACCCCTCTCCCGCCAGGGGAGAGGGGCTCGGTGCACGCCTCGCGTCAGACCTCGCGTCTTCCTTCTCCCCGCCCGCGGGCAGAAGGTGCCCGGAGGGCGGATGAGCGGCGGCCCGGCCGGGCAGCGGCGCTGATCACACCATTGGGGCGAAAGCAAATAACGAGGCATAATGTCGATATGCCTGCCGCCGCTCCCCTCCGCGCTGCCCGCTCGACCGGCAGCCTCGAAGCCTGGTTCGCGCCGTTCCGGGCGCAGGTGATCGGCCACGACCTGCACGACCCGCAGGTGCAGGGCGACGGCCGGGTGGTGTACGCCGACTGGACCGCCAGCGGCCGCCTGTACCGGCCGATCGAGGACTACCTCGCCGATGTCCTCGGCCCGTACGTCGCCAACACCCACACCGAGACCACGCTCACCGGCACCCGGATGACCCACGCCTACCACCAGGCGCAGGCGATCATCAAACGCCACTGCAACGCCGGCCCGAACGACGTGCTGATCGCGCAGGGCTCGGGCATGACCGGCGTGGTCAACAAGTTCCAGCGCATCCTCGGCCTGCGCATCCCCGAGCAGCTCGCCGGCCGCGTGGCGCTCCGCGACGAGGAGAAGCCGCTGGTGGTGCTCACCCACATGGAGCACCACTCGAACCAGACCAGCTGGGAGGAGTGCGCGGTCCACGTGGAGATCCTGCCGCGCGCGGCCTGCGGCCGGCCGGACATCGACGCGCTGCCGCGGATCCTCGAGCGCCACGCGCACCGGCCGCTGAAGATCGGCGCGTTCTCGGCCTGCTCCAACGTCACCGGCATCGTCACCCCGTACCACGCGATGGCGGCGATCATGCACGCGCACGGCGGCCTGTGCTTCGTCGATTTCGCGGCGTCCGCGCCGTACGTCGAGATCGACATGCATCCGGCCGATCCGGCGCAGAAGCTCGACGCGGTGTACTTCTCGCCGCACAAGTTCCTCGGCGGCCCGGGGTCGAGCGGCGTGCTGCTGTTCGACGCCTCGCTGTACCGGCTGAAGGTGCCCGACGCGCCCGGCGGCGGCACCGTCGCCTGGACCAACCCGTGGGGCGGCCACCGTTTCGTCGACGGCATCGAGGCGCGCGAGGACGGCGGCACGCCGGGCTTCCTGCAGACCATCCGCGCGGCGCTGGCGGTGCAGGTCAAGGACGCGATGGGCGTCGCCAACATCGAGGCCCGCGAGCGCGAGCTGCGCGAGCTGTTCCTGGCCGAACTGCGCAAGGAGCCGGGCATCCAGCTGCTGGAGCCGGAGCAGTGCGAGCGCCTGTGCATCTTCTCGTTCTATTCGCTGGAGAAGCACCACAACCTGATCGTGCGCCTGCTCAACGACCGCTTCGGCGTGCAGGTGCGCGGCGGGTGTTCCTGCGCGGGCACCTACGGCCACATCCTGCTCAACGTCAGCGAGGAGACCTCGCAGCAGATCACCTGCCAGATCGACGCCGGCGACCTGAGCAACAAGCCCGGCTGGGTGCGGGTGTCGCTGCATCCGACCATGACCGACGAGGAAGTCGTCTACGTCGCCCGCGCCATCCACGAGGTGATGCGGCACTACGACGCCTGGAAGAACGACTACGCCTTCGATCCGGCCTCGGGCGAGTTCCATCCGCGCACCGGCACGCCGCCGCAACCCGGGCTCGAGACGTTCGTCGCACTCCCGCACGCCGGCGCGCGCTGAGTCCGATTCTGCAACCGCAGTCGCGGCAAATCGTCATGCGCGCTGCCTAGAGTGCGCACATCTCCGCCGCGTTCCTCCCCGCCATGCGCCGTATCCGTTCGTCCTGCGTCCTCGCCGCGCTCGTGGCCGGCCTGTCATCTCCCGCATTCGCCGGCGACGACGGCCCCTGGGCCGAGGTCCGCGTCGGTGGCCAGTCCGACGAAGGACAGGCGCAGTACGACGTGATGCTGGTGGCGATCGACGGTTCCATGGATTTCGACGATCGCGCGCTCTACAAGCTGGCGCCGGGCATGCACGGGCTGCGGCTGGCCAGTTTCAAGCGCGGCAAGAGCGGCGAGATGACCGCGCAGACGCTGTCGCTCGAACTGCAGCCGTGCATGCGCTATGCCCTCGCCGCCGACCACGCCAACCCCGAACCCAACCGCAGCTGGCAGCCGCGGGTGGCGGGATCCGAGCCGATCAAGGGCTGCATGAAGAAGTACGGCGACCGTCTGCAGTCCGTCGCGCCGGTCGCCAGCGCCGCACCCTGAACCGCCTCCTCGCGTCGTCGTCTGTGGTCCCGGCGGTGATCGCGGTCTCACCGGTTCAGACACGGTCTCGCCAGACTGCAGGCGTTCCGCAATGACGCGGAGCCCGGCACGCCCGCGCGCGACGCGCGTCCGCGACGGGTCCGATGCCGGCCACGACACGCAAGGAGACCTTCCATGCAGCGCATCGCCCTCGCCGCCGCCGTCCTCGCGGCCGCCGCCCTCGTCCCGCATGCCGCCCGCGCGCAGTTCGCCCCGGTGACCCTCGATTGCAGCCTGGCCAGCAATTTCTGCGCGGTCTCGGTGGACAGCCCGTCGTCGCCGACCCCGCTGAAGATCTGGTGGACCTTCGACACCAGCGGCACCGACGCCATCTTTCCGCGCGATTGCACCAATCGCGACACCTGCAGCTTCTGGTGCCCGCGCCACGAAGGCACCATCGCCGCCTCGGTGCAGGTCCGCGACGCCAACAACGTCCTGATCGGCAGCGACGCCACCTCGGCGGTCTGCACGCAGCAGGACATCGTGCTGCCCTGAGGCCCTCGGAAAGGCCGCGGTCGGGCGGAATGCCGCCTGGCCCCGGCACCGTTCGCAAGATGAACGATCGTCGCGGCGGCGGATGAGCGGCCGCGGCCCGCAGGTATCCTGTCGCGATGCCGAACGCCCCCCGACCCGTCCTCGTCGCCCCGCTCCTGCTGTGCTGCGGCGTCGTGCAGGCGGCGACGGTCGGCAAGGTCGAGGTCGTCGGCCTCGACGAGGCGATGACCGCCAACGTCCGCGCCGCGCTGTCGCTGGACGACGCCCGCGGCAAGCCGCTGTCGGACGCGCGCCTGGCCTACCTGCTGCGGGTGGCCGAGGACGAGACCCGCGAGGCGCTGGAGCCGTTCGGCCGCTACACGCCCGACATCGCGATCTCGACCGTGCCCGCGACGATCGACGGCCTCGCCGCCGACGCGCCGGTGGACGTGCGCATCACCGTGTCGCCCGGCGACCCGGTGCGGGTGCGCAGCGAGACCGTGGCGATCGAGGGCGAGGCCGCCGACGACCGCTACCTGAAAGAGGAGCTGGACGCGTTCGCGCCGAAGGTCGGCGACGTGTTCGACCACCCGACCTACGAGAAGAGCAAGGCGTTCATCACCCGGCGCCTGGCCGAGCGCGGCTATTTCGACGCCGACTTCGTCGCAAGGCGGGTCGAAGTGACCCGCGCCGAACAGGCCGCGGACATCGACCTGCGCTGGAACAGCGGCGATCGCTACGCCATGGGCGAGATCACGTTCGACCAGGGAACGAAGCCGGCGGTGCGCGAGTCGCTGCTGCGCGAGTTCGTCTACTGGAAGCAGGGCGACTACTACCACCAGGGCCGCCTCGACCGCCTGCGCAAGTCGCTCGACGGGCTCGACTACTTCAGCCGCATCGACATCGAGCCGCGGCCCGAGGACGCCGTCGGCGGCGAAGTGCCGGTGACGGTGCGGCTCACGCCCGCGAAGCGCAGCATCTACAGCCTCGGCGCGAGTTACGGCACCGAAAGCGGCGCCGGCGTGTCGATGGGCGTGGAGCGGCGCTACCTCAACTCGCGCGGGCACAAGGCGCTGGCCCAGCTCGACTACGCCGAGAAGCGCAAGACCCTCACCCTGCAGTACCGCGTGCCGGCGTTCGCCTGGCGCGACGGCTGGTACACCGGCAGCCTGCAGTTCGCCGACGAGCAGACCGACTACATCGATTCGCGGCGCAGCGAACTGGTCTTCAGCCGCAACGGCCAGTACAACCGCAAACTCAACCTGATCGCCTCGGCGCATGTGCTGCGCGAACGCTGGGCCTATCCGGCGCTGGCCGACGACGGCGGCGGCGCGCTGGCGCCGATCCAGTACCGCTACGCCACCTTCACCTTTCCCGCGCTGGTCGCCGAATACGTGGACGTCGACGACCGCATCGCGCCGCGGCGCGGCTACGGCGGTGCGCTCACCGTGCGCGGCGGCGTCGAGGGCGCGGGCTCGGACGCGAATTTCCTGCAGCTGCACCTGCGCGGGTCGTGGTACCGCGGCCTCGGTCCGAACGACCGGCTGATCCTGCGCGGCGAACTCGGCCACACCTTCACCAACGCGCTGGTCGACATTCCGCCGAGCCTGCGTTTCTACGCCGGCGGCGACCGCAGCGTGCGCGGCTACGGCTATCGCGAGATCGGTCCGCGCATCGAGACCGACCGAGGCCTGTATTCGGTCGGCGCGAAGAACGTGCTGGTCGCGAGCGCCGAGTACGAGCGCTACTTCACGCCGACCTGGGGCGCAGCCGCGTTCGTCGACGCCGGCAACGCCTTCGACGGCGGCTTCGACCACCTGCGTCGCGGCGTCGGCATCGGCCTGCGCTGGAAATCGCCGGTCGGGCCGCTGCGGATCGATATCGGCCACGGGCTGGACGACCCGGACGCGCGGTTCACCCTGCACCTCAACCTCGGCGCGGATCTCTGAACGATGGGCATCGACGACCCCGCGCCGCCGACGCCGCCCGCCGACGCGCCTCGCCCGCAGGCGGCGCGCGAGGCGCGCATCGCCGAATTGCGCGACCGCCGCCGCGCGCGCCTGCGCTGGCTGGCGATCCGCGGCCTGCTGTCGCTGGTCGCGCTCACCGTCGGCGGCGTGCTGCTGCTGTATTGGCTGTTCAACACGCAGGGTGGTCGCGACCTGCTGCTCGGGCAGATCGCCGCGCGCCTGCCCGAAGGCGATGCGCTGACCTGGTCGCGCGCCGAAGGCCCCGCGGCCGGGCCGATGACGCTGCACGACGTGCGCTACGTCCACCGCGGTTGTCCCGATCGCGACGGCAAGCCGGTGGCGTACCCCGGCTGTGCGAAGCCGCTGGAGACCGTGTTCACCGCCAGGGCGCTGACGCTCGACCCCGCGCTGCAGCCGCTGCTTGGCCGACGCCTGCGCCTGGACGCGCTGGCGGTGCGCGACGCGACGCTGTCGCTGCCGAAGGACGACACGCCGTTCGAGCTGCCGCGCTGGCCCGGATCGCTGCCGAAGATCGCGCCGCCGCTGGCGCTGCAGGCCGACGCCATCGCCATCGACGGTTTGACCGTGACGCGCGCCGGCGAACACCTCGTCGCGCTGGGTCGCGTGCGCGGCGGCCTGGAGGCGGAGGACGGCCGGCTGCACGTCGAGCATCTCGAGGCCGACACCGATCGCGGCCAGTTCACGCTGCACGGCGACTACGCGCCGGCGGATCGCTACCGCATGGACCTCGTCGCCACCGCGCGCCTGCCCGCGGCGACGGGCCGCACGCCGGCCGCGCTCGGGCTGGTGGCGCGCGGCGATCTGCGCGCGCTCGATGTCGCCCTGTCCGGTCGTGCGCCGGGCCCGGTGTCGGCGCGCGTGCATCTGGTCGGCGAGGACCGCCCGCGCTGGACGTTCACGGCAAAGGGCGACGCGCTCACCCTCGCCGCGCTGACCGGCAGCGACGACGATGCGCCGCCCTACGTGTTCGACCTGCACGGCGACGGTGTCGGCGGCCGATTGAACCTGCAGGGCCGGGTCGCGCAGGGCGATCTCGTCGCCGTGGTGCGGCCGTCGACGTTGACCGTCGAGCAGCAGACGCTGCTGCTCTCACCGCTGGCGATCGACGCCCTCGGCGGCACGCTGCGTGCCGATGGCCGCGCCGATTTCACCGTGCCCGAGGACGCCCGCTTCGACGGCACGCTGCAGGCGCGCGGCCTGCGCTGGCAGGGCGAGGCGAAGGATGCGGTGGCGATCGTCGGCGACGGCGATTTCAAGTTGTCCGGGCACCTGCGCGCGTGGACCGCCGAGGGCACCGCCACGCTCGTGCGCGCGGACGAACGCGCGCAGCTCGCGCTGCAGGCGCAGGGCGATGCGCAGGGCGCACGCATCCGCACGCTGCGCGCGACGATGCCCAGCGGCCGCCTCGACGGCAGCGGCGAAGTGGCCTGGGCGCCAGCGCTGCGCTGGACCGCGGATGCGACGCTCGCCGGCTTCGATCCCGGCTATCTGCTGCCCGACTGGCGCGGCGCGGTGAACGGCGCGCTGCGCAGCACCGGCGCGACTCGCGGCGACGGCGGGCTCGACGCCACGCTCGATGCCGACAGGCTCGGCGGCCGCCTGCGCGGGCGCACGCTGGGCGGTCGCGCGCACCTGCTCGCCCACCTACCCGCACGCACGGGCGGCCGCACCGATGTCGAAGGCGAGGTCGCGCTCGCGCTCGGCGCCAGCCGCATCGACGCCAAGGGCCGCGTCGCCGACCGTTACGACATCGACGCCCGCGTCGCGCCGCTGCGGCTCGACGACCTGCTGCCGTCGGCGCAGGGCGCACTGCGCGGCACGCTGCGCCTCACCGGCCTGCGCGCCGCACCGGATGTCGCGATCGATCTTTCGGGCGACGGCGTGCGCGTCGCCGGTTACGCCGCGGACGCGCTGCAGGCGCGGGGCCGGCTGCCGTGGCGCGACGGCGCGGCCGGCGAATTGACCGTGGAGGCGACCGGCGTCGATGCCGGCCTCGCGCTCGAACGCGTGCACCTGCAGGCGCGCGGCGCGGTCGAGCGGCTGTCGCTCGACGGCGAAGCGAACGCCGATGCCGGCCGGCTCGCACTCTCCGGCGACCTCGCCAAGCGCGGCGAGGCCTGGGCCGGCACGCTGGCGACGCTCGGCTTCGTGCCGCGCACCGGCGCGGCGTGGCGGCTGCAGGCGCCGACCGCCTTCGTCGCGACGCCGCAGGCGAACGGCCTGCGCCTGCGCATCGCGTCGGGCTGTTTCGCCACCGACGACCGCACCGGCAACCTCTGCGCCGACATCGACTGGCCGACCCGCGCCGACGTGCATGGACAGGCGTTGCCGCTTGCCCTGCTCGAACCGTACCTGTCCGCCGACACCACGACCACCACCGGCCGCGGCCAGCGCTGGCGGCTGACCGGCGCGGTCGATCTCGACGCGCAGGTGCGGCCGCGCGGCGCGACCTGGCAGGGCACCGCGCGCCTCCGCTCCGCGGACGGCGGGCTCGCGCTCGGCGCGCGCGAGGTGCTGGGCTATCGCGATCTCGCGCTCGACGGCCGCTTCGACCCGCAGGGCCTCGACGCCACGCTCGCCGCCGCGCTCACCCCCGACGGCCGCGTCGACGCGCAGATCGCCACCGGCTGGGACGCCTACGCGCCGCTGCACGGCCGCATCGCCGCGGACACGCGCGCGCTGACCTGGATGGAACTGTTCTCGCCGGACATCGTCGATCCGCAGGGCCACCTGCAGGGCGAAATCACCCTGGCCGGCACCCGCGCGGCGCCGGCGCTGGGCGGGCAGGCGCGGCTGAGCGACTTCCGTGCCGAACTGCCGGCGCTGGCGCTCGGCCTGCGCAACGGCGAGGCGCGCATGGACACGCAGCCGGACGGCACCGCGGTGATCGGCGGCAGTGTGCGCAGCGGCGAAGGCACGCTGCGCATCGACGGCACCCTCGGCTGGCAGGACGCGGACACGCTGCTGCGACTCGCGCTGACCGGCGAAAAGGTGCTGGTGTCCGACACGCGCCAACTGCATGCCGTGGTCGATCCGTCGATCCTGGTGCGCTATGCCGCCGGGCAACCGCTGTCGGTCGCGGGCGCGGTGCGCATCTCCAGCGCGAAGCTCGATCTCGAACGCCTCGACAGCGGCGTCTCGCGCTCGGAGGACGTGGTGGTACTCGATCCCGCCGACCCCGAACGCGGCCCCGCCACGCCGCTGGACCTCGACCTCGCGCTGCAGATGGGCGACGACGTGCGCCTGCACGGCTTCGGCCTCGACGGCACGCTCGGCGGCAGCGTGCACATGCGCGCGCGCCCGGGGCGCGAAACCGTCGCCAGCGGCGCGCTCGACGTCGACGGTCGCTACACCGCCTACGGCCAGAAACTGCAGATTACGCGCGGCCGCCTGGTGTGGACCAACAGTCCCTTCGGCGACCCGGTCGTCGACGTACGCGCCGAGCGCGAGGTCGGCGGCGTCACCGCCGGCATCGACGTCAGCGGCCGTGCCTCGTCGCCGGTCGCGAAAGTGTGGAGCGATCCCGCGACCAGTGAATCCGAGGCACTGGCCTACCTCGCGCTGGGCCGCCCGCTGTCCAGCGCCAACGCCAGCGAGAGTCGCCAGCTCAGCGCCGCCACCGCTGCGCTGTCGGCCGGCAACCTGCTGGCGTCGCAGCTGGGCGCGAAGATCGGCCTCGACGACGCCGGCGTCAGCGAATCGCGCGCCCTCGGCGGCAGCGTCGTCGGCATCGGCAAGTACCTGTCGCCGCGGCTCTACGTCAGCTACGGCGTATCGCTGCTCGGCACCGGCCAGGTGCTCACGCTGAAATACCTGCTGCGCAAGGGCTTCGACATCGAGATCGAATCCAGCACCGTCGAGCATCGCGGCTCGGTGAACTGGCGGAAGGAGCGGTAGCGCGACCGGCGCCGGCAAGCCGATGGCGCCCGGTAGACTGGCGGCTTTCGGGGGCGCGCATGCACTGGATCCTGCAGAAGAATCTGTTCCGCGAGCACGAGTGGGACCAACTGGTGTCGACGCTCGACCGATACGGCTTGCCGTACAGCGTCCACAAGGTCGTGCCGTTCGTGGGCGAACTGGAGCCGCTGCCGGTGCTGCGGCATGAGAAAGCCGTCTGCTTCGGCTCGTATTCCATGCGCCATGCTGCACGCGCGCACGGCTGGACGCCGGGCGTCTACGACCTGTTCGAGCAGGATTTCCGCGCGCAGCTGGCCGCGTGGGGCGACCGTATGCTCAACGCGGATTCGCGGGTGATGGCATTCGAGGACGTGCGGCTGGAACAGCCGATCTTCATGCGCCCCATCGACGACTCGAAGTATTTCGCCGGTCGCGTGTTCGACCCCGACGAATTCGCGGCCTGGCAACGGCAGGTGTGCGATCTGGAAGAAGACTACGGCACCAGCCTCGCGCCGACGACGCAGGTGCAGCTGTGCGTGCCGAAGACGATCCACGCCGAATACCGTTTCTGGGTCGTCGACGGCCGCATCGCGACGAAGTCGCTGTACAAGCTCGGCCGCCGCGTCGTGTACGCCGCCGACGTCGACGAACGCCTGGACCGCTTCGTCATGGATGCCATCGCCGACTGGCAGCCGCACCGCGCCTTCGTCATCGACGTCTGCGACACCCCCGACGGCCCGCGCATCGTCGAGATCAACACCATCAACGCGGCCGGCTTCTACGCCGGCGACGTGCAGCGGATCGTGGCGGCGCTGGAGGAGATGGAAGCGTAGAGCGGGCCTTGGCCCGCCATTGCGGCCATCACGTTCCCGTCGCGTTCGAACGGGCACGTAGGCTGGGTGCTTTGCACCCAGCCTAGTTGTTGCGGAAAGAGGCTGGGTCGATGACACAGCCTACGATCCTCGGTGAACTGGCGGAAGGAGCGGTAGGGGCGATGGCTGCTATCGACCCGGAGCGGACATCCGCAATTAGTCAACCAAAGGGCGCTTTTTAAATCCCACAGTGAATGCGCCCCCTAAGAGTCGTGCGGATGGCCGTTTCAATCCCTTGCCGGGGGGCGTGCCAGCCCTTGCGAGTCGCTTAGCAAAAGCAACATGGTTCATGGCACGGACCAGAATGGGGCTTGCTATTTACCATGCTAAGATGCCTGTCATGAGGTAGAAAGCCTCGTTTTATCAATGATTTAAGTTTGCTATATCTGCAAAAAATACTGTAGCTTTATCTAGATACTGTCGCGAGAGAGAACAAAACTTGCCATACCAGTTCTAGCCGAGCATCGTTCCATGACAATCCTTCAGTCACTCCTCGACTTTTTTGCACGTATGGCCACACAGGCCGACCCTGTCGTGACCGCTGTGTTTTTGATCGCCGTGATGGCACTGCTCTTGGTAGGGATGGCTTTGTACGTGCTTCACGCCGCCATCCGGGGGCGCAAGGAATGAGCACGCCTTGGGGGAGTTTTCCTAAAGATGTCGTGCCGTCCGGTCGGCTCGCTGCACTTACTGGGGCGGGCAATCAGGTTGGAGCGCACATCGCCGCCCACAAGGTCTATTTCGCGCTGGCGCTTGAGGTGAACTTCGCGACCCGCCAAGTCGAAATGGGCATGTCGTTCCTGCAGGACCGCACAAAGCTCTCTAGGCCCATGCTAGGCAAGGCCACGAGTGCATTGGAGTCTGTGGGCGTGCTGCAAGTTGACCGGGATGGCTACCGGAACCGCTATACGCAGCTGCTGAATGCTCCGAATGCGTTCCGAAAGGTGCCGCGCTTGGCCACGCGCCAGGCGCTCCAGATGAAGCTCAGCCGCGGCATCTCAGTACTGGCGGCTTGGAAGCTGTATACGGTGCTGCTCTACCTGCGCGATGGCCAGACCGGTGATGCGTTGGCCACCCATGAAACTTTGCAGCGCTATTCCCGTGTGCGCCCAGAGCATGTGAGCGCCGGCGTGTCCCAACTGGTGGAGTGGGGCTTGGTACGGCACCGGCCTACTGAAAGTAATCGCAACGGACACCCCAGCTTCGTCTATCGCCTCGCCGGTGAGTTCGGCGGCATGAGCCAGAACGTTGTGCCAGCTACACCCGTTCTGAAGCCCATGAAGGTACGGTTTTAGCGTGTCAAATCCCACAGTGGATGCGACCCGCTAAGAGTGATACCTGGCATACAAACCACGCCATCGGCCACGCACCCTTTGACGTCTTCTATTGGCCGAAAGCGGAAGTCAACTCAAAATTCCTGATGCCATAAACGAAACTCGTAAAACGGAATCCGAGAAGCCATTTCCGCCGCGTACTCGTCCATCGCCATCATGGCGGAATCGCCTTCGGCGGTTTCGCCCTACTTGCTGCGCTCAACCTGGCGATTGTTTCCAGCTCTCGCCGATCGAGCGCGAGATCAGGAGCAGGACGAGGGTCTGGAACAGCCCACAGCAGGTGATCCATACCGCCTGCGACAGTTCGGTGTCGAAATGCCCGGGGAATGCCGTGGCGATGGCAGGCAGCGAGAGCGACGCGGGCAAGCACACGATCATCAGCGTGAACCCCGGCAGCAGGTGTTCCGTCGACGATGCGCGCATGGTGATGGCGATATAGATCGTCCATGCGGCGACGATGACCACGAGCGTGGTGTAGAGGAGGGCCAGCAGGCGGATCGGGTGGCGCGGCATGGTCGTGTGGTTGCGGTGGTGGGGTTCGCTTCGCTCACCGCCACCCTACCCGTCATTTGAATGCGCGGCTCACAACCCCGACAACAACCGCTCCGTCATCAGCTTCATCACGAGGCGATGCGGTTGCGGCACGTCGTAGTTGGCGGTGGTGATGACGATGACGACGTGCTGGTCGGGGAACACCTGCACGGTGTTGCCGCCGGTGCCGTTCATGGCGAACGACTGCCAGGTTTTGCCGTTCACCGGGAACTGCATGCGCCACCACAGATAGCCGTATTCGACGCCGTCGTCGACGCGGGCGTGCGGGGCGATGGACGCTTTCACCCAGTCGGCGGGAATCAGCTGCTTGCCGTGCGCGCGGCCGCCGTCGAGGTAGAGCTGGCCGAGCGCGAGCAGGTCGCGGCTGCGCAGGCCGAGGCCGCCGCCGGCCTGCGGAATGCCGAGCGGCGAGAACTGCCATTCGGGCTTCACGATGCCGAGCGGATCGAACAGCCGCCGCTGCGCGTAGGCGTCGAGGCGTTCGCCGACCGCGCCCTGCAGCGCGGCGCCGAGCGTGGTGACGCCGGCGGTGCAGTAGCGGAAGTTGCGGCCGTAGGGCGAATCGGCGGGCTTCTTCATCCACGCCGGAAAGCCCTGGATCGGCAGGTCGAGATAGAAACCGACCCAGTCCTCGACCAGGTACATGCGCTCCTCGTTGCCGCGCGAGAACTGGTTTTCGTCGTCGCATTCCAGCAGCGACGACATCGTCGCCAGGTCCTCGAAGGTGATCTTCGCCTTGCGCGGATCGGGGTGCTGCATCGGCGGGCGCTCGCCGAGGTAGGGCAGCATCGGCGCCTGCGCGTTGGGCAGCTTGCCGTCGGCGATGGCGAGGCCGAGCAGCATGCCGGCGATGGTCTTGGTGGCCGAGCGCGTGTTGCGTCGCGCCTCGGGGCCGCCGTCGGCGTCCTGCGCGTCGAAGTAGCGCTCGTACAGCAGCTTGCCGTCGCGGGCGACGAGGACGCTGGTGATCTTCTTGTATTCGCCGGCCTCGATCGCGCGGGTCGCGGCGTCGAAGCCGGTGGCAGGGGCCGCAGCGGGCGGTGGCGCATTCGCGGCGAGGGCGGGCGATGCGACGAAGACGGTCGCGAGCAGGACGGGCAGGACGGCGGCTGGGCGCATGCGGGGGCTCCGGAAGACGCGACGACACTACCAGCGCCGCGGTGCCCGGTTTGGTACGCACCGAACCCGCGGCGCCGTGCGCGCGGTGCTCAGCGTCCGCGCCGCCATGCGCCGGGCGTGCAGCCGAAGCCGCGGCGGAAGCTGCGGGTGAAGTGGCTCTGGTCGACGAAGCCCGCGCGGGCGGCGATGTCGGCCAGCGATAGGCGCCGGTCGCGGAGCAGGCCGGCGGCGCGTTCCAGCCGGCATTCGCGCAGGTATTCGCCGGGCGAGCGGCCGTAGCGGCGGCGGAAGGCGCGGGCGAACGCCACCGGATGCACGCCGGCGATGCGCGCCAGTTCCTCGATCCGCGGCGGCTGCGCGCAGTCGTCGTGCAGGCGCTCGCGGGCGCGGGCCAGCCACGCCGGGCCGTCGTCGCGTTCGATCGACTGCCGTTGCGCCAGCCGATCGAGCAGCGCTTCGACGCCGGTTTCCACGTCCAGCGCCGCCACGTCGTCCCAATCGTGCAGCGTCCCGCGCAGCGCCAGCGCGGCCTGCTCGCAGCGCACGTCCGCACGCACGGCGTCTTCCGGCAGTCCGCGGCCGGTCACTGCATCGGCCGGCAGCGACAGCGTGAGGAAGCGCGCGCCGTCGAGGCCGCGGAAGCAGTCGCGATGGGTGGTGCCGGGCGGGTTGTAGATCAGCGCCGGGCCGCGGCTGATCGCCGGCATGCCGCGCGCGCTGCTGAGGTAGCGGCCGGACAGCACCAGCACGCAATGCGCGTCGCTGTGGGTGTGGGTCTCGATCGCGTGCTCGGGCACGGTCGGCTGCAGTTCCGCCAGCTCGATGGCAGCGTCGCCCTCGCCGATCCGCTGCCGGCGTTCGGTCGCGCCGTAGAACATGCCGCGGCCGAAGGTCTTCATGCGGGCGGGCTGGCCTCAGTCGTGCGTGGACGGCACCGCCGCATCGTAGCGCAGGCCGCTGGCGGCGCCGCCGCGGCCGGCGCTGCGGCGGATGCGCATCCAGGTGCAGGTGCGACCGTCGGCGGCGCGGGCGTACACGGGTTCGATGCGCAGGCGCACGCCCTCGCGGCCGACTTCCTCGTCGAACACCCAGCCGCCGGGCGGGAGCAGGCGCACGAGCAGGCCGTCGTCGCCGGCCGGGCGCTGCAGGCGGCGGCCGGCGGGATCGGGATCCAGCGTCAGCGGGAGCCAGCCCGGCGGCACGTCGGTCGCGAGGCGGTAGCGGTAGCTCGCGCCGGTGGGCGCATCGGCGACCGGCGCCGGGGCGGCGTCCGGATGCTGGCGGCGGCCGTCGGGGCCGGTGACGGTGCGGGCGATCGCCCAGGCGCGGTTCGCCATTTCGTCGCGGACGAGGACCGCTTCTTCGAGCGCGTCCCCGGACAACGGCGCGGCCAGCGGCGGCGGCAGGAACAGCCACGGCTGCGGTGCGCCATTCGCCTCCGGCGCCCACAGCGCCCAGCCGCGACCGCGCGCCGGGCCGCTGCGGGTGGCCGGCGACAGCGCGACCGGGCCGAGCACGTCGCCGAAGGTGTCCGACAGCTGCAGGGATGTCACGCCCGACACGCCGCCGGCGGGCAGCGTGGCCGGCAGCAGGAAGGCATCGTTGCCGTAGAACAGCGCGAACTGCAGCAGCGCGGTGCGGCCGAGTTCGGCGGCCGGTGCGTCGACGGCGCCGAGGTCGATCGTCGCGTCCTCGCTTTCCCAGTAGCGCGGCTGCGGCATGCCGCGGAAGCGCAGCGCGGTGGGCGTGCGGACGTCGCGGCGCGTCACCGGCGCGGTGCCCGCGACCGGGCCGTCGAGGTCGGCCATCATCCAGCCCGCGCCGCCGCCGCGGTGCGCGTCCACGTGCAGCGTCGGCGCGAGGCCGGTGCAGCGCAGTTCCGCGGTGTAGCTCAGTCGCTCCGGCCGCCAGCTGCCGAGCGGAGTCGGCAGCGTTTCGGCGACGACCGCCTGCCACAGCGCGATGACCGGCTCCGCCGCCGGCACGCGCAGGTGGTCGGCGAGCTTGCCGGCGAGCGCGTCCACGTACGCCGCCTGGCCGTCGGCGGCGCGCGGCGGCGGGGTGATGCCTGCCGGCCAGGCGTCGTCGGGCAGGCGGTAACCGTCGAACAGCGTCGTCGCCGCGTCGTCGAACTCCTCGTCGCACAGCATCCGCGCCAGCAGCGCGGCGGTGTCGGCGCGCTTGCGCGCGTCCCAGCCGTCGGCGGGGTCGGGCACCGCTTCCAGCACGGCGTCCAGCGGCAGGCCGGCGAAGGGTTTGCCGTCGAGCGGCACCTTGCCGTCGGGGCCGGCCACCAACTCCAGCGGGTAATGCGCCAGCGTGTAGTCGGCGGACACCGGCGTGCCGGCGTCCTCGCCGTCGAATTCGCCGACCATCCACTGCCGCGCGAGCAGCCACAGCGGGTCGAGCAGCCGCGCCGACAGCCCCGGGCGCAGGTCCTCGGCGCGGTTCACCGGCTCGATGCGGACGATCAGGTCGTGGCTCATGGCGTCGGCTCCGCGGCGAGGTCGCCGAAGCTGGGCTGGTGGCGGGCGTCGTCGACCAGCAGCAGCGGTGCGAACGGGCCCAGCGGGCCAAGATCGCCACCCAGATCGCCCGGCTGCGCTGCGCGCAGCCGCAGCAGCGCCAGCGCTTCGCGCACGTGGTCGAGCACGCCCGCCTCGCGCCAGCCTTCCTGTCCGGTCGGCGGCACGCACAGCAGGATCGCGTTGGGCGCCGCCGTCGACGGCGCGTCGGCGTGCACCGCGATCGCGGCGTCGACCTCGGCCGCGGGCACGATCTCGTTCCAGCGGTCGAGCAGCAGGCCGCAGACCGGATCGCGCGGGTCGTCCAGCGCCCGGCCCTTGCGCGCCCGCCACGCGACGAACGAGGTACGGCCGCGCGCCGGCACACCGGGGCCGCCGACCCAGCGTTCGCCGGGGCCCCGGGGTGTCTGCGACACCGCGGGCCGGTGCTGGCCGGCGAGGTCGTCGTCGCGGGCGGCCAGGGCGTCGAGCGCCTGCAGCGCGGCCACCGCCGGGCGCACCCGGGCGGCGCGCGCGGCGAAGGCGCGCAGTTCCGACGCGCCGGCGAGTCCGGCGGCGAAGCCCTTGTGCCAGTCGGGGCTGGCGCCGCGCAGCCGCGGCAGCAGCGGCTGGGTGTCGAACAGCGCCGCCAGCCGGTCGTGCGGCGCGCCGGGGGCTTCGGCCTGCGCGAGGCGGGCCGCGAAGTCGTCGCGCACGCGGCCGCGGCCGGTTTCGCCATCGGCCTCCGCCGTCAGCCCGAAGGCCTCGGCCCAGCGCCGCGCCGACGGCCAGGCCGTGGCATCGCCGTGCGCGGCGTCCAGCACCTTCATCGCGCTGCGGGCGGCGTCGAGGGTCGCGGCGAGGCGGGCGTCGAGGTCGAGCGTGTCGACGCTGGCTGTCCCCGGCAGGTCGCCGGCCTGCAGCGGCCGTGCGTGGCCGAGCAGCGTGCGCACCGCCGCGGCGATCGCCAGCGCGTCGTCCAGCGCGAGCATGTCGCCGCCCGTGGACGGGTCGCGGGCGCCGTCGAAGCGCGCGTCGGGGTTCCCGGTCAGTGCCGCGATCGCCGGCTGCAGCCGCGCTTCCAGCGGGCCGCGGGCGAGACGCTGCGGTTCGGCGCCGGCGAAGACGAGGTCCAGCGGCCCCAGCGGCGGATCGTCGCCAGACAGCGCGTCCAGCGCTTCCTGCAGCGTCAGCGTGGCGCCGGTGGGCGCGCCGTCGGCGTCGAGCAGGCGCAGCGCGATCCGCTTCGGCGACGGCAGCAGGCGGCCGACCCACGCCGCGAGGTCGGGATCGGCGAGGTCGCGCGGCGCGCCCGTGGGCCAGCCGTCGGGCGCGACGCGGTCGGGTTCCAGCGCCACCAGCACGCGATGCGACACCGCGATGCCGCGCTCCGGCGGATGCAGCACGTCGAGCCGTTCCGGCGGCGGCACCGCGCCGGAGAGGATGTCGGTGGCGCCGCCGGCGGCCGCGGGATTGCCGGCGGTCAGCTGATACACGCTTTCGGCGAGCAGCACGTCGGCGGTGGCGTCGACGGCGTCGCGCGCGGCCTCCAGCGCGGCCTGCAGCGTGCGGGTCTGGGCGGCGTCGATCGGCCGCGGCTGCTGCAAGGCGTTGCCCAGCCGGGCGAGGTCGACCGGCTGCGCCAGCGCGTCGGTGGCGAGCCGCACCAGCGCGAGGCCATCGCAGACCGCTTCGGCCGCGGCTTCCGGCAGCGGGGCGCCGCTGCCGTCGATCGGCCGCGCCGCGGTGGAGGCGATGCCGCGCAGCCGGGCGACCAGCGCCGGCACCGTGCCGCCGGCCTGCACCAGCGCGCGTTCGATGCGGTAGCCCAGCAGCGCCGGCAGCGCCTGGCCTTCGCGCAGGCCGTCGAGCAGCGCCTGCGCCTCGCGGGTGCGCCGCGACGAGAGTTCGACCGCGTAGTCGTCCCGGCCGCTGCCGCTGCCCTGCACGAGGCGGCGCGCGTGGTCGGCCGACAGCAGCACGCCCGCTGCGGCGGCGTGCTGCACGCTGGGCGCCAGCACGTAGCCGGCGTTGGCGCCGGGCCGCGCGCGCGGGATGGCCTCGACCCAGCCGAACGCGCCGACCTGCACGCCGCGGACGAAGCCGTCGGGCATCGGTCCGCCGAGGTTGTCGGTGCGCAGCAGGCGCAGGCGGTCGGTGGCGCGCGCCGTGTACAGCGCATCCAGCCGGTGGCCGAACAGGCCCAGTCCGGCGCCGAACAGCAGGTCCAGCCGTTCGGCCGGCAGCGCGGCGAGCGTGCGCAGCTGGCCGTAGCGGATGTGCATCGCGCCGATCGGATGGCGGCGGTCGCCGAGGATCTCGCCCAGGGTGGCGATCTGCCCCGGGCCGACGTACGCGGGTGGCGCCTGCACCGCGAGGCGGTCGGCCAGCCGCCGGTACCGGCCCGCGGGTTCGGCGAAATCGGCTTCGACCGCGAGGCCGGCGCCCAGCAGGATGCGGCGGGTGTCCTCGTCCGCCGCGTCGAGCAATGCGAGGCGGGCGATGTGGAACAGCAGCGCGCGGGGCGAGGCTTCGGTGAGCACGCCTTCGAGCACGTCCAGCGGCGATGCGGTGTCGGCCAGCCAGCCGAGGTAGTACGCCGGCTCGTCCAGCGGCGCGGGCGTGTCTGGGCGCACCAGCGGCAGCGCGGCGCCGGCCTCGGCCATCAGCACGCGTTCGGTCAGTGGCGGGCGTGCGGCGGGGTCGCCGCCGAGCTGCGCGAACAGCGCGCGGGCGCGATCGCGCGCTGCCTGCAGCCGGTCGGACAGCGGCGCGGTGGCGGTCGCGAAGACATGCGCGGCCAGTGCGTCGGACAGCAGCAGGCGCAGCTCCGCGGCCAGCGCGACGCCTTCGGTCTGGAGCACGCCGATCATGCGGTCGACCGGGTCGGTCGGCACCGTGCCGCCGATCCGCGGCGCACGTTCGCCAGCGGCGGTGAAGGCCTCGCGCAGCGTCGCCGCGCCGGCCCACAGCGCATCCCAGTCAGCGCCGCTGGCCTGGTCGCGGCCCAGCGCCAGCGGCAGCACGCCGTAGGGCTGGGCGCGGACCATCAGCGTCGGCCACGGCCCCAGCGCGCTGCCGTCTGCGAGCACCTGCAGGCCCAGGTCGACCGGCGCCGGCAGGGTGCCACCGAAGGCCTGGCGCAGGCCGCTCTCGAACGCGCCGCGCAGCAGGTCCAGCAGCGTGCGTTCGCCCTGCAGCAGCCGGTCGCCCGCGCCTTCCAGCCAGCCGAAGGTCTCCGGCGACAGGCCCAGCGCCCGGGCGAGGGTCATCGCCGGTGCGTCGGGGTCGACCTGATCGACCCAGCGGTTCTGCCGTGTATCGAAGGTGCGGGTGATGTAGTGCGGCGCGCGCCGCGGGCGCGGGTCGTCGGCCGGATCCGCCGGGTTGCGGACCGCGAAGTCGAGGGCGCGGGCGTACAGCGCCTCGGGGTCCGGGCGGGTCGCGAACAGCGTGCGTTCGCCGGGCAAGGCATTCGTGGCGCTGCCCGGTGGCGGCAGCGACAGCCCGCCGGTCGCATCCTGGCCGCGCAGGTGCGCGTCCCAGGCGTCGGCGGTGACGGACGCGTCCGCACTGCCGCGCACGCCGAGCACGATCAGCCGCGCGACCCGTGACCGGGTGTCCGGCAGCGTGACGCGCAGCGCCATGCCGGCGGCTTCGGCGGCGGCGAAAGCGGTCATCCACGCGCTGTCGGCGTCCAGCGAGCCTTCGCCGGCGATCCCCGCCGCCGCCGGATCCGGGCCCAGCGCCAGAGGTTCGCGCACCGGCGCGGTGGCGACGGCGCGCAGCGGACGGGCCTGCGGGTCTTCGAGCTGGCCGTCGAGCCAGACATGGGCGACGAACCGCTCCGGCAGCAGCGCGGCGCGCGGCGCGCGGGCATAGCCCGGCGGGCGATCGGGCAGGCCCGACAGGTCGCGGTGGCTGGCGAGATACAGCGCGCGCTGCGTGCCGAGGTCGCGGGCCAGCTGAATCCACGCCGCGCGCATCGGCGGCAGGTCGGAGGAGCGTTCGACGATCTTGCGGAAGCGCATCCACGCGCTGCGCTCGACGTCGGTCACGCCCGGGTCGTGGGCGTCGACGTGGAGGTCGTCGGGGTAGATGCGGACCAGCAGTTCGGCGCCGCGGTAGCGCGTTTCCAGCCGCATCGGCAGCAGCGCCAGCGGTGCGCGCGGATCCAGCAGGCCGGCGCCGAGCGGGTCGCCGGTGATCGTGGTCGTCTTCAGCAGCGCGTCGCGATCGGCCTGCAGGGTCGCCCGCAGGGCATCGCGCCGGGCGAGCAGACGCGCTTCCTCGGCCGCGGCGGTGGCGGCATCGAGCGCGCCGCGGGCGCGGGCGGCGCGCACCGCGCCGAGCTTGTCCTCGAGCGTCGCCAGCGTCTCGCGGGAGGTGGCGATGCGGGTCTGGAGGTCGCGTTGCGCGGTGGTCGGCATGGGGCGGCGGGTCTGGGGTGGGTCGAATGCGGGCGTTCAAACGCGCCCGAGCAGGGTCGCGGCGTGGAGATACACCCGCTGCGGCGGGCGCAGGGCGGTTTCGGCGAACAGATCGGCGTCGCCGCTGCCGGCGACATGGTGGCCGGCCGTGGTGCCCGCGGGCGGGCCGAAGCGCAGGTCGGTCGGCGGTTCCTGGAACACCAGGAACCAGCCGTTGCCCCGGCCCGGGCCGCCGATGGCCTCGTCCTCGGTGAGGTCGAAGCCGAAGCAGGCGATGTCGCCGGGCAGGCGGGTCTCGACCAGCGGGTACTGCGTCGCGGCCGGGTCGCCCAGCGTCGGCAGCGGCGCCGGCGGATGCGCGGCGTTCGCCTTCTGCAGGAACACCTTGGCACGGTCGAACCGGCGCAGCAGCGCACCGCGGATGGCGATCACCAGCGTCGGCACCGTGCCGGGCAGGCCGTGGCTGCCGAGGATGCCGGTCCAGCGGTGCAGCGGCGGCCACTCGGCGCGGTCGCCCGACCAGAAGCGGTCGAACACGGTGCCGCGCTGGTCGGTGGGGAAGCCGCGCCACAGCATCTCGCGGCCGATCTCCTCGTTGAGGCCGGCCAGGTAGCTTTCGATGAAAGCGGGGTTCGCCGTCAGCAGCGCGATGTAGTCCTCCGGCGCGCCCCGCGCCGCCAGCGACGGCGCCATCCAGTCCAGGCTCAGCGCCAGCAGCGGGCGCAACATCGGCCACGGGAGCTTCGGCGCGACGAGGATCGGGTCCAGCGCGTCGTCGCCGGGCGCCGCCGCGACCGGCGTGACCGCGGCCGGCGAGGCCGGGTCGAGGGCGATCCGGGCGCGGGTGCGGCGCGGCAGGGTCGTCGCCGGATCGGCGGCGGCGCGCAGGTCTTCGAACAGGGCCTCGCGCACGCTGCCACCGGCGGCACCCAGCGGCCGGCAGTCGTGGCTGCGCGGCTGCGCCAGCCGGGTGGCGAGGGCGCGCGCACCGGGCAGCGTCGCGGGCGCGACGGGACGGCGCCCGGGCAGCACGATGTTCGGGTCGAGGACGATGCCGCCCAGCGGTGGTCGCGGCAGCGGGGTCGGCAGCCGCGTGCCGAACGGCGAGGGCCGCGTAGCGCCCAGCCCGGCCAGTTCGGCCGCGGTCAGCACCGCGGCGTCGGGTGTCGGCGTCGACGGACGCCGCCCGCCGCCGTCGGCGAGGCGCAGCAGCAGCTCGACGCTGCCGTCGCGACTGTCGCGGAGACGGCGCAGGCGACGCATCGGCCCGGCGTTGGGGCGCGCCCATTTGCGGAAGGCGCCGCTGGTCGCCAGCGTCGGCAGGCAGCTGCGCACGACCTCGGCCCGCGCGGTCAGCCCGCCCGTCAGGGGCAGGTGGCCCAGCATCGGCGCCAGCCACAGCAGTGCGGTCAGGTCGTGGCCGTCGCGGGCGCGGTCGAGGTCCGGCGCCAGCCGGCGCAGGAACAGCGCCATCGCCGCGGCGCGCGCGCCCTGGCCGAGGCGCAGCAGCTGGTTGGCGCGTTCGATCTCGCCGGCCTGCTCCCAGATCGCGGCCATCATTTCTTCCTGGTGCCGGCGTACGACCTCCGCGCCCAGGCCCGCGGCGACGCGGCGCACCGGATCGAGGTTCAGCGTCCGCACCCACGCCGGCGATCGCGGCGTCGGCGGCAGCGCGCGGGCGTGGCGGCCGCCGACGACCGGCGGCGCCAGCGGGGAGGCGTCGGCCACACGGGTGCCGAGGTGTCTCGCCAGCGCGGTGGACGGCGGCGCCGGCGGCGCCGCGCTGCGCGGCGTCATCACCGCGTCCAGCGCCAGCGCGGTGTCGGCGAAATGCGGACCGGCCGTGCCGTCGGGTGCGCCGGCATCGAGCGTGCGGCCTTCGGCGGCGCCCGGGTCGTAGGGCTGCAGGCGCAGGGCCAGCGCGGCGAAGCTCTCGGCGGCGCCGGTGCTGAAGCGCCAGTGTTCGTAGACCGGCAGTTCGACCGGCTGGCCGACGGTCCACGCCGGCCCCAGCAGCGCCGCATCGTCCAGCGCGACGGCCTCACCCAGCCCGGCCTGGCGACCGCCGAGGAAGGTCGGCACCACGCAGGCCAGGTAATCAGTGTCCGGCTGCAGTGCGGTGGGGCACAGCAGCCGCGACCGGAACCGCCGCGGCGCGGCCACGGCGCCAGCGGCCACGGCGTCGCGATCGTCGCCGGCGCGCGCATCGCCTTCCTGCACGTGCGCCCATTCGGCCGCGTGGGCGAGATCGGGCAGGCAGGCGCTGCCGGCGGCGCCCAGCCGCAGCAGGGCGCCGTGCGGGCCCGGCGCCAGTTCGGCCAGCGGTGCCGGTACCGCGACCAGGCACAGCCACGGCGGCAGGCGATCGTTCGCGTCCGGGGCCAGTGGCGTGAACAGCCACGGCAGGTCGGGGCGGACGAATTCGATCGATGCGAACTGCGTCGGCGGGACGCCCGCGGCGTCCGCCGCCGGCGTGCGCGCCAGCACCTGCCCCGCCGCCAGCGCCACCGCGTCGGCCGGGCCGAGCACCGACAGCGTGGCGCCCGGAGCGGTCCAGGCCGCGATCTGGCCGTTCGCGTACTCGGTGCGCAGGGTCAGCGACGGATCGATGCCGGCGCGGATCCGTGCCTGCGGATCGCCCGCCTGACGGGTGAGCGCGGCGGCCACCGGTGGCCGGACGTAACGCAGGAAACGCAGGCTCATGGGTCCACCACCACGATGGCTTCGTGCGCCGGCACCCGCACGCGGGGATCGGCGCGGCCGCGCTGCGCGTCGGCGAGCACCGCGTGCGCGGCCTCGCCACCCGGCGGCGTCTGCAGCGTGTCGGGATCGGCCAGCACCCAGCGCTCGGGCCGCACCCGGATCGCCGCCGCGCCGGCGTCGCCGAACAGCCGCGGGTCCGGCTGCACGAAGCCCAGGCCCGGCTGCGTCGACGTGCCGGCCGTGGTGCCGCCGTCCGGCGCGACCACCGTTTCCTCGAACCCCGACGTCACCGGCGCGCGCAGCGTGCGCGGCAGCCACGGCCCGTCCGGCGTGGCCTCGACGCCGGCGGGCAGCGCCTCGAACGCCGGCCGCGACAGCTTCTCGTCGTCGCTCAGCGGCTCGAACTCGCCCGGCGCGAAATCCTCCTCGACGTCGCGAGACGCGACCGTCGCACCGCCGAGGGTCAGGCCGGCGATCGCGAACGCGCCCGGGTCGCCGATCGTCGCCGTGCCGTGCTTGCGCAGCACCTTGCCCAGCGGCAACAGGCGCTGGCGGAAGCCCAGGCCGCCCAGCGGATGCACCAGCACGGTGCCGGGCACGGCTTCGACCTTGCGCAGCACCACCACCGCATCGGCGTCCGCCGTCGGCAGCGCCGCCCAGTTCTCGGCGCGCGCGACTTCGTCCGCGAGCTGGCGGCGCAGTTCGATCAGCGCGCGCATCGCCGGCGGCGTCTGCGCGCCAGCGCTGCCGATCGTGTGCTGGAACGGGATCCGCACCGTCACCACGATCTGCATCTCGACCAGGCCGGCGATGCGCCACGGCTCCGGCCCGGTGAGCGAGGCTTCCAGCTTCGCCAGGAACAGGGTCGCGCCGTTGCGCTTGATCTCGATGCCGGCGACCAGGTCGGCGGCGAAGAACGGCGGGTCGAACACCAGCAGCACGTCGAAGCGCGCGTAGGCCAGCAACTCGAACAGGCCGATCGCGGTGTCCACGGCCAGGCGGAAGTCGGCGCCGGCGCCGAATTGCACCGCGTTCGACGTGACCGCGAAATACGACGACAGCGCGAACGTCGGGTTGTCGCCCGTCGACAGCGCGATCGCCAGCCGCGCCGGCGCGTGGAAGTCCGGCGGCGGCAGGAAGCGCGGATTGAAGCCGCCGACCGACAGCACGAAGGCCTTGGTCGCGCCCCAGGAAATCAGCAGCGCCATGCCGCCGGTGACCGCGAACGCGGCGATCCGCGAATCGACCAGCCGCGCCTCGATGGTCAGCCGGCTGCGGCCGAAGTCGATCAGCCCCAGCACCTCCAGGCGCAGGTCGACGACCGGATCGTCCTTGGTCGGCAGCGCCACGCGCATCCGGCCGAGCAGCGCGATCACGATCGGCGACGGCAGCGACAGCAGCACCGCGACGTCCATCTCCAGCAGCGCGTTCGGGCCCCAGCCGATCTTCACCATCGGCCCGAACACGTGGCGATCCCGCTGCGGCGGGAACACGGTGCGGATGTCGTCGACGATCCGGCGCACGTTCGCGACCACGTCGCGCGGGAACAGGATCGACTCCAGCCGGCCCTCGCGCAGGCAGGCCGACAGCGCGTCCTGGTCCATCGCGCGATGGATGCCGGCGAGGCCGCCGATGCCGTTGAGGCTGAAGCCGAAGCCCAGCTGGATCGGCGGGAATTCCGCGGTGATGATCACCAGCATGCTGAAGCCGTCGCTGCCGTCCGGCAGGCGCGTGGTCACCACGCCCACCGCGTTGAACGCCAGCGCCTTCATCGACAGCTGCACCGCCCCGGCGTACAGCGCCTGGTCGGGATCGAAGAACAGATAGCCGCCGCCCTTCACCGGGCCGGCGTCGAGGGACAGGCCGACGCCCTTGGGGCCGGACAGGCGCAGCGCGGGCATCAGGCCGGCGGCGCCGGGTTCGTTGCCGCCGGGCGAGAGCGAGAAACGCAGGCCCAGGTCCTCGATGGTGATCGAGAGCGGCCCGAGGTGGGTGTCGAGGGTGGCCTCGACCCGCGCGACCAGGCCCTGGTCGCCGACCGCCAGCCCGGCGACCAGCGGGCCGATGCCGAGCACCGGCGTCGACACCACCTGCGCCCAGCGTCGTGCGAATTCGATGCGGCCCTGCACCGAGACACCGTCGCGCAGGGAATAGGTCAGCGCCAGGTCCAGACCGTCGCTGTCTTCCGCCGACAGCAGCGACGACAGGAAATCGTCGCGACCCGCAGCGCTGGTGCGCAGGCCCAGCCCGGTCACGGCGACGCGGAACGAGAAGTCGGTCTTCGGCGAAAACTGCAGACCGGCGTCGAGTTGCAGCGTCGTCGCCTGGATGCGGAAGCCGTCGTCCGCGCCGATGCGGAAAGCCGGGAGTGCCGGGTCGCTGCCCGGGGCCGCGAAGCCCGCGACGATCGTCGGCACGGTCGCGGCATCGGCCGGGTCGGCGTGTTCGAAGCCGTCCGCGGAGATCACCACCGCGCGCGGCATGCCGTCCACCGCGAGGCTGGCGCGCCATTGCGGCCGTTGCGCGGCGAAGGCGAGCGCGCCGGTCGTCGCCAGCAGCAGGCCCGGCGAAGTGCCCGCGGCGTTCGGGACCAGGCCGAGCACGACCCGGCGCAGGCTCTTGACGACCTGGCCATCCTCGACACCGTCGGGCATCCACATCGCCGCGACCAGCAGGCGCTGCGCGGCTGCGAGCTGGTCCGGGGGCGGGGGCGACGTGGCGATCGGGTCGTAGCCGCCGTAGCTGGCGGGGATGTCGAGGTCCAGCAGCAGGTCGCGCACCAGCGGCAACAGCAGGTCGGACAGCGCTTCGGTGCTGCGCGCCACGCCGCCGTCATGGGCGAGGCTGTCGTAGTAGCCCAGCGGCGAACGCAGCATGTCGGCGAGACGTTCCGGCCGCAGGCGCGCCCGTGTGGCCGCGCGACGGACGATCGTGCCGTCGGTGCGCGCGATCTGCGTGAACTCGGCGGTTTCCACCAATCCGGTGAGGACCAGCGCGGCGCGTGCCATCGGTGCGCGTCGCACCAGCCAGCTGTCGACCAGTGCGTGCACGAGGTCCAGCGCGAGTTCGCCGGCGACGTCGGCGGGCAACCCGACGGGCGGCGTCCATTCCGCGAGCGACTTGATGAGGCGCACGATCGGTTCGCGTGCGTCGAGGAGCACCGTCAGCGCGTCGGCGCCCTCGCGCCCCAGTGCCTGGCGGATGGCGAGCACAGTGTCGCCCAGTGCGCCGATGTCCAGACCGGTGAGCGCGTCCGCGTTCCAGCCCAGCGCGATCAGCAGCCGGCGCGGATCGCCCGGCGCCGCCTCCGTGCCGATCAGCGGCGCGAACAGGTCGCACAGCCCCGACAGCAGGACCTTGTCGAGGGAATCGCTCATCGCCGGAGGTCTCCCCGGTGCACGACCGAAGCGGTCATGGGTACGGGGTCCCGATGACGCCGTTGCGGACGCGGATGATCCAGTCGCGCGCGCTCCACCCCGCCATTTCGCCGGGCAAATCAGTGGCCATGTCCAGCAGCTTGGTGCCGCCGCCGACGTCCGCATACTCCAGGTCGTAGAACGCCTCGATCTTCCCCAGGTACGTCAGTGCCATCTGCTTTTCGTTGAGACCGGTCATGAGGCTGACTTCGCGGGCGATCCCGTTGAGCCGCGTGGTCATGTTCTGCGTCAGCGGCCTGGCGCGCGCGGAACCGAGCACGCCGACCTGGTTGGCGACCTTGGCGATCAGGTGCTGCGGGCCTTGGTGCTCCAGGCGCAGCAGGTTCACCGCGGGCATCATCGCCGGGTTCGGCAACCCGGTCGGGGTGTCCGGGAAGATGAAGCGCAGGAAGGGGAATTCCCGCAGGCTGGTCGCGGGAATGAAGTGGTGCGCCTCGACGGACAGGATCCGCAGCACGACGGGATCGACGCCGTCCGCACGCCGCGAGAAGCGTTCGATCGCCTTGAGCACCTTTTCGCCGGCGGCATTGGCGGCCTTGTTGGTGACGACCAGGTCGCCGTGGAACGCAATTTTCAGGTGCAGGCGCGAGACATGCTGGGTGTATTCCCGGGTCAGCAGGCGCAGCAACTGCGCGACCTCGTCCATGTGGGTCACGACCCGGCCGCCGCGCAGCACGTACTTCATCTTCCGGCCCGCATGCATCCGACGGATCAGATCGATCTGCCGGCGCATGTGCTTGATCAGGTCGGCGCTGACGTTGACGGTGGGCATCAGGGCACCAGCTTCAGGATGCGGGCGCCCTTGCCGAGGCCGCCGGTCACGACTTCTTCGATGATCTCCCAGACCACGACGCCGATCAGCGTGCCGTAGATGCGGCCGATGGTCTCGGCGCGCGCGGGCTCCGGATCACCGGCGCCGAGCGCGTCGGCGATGGCGGCGTAGAACTCGCGGCTGCGCAGGGTCTCGCCGACGAACAGGGCGACATAGCCCAGATCCTCGTAGATCTCGCCGATGTCCTGCAGCAACCAGTCGCGCGCGGACATGAACGCATCGAGCGCCGTGCGCAGGCCCTTGATCGCCTCGAGCAGGCCATGGCAATCCAGCGGGGGCAGGCCCGGCATCGGCGTCGGCGGTCCGCTGCCGACCCAGTTCTCGAGGGCCTCGATCGCCTGGTCGAGCTGGCTGTTCGGAAGTCCGCGCAGGTGATCGGCGACCAGCGGCGCGAGCGAGGCCTGGTCGACCTGGACGATGCCCGCGCAGACATACGCGGTGAACATCCAGGGCAGGCCTTCCACGACCAGGTCGACGTAGGACTGCGCCTGGCCCCGGATGTAGTCGCTGTACCCCATCCCCATCCCCGTGGCGAAGTCGCCGGGATGGCTGGCCATCAGGTGGAGGCCGAAGGTGATCTCGCGTTTGCCGCTCGCGGTCGCCGGCGTGACCAGGCCCACCGATTCCGCCCAGGCGATCGCTTCGTCGAGCGCGCCCTGCGCGAGCATCCTCGTGGTGAGCTCGTCGAGCAGCGTGTGGAAACCCTCCCAGCCCGTCGGCGGCGCGATCGACTGCAGCTGGCTGAAATCCAGCGGGGTGGCGAAGCGCGAGACCGCCTTTTCGGGATCGTAGTAGCCGGCGCCTTCGAGCGTGCCGCTGGCCATGGGGACGAACAGATCCTCCACGCCGAAATCGAAGACCGAGATCGCCTCCGCGGCATCGAAGCTGTCCTGACGACCCATGCCCTGTCCTCGTGCGACCGTGACGGAAGCGATCCGTCCGCCGACGCGACACGGACCGGCACCTGCGTGCCGGCCCGTCGCGGGCACGAACCACTGCCCGTCTCCAACGCAATGCGGCGGCAGATGAGGCCACCGCCGGGCGCTTACCCCGCCAGCAGCCGGTTCATCCGCGCGATGAACGTCGCCGGGTCGTCCAGCGTGCCGGTCTCGGCCAGCATCGCCTGGTCGAACAGCAGGCGGGCGTAGTCGCCGACCAGCGCTTCGTCGCCGAAGGCGGCTTCGAGGCGCTTGAGCAGCGCGTGGTCGGGGTTGATCTCGAGCACGGGCTTGCCGGCCGGCGCGTCCTGGCCCAGCGACTTCATCAGCTTCTGCATCTGCATCGACATCTCGTACTCGTCCAGCACGAGGCAGGCAGCGGAATCGACGAGGCGGTTCGAGACGCGCACGTCCTTCACCTGCTCGCCCAGCGCGGCCTTGAGCGTGTCGACCAGCGGCGCGGCGGCCTTCGCGGCTTCCTCGTGCTTCGCCTTGTCCTCGGCGCTGCCCAGCGCGTCGAGGTCGATCTCGCCCTTGGCCACGTTGCGCAGGCGCTTGCCGGCGTATTCGTGCAGATAGCCGGACATCCAGTCGTCGATCCGCTCGTGCATCAGGATCACTTCGACGCCGCGCGCCTTCAGCGCTTCCAGCTTGGGGTGCAGGCGCGCCGCGTTCCAGCCGTCGGCGGTGAGGTAGTAGATCTCCTCCTGCGCGCCGGCCATGCGGCCGATGTAGTCGTCGAGCGAGACGCGCTCCTCGGCGTTCGCGCTGCGGGTGGTCGCGAAGCGCATCAGCTTGAGCACGCGCTCGCGGTTGGCGCTGTCCTCGGCGATGCCTTCCTTCAGCGTGTTGCCGAACGCCTCCCAGAACGTGGCGTAGCGCTCGGGTTCCTCGCTGGCGATCTTCTCGAGCATGTCGAGGGTGCGTTTGACCAGTGCGCCCTTGATGCGCTCGACCTGCTTGCTGTCCTGCAGCAGCTCGCGGCTGACGTTGAGCGGCAGGTCGTCGGAATCGACCACGCCGCGCACGAAGCGCAGGTAGGCCGGCAGCATCTGCTCGGCGGCGTCCATGATGAAGACGCGCTTGACGTACAGCTTCAGGCCCTTGCGCTCGTCGCGACCGGCCTGGAAGTCGAACGGCGCGTGCGCCGGCAGGTACAGCAGCGAGGTGAAGTTCTGGTTGCCCTCGACCCGGTTGTGGGTCCACGCGAGCGGATCGTCGAAGTCGTGCGAGAGGTGCTTGTAGAAGCCCTGGTAGTCCTCGTCCGACAGCTCGTTCTTCGGCCGGGTCCACAGCGCGGCGGCCTGGTTGATCGTCTCCAGCGTCGGTGCGGCGGGCTCGGCGCCGTCTTCGGCGGGCGCCGCCGGCGTTTCCATGCGGATCGGGAACGCGACGTGGTCGGAGTAGGTGCGCACCAGCGAGCGCAGCTTCCACGGTTGCGCGTAGTCGCCGGCGTCCTCGCGCAGGTGCAGGCGGATCGCGGTGCCGCGCGGGGTGTCGGCGGGCGCGGGTTCGAGCGTGAACTGGCCGTCGCCGGTCGAACGCCAGATCCAGGCCTCGGCGCTGTCGGCGCGGCGGCTGGTGACTTCGACGCGGTCGGCGACGATGAACGCCGAGTAGAAACCGACGCCGAACTGGCCGATCAGCTGCGCGTCGACCGGACCGCTGCCGGCGAAGCGTTCGAGGAAGCGGCGCGTGCCGGAATGGGCGACCGTGCCGAGGTTGTGCATCAGCTCCTCGCGCGACATGCCGATGCCGTTGTCGCGCACGGTGACGGTGCCGGCCTCCGCGTCGACCAGCAGGTCGATCGCCAGGTCGGCCGCCGTGCCGCCGCCGTCGGCCAGCAGCGCCGGGGCCTCGATCGCCTCGAAGCGCAGCTTCTCGCAGGCATCGGAGGCGTTGGAGATCAGCTCGCGCAGGAAGATGTCGCGGTTGGAGTACAGCGAATGGATGACCAGCTGCAGCACCTGCTGCACGTCGGCCTGGAAGGCATGGGTCTCGGTGGCGTGGGTGGGCTGATGTGCGCCGGCCTCGGGCGCGGCGGGGGTGTCGGTGCTCATCCGATAGGCTCCTGGGGCATGAAGACGATGAACCCCGGCGACCGGGGATGCCCGGGAGGTGGGCGCGATCCGGAGGGTTTCAAGAGCATGCGAATCCCGGCCCGCTGGGTTCGCATTGCGGGGCCGGGATCGTCGTGTGGATCGCGCGCCGGGTCCGGCCATCGGCCGTGGCGTGCATCGTCGGAAAATGGCGCGCCTGGAGGGATTCGAACCCCCGACCAACGGCTTCGGAAGCCGCTACTCTATCCGGCTGAGCTACAGGCGCGTGGCGCGCATTGTCCCCGATTCGGGCGGAAGGTGCGAGCCTCCCCGACCGACACCGTTCCCGAGATGAGCCGAAGTCCCGATCTGCCTGCCGATGTCCCCTTCTGGCGCGAGCGCCTGGGCCAGTACTGGAAACTGGTCCGCGGCGATCGTCCGATCGGCTGGTTGCTGCTGCTGTGGCCGACCTGGTGGGGGCTGTGGCTGGCCGCCGACGGCGTGCCGCCGGTGTGGACGCTGCTGGTGTTCTCGCTGGGCGTGTGGCTGACCCGCTCGGCCGGCTGCGTCATCAACGACTACGCCGATCGCTGGCTGGACCCGCTGGTCGAACGCACCAAGGGGCGCCCGCTCGCGACCGGCGCGGTACGCGGCCGCGAGGCGCTGGCGGTGTTTGCGGTGCTGATGCTGGCCGCGTTCGCACTGGTGCTGACGATGAACCGGCTGACCGTGCTGATGAGCATCGTCGGCGTGCTGCTGGCCGCGACCTATCCCTATCTCAAGCGCCACACCTACCTGCCCCAGGTCTACCTGGGCCTGGCCTTCGGCTGGGGCATCCCGATGGCGTTCGCCGCCATCCGCGGCGAGGTCCCGCCGATGGCCTGGGTGCTGTACGTCGCCAACATCCTGTGGACCACCGCCTACGACACCTGGTACGCCATGGTCGACCGCGAGGACGACCTGCGCGCCGGCGCCAAATCCACCGCGATCCTGTTCGGCGACCTCGATCTGGTCGCCCTCGGGATCCTGTATGTGATGTTCTTCGCCGGCCTCTGGCTGGTCGGCCGCCAGGCCGGGCTCGGCGGGGCATGGTGGGCCGGACTGGCGGCGGCGGCCGGTTGCGTGCTCTGGCAGTTCGCGATCGCCCGCCACCGCGATCGTGCCGCCTGCTTCCGGGCGTTCCTCGCGAACCACTGGGTCGGGATGGCCGTGTTCGCCGGATTGGCCGTGGCCCTCTGGCACCGGCACTGACCGACCCGGCCGCCTCCACGGCCGACCCCGGAAAATCCCCGCAAATCCCGGCCACCATGTTTCCATGACCCTGATTTGGCGGGGGTTTTGCATGAATACGTATGCAGGTGCCTGTTCGCCGGGCAGGCAGGCACTACCATCGCCGCTGCATGCCGGGGACAGGCTGGACCCTGGACGTGCCGGGTACCGCGGCGTCCTCGCTCGACGAGGCCGATCACGATGGCCCCGCCAACGAATTCCAGTTGCTGTGGAGGGGATCCATGCAGCCTTTGAAGCGAAACCTGTTGAGCGTGGCGCTGGCTTCGGCCGCGCTGATGATGGCCGCCGCCGCGCAAGCGCAGACGGCCGACCAGAGCGACACCACCGATGCCGGCGACCTCGACACCATCAAGGTGACCGGCATCCGGCGCAGCATCGAAGCGTCGACCGACACCAAGAAGGAGTCGACCTCGATCGTCGAGGCGGTCTCCGCCGAAGACATCGGCAAGTTGCCCGACACCTCGATCGCCGACTCGATCGCCCGCCTGCCCGGCCTGACCGCGCAGCGCTTCGGCGGTCGCCCGCAGGAGATCAACATCCGCGGCTTCGCCGGCGACTTCTCGACGACCACCCTCAACGGTCGCGAGCAGGTCAGCCTGGGCAACAACCGCGGCGTCGAGTTCGACCAGTACCCGTCCGAACTGACCAGCCAGGTACTCGTCTACAAGACGACCGATGCGGCACTGGTCGGCCAGGGCCTGTCGGGCACCGTCGACCTGCGCACTATTCGCCCGCTGGCCTTCGGCAAGCGCGCCTTCGCGGTCAATGTCCGCGGCGACATGAACAAGGTCGGCAGCGAGAAGGAATACGGCGAGCGCTACAGCTTCTCCTACATCGACCAGTTCAAGGACGGCACGGTCGGCCTGGCGCTGGGCTATGCCCACCTGAACAATCCGGGCCAGAGCAAGCAGTTCGGCGATACCTGGGGCTACGACGGCGGCGGCATCTTCGGCGGCGGCAAGCTGTACGACCTGTCCGACGACAACAAGCGCGACGGCTTCATGGGCACGCTGGAATTCAAGCCGAACGACCAGTACCACACCGTCCTCGATTTCTTCTACTCGAAGTTCGATCGGGAGCAGGACAAGCGCGGCATGGAGTTCGCCGGCGCCTTCGGCGCCACGAACGTCGGCAGCACGCCGCAGAATCCGTCGTTCACTGGCGTGAATCCGGTCATTCGCAACGACTTCAACGCGACCTACGACAAGCTCTACTCGATCGGCTGGCGCCACGAGCTGCAGCTGAGCGACCACTGGAAGGCCAGCGTCGACGTCGGCGGTTCCAGGGCCGAGCGCAAGGAGCGCATCCTGGAGACCTACGCCGGCATCGACCCCGCGCTGCCGCGCGATACGCTGGACATGACGCTGGATAGCGACGGCTTCTTCGTCCACGATTTCGGCTACGACTACGGCGATCCGAACATCCTCCGTCTCGGCGACGCCGGCGGCTGGGGTCAGGACGGCTACATCAAGGACTTCAAGGTCAAGGATTCGCTGTCGTCCTTCCGTCTCGATTTCGAGCGCAGTTTCGACGAGGGCTGGTTCAGCAGCGTGCGCTTCGGCGGCAACATCACCGACCGCACCAAGAGCCGTGCCTCGAACGAAGCGTTCCTGGATCTGACGGCCTGTCTCGGCGGCGTGTCGGCGACCTGCCCCGACGGATTCTCGGCCCCGATCCCGACCAACCTGCACAGCAGTTCGGCGTTCAACGCCTACGGCGTCGGCGCGATCTACGGCTACGACGCGCTGCGCGCCTACAACCAGCTGTACACGCGTCGCGCGAACGTCAACTCCGACATCAGCAACAAGAACTGGGAAGTGAACGAACAGGTCACGACCCTCTACGTCCAGGGCAACATCGATGCGGACCTCGGTTCCGTGCCGATGCGGGGCAACATCGGCCTCCAGGCCGTCAGCGTCGACCAGAAGTCGCAGGGGTCGCGCACCTATCCCGGCAACGGCGTGGGCGCCGACATCTCCGGCAGCGCCAGCTATGTCGATTGGCTGCCGAGCCTGAACCTGTCGTTCGAATTCCCGTGGGACCAGAAGCTGCGCGTCGGTGCGAGTCGCCAGGTTGCCCGTCCGCGAATGGATGACCTGCGCGCCAACAGCAGCGTCAGCTATGACCTGAACTACCGGCGTCCCGACAATACGGTTGCACCGACATGGACGCAGGACGCCGGTAATCCTGAACTGAAACCTTGGGAAGCGAATGCGTACGATGTGTCGTACGAGAAGTATTTCGGCGGCAACAAGGGCTACGTCGGGCTTGCGTACTTCTACAAGGATCTGAAAACCTACATCTACAACGTCAAGACGACGTTCAACATCGCCGACATCACGGAGTTCCCGTCGTCGCAATACCCCGCGAACTCGCCCACTGATCCGATCGGCTACTACAACCGACCGGTGAATGGCGATGGCGGCACGATCAAGGGCTACGAGTTTTCGTTCTCGCTGCCGCTCGATTTGCTGTGGGAGCCGCTCAACGGCTTCGGCTTGCAGGGCAGCTACTCCGACACGAAGAGCTCGATCCAGCCGCTGGGTCCCGATTTCCCGAACGAGCCGCTGCCGGGGCTGTCGAAATACGTTTCCAACCTCACCGCGTATTACGAGCGCTTCGGCTTCTCGGCCCGCGTGAGCGCGCGGCATCGCTCGGCCTTCGTGGGTGAAGTCCAGGGCTTCGGCGGAGATCGCACGAAGCGCGTGTTCGAGGGCGAGACCGTCACCGACGTGCAACTGGGCTACACCTTCCAGTCCGGCGCGCTCGAGAATCTCTCGATCCTGCTGCAAGTGAACAACCTCAAGAACGAACCGTTCCGTTCGTCGTTCAACGGCAACGACCTGCAGCCGCGCGAGTACTTCGAATACGGCCGTACCTATCTGTTCGGTGTGAACTACCGCTTCTAAGCGCGTCACCACTCTCGACAGGCGAGCTTGGCCCTCGTCCGGTTCCCCGCCGGGCGAGGGCCTTTTCTTTGGCTCGATGTCATACCGGAACTCCTGCTTCGCGCGGATCCCGATCCCGACTCTTGCGTTGCGGGATGCTTCCCGACGCGTCGTGCTCTATGCTCGGCCGTGACAGGAGGAGCGGACGATGCAGGCGAGACGATGGCGACACTTGGCCGTGGTGATGCTGGCGCTCGCGACCGCCCCGGCGCTTGCGTCGACGGGCCCGGTGGTCTGCGGCGAAGGCCCAGTGAGCTGGGCGGTTCGGGACGCCGGCGGCCCGTTCGACGCAGCATCGATTCGGGACGGCGCGCCCATGGAAGTCAGCCGTCTGGAAAATGCCGTGCTGTTCAGGGCGAACGATCTGCTCGCGCAGTTGCTTCAAGATCCGGAAGAGGTGAGGCGTCATGGCGCCGACGCGCTGGTCGCCGCAGCGGTGACAGGCAACCTTGAGGCGACAGGCCAACTCATTGCGGCGGGTGTCCCGTCATATGGCGCCGGCGAGTACGGACTCGCCCTCGACAGCGCCATCCAAAATGGCTGCAAGGAAGAAGTGAGCTATCTCCTATCGCACGGGGCCGACGTGAACGCCCGCACCTCACTGACCAGTGGGCGACTCTTCCTGGCCGTCAGCATTGCCCGCTACGACATCGCGGAGTTGCTGATAGCGAGGGGATACGCCACGAGCGCATCCGAGAAGGCGCACGTCCTGAAACTGCTTCGGCTACAAGGGAAGCAGGACATCTACCAAACACTTTTCCAGGATCGGCCAGGCTGAAGTACCGATCCAGAACCAGTAGGGGCCCCGGGCGCGCCATCGCTTCGCAGTTCCGGAAGAGCGCGAATACCGGTTCGATTGACTGCCTTCAATAGTGGCGACGAAACCGAAACGAACTGACAGACTTCCATGGCAGCACGAAGTTCCAGGTCACACTGCCCCGGCGGCTCGCTGATGTTGGCGTTCGCTGTCGGCCTCGCCGCCTGCAGTGGAAGCGACCCCAGTGGCAAGCCATCCGTGTCGACACTGAAGCGGGAGATGGCGCCGTTTTCGGAAAGTCATCCGGGAAGCCTCGAGTTCGACGACCGGCGCGAACTGCTTATCTTGTTTCTGAGGCCAGAAGGCGGTTTGGTGAATGCATCCAGTTTTGATGCAGAGGCGATACGTGCTGGTTGGAACTTCGAGAGGAAGAGAGAAAACGATTTTTGGTCCATCGAAAAATATTCGAAGGGCAGAATGTGCCTAAGCTTGGAATCCCGAGATGGGTCTCCGTCGGAAATAACGGTTTCATGGAGCAGCAATCCTGCTTCATGGAACTATTGCAAGCAGAAGGAAGGTGAGTCCGCGAAGAAACCTATCGCTCGATGATCAGGGATAGGCGGGCATTCGACGGGCCAGCGAAGCCGATCGACGCGGTTCCGGTGCGCATGCGACATGCCGAGGCCGCATCCCGAGATAATGGTTTACCTGGCCTGCTCGCTCTATGCATCTGCAGCGTGCGTCGCTTATCCGGGTTGCGAGCCGTGCGAGGACGCCATGAATCGAAAATCGCTCACGCTGTACATCAAGGCTCAACGGCTGTTTGCATGGGCGTTCCTTGCCGCTTCGTTGGCGTTATTTCCCTACATGCTGTATCGATACGGCATTTCGGATATTCATGTCCGGGACGAAGCGGGAGGCGCCGGCTTCGAGATCAACGCCGTATTGATGGCTGCTTTCCTTTCGCTGTCCGGCGTCGCGGTGTCCGCGTTCTGTCTCGCCATGGCGAAGTATGCCGAGAAACGGATCGAAGCGATTTTCCGGGAGGAACAGCAGAAGAACGGCCGGCCGGAGTGAACCGTGGGCTCAGGCACGCAGATCTGCGGCTTGACGCGACGCCTCGCCGATCTTCTCCCATTCCTTCGCCTTCAACGCCTCCGCCGGCACCATCCACGACCCGCCCACCGTGATGACGTTGGGCAATGCGAGGTAACCCGGCGCCTTCGCCGCATCGATCCCACCGGTCGGGCAGAACTTCACCTGCGCGAACGGGCCGGCGAAGCCTTTCAGGGCGGCGATGCCGCCGCTGGATTCGGCGGGGAAGAACTTGAAGCGGGTCCAGCCGTGTTCGAGGCCGCGCATCAGTTCGCTGGCGGTGGCGATGCCGGGCAGCAGCGGGATGGCGGCGGTCTTCGCGGCGGTGTAGAGCGCGTCGGTGCCGCCGGGCGAGATGGCGAACGCGGCGCCGGCGTCCTGCACGGCGGCGAGGTCGGCGGCGGTGAGCACGGTGCCGGCGCCGACGATCGCGCCGGGCACGGTGCGCATGCGGCGGATGATCTCGAGCGCGGCCGGGGTGCGCAACGTGATCTCCAGCACCGGCAGACCTGCGCCGACCAGCGTCTCGGCCAGCGGGATGGCGTCGTCGGCGTCGGCGACGGCCAGCACCGGCACCACCGGGGCCTGGCGCAGGATCGCGTCGATGCGGTCCATCGTCTCGGGATTCATCGGGCGGCCTCGTGTCGGGCGTCGGCGCGCAGCGCCATGGCGGCGCCGAGCAGGCCCGGGCCGGTGTGGGTGATGACGCGGATGTGTACGGATTCGAGATAGGCGGCGAAGCGGCCCTTGGCGAGGAAGCGTTCGCGGAAGGCGCTGCTTCGCAGGAACGGCACGAAGCGCGGCACGATGCCGCCCGCGAGCATCACCGTGCGCGAGCCGTGGATCAGTGCGGCGTCGCCGGCGACGCTGCCGAGCACCGCGCAGAAGCGGGCGAGCGTGCGACGCGCGGCGAGATCGTGGCCTTCGAGCGCGGCGGCGACGATGTCCGCTGGTTCGCGCAGCGCCTGGTGCTGGCCGGTGCCGTGGTCGACCGCGCCGCGCAGCACGGCGTCGATGTGCGACAGGCCGCTGCCGCAGAGCAGGCGTTCGTTCGACACCCGGCCGAAGCGCGCGGTGAACCAGCGCGCGATGGTCAGCTCCTCCTCGCCCAGCGGTGCGAAGCTGACGTGGCCGCCTTCGGTCTCGACCACCTGCCAGTGCCCGGCGCCGCCGACCAGCAGGGCCACGCCAAGACCCGTGCCGGGGCCGATCACGGTGACCGGGCCCTGCAGCGGCGCATCGGGATCGCCGTGCAGCGCGAGGCGTTCGCTCGGGTGCAGCGCCGGCACCGACCACGCGACCGCGCCGAAATCGTTGAGCACATGCAGCCGGTCCAGCCCGAGCGCGTGCTGCAGCTCGCCGCGGGTGAACGACCAGGCGCGGTTGGTGAGCCGGATCTCCTCGCCGTTGACCGGGCTGGCGACGGCGATGGCGGCCTGGCGCGGCCGTGCGCCGATGCCGTCGAGGTAGTGCTCGGCCGCATGCTGCAGGCTGGCGAAGCGCGCGGCCTCGAGGCTGCGGGGTTCCAGCACTTCGGCGATCGGCGATGAGAGGTCGGTGAGGGCGAAGCGCGCGTTGGTGCCGCCGATGTCGGCGATCAGGGCGAGCGTGGAGGCGGCGGCGAGGGTCATGCGGTGGATTCTCCCCGGCTCAGCCCTGCGTGAACAGACTGCAGGCGCCTTCCTCGGCGGAACCGACATTCGTGCGCATGAGGCCGAACAGCTCGCGACCGGTGCCGTGATGGTTGCCGGCGAGATCGGGCGGCGTCGCGTCGCGCATCGCCCATTCGGCCTCGGCGACATCGGCGTGCAGCACGCCGGCCTCGGCATCGATGCGGATCGGGTCGCCGTCGCGCAGCTTGGCGATGGCGCCGGCGCAGGCGGCTTCGGGGGTGACGTGGATCGCCGCGAGCACCTTGCCGGACGCGCCGGACATGCGGCCGTCGGTGAGCAGTGCGACATGCTGGCCGCGGTCCTGCAGCACCGACAGTGTCGGCGTCAGCTTGTGCAGTTCGGGCATGCCGTTGGCGCGCGGGCCCTGGCCGCGGACCACGGCGACGAAGTCGCCGGTGAGTTCGCCAGCCTTGAACGCGACCAGCAGCGCGTCCTGCGAGTCGAACACCTTCGCCGGTGCGGCGATGGCGCGATGCTCCGGCGCGACCGCGGAAATCTTCACCACCGCGCGGCCGAGGTTGCCCTGCAGCCGGCGCAGGCCGCCTTCGCGGTCGAACGGTTCCGCCGCGCCGCGCACGATCGCGGGGTCGCCCGACTGCTCCGGCGCGTCGCGCCAGACCAGCGCCGTGCCGTCGAGCGCGGGGACGCGCGCCTGCGCGCGCAGGTCGCCGCCGTGCACACAGCGGATGTCGGCATGCATCAGGCCGGCGTCGATCAGCTCGCGGATCACGAAGGCGAGGCCGCCGGCGCGATGGAAATCGTTCACGTCGGCGCTGCCGTTCGGATAGACGCGCGCCAGCAGCGGCGTCGCCTGCGACAGTTCGTCGAGGTCGTCCCAGTCGATGACCAGGCCCGCGGCGCGGGCGATGGCGACCAGGTGCAGCGCATGGTTGGTCGAACCGCCGGTCGCGGCGAGGCCGACCATCGCGTTGACGATCGCCTTCTCGTCGACGGTGCGGCCGATGGGCCGGTAATCGTCGCCGAGCGCGGTGATGCGCAGGGCCTGCTCGGTCGCGGCCACGGTCAGCGCGTCGCGCAGCGGCGTGTGCGGGTTGACGAAGGCGCTGCCCGGCATGTGCAGGCCCATCACCTCCATCAGCATCTGGTTGGAGTTGGCGGTGCCGTAGAACGTGCAGGTGCCGGAGGTGTGGTACGACGCGGATTCGGCGTCGAGCAGTTCCTCGCGCGTGGCCTTGCCCTCGGCGTAGCGCTGGCGGACCGCGGCTTTTTCCTTGTTCGGGATGCCCGAGGGCATCGGCCCCGCGGGCACGAAGATCGCCGGCAGATGGCCGAAGGTCAGCGCGCCGATCAGCAGCCCCGGCACGATCTTGTCGCAGACGCCCAGCAGCAGCGCCGCGTCGAACATCTCGTGAGACAGCGCGACCGCGGTGGACATTGCGACCACGTCGCGTGAGAACAGCGACAGCTCCATGCCGCTGCGGCCTTGGGTGACGCCGTCGCACATCGCCGGCACGCCGCCGGCGACCTGCGCGCTGCCGCCGGCGTTGCGCGCGGCCATGCGGATCAGCGCCGGGTACTGTTCCATCGGCTGGTGCGCCGACAGCATGTCGTTGTAGGCGTTGACGATGCCGAGGTTGCCGCCGCCGCCGGCCTTGAGCATCGACTTGTCGGCGCCCGATGCGGCGAAGCCGTGGGCGAGGTTGCCGCAGCCCAGGTCGCGACGGACCGGGCCTGACGGGCGCGCGGCGTCGATCCGGGCGAGGTAGGCCGTGCGCGTCGGCAGGCTCTTCTCGGCGATGCGTGCGGTGACGCGTTCGACGACGGGATGCAGGGACATCAGGAACTCCGGATCAAGGGCACCAGTGGATGTGCACCGTGGTCTCCGGCGCGTGCAGCACGGCGGAGATCGGCAGGCGCAGCGGGTCGTGTGTCGCCTGCGCGGCGCGCAGGACCTCGCGCTTGTGCGCGCCGGTGACCAGCAGGTGCAGGTGGCGGGCGCGCAGCAGGCGCGCGAGGCCGAGGGTGATGCGCGGGTACGGCGCTTCCGGCGGCAGCGGATCGGGCACGAGCGCGAACGCGTCCTCGTCGGCATCCAGTGCCATCGCGGACGCCAGCACCGGATTGCCCGGGAACAGCGAGGCGGTGTGCGCGTCCTCGCCCATGCCCAGCACGACGGCATCGAACGGCGTCGCATGCAGCGGCGCGAGCGTGCGCCGCGCATGCGCGAGCGAGGCCTCGGGATCGCCGTCGGCGACGGTCAGCGATTCGACCACGAGGCCGTCGGCCATCGCGAACGCTTCGCGCAGCGCAGTGACATTACTCGCCGGGTGGTCATGGGCCACGCAGCGGTCGTCGCCGGGCAGCGCGATGACCTGCGGCCAATGCAGCGATGTCGCCGCCAGCGCGCGGTAGATCGGGAACGGCGTGCGTCCGCCGGCGAGCGCCAGTGTCGCGCGGCCGCGGGTCTGCAGCGCCTCCGCGCAGGCAGCGTGCAGTTGCGCCGCGACCGCGGCGGTCAGCGCTTCGGCATCGGGACAGGCATGTTCGACCCAGGCCATCGCGTCGGTCTCACTCCCGCCAGCTGTGGCCGTGGCGCTCGGTCATCGCGAGCGCGGCGTTCGGGCCCCAGGTGCCGGCGGCGTAGGGCCTGGGCGTGCTGCCTGCATGCTTCCAGCCGTCGAGGATGGCGTCGACCCATTGCCACGCGGCCTCGGTCTCGTCGCGGCGCACGAACAGCGTGCCGTTGCCTTCGATCGCGTCGAGATACAGGCGCTCGTAGGCGAGGCGCCGGCGCACGTTGCCGAATTCCTCGTCCAGGTCGAGGTCCAGCGACACCTGCGACAGGCGCAGGCCGCTGCGGTCCAGGCCCGGCGTCTTGTGCATCAGCTGCAGCTCGATGCGCTCGTCCGGCTGGAGCTTGATCAGCAGCGCGTTCGGCTGGGTCGCCGCGCCGGCCTGGGCGAAGATCGAATGCGGCACCGCGCGGAACTGCAGGTAGATCTCGGTGCAGCGTCGCGCCATGCGCTTGCCTGTGCGCAGGTAGAACGGCACGCCCGACCAGCGCCAGTTGTCGATGTGCGCACGCAGCGCGACGAAGGTCTCGGTGTGGCTGGGACGGCCCAGTTCCTCGACGTAGCCCGGCACCGCCTTGCCGGCGATGGCGCCGGCGCCGTACTGCCCGGCCACGGTCTCGGCGCCGACCTCGTTGCGACCGATCGGCCGCAGCGCATGCAGCACCTTGATCTTCTCGTTGCGCACCGCGGTGGGTTCGAACTGCGACGGCGGCTCCATCGCCACCAGGCACAGCAGTTGCAGCATGTGGTTCTGCAGCATGTCGCGGATCGCGCCGGAACCGTCGTAGTAGTCGCCGCGGCCTTCCACCCCGACCGTCTCGGCCACGGTGATCTGCACCTGCTGGATGTGGCGCGCGTTCCACAGCGGCTCGAACAGCGCGTTGCCGAAGCGCAGCGCCAGCAGGTTCTGCACGCCTTCCTTGCCGAGGTAGTGATCGACCCGGTAGACCTGTGATTCGTCGAACGTCCGGGTGACGCCGTCGTTGATCGCGATGGCCTCGGCGAGATCGTGGCCGATCGGTTTCTCCAGCATCACCCGCGTGCCGGGGCCGCTGAGGCCATGGCGGCCCAGCGCGTCGCAGGCCTGCACGTAGAACGATGGCGAGGTGCTGAGGTGGTAGAGCACGTCGCCGGTGCGCAGCGCATGCACGCGGGCGGCGAGCGCGGCCATCGAGACGTCGTCGTCCAGCGAGGCCGGCTGGTAGTGCGCGCGCGCCAGCAGCCGTTCGAGTACCGCCGCGTCGTGCTGCGCCTCGGGCACGAACGTGCGGATCGAAGTCGCGATCGCCTCGCGGAATCCGGCGTCGTCGAGCGTGCTGCGCGCGGTGCCGAGCAGCGTCATGCCGGCCGGCAGCAGGCGGTCGGCTTCCAGCCCGTACAGCGAGGGCAGCAGCATGCGCTGGGCGAGATCGCCGGTGGCGCCGAAGATGGTCAGCAACGAGGCGGAGGACGTGGTCACGGGCATGGTCGTCGGGAAAACGTCAAAGCGTACGCGGAGCCGCGGAAACGACTCGAGTGTAATCGTTTTCACCGAACCGCTCGTGACGGCGCGGTGCGATGCGTGCAAAACGCATCATGGCGACCACGCGAAGGTGTGCAGGCTCTTCGGCGCAAGCGTGTAGCGGAAGCGCCGGTCGCCGGCGGCGACCTCGATCGTCCGCGCGCGATCGCTGCCGTTGACCACGTACAGCACCCGTTCGCCGTCGGGATTGACGAAGGCGACCTGGTCGACGCCGTCCGCGCCCTCGCTTGATCCCACCCGCGACGCGCCGGCCCGGACGAAGCGGCTGGCGTGCGCCAGCACGTAGTACTCGTCGTTGCGGGTGATCCTGCGGGTGCGGCGGTCGATCGTCACCACGCCGCGGCAGTTGCCGCAGCCGCCGCTGTGCGGGCCGGAGCGGTCGTCCAGCGCCAGGTTCCACAGCAGCACGCCGCTGGCCCAGTGCCGCGTGCCGCCGACGACCAGGTCGCGGGCGAGCAGCGGCATGCCGCCGCTGCGCACGGGTTCCCAGTCGCCGCCGGAGCATTCGGTGAGATACGCGCTGCGGTCCGGGAAGGCTTCGTGCACCCGCGACTGCGCCGACACCTCGCCGCCGTAGCAGTGCCACGCCACGCCGTCGACGTAGGGAGACGCGGTGGGATCGGATAGCACCGCCAGCGGCTCCTCGGGTTTGTCCCAGTTGTGGTCCCAGTCGAGGATCCGGGTGTCGTGACCGGCCGCGCGCAGCATCGGCCCGAGCCGGGCGATCACCGTCGCGCGCTGCGCCGCGCCGAGGCGCATGCCCGGGTAGTCCGCCGGCTCGAACGCCGGTTCGTTCTGCAGGGTCAGCGCGAACAGCGGTACGCCCTGCGCCGCGGCGGTGTCGACGTACTGCGCCAGATAGCGCGCGAACGGCTCGATGGCGTCCTCGCGCAGGGCGCCCTGGATCAGGCGATCGGTGGTCTTCATCCAGCCCGGCGCGCTCCAGGGCGAGGCCATCGTCTTCAGGGTGGGGTTGATCGCGCGGGCCGCGCGCGCTACTGCAAGCACGTCGCGCTGCTGTCGCGGCAGGCGGAAACGCGTCAGATCCGGGTCGCGCCGGCCGGCCGGCATGTCGTCGAGGCTGTACGGATGCAGCGAGAAGTCCGAGGCGCCGATGGTCAGCCGCACCATGCCCAGGCCGATCCCCGGCGGCGGCCCGAACAGTTCGCGCAGCACGGCGTCGCGGGCCGACGGCGTCAGGCGTCGCTGCAGCAGCCAGGCCGAACTGTCGGTGATCGCCGCACCGAAGCCGTCGATCCGCTGGCGCCGATCGGCCGGGTCGATCGCGATGCGCACCGTCGGCGCCGCCGGATCGATCGCCGCGTCCGCAGGCAGCGGCGTCAGCGCGAGCCGGCGGTCGGCAGTCGTGGCCCAGACCTGCAGCGGCTCGTCGCCGGGCGTCGCGGCCAGGCTGGCGGTGGCCGCCATGAGGCAGGCCGGCAATGACAGGAAGGCGGCGAAGCGGCGCCTGAACATGGCTCGTCTCCTGGTGCGCGGGTCGCGCGGGCGGGTGTTGCGACGCACCAAAAACGGGGCTCCGGGCCGCCCTCCGATGCCGAAACCGGCCCGGAAGGCGGGGGCGCCGCCCTTCCGGGCCACGTCGCGTTGACACGTTACGGAAATATCTGTATTTGACAGCGCTGTCAACAACCGCATCCTGGAGGGGGAAGCAATGACGACGACACACCGTTCGCGGCCGCAACGCGGCCTGGCGACGACGCGGGGGATCCGGAAATGCGCGCTGGCGACCGCCTGCGCCATGGCGCTGATGGCCGGCGCGGCCGAGGCGCAGGAGACGGCCGGCGCCGACGCCAACGACCTGGACACCATCAAGGTCACCGGCATCCGGCGCAGTATCGAGGCGTCGACCGACACCAAGAAGGAATCGACCTCGATCGTCGAGGCGGTGTCGTCCGAGGATATCGGCAAGCTGCCCGACCTGAGCATCACCGAGTCGCTGGCCCGCCTGCCCGGCCTGGCCGCGCAGCGCGTCGACGGCCGCGCCCAGGTGATCGCGATCCGCGGCATGTCGCCGGATTTCGCGGCGACCCTGCTCAACGGCCGTGAACAGGTCAGCACGGGCGACAACCGCGGCGTCGAGTTCGACCAGTATCCGGCCGAACTGCTGGACTCCGCCGTCGTCTACAAAACCCCCGACGCGACCGTGATCGGCCAGGGCCTGTCCGGCACGGTCGACCTGCATACCATCCGCCCGCTGGCGTTCGGCCAGCGCCGGTTCGTCGCCAACGCGCGTGGCGAATACAACTCGCTGGGCAAGCAGAATCCGGGCGCCAGCGACACCGGCTACCGCATCAGCGCCTCCTACGTCGATCAGTTCGCCGACAACACCGTCGGCATCGCCCTGGGCGTGGCGGAACTGAACACGCCGTTCCAGGAGCAGCATTACAAGGCCTGGTGGTGGGGCAACACCTCGGCCTGGGGCTCGCCGGTGCCGGGCAAGCCGGACGACGCGGCGATGCTGGAAGGCGCCGAAATCTGGGCGCGCTCGCGCGACCAGACCCGCGACGGCGTGATGGGCGTGCTCGAATACAAGCCCAATGAGTTCATCCACAGCACGCTGGACATGTACTACTCGCGCTTCGACCAGAAGGAAACGATGCGCGGCGTCATGTGGTCGCAGGATCCGTGGACTGGCAACGGCGTCACGCTCAGCAACGCCCGCGTTTCCGACGTCGGCGGCTATCCGGTGGTGGTCGGCGGCACGGTCAACAACCTGCGTCCGATCGTGCGCAACGACCACAACGACCGCGACGACAGCCTGTCGTCGTTCGGCCTGAAGAACGAAATCCGGATCAACGACGACTGGTCGCTGTCGGTCGACGGCTACTACTCGCGGGCCAAGCGCGACCAGACCAACCTCGAGACGTACGCCGGCTCGTCCACGCTGGACAGCATCGACTTCGATCTCCCGCTCGGATCCGACGGCTACCCGCACTTCGGCCCGCACCTCGACTACACCGACCCGCAGACCGTGGTGCTGAGCGATCCCGCCGGCTGGGGGCGCGAAGGCCGGCTGGAGCACACCAAGCAGGACGACAAGATCACCGGTTTCCGGTTCGAGCTCGAACGCAGCTTCACCGACGGCATGTTCTCCAGCGTCCAGGCGGGGTTCGCGGGGACCGATCGCACGAAGGACAAGACCTCGGCGGTGTACTTCGCGCAGCTCAAGAACAACGCGACGAGCGCGGTGGTCGATTCCGATCTGCTGCGGGGTCCGGTCGACCTCGGCTTCGCGGGCTTTCCGGGTGTGCTGAGCTACGACGTGAGCGGCGCGCTCTCGCGCTATTACGATCTGGTGCTGACGCTCAGCGGCGACGACCTGCGCAAGGACTTCACCGTCAGCGAAAACGTGTCGACCACCTACGGCAAGCTGAACATCGACACCCAGTTCGGCGACTGGCTGCACCTGCGCGGCAATGTCGGTGTGCAGTTCGTGCACACCAAGCAATCCTCGACCGGCTTCAACAACGACGGTGGCACGATCACCGGCACGCTCAAGCGCGGCGCGGACTACGGGGACTTCCTGCCCAGCCTGAACCTCGTCGGCGATTTCGGCCACGGCTGGATGGTGCGCTTCGGCGCGGCCAAGACCCTGGCCCGTCCGCGCATCGACGACATGCGCGCGTCCGCGTCCGCAGGCGTCGACACGACCACGCACCAGTGGAGCGGCAACGGCGGCAATCCGCTGCTGGAGCCCTGGCGCGCGAAGTCCGTGGACCTGTCGGTCGAGAAGTATTTCGGCCGCGCCGGCTACGTCGCGCTGGCGGCGTTCTACAAGGATCTGGATTCCTACGTCTACACCCAGACGATCCCGTACGACTTCACCGGCTTCTACAACCCGACCAACATCACCCCGGTCAGCAACATGGGCATGTTCAGCACGCCCGCGAACGGCAACGGCGGCTACATGCGTGGCCTCGAACTGAGCACGTCGCTGGAGGGCGGCATGTTCACGCCGGTGCTCGACGGCTTCGGCCTGCTGTTCAACACGTCCTACACGGAAACCTCGATCGACCCCGATCCGCTCGACGATTCGCGTCAGCGTCGCGGGCTGCCGGGCCTGTCCAAGATCGTCGGCAACCTGACCGCCTACTACGAGAAGCACGGGTTCTCGGCGCGCGTGAGCCAGCGCTATCGTTCGTCGTTCCAGGGCGAGATCACCACGCTGTTCGCGCAGCGCAGCTACACCCAGGTGCTGCCCGATCGCCAGACCGACCTGCAACTGGGCTACGACTTCCGCGGCGACAGCAAACTGGCCGGCTGGTCGGTGATCTTCCAGGTCAACAACGTCACCAATTCGGCCTACCGCACCGTGCAGCGCTCGGACTTCGGCAACGGCGGCGACTTCTTCACCACGCCGCTGGAATACAACGAGTACGGGCGCCAGTACCTGCTGGGCGTGAACTTCAAGCTGTGACCCCCGGTTCCCCGCCGCCGCGATCGTAGCGCGACGGCGGGGCCATTCTTCCGCAGATACCGCGCCAAGGGAGACTGCACGCTTGCTTCCGAAAGTCGCCACCGCCGTTCGTCCCCGATCCCGGCTCGCCACCGCGATCGCCTGCCTCGTCGCCGTCGGTACGGCGCCAGCCGCGAGTCCCCCGGCGGCCAGTGCGCCCGCGCGCGAGTGGCCGCATGTCGCCAGCCCGATCGCGCGCGATCCGGCGATGGAGGCGCGCATCGACCGCATCCTCGCCGGCATGACCCTGGCGCAGAAAGTCGGGCAGATGACCCAGGCGGAGATCAAGTCGATCACGCCCGACGAAGTGCGCGACTACGCGATCGGGTCGGTGCTAAACGGCGGCGGCTCGTGGCCGGGCAAGGACAGGCACGCAACGCCCGCCGACTGGGTCGCGCTGGCCGACGCCTACTACGACGCGTCGATGGCGAGCGCGCTGGAGACCAAGATCCCGATCATCTGGGGTGTGGATGCCGTCCACGGCCACAGCAACGTCTACCGGGCGACGCTGTTCCCGCACAACATCGGCCTCGGCGCCGCGCGCGATCCCGATCTCGTGCGCGAGATCGCCGCGGCCACCGCCGGCGGCGTGCGCGCCACCGGCATCGACTGGGTGTTCGCACCGGCCGTCCCGGTGGTGCAGGACGTGCGCTGGGGCCGCACCTACGAAAGTTATTCGAGCGATCCCGCGCTCGTGCGGCGCTACGCCGCCGCCTATGTCGAAGGCCTGCAGGGCCGGTTCGGCGAGGGCAGCGCGCTGGCGTCGGTGAAGCATTTCCTCGGCGACGGCGGCACGTCCGGCGGCGTCGACCAGGGTCTGACCGTGGCCAGCCAGCGCGAACTCGTGCGCACGCATGCGCAGGGCTACTTCGGTGCGCTCGGGGCGGGTGCGCAGAACATCATGGTCTCGTACAACAGCTGGCAGGACGCCGGCACCGGCATCGACCACGGCAAGATGCACGGCATCCGCATGCTGCTGACCGACGCCCTCAAGGACAAGGTGGGCTTCGACGGTTTCCTGGTCTCCGACTGGAACGCGATCGAGCAGATTCCCGGTTGCGCCAAGGACAGCTGCCCGCAGGCGATCAACGCCGGCATCGACATGGTGATGGTGCCCGACGACTGGAAGGCGTTCATCGCCAACACCGTGCGCCAGGTCGACGGCGGCACGATCCCGCAGGCGCGGATCGATGACGCGGTGCGCCGGATCCTGCGCGTGAAGCTGCGCATGGGCCTGTTCGACGGGAAACCCCCGTCGGCGTCGCCGCATGCGGGCGATATCGCCGCGCTCCAGCATCGCGACCTCGCCCGCCGCGCGGTGCGCGAATCGCTGGTCCTGCTCAAGAACGACGGCACCGTGCTGCCGATCCGTCCCGGCGCGCGCGTGCTGGTGGTCGGCCGCGGCGCCGACAACCTGCCGATGCAGGCCGGCGGCTGGTCGCTGACCTGGCAGGGCGACGAAACGACGAACGCCGACTATCCGGATGCGACCAGCCTCCTCGCCGGGCTGCGTGAAGTGGCCGGCGACGACATCACGATCATCGACGGCACGCGCGCCGGTGCGACGTTGCCGGACTACGACGTCGCGATCGCGGTGATCGGCGAAAACCCGTACGCTGAGACCAAGGGCGACGTGCGCCTGCCCGCGCCGCTGACCCATACGCTGCGCTACCCCGAGGACCTCGCACTGCTCGAGACGTTGCGCGGGAAGGGGAAGCCGGTCGTCACGGTGTTCCTGTCCGGTCGGCCGACCTACGCCAACGACCTGCTGAATCGCTCCGATGCTTTCGTCGCGGCCTGGTTGCCGGGCACGGAGGGCGGCGGCATCGCCGATCTCGTGTTGGCCGGCGCCGACGGCGAACCGCGCCAGGATTTCAGCGGGCGCCTTCCGTTCGCGTGGCCGGGCGATCCGTGCCTCACACGCCTGCCGACGGTGCCGAAGTCGGCGACGTTGTTCCCGGTCGGTTATGGGTTGCGGTATGCGCAGCCGCGCGGCGCGCTGGTCGACCTGCCGGTGTCGAAGGCCCAGACCTGCGGCGAGTGAATCCCTTCCGAGGTTCGCCGCGGGCCCGGGGTGCTACCCTACCCGGTGCCCTGTGGCGTCGTGCGGCCACGCTGATCGCCGATCGCGTCCGATGCGTGCGACGAGGGCCGCTGCGATCCGGAGGACAGGGCGACGATGGGCAAATCGGCGGGATTCGGGGTCAGGATCGACGACGTGGCGCGTGCCGCGGGCGTGTCGATGAAGACCGTCTCGCGCGTGTTCAACCATGAACCCAACGTGCGACCCGAGACGCGGGCCAAGGTCGAGGAAGCCGCCAAGGCGCTCAACTTCCGTCCGAACCCGTCGGCGCGCAGGGCGCGTGCCGCGGGCGTGTCGATGAAGACCGTCTCGCGCGTGTTCAACCATGAACCCAACGTGCGACCCGAGACGCGGGCCAAGGTCGAGGAAGCCGCCAAGGCGCTCAACTTCCGTCCGAACCCGTCGGCGCGCAGCCTGGCCGGAAGCCGCTCGTACCTGATCTCGCTGCTGTACGACAATCCGTCCAGCAACTACGTGATGGAAGTGGTCTCCGGCGTGCTCGACGCCTGCGAGACCGCGCACTACGGCATGGTGATGCGGCCGGTCGACTACGCGGCGCGCAACCATGTCGATCTGGTGATCGAGAACATCGCCCAGTACGCGCCGGACGGTCTGGTGCTGACGCCGCCGCTCACCGACGACCAGGCGCTGCTGGACAAGCTGCAGGAGATGGGCGTGCGTTACGCCAGCATCTCGCCGCGCGAGGAAAACGCGAAGATGGGCGCGCGGCTCGACGAGCGTCGCGCGGTGCGCGAGATGATGGCGCACATCGTGTCGCTCGGGCATCGCCGGATCGGCCACATCACCGGCCACCGCGACCACGGCGCGTCCGAGTGGCGCCTGCAGGGCTATCGCGACGGCCTGAACGATGCCGGCATCGCTTTCGACGAGACCTTGGTGGTGCAGGGCGAATTCTCGTTCGAATCGGGCGCGGACGGTGCGGATAGCCTGCTGTCGCTGGCGGATCCGCCGACCGCGATCTTCGCCGCCAACGACGACACCGCCGCGGGCGTGCTGCAGTCGACCACGCGCCGCGGCCTGCGCGTGCCGCAGGATCTCTCGGTGTTCGGCTTCGACGACCTGCCGATCGCGCGACAGCTGTGGCCGGCGTTGACGACGGTGCGTCAGGCCAGTCGCGAGATGGGCCGGATCGCGGCCGAGCAGCTGCTGCTGTCGATCCGCGACCCGGAGGCCGGCGGTATGATCAAGGTACCCTACGAACTGGTGGTCCGCGGCTCGACCGGACCGGCGCCGGCGCGCTGAGCGCGCGCCGGCGCCGCGACGCTCACCAGAAGGTCGCGTACAGCGCGACCAGGATCGCGATCACGCCGACCGCGCCGGCATTGAACGCGCCCCGGGTGCGGTAGTCCACGTCGTCGGTGCGGATGCGGTTGGCGTCGCCGCGCGCGTGGGTCATCAGCGACACCGCGACCGCCAGCGCCAGCGCCAGCAGGAACACCAGGCCCACGCGGTCCATGAACGGCAGCGACGGCCACGCCAGCTTCAGCGCGATCGACAACGCGAACGAGCCGACCGCGGCCGCAATGGCCCCGGCTTCGTTGGCGCGTTTCCAGAACAGGCCGAGCATGAAGATCACCACGATGCCCGGGGTGAAGAAGCCGGTGTATTCCTGGATGTACTGGAAGCCCTGGTCGAAGCCGCCGAGCAGCGGTTTGGCGGCCAGCACCGCGAGCACGATCGCGACCGTCGCCGCGATGCGGCCGACCTTCACCAGGTGCGCCTGCTCGGCGTTCGCCTTGCGCTTGGCGTAGAAGTCGAGGGTGAAGATGGTGGAGATCGAATTGATCTTCGACGCCAGCGAGGCCACGATCGCCGCGATCAGCGCCGCGAACACCAGGCCCAGCACGCCGGTCGGCAGCAGCGCCATCATGCTTGGATAGGCCTGGTCGGGCTTCTCGAGCCCGGGCGCCAGCACCAGCGCGGCGATGCCCGGCAGCACCACGATCACCGGCATCAGCAGCTTGAGGAACGCGGCGAACACCACGCCCTTCTGCGCCTCGCCGATGTCCTTCGCCGCCAGCGCGCGCTGGATGATGTACTGGTTGAAGCCCCAGTAGCTGACATTCATGATCCACATGCCGCCGATCAGCACGCTCAGGCCCGGCAGATCCTTGTAGAACGCGTTGTCGGGCGTGAGGATCATGTGGAAGTGGTCGGGATGCGCGGCCATCAGCGCATGGAAGCCGGCCACCACGCCGCCATCGCCGCCGATCTTGCCCAGCGAGATGCCGACGATCAGCAGGCCGCCGAGCACCAGCAGCGAGACCTGCACGATGTCGGTCAGCGCCACCGCCTTCAGCCCGCCGTACAGCTGGTAGACCAGCGCGAACCCGCCGAGCAGCGCGAGCGCCATGAACTGGTCGATGCCGGCGACGCGGGTCACCGCGATCGAGCCGAGCCACAGGATCGAGGTCAGGTTCACGAACACGTACAGGCCCAGCCAGAACACCGCCATGATCGTGCGGATGCTGGGGCCGTAGCGCTCTTCGAGGAACTGCGGCATCGTCGTGATGCCGTTGCGCAGGAACACCGGCAGGAAGAACTTGCCGACGATCAGCAGCGTCAGCGCCGCCATCCATTCGTACGAGGCGATCGCCAAGCCCAGCGCGTAGCCGGAGCCGGACATGCCGATGATCTGTTCTGCGGAAATGTTGGCCGCGATCAGCGAGGCGCCGATCGCCCACCACGGCAGCGCGCGGCCGGCGAGGAAGTAGTCCTGTGCGTCCTTGCGGTGTCCGCTCTTTTCGCGCGACACCCATTGCGCCAGCACGAAGATGCCGACCAGATAGGCCAGCACGATGACCGTGTCGATGGTGGAAAGTCTCACGTCGTTCTCCGGAATCGGCCGTCGCGCGTGCGACGGGTCGTTTGCGATGGAGCCCGCGCGTGGGGGAACGCGGTGCGTCGGGGATGATGCGTCAGGGCCGGTCGGATGCGCTCCGACCGGCCCGTCGCCACGTTCTAGACGGAGCTGACAGCGTTGTCAACCGTGATCGGGACGACCGCCCCGAACAGCTCACGGAGCCGTCTCCAGCATCGCCCGCGGTGGCAGCGACCAGTCGATCGGCGTCTGCCCGTGCTGCGCGAGGTACTGGTTCGTCGCCGAGAAATGCCCGCAGCCGAGGAAGCCGCGATGCGCCGACAGCGGCGAGGGATGCGGCGCCTTCAGCACGCGGTGGCGGCGCGGATCGATGACCTTGCCCTTGGCCTGCGCATAGCTGCCCCAGAGCAGGAAGACCAGGCCTTCGCGCTCGCGGTTGAGGGTGTCGACGACGTGGTCGGTGAAGCCTTCCCAGCCCTTGCCCTGGTGTGCGCCGGCGCGGCCGTCCTCCACGGTCAGCACCGCGTTGAGCAGCAGCACGCCGCGCCGCGCCCACGGCGTGAGGCAGCCGTGGTCCGGCCGCGCGATGCCGAGGTCGCGCTGGATCTCCTTGAAGATGTTGTCCAGCGACGGCGGCACCGGCACGCCGGGCATGACCGAAAAGCACAGTCCGTGCGCCTGGCCCGGGCCGTGGTACGGGTCCTGGCCGAGGATCACCACCTTCACCGCATCGAACGGCGTGGCATCGAACGCCGCGAAGATCCGCGACGCCGGCGGATAGATGCGCGCGCCCTTGGCCCGCCGTTCGCGCAGGAACGCCGACAGCGCCTGCATCGGCTCGCTGCGCAGGTAATCGCCGACGCGCGCCTTCCAGGACGGTTCGAGCTTGATGCGGTCGTCGTCGGTCATGTCGGCGTCTGTCGTTGGTCATCGAGGGCGACCGACGCGCGCTCGTCGACCGACGCGAGCAAACTGAGCGCCTCGTTGCGCATGTTCGGGGCGGCGTCGCGGAATTTCAGCGCGCTCTTTCGTGCGTCCTCGTACCGTTCCAGCGCGAGCAGCGCCATCGTGCGGTACAGCAGCGGCATCGCGGCCGCGGGGGCGTCCCGCAAGCGCGCATCGGTGTATTCGAGCAGCTCGCGATCGCGTCCGGCTTCGTGAAGGGCCTTCATCCTGCGGTATTCGCGATCTTCGATCCCCCGAACCAGATTGCAGGCGGCGAGCGCCACGAGGATGAGCGCGAACAGGCCCGTGAGCCCCCACAGGTGGACATGGATGGCGTGGAGTTCGTGTTCCACCGAAACCTCGCGATCGAGCATGGAACCCGGAGTATGCCCCAGTCGATGCGTGCGCTCGGGCATGTTTCGTCATCGAGCGCTGCCCGGGCAGCGACGAGACGACGCCCGGTCATGCGCTCAGCCGGCCGGCGACCGCTCCCGCAACTGCGACAGGCGCAGCTGGAACAGGGTCTTGGTGATCAGCATGCGTTCTTCGATCGGCTTGAGCACCAGGTCGTTGGCGCCTTCGCGCAGCAGGTTGGACTGCTTGTCGCGGTTGCCGTCGCCGGTCATCACCAGCACCGGCAGGCGGCGTTTGCCGTAGGCGAAATCGTTGCGGATCGCGCGCAGCAGGTCGAGCCCGCTGACCGCGCCGTCGAGGGTCACGTCGGTCAGCACCAGGTCGGCGCCGACGTCGTCGTGGCCCAGGTGCTCGCGCAGGTAGGCCAGCGCGTCGTCGCCGCGGCTCATGTGCAGCACGGTGATGTCGTGGGCCTGCAGCATGCGCCGGGTGGCCACGGCCACGGTGATGCTGTCCTCGACGTACAGCACCCGGGCGTCGGGCATGGGCTCGGGATTGACGTAGCCACGGATGAAGGTCGCCAGCGCGGCGTAGCCTTCGGCCTTGTCGAAGTAGTCGGTGACGTCCTCGGTGAAGCGGCGGGCCTCAAGGTGGGCCTGGGCGTCGCCCGAGACCACGATCACCGGCACGTAGCGCTGGCCGGCGGCGGCGCGCACGGCGCGCGCGACCTGCAGGCCGTCGCCGTCCATCAGTACCAGCGAGGTCGTGACCAGGTCCATCGCGCCTTCGGCGAGGGCGGCTTGCGCCTCGGCGACGCCGCCGCAGCCGATCACCTCGACCCCGGGTAGGTCGCGCTGGAGCATGTCGCCGATCAGCCTGCGGACCATCTTCGAACCATCGACCACCATCACCCGCGGGTGGTCGGTGGTCAGGTGGCGGACATCATGGGCAGGCATGCGCGGCGTTCGCTCGTCGTCTTGGCGGAGGGCGGTGCTGGCGCGACCCTGCGCCGGAACGGTCCGGCGGCCCGCATCGGCGCCCTGCGGCGACCGACGCACCCCCCGGCGATCGCGTCAGACCCTAGTTTGACGCAGAAAATGCCCCGTGACCACGCCGGCGCCGAGCCAACCGAGCGCGGATGCGACGGCGAGCACGATCAGACCGCGCAATGGATCGACGCCCGACAGCGCGAATCGGCTGCCGTAGCTTTCGGCCAGCGCGTGCAGCGGCGCGTCCAGCGCGAACGCCGCCGCGGTGAGCAGGCCCAGCGCCAGCGCACCGGCGGCGAGGCCGTAGCAGGCACCGAGATAGAGGAACGGCCGGCGGATGAAGCCGTCGGTGGCGCCCAGCGACTGCAGGATCGCGATCTCCTCGCGCCGCGACTGGATGTCCAGGCGCACGGTGTTGCCGACCACCAGCAGCGCGCCGAGGCCGAGCAGCGCCGACAGCACCCACACCGCGCGCCCGCCGAAGGCCAGCCAGCGGTCGAGGCGATCGCGCCAGACCGCGTCGTGCTGGACGAAGTCGGTCTCGGGCAGCGCCTCCAGCAGCGTCGCCAGCGCGCGTTCGTCGCCGCGCGGGCGGACGATCAGCACGCTCGGCAGCGGATTCTCGCCGACCGTGGCAACGGCTTCGGCGTAGAGGTCGGCGCCGGCGCCCTCGCGCAGGCTCGCGAGCCCCTCGTCGGGCGTGCGCAGGGTCGCGGACTCGACCTGCGGCCGCGCCTTCAGCTCGCCCGCGAGCGCGCGGGCACGCTCGAGCGTCACGTCCTGCCTGAGGAACACGGTCACCTCGCGGGCGCGCTCGACCTGGCCGCCGAGCCGGGCCACGTTGTCCAGCACCAGGCCCAGCCCCAGCGGCAGCGACAGCGCCACCGCCATCACGCCGACGGTCAGCAGGGTCGCCCACGGCCGGCGCAGCATGCGCCCGAGGCTGGCGCCGAGGCTGTGCAGGTGGTGCTCGCACCACGCCGCGAAGCGCGAGCGCGGCTGCGCGGGACGGGCGGCGGGCTCAGCCATCGGCCAGCTCCTCCGGCGAAATGTCGTCGGCGAGGCGGCCGTGGTCCAGCACCAGCACGCGCTTGCGCATGCGCTTGACCAGCGCCAGGTCGTGGCTGGCGACCAGCACGCTGGTGCCGCGTTCGGGCAGCCCGGCGAACAGCGCCATGATCTCGGCCGACAGCGTGGGGTCGAGGTTGCCGGTCGGCTCGTCCGCGACCAGCAGCGACGGCTCGCCCACCAGCGCCCGGGCGATGCCCACGCGCTGCTGCTCGCCGGCGGACAGCTGGGTCGGCAGCGCTTCGCTGCGTGCGCCCAGGCTGACCCGGTCGAGCACGCTGCGCACCCGCTTGCGGATCTCGTCGCGACGCAGCCCGCGCAGCTGCAGCGGCAGCGCCACGTTCTCGGCCACGCTGCGGTCGGTCAGCAGCCGATGGTCCTGGTAGACCACGCCGACCTCGCGCCGGTGCATCGCCACCCCGCGGCCGGAGACGTTGCGCAGGTTGCGCTCGCCGAACAGCACCGCGCCGCGGGTCGGCCGCTCGGACAGATGGATCAGCTTCAGCAGCGTGCTCTTGCCCGCGCCCGAGTGCCCGGTGACGAACAGCATCTCGCCCGGTTCGACGGCGAAGCTGAGCTCGCTCAGCGCGACGTGCCCGCCGGGATACTGCTTGCTGACGTTGTCGAAGCGGAGGAGGGGCATGGGGGCGTCGGTACGATGTCGGCGACATCGTACCGCGTCCGCTTCCGGCGTTGGTTTGCCGGCATGCGCTTCGTGCCGGGACGTCGGCCTGCGCCTCGCAGACCGCAAGGATCGTGCGGCTGTCGAAGCCGCCGCGTCGGCAACGCGCAGCTGTAGAAGATGTCGCGCTCGTGTTTCGCTTCGTCAGGGCCGCAGCGCGAACCAGGCGATCACGCCGGCGGCGATCCAGCACGACAGGCCGATGAGCATGCCGGTCTCGCCCCGCAACGTGCGCGGCTGCGAGGGCCGCGTTCGGGACCGGCGCGGCTTTTCGTTGACGTCGAAGCGCTCGACGCGGAACTGTCCGAACGTGAGGACCGGAACGACGATGCGTCCGGTCCAGTACATCAGGAGTTCAAGGGCGGTGCGCAGCACGCCCTCGAACAGCAGCTCAGCGATGTCCGAGCCGCTGATCACCCGACCTCAGTGCCGCGAACTCGGCGCGCGGGTTACCAGCGACTTCAGCTTGTTGCCGATCCGCGACAGCAGCGACGGGGTCTCGGCCGGCGCCGGTGCGGACGCGGGCTTGGCGGCGACGGCCACCGCGGCCGGCGTTTCCATCGCGCGCACAGCCTGGCCGACGGCCTGGGCGCCTTCGCCACCGTCGATGCGCTTGCCCCCGCGACGGCGGCGGCGCTTGCGCGCGGGGCGTTCGCCCTCGGTCTGCGGCACCGCGGGGGTGGCGTCGGGAGCGGTCGCGGGCGTGGGCGCGTGGGCCTGCGCGACCGCGTCGCGCGCCGGGCGAGGCGCGCGTTCGCGACGTTCGCCGGTGCTTCCTTCACTGCGGCTGCCTTCGCGGCGCGGGCCGCCCGAACGTTCGCCGCGACCGCCGCTGCGGCCACCCGGGCCGCTGCGACCGCCGCCATCGCGACGTCCGCCGCCGCGCTTGGCCTCGTCGGCGGCGCGGGCTTCGCGGGCCTCGCGGAAGATCGTGCTGATGCTGTCGTCGCCGTCCTCGTCGCCGGCGGCCTCGCCCTCGGCAGGCGCGGCCGGGCGGACGCGCTCGGGGCGCGGCAGCGCGGTCAGCAGCTCGCGGGTCACCGGTTCGGACGGGATCTTCTGGTCGATGTAGCGCTCGATGTCCGGCAGGCTCATCGCGTAGCGCTCGCAGGCGAAGCTGATCGCGTCGCCTTCCGCGCCCAGGCGGGCGGTGCGGCCGATGCGGTGGACGTAGTCCTCGGCGTCGAACGGCAGGTCGTAGTTGTAGACGTGGCTGACGCCGTCGATGTGCAGGCCGCGGGCGGCCACGTCGGTGGCGACCAGCAGTTCGAGCTGGCCGGCCTGGAACTTCTTCAGCAGCGACTCGCGCTTCTTCTGCGGCACGTCGCCGCTGAGCACGCCGACGCGGTAGCCGGCGCGTTCCAGCGCCCGGGCCACGCGCTCGACGAACGCCTTGGTGTTCACGAACACCATCGTCCGCGCGCCCTCGCTGCGCGAGAGCAGGCCCAGCAGCAGCGGGATCTTCTCGTCGTCGGCGGGGTAGTAGATCTTCTGCCGCACCTTCGCGGCGGTGATGAACTCGGCCTCGACCACCAGCTTCTCGGGCTCGTTCATGTGCTCGTAGGCCAGCTCCAGCACGCGATGGCTGAGGGTGGCGCTGAACAGCAGGGTCTGGCGGGTGGTGCGCTCGGGCATGCGCCGCAGCAGGAAGCGGATGTCCTTGATGAAGCCGAGATCGAACATGCGGTCGGCCTCGTCCAGCACGCACACCTCGCAGGCGTGCAGGCTGACCACCTTGTGCTGCTTGACGTAGTCGATCAGGCGGCCAGGGGTCGCGATGATGACGTCGGCGCCGGCCTGCAGCAGGGCGCGCTGCTTGTCGTAGTCCACGCCGCCGTAGACGAGGGCGAACTTCAGGCCCAGATCGGCGCCGAACTTCATCGCGTCCTTGTGGATCTGGATCGCCAGTTCGCGGGTCGGGGCGAGGATCAGGGCGCGGGGGTCTTCGGGCTTGCGCTCGGCCAGCGCCGGACGGGTCAGCAGGCGGTTGATGACCGCGACCAGGAAGGCCAGGGTCTTGCCGGTGCCGGTCTGGGCCTGGCCGGCCACGTCGCGGCCCGGCAGGGCCACCGGCAGGGTCAGCGCCTGAATGGGGGTGCAGCGGGTGAACCCGGCGGCTTCGAGTCCGGCCAACAGGGCCGGATGCAGGTCGAAGGAGGAAAATACGATGTCGGTTAAGGGTTTGTCGCTCATGTCCTGGGATCTTGGCGGGTCGGCGCGGCGGCGGAAGGCGGGCTCCGCGCTTGCGCGAGGGGGCAGGGGACCGCAGACTGGTCCTCACCGCGCACGACCGGGATGTGGCGTTCGGCCCCCGGGATGCGACCCTTGAAGCCGGCGATGCAAACCCGCAGTGTAGCAGCCTGCCCCCCGATCACCCCCTCCGACGCGCCCCGGCGCGCCGCACGCCTTTCCGGAGACCCGAAGTGAGCGACAAGATTGCCCATGCCACCGAAGCCGATTTCGACCAGCTCGTCCTGCAGTCCGACGTGCCGGTCCTGGTCGATTTCTGGGCGCCCTGGTGCGGCCCCTGCAAGATGATCGGGCCCTTCCTCGACCAGTTGGCCGACGAATACGACGGCAAGGCCAAGATCGTGAAGGTGAACGTCGACAACGAGCAGCGCCTCGGCATGCGCTATAACGCCCGCAGCATCCCGATGCTGCTCGTGTTCAAGGGTGGTCAGGTCCACGGCACCCAGATCGGCGCAGTCGGCAAGCCGCACCTCGCCAAGCTGATCGACAGCGCCCTCTGAGGCCGTCCCTCGCCGCGCCTCCCGGGACGCGGCGACCCAGCGCGGCGTCCCGGCATTTCCGTGCCGTTCGTCGCGGCACATGAACCCCGGCCGCCGGGTCCGCTTGCCGCCGCGCCACGCCGGTGCTAGCTTCTAGGGCGACGACGCGCCCCCGGCGCCGCACCATCTCCGTCTCACAGACCACCCATCCCCGTCCCGTCCGCGCACTGCGGACGCTCGCAGCCGCGAGGAATTCCCGCTTGTCCGACAAGACTCCCGATTCCGGCGATACCGCCGGGAAGCGCGTGCGCAAGCCGCGCGCCGCCAAGACGGCCGTCCAGGCCGATATCCCGCTCCCCGAAGCGCCGCAGCCGGTGGCTCCGCCGCCGCCCGCACCCGCACCGCCGCCGGCGGTCGAAGCCCAGCACGCCCCCGCTCCTGCACCGGCCGCACCTCCCGCGCCGCAGGGCGGTTCCGGCGATGCCACGCCCCACGCCGCCCAGGGCGACGCCGGCGGCGAGTCGTCGCAGGGCCAGGGCGGCGAGTTCCAGCGCTACAACAACAATGGCAACAACAACCGCCGGGACCGCTTCCGGAACCGCCGCGACCGCTTCCGCAACCGCGACCAGCAGGGCGCCGAGGGCGAAGGCGGCGAGCGCGGCGAGGGCGGCAACAACTACCAGCAGCCGTTCCAGCCGCGGCCGGTAACGCAGGTGCCCGAGGGCTTCCCGCAGTATTCGCTGAGCGACCTCAAGCGCATGCCGACGATGAAGCTGCTCGATGTCGCCGAGCAGCTGAACATCCAGGAAGGCGTCGCCCGCGCCCGCAAGCAGGACGTGATCTTCGCCGTCCTCAAGGTGCTGACCCGCCACGGCGACGGCGTCGCCGCCGACGGCGTGCTGGAGATCCTGCCCGACGGCTACGGCTTCCTGCGCGCGGCCGAAGCCAGCTACCTCGCCGGTCCGGACGATGTCTACATCTCGCCCAGCCAGATCCGCCGCTTCAACCTGCGCACCGGCGACTACATCGCCGGCAAGATCCGCTGGCCGAAAGACGGCGAACGCTACTTCGCGCTGGCCGTGGTCGACACCATCAACGCCGAGCCGCCGGAAGCGTCGAAGAACAAGATCCTGTTCGAGAACCTCACCCCGCTGTTCCCGCGCAAGCGCTTCAAGCTGGAGCGCGGCGACGGTTCGACCGAGGACATCACCGGCCGCATCCTCGATCTCATGGCGCCGCAGGGCAAGGGCCAGCGCGCGCTGATCGTCTCGCCGCCCAAGGCGGGCAAGACGATGATGATGCAGCAGATCGCCAGCGCCATCACCTACAACCATCCCGACGTGCACATGATCGTGCTGCTCGTCGACGAGCGTCCGGAAGAAGTCACCGAAATGCAGCGCACCGTGCGCGGCGAAGTGGTGTCGTCGACCTTCGACGAACCCGCCGCCCGCCACGTGCAGGTCGCGGAAATGGTGATCGAGCGCGCCAAGCGCCTGGTCGAGCACAAGAAGGACGTGGTGATCCTGCTCGACTCCATCACCCGACTCGCCCGCGCCTACAACAACGTCGTGCCCAGCTCCGGCAAGGTGCTGACCGGCGGCGTCGACGCCAACGCCCTGCATCGCCCGAAGCGCTTCTTCGGCGCAGCGCGCAACGTCGAGGAAGGCGGCAGCCTCACCATCATCGCCACCGCCCTGGTCGACACCGGCAGCGCGATGGACAAGGTGATCTACGAGGAATTCAAGGGCACCGGCAACAGCGAAATCCACCTCGACCGCCGCATCACCGAGAAGCGCGTCTACCCGGCGATCGCGGTCAACCTCAGCGGCACCCGCCGCGAGGACCTGCTGATCGAACCCGACCTGCTGCAGAAGATCTGGATCCTGCGCAAGCTGCTGCACGGCATGGACGAGATCGCGGCGATGGAATTCCTGCTCGACAAGATGAAGACCACCAAGTCGAACGACGAGTTCTTCGCTTCGATGCGGCGCTGATCCAACGCCCGCGTGCGCCTCCGGACGCCCCGCCTCGCGCGGGGCGTCCGCGTTCCGGGCCGGCGGATCCCGGCCTCGCGTCCGGGTGGACGCTGCCGGCGACCGCGGGCCACAATCCGGCCGTCGCCTCGAACGCCCGCCCGCCATGCACCTCCTGATCGTGATCGCCGTGGTCGCACTGCTGTACTGGATCGTCAGCCAGCGTGGGCGCGTCGCGGCGCCCGTCGACGGCTGGACGACCTCCTCTGCGGCCACGGGCCCGGGCGAAACGAGCCAGCGGCGGATCGCCTTCATCGCCCACGGCAAGATGTTCTGCGCCGAGCCGGGACAGGCGCCGCGCGAGATCCACAGCCCGCACGTGCAGGCCGCGATGGATCGCCTGGAGCGCTCGCGCGAACGCCACGCCTGGAAGGAGGGCACGACCTTCTCCGTGCGCGCCGGCGGCGAATGGCGCGACGGCGTCGGCCGCGAGTTGCCGCTGTACGCCTGCTCGGTGCGGTTCGCGCCGGAGGGCCGCCTGATCTACTTCCTGCGCGACAAGTCGATGGGCGGCCTGTTCGAACAGGACCTCACCAGCGGACAGGAACGCCGGCTGATCCACCGCCAGAACTTCCTGCTCGACGATCTGCAGCTCAGCGCCGACGGCCAGCAGCTGCTGTGCAGCCACCAGGCCGGCAACGGCACCGCCAACATCGTCGGCATGCACGTGGAAGGCGGCGACTATCGCGAACTGACCGGCGGCGACACCATCGACAGCGCGCCGTGCTGGGTGCCCGGCAAGCCGGGCCAGCTGGTGTTCCAGTCGTCCGGCCTCGCGCGCGGGCCCGAAGGCCACGTGGTCGCGATCGGTCCGGCCTCGATCCAGTTGCTCGACACGCGCACCGGCGAACTGCGTCCGGTGTTCGAGGACGCGCGCTTCGACTACCTGCAGCCGCGGGTCACCGCCAACGGCGACCTGCTCTTCATCCGACGTCCGTACGAAGGCCAGCGTTACCGTGGCGGCGAC
>JBGAFR010000040.1:0-30408 GCA_044227145.1 Lysobacteraceae bacterium
CATGCTTCGACGAAGGTCTGACGGATGGAGGGAGGTCGCGTGATCGAGCGTTCGTTCGCCCTGAGGGCATTTGCCTTGCTCCTGTTCGCGCTCGGCGCGGCCAGCTTCGACGCCGATGCGGCCACCCGTTCCCGCGTCGCCACCGACGCCACCGGCAGCCTGGTGAAGGTCGACGGCAGCGTCGCCCTGATCGAGCCGGACATCGAACTGTCGCTGGTGACCGCCGGCGGCATGCTGGAGCCGCGCAAGGAGTGGTCCGACGCCGCCCGCCGCCTGTATCCGGCCGAAGTGCGCCGGCAACTGGACGGCAAGCACGTCGTGGTGGTGCCGGATTACGACATCCCCGACGACCTCGACCCGGCCTCGCAGCTCGGCCAGATCCTCCGGCTGCACCAGGCGGTGGCAATCAGCATCCTGCAGTACACCGCCCCCGGCAACGCGCTGGCGACCAAGCAGGACGCCAAGGGCCGAGCGCTGATGGACTGGAGCCTCGGCCCCGGCGTGCAGACCCTGCGCGATGCCACCGGCGCCGACTACGCCCTGTTCACCTACCTGCGCGACAGCTACACCAGCGGTGGCCGCGCCGCGCTGCGGGTGGTCGGGTTCCTGCTGCTGGGCGGCGACATCGGCGGCGGCGCACAGGTCGGCCTGGCGACGCTGGTCGACCTGCGCACCGGCCAGGTGGTCTGGTACAACCTGCTGGCGAAGCAGACCGGCGACCTCCGCGACCAGGAGGGAGCGGAAAAGACGGTCCGCCAGCTGCTCAGCAAGCTGCCGGCGGAGTGAGCGCGATGCGCGCCCCTGCCCGCTTCCCCATCCGCCTCCGGACCGTCCTGCCGACGGCGGCGCTGGCCGCTTCGCTGGCCGGCGTCGTCGCGGCCGCACCGCTGCCGCACATCACCCCGGGCGAGCGCCCGGTGCCCGGCTCCACCGAGTCGGAGCTGTGGTACGGCATGGACCAGGCGGAGAAATACCTGCGCCAGTCGCCGCTGGTCGTCCACGATCCCGAACTGCAACGCTACGTCGAGGGCGTGGCCTGCAAGGTGACCGGCGACTACTGCAAGGACATCCGCGTCTACATCGTCGACTATCCGGTGTTCAACGCGTCGATGGCGCCCAACGGCACGACGCTGGTGTTCACCGGTGCGCTGCTGCGGATGCGCGACGAATCCGAACTGGCGGTGGTGCTCGGCCACGAGTTCGCGCACTACCAGGCGCGCCACTCGCTGGAAGGCTGGGAATCGACCAAGCGCACCAGCGCGGTGCTCAGCACCTTCGGCCTGGTCAGCTGGGTCGGTGGCATCCCGCTGGCGGGCGAGATCGCCTACCTCGGCGGCATCGGCGGGCTGTCGAAGCAGTCGCGCGACAACGAGCGCGAAGCCGACCGCCTCGGCTACGCCGCCACCGTCGCGCTGGGCTACGACCCGCAGGGCGGCGTGCGCGTGTGGGAACGCATGCGCCGCGAGGAACAGGCCGACAAGCGCCATCGCAGCGGCGGCGTGTTCGCCAGCCACCCGAAGACCGAGGAACGCCTGGTCGACATGCGCGCCGCCGCGGCGCAGGTGCCGACCGAACACCCGGTCGTCAACGCCGAGGCCTATCGCGCCGCCGTGCGGCCGTTCCTGCAGCGCTGGATGGAAGGCGAACTGTCGCGGCGCACCTACGACACCAGCCTGCAGGTGCTGACCGAACTGAAGAACGACGCCACGCCCGACACCGCGGCGCTGGCGACGTTCTATGTCGCCGAGGCGCATCGCCGGCGCAACAAGGGCGACGACATGGACCAGGCCGGCAAGCTCTATGCCGAGGCGCTGGCCCTGCCCGACCCGCCCGCGGCGGCCTGGCGCGAGCGCGCCCACTACCTGCACGCGCACGGCGACGCCGCCGGCGCGACCGACGCCCTGCGCCACTATCTCGCCGCGGCGCCCGACGCCGACGATGCCGCACTGATGCGGCACGCCCTCGCACAATGGGAGACCACGCCATGAGGACCCTGCGCGCGCTGCGCTGGCTGTTGCCCGCCGCCCTGGCGCTGTTGCTGGCGGCCTGCGCCTCCGGCCGCCTGCAGAGCGCCGGCAAGGTCGACGCGTTCGACATGACCTTCGACACGCAGCTCGACTGGACCCGGATCAAGGCCAGCCGCCGCGAGACGTGGACGATCGACGGCGTGCTGCTCAACCGCCTGCTGATCTACTCGAAGACCAAGCCCGGCGAGGACGTGTTCCAGCGCGCGCGCGAACGCAAGTCGCGCCCGGACGGCCCCTGGTTCCGCGCCGGCATGCGCCTGGACGAGATGCAGAAGCTCATCGTCGACGGGTTGATCGACAACGAGTGGGTGGGCGTGACCACCCGCGACCTGCGCCCGCACCGCTTCGGCAGCGTCGAGGGCATCCGCTTCGACGTCGAGATGACCGACCCCGAAGGCCTGATCTACCAGGGCACCGTGGCCGCCGCCGAACGCAACGACCGGATGACGCTGCTGGTGTGGGTCGCGCCGAAGGAGTACTACCACGGCCGCGATGCGGCGGCCGTGGATGCGATGCTGGACGGCATGCGGTTCAAGTGATCACCGCATGCCGCCGCGCCGCACGCCCGGAGGCGCGCGGTGCAGGGGCCGATCACGCGCTGCTCAGGCGGCGATCTCCAGCGGCACCGCCGGGAAATCCACGATCGTCCCGGCGACATGGTTGGTGTAATTGGTGAGCGTGTTCAGCGCGACCAGCGCCACCACTTCCAGCACATGGCCGTCGTCGAAGCCGGCACGCTTGAACGCCGCCAGTTCGGCATCGTCGACGACGCCGCGCGATTCGGTCAGCTGCCGGGCGAACACCGCGAGCGCGGCATCCGCGGCGTCGGCGCTAGCGCCCGCGCGCGCGGCGCGGATGTCGGCCTCCGACAGGCCGGCGCCCTTGCCGATCAGCGAATGCGCCGCGAGGCAGTAGGCGCAGCTGTTCGCCTGCCCGACCGCGAGCGCGACGATCTCGCGGCGGCCTGCATCGAGACGGCCGCCGGACAAGGCGTCCGAGAAGGCCAGATAGCCGTTCAGCGCCGCGGGCGCCCGGGCGAAGGTGCGGAACAGGTTGGGGACGACGCCGAGCTTCGCCTTGACCGCGGCGAGGGTGGCGGCGACGGCGGGATCGGCCGAGGCCGGGTCGAGCGGGGCGATGCGGGGGGACGGGCTGGTCATGGCGGGCTCCTTGGGAAGCCGTGGAAGGAGGCGCCACTGTGGCGGCTGGCGCGATACGCATGGCATCATCCAGTCCACGAATAGGCACAGATCGTCTCGACATGCAGGATCGACTCAGCGCCCTCCTCGACCGTTTCCGCCTCCGGGCCCGGGTCTTCCATACCGGCAGCCTGTGCGTCACCGCCGATTTCGACGCCCGCGAAGGCGTCGGCCACCTGCACGTGCTGCGCGGCGGCACGCTGCGGATCGGCGATGCGGTCGCCGGCGAGACCGTGATCGCCGAGCCCAGCCTCATCTTCTATCCGCGCCCCGCCCCGCACTGGATCCGTGGCGAAGGCCCGCAGGGTGCGGAGCTGGTGTGTTCCTCGATCGAACTGGGCGCGGATGCCGGCAACCCGCTGACCCGCAGCCTGCCCGCGCGGCTGGTGCTGCCGCTGCGCGACGATGCGCTGCTGCACGGCACGCTGGCGCTGCTGTTCGAGGAGGCCTTCGCCGAGTACTGCGGGCGCCAGGCCGCGCTCGATCGGCTGAGCGAACTGATGATCCTGCAGCTGCTGCGCCGCTGCATGACCGCCGGCGTGGTCGCGGACGGCGTGCTCGCAGGCCTCGCCGATCCGCAGCTGGCGAAGGCGCTCAACGCGATGCACGGCGCCCCAGGTGAGGCGTGGACGCTCGACGGCCTGGCGCGGGTCTGCGGCATGTCGCGCGCCCGGTTCGCGGCGCACTTCCATCGCGTCGTCGGCACCACGCCCGGCGACTACCTGACCGACTGGCGCCTCAGCGTCGCGAAGACGCTGCTCAAGCGCGGACAGCCGGTGAAGAACGTGGCGCTCGACGTCGGCTACGCGAATGCGTCGGCGTTCGCGCGCGCGTTCGCGGCGCGGCACGCGGGCATGTCGCCCACCGCCTGGCTGTCCGCGCCGACGCACTGAGCGCGGGCACGATCAGGAAAGCCGCAAACGAAAAACGCGCCCGAGGGGCGCGTTTTCCATGACGTGCTGCAACCCGGATCAGGTGGCGAGGATCACGCCGCCATGATCCTGTTCCACTCCGCCACGCGATCGGCCTTCGCATCGAGCGCGGCCTGGGCGTCGCCTTCGATCTTCACCGACTTGATGCCGTCGCCCTGGCGGATGGCGTCGACCACGTCCAGGCCTTCCAGCACCTTGCCGAAGACGGTGTGCTTGCCGTCCAGCCACGGGGTCGGCACGTGGGTGATGAAGAACTGGCTGCCGTTGGTGTTCGGGCCGGCGTTGGCCATCGACAGCACGCCGCGCTCGTGGCGGACGCCGTTGTTGGTCTCGTCCTCGAACTTGTAACCGGGACCGCCGGTGCCGCGGCCCTGCGGGCAGCCGCCCTGGACCATGAAGTCGGCGATGACGCGATGGAAGACCAGACCGTCGTAGAAGCCGCGCTGGGCGAGGTTGACGAAGTTGGCGACGGTCAGCGGCGCCTTGTCGGCGAACAGTTCGATGCGGATCGGGCCGCGGTCGGTGTCGAAATGGGCGAAGAGGGACATGCGGGGTCCTCCGGGCGACGAAAAAGGGCGCACACCGTACCACGCCCGCCCTCCCCGGCGGGCGTGGCCGGCGGCCCCCCTGATCAGGGCGCGGTCAGAACACTTCGTCGGCGACCTGGCCCGGGCGATAAGTGGAATACACGTAGACCGGGATGCCGGCATCGGCGAGGTGTTCGAGGATCAGCGGACGCACGTCGTCCCACGCCAGCCCGCCGACACCGGTCGCCAGCCGCGGCAGGGCGATGCTGGTGATGCCTTGCGCCACGATCTCCTCCCGCAGCGCCTTCAAGGCGTGGCGCACGTGCTGGAGCGTGGCCTTGCCGGGCTTGCCGCCGTGGTGGCCTTCGACGCCGTCCTGGGTGAACAGGTTGACGATGCGACGGCCGTCGGCGCCGGTCCAGGTCCACAGGCCGCCGGACTTGGGATGGGTGGTCTGGCAGTAGTGCCGGAAATCCTTGTAGAGCGCCGGGGCATGTTCGCGCAGGGACAGCGCGAGCCCGGTATGGAAGTCGTCGTTCGGGGCCACGCCGTGGGCGATGGCCTGGGCACGGGTCTTGAGGATGTCGCCGGTGGTTTCCTGAAGCATGGGGCCGCCTTCGTGTGGTCTGGACGCCATCAGCGTCCCACGCGACGCCCCGGGCCGCCTTGTCTCCGGGCAGGCCCCGCGCGCGGGAAACGCGCTAAAATCCGGCGCTTGGCCCGGGCCCTGCGGGTGTGTCGGCTCAGCCGCGCCGCCGGGCGACGATCGACATCGCCAGTCCCGCCCAGCCGCAGAGGAACAGCGTCCCGCCGAGGACCAGCAGCGGCAGCCGCGCTCCGGCCGGCAAGGCCTGCGCCACCGCGGAGCCGGGCGCGAACTGCATCAGCAGCCCCGGCACCAGCAGGAGCAGTCCCAGCGTGTCGAGGGCGATCGCCCACAGGGGCAGCGTCGCGGGGGCCTGCTTCGCGGGGGCCTGCGGCATGGGTTTTCCTCCGGATGTCGACGATCGAGCCATTGCTCCACGGCTCGGCCTATAATAGTCGGCTTCCTTCACGACAATCCGCGCCCGGCCACCCCCGCGGCGCCATTCGCCATGTCTGCCCAGAATTCAGTCGAACGCCTCCGCAACATCGCCATCGTCGCCCACGTCGACCATGGCAAGACCACCCTCGTCGACCAGCTGCTCAAGCAGTCCGGCACCCTGAACGAGCGCGCCGTGGTCCCGGACCGCGTCATGGACAGCAATGATCTGGAAAAGGAACGCGGCATCACGATCCTGTCCAAGAACACCGCGATCCGCTGGACGAATCCGAAGACCGGCGAGCAGTGGCGCATCAACATCGTCGACACCCCCGGCCACGCCGACTTCGGCGGCGAAGTCGAGCGCGTGCTGTCGATGGTCGACTCGGTGCTGATCCTGGTCGACGCGATGGACGGCCCGATGCCGCAGACGCGCTTCGTGACCCAGAAGGCGTTCGCGATGGGCTTCAAGCCGATCGTGGTCGTGAACAAGGTCGACCGCCCGGGCGCGCGCGCCAGCTGGGTGCTGGACCAGACCTTCGACCTGTTCGACCGCCTCGGCGCGACCGACGACCAGCTCGACTTCACCACCGTCTACGCCTCCGGCCTGCAGGGCTACGCCGGCATGACCGAGGACGTGCGCAGCGGCGACATGACCCCGCTGTTCGAGGCGATCTGCGAGCACGTGCCGGCGCCGCCGGTCGACCCCGATGGCCCGTTCCAGATGCGCGTGACCTCGCTCGACTACAACAACTACGTCGGCATCATCGGCGTCGGCCGCATCCAGCGCGGCAAGGTCAGGACCAACCAGAACGTCGTCGTCATCGACCGAGAGGGCAAGACCCGCAACGGCAAGGTGCTGCAGGTGCTCGGCTTCATGGGCCTGGAGCGCGTGGAAGTGCCCGAGGCGCAGGCCGGCGACATCATCGCGTTCTCGGGCATCGAGGGCATCGGCATCTCCGACACCCTGTGCGCCACGGATGCGGTCGAGCAGCTGCCGGTGCTGGCGGTCGACGAGCCCACGATCTCGATGACCTTCCAGGTCAACGACTCGCCGTTCGCCGGCGTGAAGGAGCGTTCGGGCGGCAAGTTCCTCACCTCGCGCCAGCTGCGCGACCGCCTCACCCGCGAGACCCAGCACAACGTCGCGCTGAAGGTGGAGGACACCCAGGACGCCGACAAGTTCAAGGTCAGCGGCCGCGGCGAACTGCACCTGTCGATCCTGATCGAGACCATGCGCCGCGAGGGCTACGAGCTGGCGGTGTCGCGTCCGGAAGTGATCATCCGCGAGATCGACGGCGTGCTGCAGGAGCCGATCGAATCGCTGGTCGTCGACATGGAAGAACAGTTCCAGGGCGGCGTGATGGGCCGTCTCGGCGAGCGCAAGGCGCTGCTGCAGAACATGGAACCCGACGGCAAGGGCCGCGTGCGCCTCGATTACCTGATCCCGGCGCGCGGCCTGATCGGCTTCCAGACCGAATTCCGCACCCTGACCGCCGGCACCGGCCTGCTGTTCCACGTCTTCGACCATTACGGCCCGAAGACCGAGGGCAGCATCGGCCAGCGCCAGAACGGCGTGCTGATCTCCAACGGCACCGGCCCGTCGCCGGCCTACGCGCAGATCGCGATGCAGGAGCGCGGCCGGTTGTTCATCGAGCCGGGCGAGGAGATCTACGAAGGCCAGATCGTCGGCATCCACAGCAAGGACAACGACCTCACCGTCAATGCCCTGCGCGGCAAGCAGCTGACCAACTTCCGCGCCTCCGGCAAGGACGACGACGAGGGCCTGATCCCGGCGATCAAGTTCTCGCTGGAGCAGGCGCTGGAGTTCATCGACGACGACGAACTGGTCGAGGTCACCCCCAGGCAGATCCGCCTGCGCAAGAAGCTGCGCACCGAGGTGGATCGCAAACGGGCCTCGCGCGCGGCATAATCCCCCGCCATGCGACCGGATGCGCCCTACAACCCAAGCCCCAAAGCGCATCCGGGGCTCCATGCCATCGCCCTGATCGAACTGAGCAAGAGCCTGCTGGCCCTGCTCGCCGCCAGCGGCCTCGAAATCTTCGGCCCAGTCTCGATCCGGGCCTTCCTGCATCGACTGATCGAGATGTTCCAGTTCGATGCGCAGCACAGCGCCCTGTCGGTGCTGGCGCAGAAGGTCAGTCCCGGTGCCGTGCACTGGGCCGCCGGCGTGGTGGCCCTGTACGGCCTGCTGCATCTGGTCGAGGCCTGGGGCCTGTGGCGGGCCAAGGCCTGGGCGTCGTGGCTGGGCTGCGTGGCCGCCGCCATCTACGTCCCGTTCGAACTGTACGAACTGTTCCGCAATCCGGGCTGGATCGCGCTCGCGGTGGTGACGATCAACGTCGCGATCGTCTGGGTGCTGGCGCGCGACCTGTACAAGCGCCACCGCGCGCCGCCCGCGACACCCTGACGTCCTCGGTCAGCCCGGCCCGCGCGCGCGGAGCCGCCGGTACAGCGTCCGTTCGCTGATCCCCAGCTTCTTCGCGAGGCTGCGCCGATCGCCCTGATGCGCCGCCAGCGCGGCACGCAGGGCCTCGGCCTCCAGCGCCTTCAGCGTACCCGCCGCCTCGCCGTCGGCGTCGTCCGCCTGCGGCGCGTAGGCGCGACGCTCGAACGCGGTCCCGATCGTCCACACGCTGTCGTCCATCGCATGGCGCATGTGCGGCTCGCCTATGCGGGTGCCGTCGGCCATCAGCATCGCGCGCTCGAGGATGTTGCGCAGTTCGCGCACGTTGCCCGGGTAGTCGTGCCGCCGCAGCCGGTCCAGTGCGCCGGGGGTGAGCGCCAGCTCGCGGCCCTCGCCCATGCGCCGCAGCAGCGCCATCGCGAGCAGTTCGATGTCTTCCAGCCGCTCGCGCAGCGGCGGGATGCGGATCGGGAAGGTCGCCAGCCGGAAGAACAGGTCCTGGCGAAAGCCGCCGTCGGCGACCATCCGTCGCAGGTCGCGGTGGGTGGCCGAGATCACGCGCACGTCGGTGTGCCGCAGGTCGTTGCCGCCCACCCGCCGGTAGCAGCCGGATTCCAGCAGGCGCAGCAGCTTGACCTGCATCGACAGCGGGATGTCGCCGACCTCGTCGAGGAACAGGGTGCCGCCGTCGGCGGATTCGACCAGCCCGGGCTTGGCGCTGCTGGCGCCGGTGAACGCCCCCTTCTCGTGGCCGAACAGTTCGCTCTCGAACAGCGTCTCGGGCAGGCTCGCGCATTCGACCACCACGAACGGCCGCGCCCGGCGCGGGCTCATCTCGTGGATCGCCTGCGCGACCAGCTCCTTGCCGGTGCCCGACTCGCCGAGCAGAAGCACGCTGGCGTGCGAGGGCGCCACCCGCGCGACCGACTCCAGCATCCGTCGGAACGCCGGTGCGCGACCGACCAGGCGCTGGCCGCGGCCGGCATCGCGCACCGCACGCAGCGGATGCATCTTTTCGAGGAAATACACCACGTTGCCGTCGGCGTCGGAGAGCGGGGTCAGCTCGACCTCGACGTACTCCGGACCGGTGGGCAGACGATGCAGGTGCAACACCTTCTCACGCTGCCCGCTGGCGAGAGCGGCCGCCAGCGGACAGGACTCGCCGGCGCGATCGCAGGGCACGTCGGTGTGGTGCGAGACCGCGTGGCAGGTGCGGCCGACGATCGCGTCGCCGCCGAATTCGGCGCGGTAGGCCGCGTTCGCGGCGAGGATGCGGTAGCCGCGGTCGAACAGGATGTGCGGCTCCGGCAGGCGCTCCAGCAGCGACGCCAGCAGCGGCGGAACGGTCGGGATGTCGACGGGGGCAGGCGCATCGATCATGGCAGCGGTTCCGGGCGAGACTGCCATCATGCCGGAGTGGCAGTCGTTTCCGCCATTTTCGGCAGTCGCCTTTCGTGCCCTGCCCGCCCGGGATCGCACAACCCTCTGATCCGAATCGTTTTTTTGAATTCTCCCGTGGTGGCACGAAACCTGCAGATACGGAGGACAAAATGACCACTCCCGCCGCCCGCGTCGCCCGCCCTACCATCGTCGCCATCGTGACGCCTCCCGCACCGACGACATTCACAGGCCCGCATCCCGGTACGCCTTCGCGCCGTCGCCATCCCGGGCCGCCGAGCCCATGACCCCCGTCCCCCTCCGCCGCCACCTGGTGCACATCGTCGCGATCAAGCTCGCGCTGCTGACCGCGATCTGGTGGTGCTTCGTGCGCGACGCCCATCCCCCGGTCGGGCCGGACGACGCCGCCTCGCACATCCTTTCGAGTCCACAGGAGCCACCGAAGTGATTTCCGAACATCTCGTGGATCTGTCGCGCCTGCAGTTCGCGGCGACGGCCATGTACCACTTCCTGTTCGTGCCGCTGACCCTGGGCATGACCTGGATCCTCGTCATCATGGAAAGCGTGTACGTGATGACCGGGAAACTGGTGTGGAAGGACATGACCCGCTTCTGGGGCAAGCTCTTCGGCATCAACTTCGCGCTGGGCGTGACCACCGGCATCACCCTCGAATTCCAGTTCGGCACCAACTGGGCGTACTACTCGCACTACGTCGGCGACATCTTCGGTGCGCCGCTGGCGATCGAGGGCCTGATGGCCTTCTTCCTGGAGTCGACCTTCATCGGCCTGTTCTTCTTCGGCTGGGACCGGCTGAGCAGGCCGCAGCACCTGCTGGTGACGCTGCTGATGGCGATCGGCACCAATCTGTCGGCGCTGTGGATCCTCATCGCCAACGGCTGGATGCAGAACCCGGTCGGCGCGCAGTTCAGCTATGAAACGATGCGCATGGAGATGACCGACTTCTGGGCGATCGTCTTCAATCCGGACGCGCAGGCCAAGTTCGTGCACACCGTCTCGGCAGGCTACGTCACCGGCGCGATGTTCGTGCTGTCGATCTCGTCGTACTACCTGCTCAAGGGCCGAAACGTCGAATTCGCGAAGCGCAGCTTCCGCGTCGCCGCGGCGTTCGGCCTCGCTTCGGCGCTGTCGGTGATCGTGCTCGGCGACGAGTCCGGCTACACCGTCGGCGAGGCGCAGCAGACCAAGATGGCGGCGATCGAGGCGATGTGGGAAACGCAGCCCGCGCCCGCCGGCCTGTCGCTGGCCGCCGGCATCGACGAGCAGGCCTCGCGCAACACCTGGGAAATGCAGGTGCCGTGGCTGCTCGGCCTGATCGGCACGCGCTCGGTGACGAAAACCATCCCCGGCATCGTCGAGATCAAGGAGAAGAACCGCGAACGCATCCTCAGCGGCATCGAGGCGGTGACCGCGCTGGAGCGCCTGCGCAAGCAGCGCGACGACACTGAAGCCAAGGCGCGGTTCGAGGCGCACAAGGCCGACCTCGGCTTCGGCCTGCTGCTGAAGAAATACGTCGTCGACGTCCGCCAGGCCACGCCGGACATGATCCGCAAGGCGGTCGACGACACCATCCCGCGGGTGACGCCGATGTTCTGGGCGTTCCGTGCGATGGTCGCCGCCGGCTTCGCGATGCTGGCGCTGTTCGCGATCAGCTTCGTGCAGACGCTGCGCGGACGCTGCGGTCAGCAGCGCTGGCTGCTGCGCTGGGCGCTGTGGATGCTGCCTGTGCCGTGGATCGCGAGCGAGCTGGGCTGGTTCGTCGCCGAATACGGGCGCCAGCCGTGGACGATCTACGGCGTGCTGCCGACGCATCTGTCGGTGTCGACGCTGAGTGTCGAGAGCCTGTACGGCTCGCTGGCCGGCTTCGTCGGCTTCTACACGCTGCTGCTGATCGTCGAGATGTACCTGATGATCCGCTTCGCGCGGCAGGGGCCGGGCAGCCTCGGCACCGGACGCTACGACAACGAGGTCGCGCACGCCGCGGCCCAAGCCTGAGGAGCACCGTCATGTTCGACTACGAGACCCTGAAACTGATCTGGTGGCTGCTCGTCGGCGTGCTGCTGGTGGGCTTCGCGATCATGGACGGCCACGACATGGGCGTGGGCACGCTGCTGCCCTTCGTCGGCAAGGACGACGAGGAGCGCCGCGTCGTGATCAACACCGTCGGCCCGCACTGGGACGGCAACCAGGTGTGGTTCATCACCGGCGGCGGCGCGATCTTCGCCGCGTGGCCGCTGGTCTACGCCACCGCCTTCAGCGGCTTCTACTGGGCGATGCTCGCCGTGCTGTGGGCGCTGTTCTTCCGCCCGGTCGGCTTCGACTACCGCAGCAAGATCCACAACGCCACCTGGCGCAAGACGTGGGACTGGGGCCTGTTCGTCGGCGGCGCGGTGCCGCCGCTGATCTTCGGCGTGGCCTTCGGCAACCTGTTCCAGGGCGTGCCGTTCCACTTCGACGATGCGCTGGTGTCGACCTACACCGGCAGCTTCTGGGGCCTGCTCAACCCGTTCGCCCTGCTGGTCGGCGTGGTCTCCAGCGCGATGATCACCATGCACGGCGGCATGTACCTCGCGCATCGCACCGAGGGCGACGTGCAGCGGCGGACGATCCGCGCCGCGAGCGTCGCGGCCCTGGTGATGGTCGCCGCCTTCGTCGGCGCCGGGCTGTGGCTGCGCTTCGGCGGCATCGTCGGCTACGCCATCGCGACCATGCCCGGCCACGACGCCCTGCCCGATCCGCTGGCCAAGACCGTCGTGCGCAGCGCGGATGCATGGTGGGCGAACTACGACCGCGCCCCGGCGATCTGGCTGCTGCCGGCGCTCGGCATCGCCGGCGCGCTGCTCGCGGCCTGGCAGGTGCGCGCGGGACGGACGCTGACCGCGTTCGTGCTGTCGGCGCTGGCGATCGTCGGCGTGATCGGCACCGCCGGTGCGGCGCTGTTCCCGTTCGTGATGCCCTCCTCCAGCGATCCGCGCTCCAGCCTCACCGTGTGGGACAGCACCTCCAGCCACCTCACCCTCGGCCTGATGTTCTGGGCGGTGGTGATCTTCATGCCGATCATCGTGTTCTACACCGCCTGGGCCTACCGGGTGATGCGCGGCAAGGTCACCGTCGCGCAGATCCGCGCCAACGAACATTCGGCGTACTGAGGCGGCCATGGTCACGATCGCCTTCACCACCCAGAACCGCAGCCACATCACCTCGCACGCCGGGCGCTGCCGGCATTTCATGGTCCGCCGGGTCGACGGCGGCACCGTCGGCGAATGGGAGACGCGCACGCTCGGCAAGGAGGAGACGCTGCATGCCGTCGCCGGCCTGCCGCCCGCGCTGCAGGACGTCGACGTGCTGATCACCGCCGGCGCCGGCCCCGGCCTGCAGGTGCGCATGGCCCGCCATGGCGTGCAGCTGATCGTCACCGACGTGCTGCTGCCCGACCAGGCGATCGCGGCGTGGATGGCCGGCACGCTGCCGGTGTCCGAGCCCGTCTGCACGTCGCGTCGTGGCCAGGGCGGCTGCAGCTGCGGGACCGCAGACGACCATTCCGATCACTGAAGGAGACCCGACATGTGGTATTTCGCCTGGATTCTCGGCGTCGGCTTCGCCGTGCTGCTGTCCATCCTCAACGCCATGTGGGGCGAGAACGAGGAGAACCGCCAGCAGCCGGAGACGGATCATGCAGACGCCCATGGACACGGACCGGACGCCTGACCCCGCGCACGACGCGCCAGTCGCCGGCGCACGCATGCACTGGCCGGCGCTGCTGGTCGGGCTGGCGATCATGGTCGCCGGCACCGCCCTGCCCTCGGTGATGACCAACGCCGAGGGCAAGGCCGATCACGGCCTGGCCACGCTGCTGCTGTGGGCGATGGCCGCGGGCTTCGTGCGCGGAGTCGGTTTCGTGCCGCGGCATCCCGTGCCGCGATGGCTGTTGTCGGGCTGGGCCTGTGCGGCCGGCCTGGCGGCGTTCGCGGCGCTGCGTTGGACCGCGTGAGATTCCGGTCGCCGCGCATGCATCGCGCGATGACCCGTCATTCATCGGAAAGGAGTATCCAGATGCGTACGCTCATATCGGCTTCGATCGTCCTGTTCTGCCTGGCGGCGACCGGTCTGGCCGCTGTCGTCTCCGCCGAAACGCCGGCGGCAGCCGATGCGCGCATCGCCATCCCGCTGTCACCCACCGATGCCGCGGCATTGCGCGCCGAGATGCGTGGCCAGTTCATCACCGTGCAGGGGCTGGTGTCCGCCCTGGCCGCGGACGACTGGAACACCGTCGCCGAGCTCGCCGACGCGCAGCGCCCGGGTCCGCAGCGCCACCCCGCCGGCCCGCCGGGGTTCCGCGCGCACCTGCCACCGACCTGGTTCGATCTGGCGCGGCCGATGCACCAGAACTACGGCGCCATCGCCGCGGAAGCCCGCGGCGAGCGGCGCAAGGACGCCGCGCTGCGGCATCTGTCCTCGGTGATGGCGCAGTGCACAGCCTGCCATGCGATGCACCGGATCGAGGAACGCCCCTCCGACTGAGCGGACGCGCGCGTGGCGACCGACGCCGGCCTGCCTCGCGCCGCGGATCACCGCGCGAGCGTCGCTGGTGCAGTCAGAGCCGCGCCGGCGTGTTGAGCTGCGCCTGCTTGCGCACGATCAGCATCGCGATCTCCAGCGCCTGCTCGTAGTTGAGGCGCGGATCGACCGTGGTGCGGTAGGCGCGCTCGAGATCCGTCTCGGTCAGCTCGCGGGCACCGCCGGTGCATTCGGTGACGTCCTCGCCGGTCAACTCCAGATGCACGCCGCCGAGACGGGTGCCGACCGCGGCATGGATCTCGAACGCCTGCTCCAGCTCGCTGCGGATGTTGTCGAAGCGACGGGTCTTGTAGCCGTTCGCGGTCGACTCGGTGTTGCCGTGCATGGGATCGCAGATCCACAGCACGCGGCGACCGTCGCGCTTCATCGCCTCCAGCAGCGGCGGCAGTTTCGCGGCGATCGAGCCGGCGCTCATGCGGTGGATCAGGCTGAGGCGGCCCGGCTCGTCGTTCGGGTTGAGCGTGTCGATCAGGCGCAGCAGCTGGTCCGGCGTCACCGACGGGCCGAGCTTGATCGCGATCGGGTTGCGGATGCCGCGGAAGTACTCGGCGTGGGCGCCATCGACCGCTGCGGTGCGCATGCCGATCCACGGGAAATGCGTGCCGAGGTTGAACCAGCCGGACTGGCGCGGCACCTGGCGGGTCACGCCCTCCTCGTACGGCAGCAGCAGCGCCTCGTGCGAGGTGTAGAACTCGACGCTCCGCAGGTTGTGGATCGACTCGCCGGACAGCGTCTCCATGAAACGCACGGCGTCGCCGATGCCGGCGACCATCGTCTGGTATTCCTCGGCCAGCGGCGAATGCCCGACCCAGCTGAGGTTCCAGTACTCGGGATGGTGCAGGTCGGCGAAACCGTCGTCGATCAGCGCGCGGATGAAGTTCATCGTCATCGCCGAACGCGCATGGCCCTTGATCATCCGGCGCGGGTCGGGTTCGCGCGCCGCGGCGGTGAACTCGGGCGCATTGACCAGGTCGCCGCGATAGCTCGGCAGGCTGACGCCGTCCTTCGTCTCGGTGTCGGCCGACCGCGGCTTGGCGTACTGGCCGGCGAACCGGCCGACGCGCACCACCGGCAGGCGCATGCCGTGCACGAGCACCAGGCTCATCTGCAGCAGCACCTTGAGCCGGTTGGAGATCACTTCCGGCGTGCAGTCGCTGAAGATCTCGGCGCAGTCGCCGCCCTGCAGCAGGAAGCGCTTGCCGTCCTGGGCCTCGGCGATCTGCTGCTTGAGGTTCAGCACCTCCCGCGAGGTGACCAGCGGCGGCAGCGCATGCAACTCGTCGAGGACGCCTTCCAGGGCCGTGGTGTCGCCGTACACCGGCTGCTGCAGCGCCTCGCGCTGGCGCCAACTGGCGGGCGTCCAGCCTGAAGGTGGAGTCGGGACGGCCTGGAGCGGTTCGGAGCGGGTCATGGGGGCGATCCGTGGGGGGAATCGAAGGTGAAATCGAGCGAGAAGACCGGAGCGGAGCGGGTCAGCGCGGGCGGAAGGCGGCGTACAGCGCCCAGAGGACCAGCCCGATGAAGCAGGTCAGGCTCCACGCCGGCATCGACATGCCGAGGAAGGTCCAATCGACCTTCGCGCATTCGCCCGAGCCGGTCAACACCTTGCGGATGACGTCGGTCAGCGGGTTGGTGTCCATCATGAACTGCAGCGGCGGGCCGCACTCCGGCACCTGGTCCGCGGGCAGATGGGTCAACCAGACATGACGGGCGGCGATGCCGAGGCCGATGCCTCCCGGGATCAGCGCCAGCGCGCCGTACAGCCGGCGCCCCAGCCGCCCCTTCGGCGCATGCAGGCCGCCCAGCAGGAACACCACGCCCAGCGCGGCGTAGGCGATGCGCTGGAAGATGCACAGCGGACAGGGATTGAGGCCGTCGTGGAACTGCGCGTAGATCGCATAGCCGATGAAGGCCGCGCACAGCAGGAAACCGGCCAGGAACTGGAGACGGAAGGACCAGCGGAAGGGATTCGGGCGCATGCGGTCTGGCTTCGGGAAAGGAGATGCTGGAGAGACCCTGCGGTGGCGACGGCGGTTCCGTCGGCCGGGGCGGAATGCGCGGGTCGAGCGCGCGGATCGGAGTCCGAAGATAGCAAAAACCCCGGCGCGGGCCGGGGTTTTCGGGATGCACCGGGCGATGGCCCGGCGCGGTGCCGACCGAGCGATCGCGCGACCGGCGAGGCGCGATCAGGCCGCGGCTTCGGGACGGTCGACCAGCTCGACGTATGCCATCGGCGCGTTGTCGCCATCGCGGAACCCGCACTTCAGGATGCGCAGGTAGCCGCCCGGACGCTCGCGGTACCGCGGCCCGAGGGTGGTGAACAGCGTGCCGACCGCTTCCTTGTCGCGGAGGCGGGCGAACGCGAGGCGGCGGTTGGCGACGCCGTCGGTCTTCGAGAGCGTGATGAGCGGCTCGGCGACGCGACGGAGTTCCTTGGCCTTCGGCAGGGTGGTGCGGATCAGGCCGTGCTTGATCAGCGACGCCGCCATGTTGCGGAACATCGCTTCGCGGTGGGCGCTGGTGCGGCTGAATTTGCGGCCGGACTTCTGGTGACGCATGGTCGTGATTCCTGGTTCAGGCCGGCACCCGGTGCCGGCGTCGATTCATTCGTTGCGGACGGAGGCTCAGCCCAGCATGCCGTGGGCGGCGATGCCGGCCGGCGGCCAGTTCTCGAGCTTCATGCCGAGCGAGAGGCCGCGCTGGGCGAGGACTTCCTTGATCTCGGTGAGCGACTTCTTGCCGAGGTTCGGGGTCTTCAGCAGCTCGACTTCGGTCTTCTGGATCAGGTCGCCAACGTAGTAGATGCTCTCGGCCTTGAGGCAGTTGGCCGAACGCACTGTCAGCTCCAGATCGTCGATCGGGCGCAGCAGGATCGGATCCACGCCGGTCGCGGCCGGCTTGGCGGCGCCGCGATCGCGGTGGGTGAAGTCGCCGAACACCGACAGCTGGTCGGTCAGGATGTCGGCCGCGGTGCGGACGGCTTCCTCGGCGTCGATCGTGCCGTTGGTCTCGATATCGAGGACCAGCTTGTCGAGGTCGGTGCGCTGCTCGACGCGGGCGGCTTCGACTTCGTAGGCCACGCGACGGACCGGCGAGAAGCTGGCGTCCAGCATCAGGCGGCCGATGGCGCGGGTTTCCTCGTCCGGACGACGACGGGCGGCGGCAGGCTGGTAGCCGAAGCCGCGCTCGATCTTCAGGCGCATGTTCAGCGCCGCGTCCTTGGTGAGGTGGGCGATCACGTGGTCGGTGTTGAGGATCTCGACGTTGTGGTCGGTCTTGATGTCGCCGGCGGTGACGATGCCCGGGCCCTGCTTGTTCAGGCTCAGGGTCGCGGACTCGCCGGTGCCCATGCGGATCGCGATGTCCTTGAGGTTGAGCAGCACTTCCAGCACGTCTTCCTGCAAACCTTCGACCGTGGTGTACTCATGCAGCACGCCGTCGATCTCGACCTCGGTGATGGCGTAGCCGGGGATCGAAGACAGCAGCACGCGGCGCAGCGCGTTGCCCAGGGTGTGCCCGTAACCGCGCTCCAGCGGTTCGATCACGACCTTGGCGCGGTTGCCGGCAAGGCGCTCGATCTGCGGAGCGCGCGGACGCAGAACCTGGTTGGCGGATACCGTCATCTTGTGGTGTCTCCTGGAGCCGGGGCCTCGCGACCGCGGCGGTGTTTCTGTGGGCCTCCCCCGACGAGGGAGGCGGCCGCCATGCAGGGCATGACGGCCGTGGGGGGCGGGGAGCCGCGTCGCCGGAATACCGGAAACGCCTCGCCAGGTCTTACTTCGAGTACAACTCGACGATCAGCGCCTCGTTGATGTCGGCCGGGAGATCGCTGCGGTCCGGCACGGCCTTGAACACGCCGGCGAACTTCTTGCTGTCGACCTCGATCCAGCCGGGCGCCAGGTCCATCGTCGAAGAGACGTTGAGGGCTTCCTGGACGCGGAGCTGCTTCTGCGCCTTCTCGGACAGGGTGATCGCATCGCCGGCCTTGACCTGGTACGACGGCAGGTTCACCGACTTGCCGTTGACCATCACGCCGCGGTGCGACACCAGCTGGCGGGCAGCCGGACGGGTGACCGCGAAGCCCATGCGGTAGACGACGTTGTCGAGACGGGTCTCGAGCATCTGCAGCAGGTTCTCGCCGGTGTTGCCCTTCTTGGTCGAGGCCTTCTTGTAGTAGTTGCGGAACTGGCGCTCCAGCAGGCCGTAGATGCGCTTGACCTTCTGCTTCTCGCGCAGCTGGGTGGCGTAGTCCGACAGCTTGCCCTTGCGGGCGGCGCCGTGCTGGCCGGGCTTCTGCTCGAGCTTGCACTTAGAATCCAGCGCACGGGCGGGCGACTTGAGACTGAGGTCGGCGCCTTCGCGACGAGCCAGTTTGCAGGTGGGACCGATATAACGAGCCATGGTGTTGTCTGCTCCTCAGGCCGCCGCGTCAGACGCGGCGCTTCTTCGGCGGACGGCACCCGTTGTGCGGGATGGGCGTCACGTCGATGATGTTGGTGATCTTGTAGCCGACGGCGTTCAGCGAACGCACGGCCGATTCGCGACCCGGACCCGGGCCCTTGATGCGCACTTCGAGCGCCTTCAGGCCGTAGTCGAGGGCGGCCTTGCCGGCCTTCTCGGCGGCGACCTGCGCGGCGAACGGGGTCGACTTGCGCGAACCGCGGAAACCCGCGCCGCCCGAGGTTGCCCACGACAGCGCGTTGCCCTGGCGGTCGGTGATGGTCACGATGGTGTTGTTGAAGGACGCGTGCACGTGGGCGATGCCGTCGGTGACGACGCGCTTGATTTTTTTCTTGGTCTTGGTGGCAGCCGGCTTGGCCATGGTCTGTGCCCCTTACTTCTTGATGGCCTTGCGCGGACCCTTGCGGGTACGGGCATTGGTCCGGGTGCGCTGGCCGCGCAGCGGCAGGCCGCGGCGGTGACGGAGGCCGCGGTAGCAGCCGAGATCCATCAGGCGCTTGATCGCGATGCCGACCTCGCGGCGGAGGTCGCCCTCGACCGTGTACTTGCCCACTTCGGCGCGGAGGCGCTCGACTTCGGCTTCGGACAGGTCGCGGATCTTGGTGGTCGAAGCGACGGCCGCAGCCTCGCAGACCTGCTTCGAACGGGTACGGCCGATGCCGTAGATGCTTTGCAGCCCGACCCAGACGTGCTTCTGGGCAGGCAGGTTGACACCTGCAATACGCGCCATGCGCGGATCTCCAACTGGTTTGGCGGCCGGGTTTCCCCGGCGGCTGGGGCACTTGACTAAGTGAACTCGAAATTCTAACAGGGCCTCGATCTACTGGGAAGGGGCGCATGGCCAAAGCCATACCCCGCCGGCGCCCTCGCGGGTGTCGACGGTCCCTTCGGCATGGGGAGAGTGCCCATGCTCCGGCGACGGCCCCGAAGCTGGCGGCCCGATGCGTCCGAAGACGCCCCGCTCCGCCGTCCGGCACTCCTCAGGTACCGGCACAGGCTCCGGGCCCACCCGCGCGCGAGACCGCCGCGCGAGTCGCCCATGCCCCGGCTTCTGGCCGGGGAGACGCCGCGGCCGGAGGCCTCGGCGGTCGGTGCCGGAGGACGCGGAGCGCCTTCGGCACCTGCGGGACGGCGCTAGCCGCCCCGGTCGCGGCTTACCGGGTCAGACCCCGGCTACCGCCCTTCAGGTTCGCCTTCTTCAGCAGGCTCTCGTACTGATGCGACATCAGGTGGGCCTGGATCTGGGCGATGAAGTCCATCACGACCACCACCACGATCAGCAGCGAGGTGCCGCCGAAATAGAAGGAGGCCTTGAGTTCCTGCTGCATGAACGTCGGCAGCAGGCAGACGATCACGAGGTACAGCGCACCGGCACCGGTGAGACGGGTCAGCACGCCGTCGATGTAATCGGCAGTGGCCTTGCCCGGACGGATGCCCGGGATCAGCGCGCCCGACTTCTTCAGGTTGTCCGCGGTTTCCTGGGAGTTGAACACCAGCGCGGTGTAGAAGAAGGCGAAGCCGATGATCAGCGCCGCGTAGAGGATCATGTAGAGCGGCTCGCCCGGCGACAGCATCTGGGCGATCTTCTGCAGCACGCCGACGTTGCCGGTCTGGCTGAACCAGGTCGAGGCCGTGGCCGGGAACATGATGATCGACGAGGCGAAGATCGCCGGGATCACGCCGGACATGTTCAGCTTGAGCGGCAGGAACGAGGTCTGGTTCATGTACGCGTTGCGGCCGCCCTGGCGCCGCGCGTAGTTCACCGTGATCCGGCGCTGGCCGCGCTCGACGAACACCACGAAGTAGGTGAACCCGAGCACGATGACCATGATGAAGATCAGCGCCAGCACGCTCATGTCGTTGTTGCTGACCTGTTCGAGCGTGTGGAAGACCGCGGTCGGCAGGCCGGCGACGATGCCCGAGAAGATGATCAGCGACACGCCGTTGCCGACGCCGCGCTCGGTGATCTGCTCGCCCAGCCACATCAGGAACATGGTGCCGGCGGTGAGCGCGACCACGGCGGTCAGGGTGAAGCCCATGCCCGGTGCGTAGACGACCGGGATGCCGTTGCTCGCACCCATTGCCTGCAGGCCACTGGCGATGCCGGCCGCCTGGAACGCCGCCAGCGGGATCGCGCCGATGCGGGACCACTGGTTGATGCGCCGGCGTCCGGACTCGCCGTCCTTCTGGATCGCCTTGAGGCTGGGCACGATCTGCACCAGCAGCTGGACGATGATCGAGGCCGAGATGTACGGCACGACGTTGAGCGCGAACAGGCTGAAACGGTGCAGCGCGCCGCCCGAGAACATGTTGAACATGTCGACGATGGTGCCCTTCTGGGACTCCATCAGCTTCAGCATGGCCTCGGGGTTGACCCCCGGCACGGGGATGTAGCACCCGATGCGGTACACCAGCAGGGCACCGGCCACGAACAGCAGCCGCTGCCGAAGCTCGGTGAACTTGCCGAGGCCGCCGATTCCGCCGGCCCCGCTCATCGCACTCGCGCTGCGCGCCATCCTTCGATCACTCCTCGACGGAGCCGCCGGCGGCTTCGATCGCCGCCTTGGCGCCCGCGGTGGCCGCGATGCCCTTGATCACGAGCTTCTTGGTCAGCTCGCCCTTCTTGACGATCTTGGCCTTCTTCGCGGTGGTCGGCACCAGCTTGGCGGCGCGGAGCGCGGCGAAGTCGATCGTGCCTTCCAGCTTGTCCAGCTGGTACAGCAGGACTTCGGCGGTGTCCTTGGCCATCGCAGAGCGGAAGCCGATCTTCGGCAGGCGACGCTGCATGGGCATCTGGCCGCCTTCGAAGCCGGCCTTGATCTTGCCCTTGCCGGCGCGCGCGAACGAGCCCTTGTGGCCGCGGCCCGCGGTCTTGCCGAGGCCAGAACCGATGCCGCGACCGACGCGGACGCGCTCCTTGCGGGCGCCGTCGGCGGGCTTGAGAGTGTTGAGACGCATGATGATTACTCCTCGACGCGAACCAGGTAGTGCAGCTGGGTGATCAGACCGCGCACCTGCGGGCTGTCCTTGAGTTCGCGCACGTCGTTGAGCTTGTTCAGGCCCAGCGCCTTCACCGAGAGACGATGACGCGCCTGGGTGCCGCGGAGGCCCTTGACGAGGCGGACCTTGACGGTGCCGGATTCGTTCTTAGCCATTGAGGAGATCCTCCGCCTTCTTGCCGCGCTTGGCCGCGATGCGGGCCGGCGACTGCATGGCCACGAGGCCCTTCAGGGTCGCGCGGACCAGGTTGATCGGGTTGCGCGAACCGGTAGCCTTGGCCAGCACGTTCTTCACGCCGACCGCTTCGAGCACGGCGCGCATCGCGCCGCCGGCGATCACGCCGGTACCTTCGGAAGCCGGCTGCATGAACACGTGCGCCGCGCCGTGGCCCGACTTGACGGCGTGCCACAGGGTGCCGTTGTTCAGGTCGACGTTGCTCATGTTCTTGCGCGCGTACTCCATCGACTTCTGGATCGCGACCGGCACTTCGCGCGCCTTGCCGTAACCGAAGCCGACCTTGCCGGCGCCATCGCCCACCACCGTCAGCGCGGTGAAGGTGAACTGGCGACCGCCCTTGACGGTCTTGCTGACGCGGTTGACCGCGATCAGCTTCTCGATCATGCCGTCGTCGATCTCTTCGCGGTTGCGATCGCGATCGCGGCCCCGCGGTTCACGTTGTTCTGCCATTTCGATTCTCGGTGATTGAAGGATTTGCGGCTTGGCCGCTTATGGTTGTGATGCGACTCGGGTGAATCGCGCACTCCGGAACCGGAAGGCGCGCCCGGCACAGGACCGTGCCGGCGGCTGGGAACCCGTCTGACCCTGCGGCCGGGACGGAGTTCCGCTGGGCGGGTCGAAACCCGCCCGGGAGATCAGAACTGCAGACCGCCTTCGCGGGCCGCATCGGCCAGCGCCTTGACGCGACCGTGGTAGCGATAGCCCGAACGGTCGAAGGCGATCTTCTCGATGCCGACGGCCTTGGCCTTCTCGGCGATGAGACGACCGACCTTGGCGGCGGCCTCGGCGTTCTTGCCGTTCTTCAGGCCGTCGCGGACGTCGGCCTGCTGGGTGTTGGCCGCGGCCAGCACCTTCGAACCGTCGGCGGTGAACAGCTGGGCGTAGATGTGCTGGCCGGTGCGCAGCACCGACAGGCGCGGCACGCCGAGTTCGCGGATGTGCGCACGGGTCGACTTGGCGCGACGCAGGCGGGCGATTTTCTTTTCCATTGCGGTGTCCTCGGAAGCTGAAGGATGCCGGCGGCGCCTCGGGCGCCGCACGGGCATTAGGCCTTCTTGGCTTCCTTGCGAATGATGGTTTCGTCGGAGTACTTCACGCCCTTGCCCTTGTAGGGCTCCGGCGGACGGAAGGCGCGGATCTTGGCGGCGACTTCACCGACGCGCTGCTTGTCGGCGCCCGAGACGAGGATCTCGGTCTGCGTCGGCGTGGCGATGGTGATGCCTTCCGGCGCCGGGAACACGACCGGGTGCGAGAACCCGAGCGACAGGCTCAGGTCCTTGCCCTGCATCGCGGCGCGGTAACCGACGCCGACGAGCTCGAGCTTGCGCTCGAAGCCCTGGCTGACGCCGTGGACCATGTTCGAGAGGATGGCGCGGAGGGTGCCGGTCAGCGGGACCAGCGCTTCGTCGTTGGCCGACAGCTGGGCGGTACCGTTGTCGATGGCGACTTCGATGCCGGCCGGCTTGGCGATCGACAGGGTGCCCTTCGGGCCCTTGACGCTCACGCTGTCGGACTGGACGTTGAATTCGACGCCCTTGGGCAGGGCGATGGGCTTCTTGGCGACGCGGGACATGGGGCTGCTCTCCTTACGCCACGAAGCACAGGACCTCGCCGCCGACGCCATGCTGCCGCGCCTGCGCATCGGTCATGATGCCCTTGGAGGTGGAAATGATGGCGACGCCGAGGCCACCGAGGACCTTCGGCAGCGCGGCCTTGCCGCGGTACTGACGCAGGCCGGAGCGCGACACGCGGTGCAGGCGCTCGATGACGGGCTTGCCTTCGTAGTACTTGAGGACGATCTCGAGTTCGGCCTTGGCGCCTTCCTCGGTCACGCGCAGGTCGTTGATGTAGCCTTCGTCCTTGAGGACGTTGGCGATCGCGACCTTGATCTTGGACGACGGCATCTTCACCGTCTGCTTGCCGACCGCCGCCGCATTCTTGATGCGGACCAGCATGTCGGCGATGGGATCAGTCATGCTCATTGCAATTCACCTATGAGTAGCACCGATATCCGCTTTCGCGAAATCTGCTTGGGTTGTGGCGTCGGGCCGAGGCCCGACGGTCGCCCCTTGCGGGGCCTGCCGTCGGAGACGGCGTCAGGCCGGACGAGCCGGCCTGAGCGGTTTGCTGACTAGCAGCCGCCTAGTCTAGCAGCCCGACGGGGCTGCTTACCAGCTGGCCTTGCGCAGACCGGGCACGTCACCGCGCATGGTGGCTTCGCGCAGCTTGTTGCGGCCCAGGCCGAACTTGCGGTAGACACCGCGCGGACGACCGGTCAGGGCGCAGCGCAGGGTCTGGCGGCTCGGCGAGGAGTCGCGCGGCAGCTTCTGGAGCTTGGCGGCGGCCGCCATCTTCTCGTCGAAGTCGCCGTCCTGGCTGTTGATGATCTTCTTCAGCGCTTCGCGCTTGGCGGCGAACTTCTTCGCCAGCTTGGCCCGCTTCGTTTCGCGGTTCACCATCGAGGTCTTGGCCATTGCGTCGTGTCCCGGGATCAGTTGCGGAAGGGGAAGCGGAAGGCTTCGAGAAGCGCCTTGGCCTCGGCGTCGGTCTTGGCCGTGGTCGTGATGGCGATGTCCATGCCGCGGAGCGCATCGACCTGGTCGAAGTCGATTTCCGGGAAGATGATCTGTTCCTTCACGCCCATGTTGTAGTTGCCGCGGCCGTCGAACGCCCGGCCCGACACGCCGCGGAAGTCGCGGACGCGGGGCAGCGAGATGTTCACCAGGCGATCGAGGAACTCGTACATCTTGGCGCGGCGCAGGGTGACCTTGCAGCCGATCGGCCAGCCGTCGCGGATCTTGAACGACGCCACCGAGACGCGCGCCTTGGTAACCACCGGCTTCTGGCCGGAGATCTTGGCCATGTCGGCCACGGCGTTCTCGAGCACTTTCTTGTTGGCCGCCGCTTCGCCCACGCCCATGTTCAGCGTGATCTTCACCAGCTTCGGCACTTCCATCGGATTGGTGTAGCCGAACTGCTTCATCAGCTTCGGCACCACTTCATCCTTGTAGAACTGTTCCAGACGAGTCGTCATTTCTGCATTCCTCAGGCGTCGACCGCCTCACCGCTGGAGCGGAACACACGCAATTTGCGTCCATCCTCCAGCTTCTTGATACCGATGCGCTCGCCCTTGCCGGAAGCAGGGTTGAACAGCATGACGTTGGAGATGTGGATCGAACCTTCGCGTTCGATCACGCCACCGGGCTGGCCGGCCTGCGGGTTGGGCTTGGTGTGGCGCTTGACCATGTTGACGTTGGCCACGACGACGCGATCACCATCGACGGTGACCACTTCACCCTGCTTGCCCTTGTCCTTGCCGGCGATGACGACCACGCGGTCGCCCTTCTTGATGCGATTCATGTGGGCTCCTCCGCTCAGAGCACTTCAGGCGCGAGCGAAACGATCTTCATGAACTTCTCGGAGCGTAGCTCGCGAGTGACCGGCCCGAAGATACGGGTGCCGATCGGCTCATGCTTGTTGTTCAGCAGGACGGCAGCATTGGCGTCGAAACGGATCAGCGAACCGTCGGCGCGGCGCACACCCTTGCGGGTGCGGACCACGACGGCGTTGTAGACCTCGCCCTTCTTGACCTTGCCGCGCGGGATGGCGTCCTTGATGGACACCTTGATGATGTCGCCGATGCCGGCGTAACGGCGCTTCGAGCCGCCCAGCACCTTGATGCACATCACTTCCTTCGCACCGGAATTGTCGGCCACTTCGAGGTGGCTCTGCATCTGGATCATGACTCAGCCTCCTCGGTTATTCGGCCGCGCGTTCGACGATTTCGACGACGCGCCAGTTCTTGGTCTTGGACAGCGGGGCGCACTCGGCCACCCGCACGATGTCGCCTTCGTTGCAGCTGTTGTCCGCGTCGTGCGCGTGCAGCCTGGTCGAGCGGCGGATGTACTTGCCGTACAGCTCGTGCTTGACCTGACGTTCCACCAGCACGGTGACCGTCTTGTCCATCTTGTTGCTGACGACGCGGCCCTGGACCGTGCGCTGCTTCTTTTCGTTGGTATTCATGGCGTCGGTTCCTTACTTCTTCTGACCGAGCAACATGTTGACGCGGGCGATTTCACGGCGCACGCGACGGATGTCGTGGGTCTTGGCGAGCTGGCCGGTGGCCTTCTGCATGCGGAGCGAGAACTGCTCCTTGTGCAGGTCGGTCAGGTGGGCCTGCAGCTCGGCGGCCGACTTGGCTTTCAGTTGCTTGAGTTCCATCACTTCACCGTCCGGGTCACGAAGGTGGTGGTGACGGAGAGCTTGGCGGCGGCCAGGCGGAACGCCTCGCGCGCGGTGGCTTCGTCGACACCTTCGATTTCATAGATCATGCGACCGGGCTGGATCTGGGCGACCCAGTACTCGACGTTGCCCTTGCCCGAGCCCATGCGGACTTCGATCGGCTTCTGGGTGATCGGCTTGTCGGGGAACACGCGGATCCACATCTTGCCGCCGCGCTTGACGTAGCGGCTGATGGTGCGGCGCGCGGCCTCGATCTGGCGGGCGGTGAGACGGCCGGTCATGGTCGCCTTCAGGCCGTATTCGCCGAAGCTGACCTGGTTGGCGTTCCAGCTCAGGCCTTCGTTGCGGCCCTTGAAGACCTTGCGGTATTTGGTGCGCTTGGGTTGCAACATGGTTTAGTCCCTCGCTTCGCCGCGGTCGGCACGGTCGCCGCGATCGCGGCGCGGGCCACGCGGACGGTCGGCGCGATCGTTACGGTCGCCACGGTCACCGCGCTCGCCGCGCGGGGAGTCGTCCTGCTTTTCCTGGCCGACCTGGGCGAAGTCGAAGATCTCGCCCTTGTAGATCCAGGTCTTGATGCCGATCACGCCGTAGGTGGTGTGGGCCTCGGCAAAGCCGTAGTCGACGTCGGCGCGCAGGGTGTGCAGCGGCACGCGACCTTCGCGGTACCACTCCGAGCGGGCGATTTCGGCGCCGTTGAGGCGGCCGGCGACGTTGACCTTGATGCCGAGCGCGCCGAGGCGCATCGCGTTGCCGACGGCGCGCTTCATCGCGCGGCGGAACATGATGCGGCGCTCGAGCTGCTGGGCGATCGACTCGGCCACGAGCTGGGCGTCGAGTTCCGGCTTGCGGACTTCGGTGACGTTGATGTGGGCGGGAACGCCCATCACGTCGCTGATCTCCTTGCGCAGCTTCTCGATGTCCTCGCCGCGCTTGCCGATCACCACGCCCGGACGAGCGGTGTGGACGGTGACGCGCGCGGTCTTGGCCGGACGCTCGATCAGGATCTTGCTGATCCCGGCGGCGGCGAGTTTCTTGCGCAGCATCTCGCGGACCTTGAGGTCGGCGGCGAGGTACTCGGCGTATTCCTTCTTGCCGGCGTACCACTTGGAGTTCCAGTCCTTGGCGATGCCGAGGCGGATACCGGTGGGATGAACTTTGTGACCCATCTTATTTGCCCTCGCCCACGACCACGGTGATGTGGCTGGTGCGCTTCAGAATGCGGGTGCCGCGGCCCTTGGCGCGCGCCATGAAGCGCTTCAGCACCGGACCCTCGTCGACCATGATGGTCTTGACCTTGAGCTCGTCGGCGTCGGCGCCGAGGTTGTTTTCGGCGTTCGAGGCGGCGGAGTACACGACCTTGTAGATCATGGCCGCGGCCTTCTTGTCCGAGAACTTGAGCAGGTTCAGCGCCCGGGCGAGCGGCAGGCCGCGCACCTGGTCGGCGACCAGGCGGGCCTTCTGCGGGGAGATGCGCGCGGTGCGCAGGATTGCTTTCGCTTCCATCATGATCTCCTTACTTGCCCTTCTTGTCGCCGCCATGACCCTTGAACGTACGGGTCAGGGCGAACTCGCCGAGCTTGTGGCCGACCATGTTCTCGTTGACGAGCACCGGGATGTGGTTCTTCCCGTTGTGCACGGCGATCGTGAACCCGATCATTTCCGGCAGGATGGTGGAACGACGCGACCAGGTCTTGATCGGCTTCTTGCTGGAGCCGGCCGTCTCCACCTTCTTGATGAGATGGTGATCGACGAACGGACCCTTCTTGAGTGAACGTGCCATGGTCGGTTAGCTCCTGCGATCGCGCACGATGAACTTCTGGGTGCGCTTGTTCTTGCGCGTCTTGTAACCCTTGGTCGGCACGCCCCACGGGGTGACCGGATGCGGGTTGCCCTGGCCGGCCTTCGCCTCGCCACCGCCGTGCGGATGGTCGACCGGGTTCATGGCCGCGCCGCGGACGGTCGGCTTGACGCCGCGCCAACGCGAAGCACCGGCCTTACCCAGCTTCTCGAGGTTGTGCTCGTCGTTGCCGACTTCGCCGATGGTGGCGCGGCACTCGGACGGGACCCGGCGCATCTCGCCCGAACGCAGGCGGAGCATCGCGTAGGTGCCTTCGCGGGCGACCAGCTGGACGCCGGCGCCGGCGGCGCGGGCGATCTGCGCGCCCTTGCCCGGCTTCATCTCGATGCAATGCACGGTCGAACCGACCGGGATGTTGCGCAGCGGGAGGGTGTTGCCGGCCTTGATCGGGGCGTCGTTGCCGGAGATCACCTGGTCGCCGGCCTTCAGGCCCTTCGGCGCGATGATGTAGCGACGCTCGCCGTCGACGTAGCACAGCAGCGCGATGTGCGCGGTGCGATTCGGATCGTATTCGATCCGCTCGACCTTCGCCGGAATGCCTTCCTTGTCGCGCTTGAAGTCGATGATGCGCGGCGTGCGGGGCACCCTTGTGGAGGCCCGGCGTCACCACGCGGACCGCGCTGCGGCGGCCGGCGGAGGTGGGCTTGAAAGTCATCAATGGCATCGTCGGTTCCTCAGAGCTTGACCGCGGTGACGTCGATCGACTGGCCTTCGGCCAGCGTCACGTACGCCTTGCGCGAGTCGCCGCGGCGACCGTTGCGGTAGCGGAAGGCCTTGGTCTTGCCCTTCACGTTCACCACGTTGACCGCCTTGACCTGCACGTCGAACAGCTTCTCGATGGCGGTCTTGATATCGGCCTTGGTGGCGTCGGTGGCGACTTCGAAGGCGTACTGGTTCATTTCCTGGCCGCGGACGGTCTTTTCGGACACGCGCGGCGCACGGATCACGCTGTAGAGCTTGGCGTCGGTCATGGTCATGCCAGCCACTCCTCGATCTTCTTCACCGCATCGGCGGTCATGAGCACGCTGTCCGAGCCGACGAGGGCGACGGGATCCAGACCCTGCACGTCGCGAACCTGCACGTACGGCAGATTGCGCGCGGACAGGAACAGGTTCTCCGAGGCATCCTCGGTGACGATCAGCGGACGCTTGCCGAGCTCGAAGCCGTTGAGCTTCGCGACCAGGCCACTGGTCTTCGGCGCGTCGACGTCGAACGCCTCGACGATCGTGATGCGGCCCTGGCGGTTCAGTTCCGACAGGATCGCGGCGATCGCGGCGCGGTACATCTTGCGGTTGACCTTCTGGGCGAAGCTGCGCGGCTTCGCGGCGAAGGCGCGGCCACCGCCGACGAAGATCGGCGCGGTGAGCGCACCGTGACGGGCGCCGCCGCCCTTCTGCTTCTTCGACTTCTTGGTGGTGCCGTTGACTTCGGCGCGGGTCTTCTGCGCCTTCGTGCCGGCGCGACCGGCGTTGCGATAGGCGACGACGACCTGATGAACCAGATCCTCGTTGAAATCGCGGCCGAAGATCGCGTCGGAGACGTTGAGCTTGTTGTTGCTACCGTTGATGGCGAGTTCCATTGTCGTCTCCCTTACTTCGTGGTCGGACGGACAATGACGTCGCCGCCCGGCGCGCCGGGGACCGCGCCACGGATCGCGATCAGGCCGCGCTCGGCGTCGACCTTGACCACTTCCAGGCGCTGCGTCGTCTGCTGCTCGGCGCCCATGTGGCCGGACATCTTCTTGCCCGGGAACACGCGACCCGGCGTCTGGCGCTGGCCGATGGAGCCCGGCGAGCGGTGCGACAGCGAGTTGCCGTGCGTCGCGTCGCCCATGGTGAAGTTCCAGCGCTTGATCGTGCCCTGGAAGCCCTTGCCCTTGGTCACGCCCTGGACGTCGACGATCTGGCCGGCCTCGAAGATGTCGGCCTTGATCTCGCCACCGACTTCGAAGCCGCCGATCTGGTCGGCTTCCACGCGCAGCTCCCACAGGCCGCGACCGGCTTCGACCTTCGCCTTGGCGAGGTGGCCGGTTTCCGGCTTGTTGATCAGCGAGGCGCGCTTCACGCCGGCGGTGACCTGCACGGCGCTGTAGCCGTCGGTGTCGGGGGTCTTGATCTGGACGATGCGGTTCGGCGTCGCCTCGATCAGGGTCACCGGGATCGACTTGCCGTCCTCGGTGAACATGCGGCTCATGCCGGCCTTGCGGCCGACGATGCCCAACGAATATTTCTTCGCGGTCATGGTCCTGGCCTCAGGTCAACTTGATCTGGACGTCGACGCCGGCCGCGAGTTCGAGCTTCATCAGCGCGTCCACGGTCTTGTCGTTGGGGTCGACGATGTCGAGCACGCGCTTGTGCGTGCGGGTCTCGTACTGGTCGCGCGCGTCCTTGTCGACGTGCGGCGACACCAGGACGGTGTAGCGTTCGATCTTGGTCGGCAGCGGGATCGGGCCGCGCACCTGGGCGCCCGTCCGCTTAGC
>JBGAFR010000041.1:0-29215 GCA_044227145.1 Lysobacteraceae bacterium
CGGCGCATCAGGTCGCGCCTTCCGGCGCTCCTACAAAAGCACAGGGAGTGCCCAACGACGACGGGCGCCGAAGCGCCCGTCGTGTGATGCATCGCGGAGGGAACACCGCGATCAGTAGCGGTAGTGCTCCGGCTTGAACGGGCCGTGCACCGGCACGCCGAGGTACTCGGCCTGCTGTGCGGTGAGCGTGGTCAGCTTCACGCCGATCTTCTCCAGGTGCAGGCGCGCCACTTCCTCGTCCAGCTTCTTCGGCAGGATGTAGACCTTCGGCGAGTAGAAGTCCTTGTTCGCCCACAGGTCGATCTGCGCGAGGGTCTGGTTCGAGAACGAGTTCGACATCACGAAGCTCGGGTGGCCGGTGGCGCAGCCGAGGTTCACCAGGCGGCCTTCGGCCAGCAGGAACATCTCGCGGCCGTTCGACAGCTTGTACTTGTCGACCTGCGGCTTGATGTTGATCTTCTCGGCGCCGCTGGTGTTGAGGCGGTCGACCTGGATCTCGTTGTCGAAGTGGCCGATGTTGCAGACGATCGCCTGGTCCTTCATGCCGAGCATGTGGTCGTAGGTGATCACGTCCTTGTTGCCGGTGGTGGTGACGTAGATGTCGGCGAGACCCAGCGTGTCCTCGACGGTATTCACCTCGTAGCCTTCCATCGCCGCCTGCAGCGCGCAGATCGGATCGATCTCGGTGACGATGACGCGGGCGCCATAGGCGCGCAGCGAGTGCGCCGAGCCCTTGCCGACGTCGCCGTAGCCGCAGACCACGGCGACCTTGCCGGCCAGCATCACGTCCATCGCGCGCTTGAGGCCGTCGGCCAGCGACTCGCGGCAGCCGTAGAGGTTGTCGAACTTCGACTTGGTGACCGAGTCGTTGACGTTGATCGCCGGGACCAGCAGCTTGCCCTGTTCGGCCAGCTGGTACAGGCGGTGCACGCCGGTGGTGGTCTCTTCGGAGACGCCCTTCCAGTCCTTGACCACCGTGGTCCAGAAGCCGGGGCGTTCCCTGGCGACGCGCTTGAGCAGGTTCTTGATGATCTGCTCTTCATGCGAGCCCGACGGGGTGTTCACCCAGTCGCTGCCGTTTTCCAGCTCGTAGCCCTTGTGGATCAGCAGGGTGACGTCGCCGCCGTCGTCGACGACCAGTTCCGGGCCGAGATACTTGTTGGAGCCGCCACCCGGGAAGGTCACGGCGTCGAGGGTGCAGTCCCAGTATTCCTCCAGCGTCTCGCCTTTCCACGCGAACACCGGCGTGCCGGTGGCGGCGATCGCGGCGGCGGCGTGGTCCTGGGTCGAGAAGATGTTGCAGGAGGCCCAGCGGACGTCGCCGCCGATGTCCTTCAGGGTCTCGATCAGCACGGCCGTCTGGATGGTCATGTGCAGCGAGCCGGTGACGCGCACGCCCTTGAGCGGCTTGCTCTCGGCGTACTTGCGGCGGATCGACATCAGGCCCGGCATCTCGTGCTCGGCGATCTCGATTTCCTTGCGGCCCCAGTCGGCGAGCGAGAGGTCGGCGACCTTGCAGTCCTGGGCGGGCTTGATCTGTGCGTTCATGGCGGTTCTCCGTCGTGTGCCCCGCGGGGCAGTGAACGGGCGCCGTTGATGCGTGGAACCTCCGCCGAGCCTGATCCCGGGGACGCGGGCGTCCGGCGGGCTTGCAGCGCCCCTCGGCGGGGGCAGGGGCGGCATTCTATCGCTATCTCGCGATGGAACGATGAATCGAGCCGCTGGCATGACCTGTGGCGCATGGCGCACCGGCGGTCCGGGGCGACCATGGCGGTCTTCAGGTCGATTCCGGGGAGTGTCAGCCGCCATGTCCATCCGTTCCGTCTTTCCGCGCCGCCTGGCCCTGCCGGTGCTGCTCGCCGCCGCGCTGGCCGTCCCGGTCGTGCTCGCCCAGTCCGCGTCGCCCGTGTCGGCGCAGCCCGCCGGCGGCTACCGCGAGCCGGTGCCCGAGCTGAAAGCCATCGTCGATGCCCCGCGGCCGCCGCAGCTGTCGCTCAGCCCGCGCCGCGATCTCATCGCGTTGCAGCAGGTGCCGCCGCTGCCGTCGATCGCGCTGGTGGCGCAGCCGGAGCTGCGCCTGGCCGGGATGCGGATCAATCCCCGGACCTACGCGCCCAGCCGCTTCTCGTTCGCGTCGGACCTGTGGCTGATGGACGTGAACTCCGGTCGCGAGATCCGCATCGAGGGCCTGCCGCAGCCGCTGTCGCTGGCGTCGGTGTCGTGGTCGCCCGATCAGAAATACCTCGCGCTGAACCAGCAGGATCCCTATTCCGGCGCGAACACGCTGTGGCTGGTCGACGTGGCCGCGCACAAGGCGCGACAGCTGCTGGATCGCTCGCTGAACACGGTGCGCGGCGACGTGCGCTGGATGCCCGACAGCCGCCGCCTGCTGGTGAAGCTGCGCGTCGGCCAGGGCGGGCCGCCGCCGGCGAGCGTGGTGCCGGCCGGCCCGACCCTGCAGGAAACGCGCGGCAAGGGCGCGGTGCGGCAGATCCGCACCTACCAAGACATGCTGCGCGACGAACACGACGCGCAGACCTTCGAGCACTACCTGCGGGTGCAGCCGGCGCTGGTGGACGTGGATGGCGGCGTGCGCGAAGTCGGCACGCCCGGGCTGTACGTCGGCCTGACGCCGTCGCCCGACGGCAAGCACCTGCTGTCGGAGAAGATCGAGCGGCCGTTCTCCTACATCGTGCCGTGGTCGTATTTCCCGCGCCGGATCGAGGTGCTCGACCTCGACGGCAAGCTGGAGCGCACCGTCGCCACGCTGCCGCTGTTCGAAGGCCTGCCCAGCGGCAACGACGCCGTGCCCACCGGCGTGCGCGACATCGACTGGCGCAGCGACGCGCCGGCCACGCTGGTGTGGACCGAGGCCCGCGACGGCGGCGATCCGGCGAAACCCGCCGAGGTCCGCGACGAAGTGCTGATGCAGCCCGCGCCGTTCGAGGCGACGCCGGTGTCGCTGGCGAAGGTCGGCAGCCGCGTCGCCAGCATCGCCTGGGGCCGCGGCGACGTGGCGCTGCTCAGCGAGTTCTGGTGGAAGACGCGCAAGGTGAAGACCTGGCGGCTGGCGCCCGACGCGCCGGCGACCGCGCCGGCGCTGCTGTTCGAGGGCTCCAGCGAGGATCGGTATGCGGATCCCGGCACGCCGGTGGCCGAGCGCGACGCCAACGGCTTCCCGCGCCTGCGGTTCTCGCCGGACGGCAAGCATCTGTACCTGATCGGCGACGGCGCCTCGCCCGAAGGCGACCGGCCGTTCCTCGATCGCTGGAGTCTCGACGACAACACCAAGCAGCGGCTGTATCGTTCCGCCGCGCCGACCTACAGCGACGTGGTGGCGCTGCTCGACGATGACGCGAAGCGCGTGCTGATCACCCGCGAATCGCCGACCGAGCCGGTGAACTTCTATCGCCTCGACCTCGCCGCGAAGGGCAAGCCGGTGGCGCTGACCCGGTTCACCCATCCCACGCCGCAGCTGAAGGACGTGAAGAAGGAGCAGATCCGCTACAAGCGCAAGGACGGCGTCGAACTCACCGCGAACCTCTACCTGCCGCCAGGCTTCAAGCCGGGCCGAGACAAGCCGCTGCCGATGCTGATGTGGGCCTATCCGGCCGAGTTCAAATCCGCGGAGGCGGCGTCGCAGGTCACCGGCTCGCCGTACCGGTTCAACGCGATCAGCTACTGGGGCCCGCTGCCGTTCCTGGCGCGCGGCTATGCCGTGCTCGACAACCCGTCGATGCCGATCGTCGGCGAAGGCGACAAGGAGCCGAACGACACCTACCTGCCGCAGCTGATCGCCGATGCCGAGGCCGCGGTGGACGAGGTCGTGCGCCGCGGCGTGGCCGACCGCGACCGCCTCGCCATCGGCGGGCATTCCTACGGCGCGTTCATGACCGCGAACCTGCTCGCGCACACCCGCCTGTTCAAGGCCGGCATCGCCCGCAGCGGCGCGTACAACCGCACGCTGACGCCGTTCGGCTTCCAGTCCGAGGAGCGCAACTACTGGGACGCCCGCGAGACCTACCAGACGATGTCGCCGTTCAACTACGCCGGCGACATCAAGGACGCGCTGCTGATGATCCACGGCGAGGACGACAACAACAGCGGCACCTTCCCGATCCAGAGCGAACGCATGTTCGCCGCGATCAAGGGCCTCGGCGGCACCGCGCGGCTGGTGATGCTGCCGAAGGAGGCGCATGGCTACCGTGCGCGCGAATCGATCCTGCACATGCTGGCCGAAAGCGACGCGTGGCTGGACGAGTTCGTGAAGAACGCGAAGCCGATGGCGCCGGCAGCGCCCGCGGCACCGGCGGCGGACACGGCGGCGCGCTGAACCGCCGCGTGGGTGCGGCGCGATTGACGACATCGATCGCGCCGCGCCGATGCGCACAATGCCGCGCACGAGATCGATCGCGCGCGTGATCCCGATTGACGACATCTTTTCCGGCGTGCATTTCGCCATGCCGATGCGCGACCCGCACCCGGAATGCCTTGACGCGCCAAACTGCAGGGGGTATGTGTCGAACAGGGATGTCGGAGCCGCGCCATCATCGCGGACGGACAGGGCAGGGCATGCGCAAGGAGCTTTCCCCCAAGCGTGCGAACCCGCACGCGCAGGACGACACGGAAGCGGCTGCGGGCCCGGCGCCCGGCCGGAATGTGGGGCTGTATGCCCGCATCATCGCGGCGCAGAACGAGATCGTGCTGCTCGCGCACGATCCGAACCAGGTGGTCGATGCGGTCATCCGCCGCGCCTGCGAGCTCACGCGTTCCTCCGGTGCGGTCGTCGAGATCCTCGACGACGGCGATTTCGTGTACTGGGTCGGGAGCGGTTCCGCCTTGTCGCAGGTGGGCCTGCGCATTCCCGCGCAGGGCAGCCTGTCCGGGCTGTGCATCGAGCGCAACGAAGTGCTGCGTTGCGACGATTCCGAGGAGGACCCGCGGGTGAACCGCGAGGCCTGCCGGCGCGTCGGCCTGCGCTCGATGCTGGTCACGCCACTGGTGTACGAGGACAAGCCGTTCGGCGTGCTCAAGGTACTGTCGCCGTATCCGCACGCCTATCGCGGGCCCGACGTGCGCACCATGCGCATGATGGCGGCGCTGATCGGCGCGGCGCTCGGCCACGCGCTCGGCTACTCCGACCTGCTCAGCGAGTATCGCGGCCACCTCGCGGACGAACACAAGGCCGAGCAGCGGAAATCCGATCTCGCCGGGCGCATCCGGACGCTGATCCGCGCTCATGCGCTGAGCGTCGTCTACCAGCCGATCGTGTCGCTGTCCGACGGACACGTGTTCGCGTACGAAGCGTTGTCGCGATTCCCTGCGGGCACGCCGTCGCCGGATGTCTGGTTCGTGCAGGCGGCGGAGGTCGGCCTGGGGCTGGCGCTGGAACTGGAGGCCGCGCGCGCGGCGCTGAGCCGGCTGGACGACATCCCGCACCCATGCCGGCTGTCGATCAACGCCTCGCCCGACACCATCGTGTCCGAGGCGTTCCGCGCGCTGCTCGCGGAGCACGACACGGCGAGGGTGATCATCGAGATCACCGAGCACACCACGGTGGCCGACTACGAGCAGCTGTGCGCCTGCCTGCGCGACCTGCAGGCGCGCGGCGTGATGGTCGCCATCGACGACGCCGGCGCCGGCTTCGCGTCGCTGCGCCACATCCTCCACGTGTCGCCGGACATCATCAAGCTCGACATCTCGCTGACCCGCGGCATCGACCACGATCTGCGCCGGCAGACGCTGGTGTCGGCGATCCAGACCTTCGCCAGCGGCACCAACGCGACCATCGTCGTCGAAGGCGTGGAGACCGAACGCGAGCTCAAGGCGCTGGCCGGGCTCGGCGTGCGATACGGCCAGGGTTATCACCTCGGTCGTCCGGCGGTGCTGGAGGCGGCGCTGTCGCCGACGGCGTGACCGCGCCCGCCCGGGCGTCCGGGTCGCGCCTCAGGGCAGGGGACCGCGCACGTCGTCCGCGGCGTCCTCGCGACGGGTCCGGGCGGCACGGGCCCGCCGCCGTGCGTCGTTGCGCTCCTGCCGCCGCCGCAGCGCGCTGGTCCGCAGCGCTTCCAGGCGACGCGTCACGTCTGCGGCCACCCGGTTGCGGCAGATGCCCGCAAGTCCGTAGTGGCCGCCGCGGACATCGACGACCTCGACCACGGTCGCCGGGCGTTCGATCAGCAGGCGCATGAATTCCGCGCCCAGCCCCATGCGGCGAACGTGGTCCTGCACCCGCAGCAGGCGCAGCGTGGTGCCCGACAGCGCGGCGACGCCGAGGGTGGTGTCCGGGATCCGGTTGCCGGTGCGCGACAGCACCGAGCGCCAGCGCAACTGCAGCAGGAACAGCCGCGTCGGCCGCGCCGCATCGCCTTCCAGCATCGCGTCCGAGCGCAGGATGGCGTGTTCGACGTGGTTGATCCGGCCCGCGTCGGCGAGCGTGTCGCAGTGCCGCGCCCAGGTGTCGCCGTCGCCGGGCGACACCTCGATCACGCTCAGCGCATGCCGGTCCTTGTCTTCGTTGTCCAGGCGCGGCAGATCCAGCCGCCGCTCGCAGAAGGCCACGAACCGCGACCCGAAGGTCGGCGCGCTCATCGCCCAGGCGACGCGGAACATCGGCGCGCCGCTCCACTGGCGGAACGCGTTCATCCAGCCGCGGTGGTCGGGATGGTCCCAGGCGCGTTCGAAATCGAGGTCGTGGTAGACGGCCTCCATCAGCCGCGTGAGCTCCTGGCAGAAGTAGAAGCACGCCCGGAAATGCTCCGGCGCCGGCAGCCGCGTCCGCCGGCCGACCGGGCGGGCGGCGTCGGTGCCCAGCGTGGCCGGATCCGGCGGCACCAGGTCGGTCCAGGCCGGATGGAACTGCGCATCCAGCACGGCCAGCTCCGGCGCCTCGCGCAGCCGGGCGAACAGCTGCGACAGCATTGCCGCATGCTGCGCGAACCGCGCCGTGCCGCCGGGCAGCGCTTCCGCCCACTGCTGGCGCAGCACGAGCAGCAGCGTCTCCTTCGGCCCGGGCTCCAGCAGGTTCAGGTCGTCGTGGCCGAGCGCGCCGACGTTGGCGCCGGCGCGCTCCAGCACGGGCTCGATCGCGCGCGAGGCCACGTCCAGCCCCAGCCGGCGATAGCTCTCGAACTGCGCCTCGTCGAAGAACTGGTCCGAGGTCGGCTCGTGCGGGAAGCTCGGGTGCGCGCTGGCGTAGTGCTGGATGTCGGTCGGCTCCTCGCCGGTGAGCGCCGGCTTGAGGTAGAGCAGCGTGCCGCGGCTGCCGTCCGGATAGAGGATGTCGCCCACCGCGCAGCTGCGCAGGGCGAGGCCGTCGGCCTGCGCCTTCAGTGCGGCGGTGTCGATGCGGATCTCCACGTCGAAATCGACCCGGCACTTCTGCACCGCGTTGCCGAGGTCGGCGAATCCGCGCGCGGGGTCGGCCGCGGCGTCGACGCAGAGGATGAAGCGGCAGCGCCGCCGCACCAGTTCGTAGAGGCCGAGGTTCTCGAAATGCCCGCCGTCGGACAGGTGCACGTCGCGGCCGCCCTCGTGGGTACGGCCGAACAGTTCCGCCAGCAGCCAGCGACCGAAGAACGGCGCCTTGTCGCTGCGCGGGCGCGTCGCATGGCTGGGATTGGGCAGCCACCAGCCGAGCCTAGCGTCGAACAGCGTGAGCAGGAAGGTGACCGCCGGCGAGCTGTGGTAGCCCATGTTGGGATTGACCGCGGCGCCGGAGATCGCGATCGCGCTGCCGAGGGTGAGCGACGAGGCCAGCGCTTCGCCGTCGCGGGGCGCACGCGCGGTGCCGGCGATGTCCGCGTGTGTGTCGCCGACCACCGCCGCGCCAGCGCGCGAGACCGGCGGCAGGTAGCCGCAGAAGCCGGGCGTGAGGCAGAACGAGGCGGCCTTGCGATCCTGCCAGTCGAGCTGCTTGGCCGCGACGAGGTTCAGCGCGGTGCAGATCAGCGGGAACAGCGGCCGGGCGCCGTCGGCCATCGGCGCGCCTTCGACCAGCCGATGCAGCGGCAGGTCGTCGGCCACGTCGAAGTTGGTCGTCGGTTCCGGATTGCGCCAGGCGTTGCTGGCGCCGAGGTAGCAGCGCACCAGGCGGTTGCGGTAGAAGGCGTTGAGGCTGAACTCGTTGACGTTCACCGCCGTCGCGAGCAGCAGCCAGGTCGCCGCCGCGATCGCGATCGTCGCGGCGAGGACGCCGCCGTGTTCGGCCGGATAACCCGCGAGCCATGCCCGGTACGCGGCCATCGATCCCTGCCACGGCGATGTCACGCCCGCCGGGTGGCCGTCGAAACGCCACAGCAGCGCCTGTCCGCCGAGGCCGAGCGCGACGATCAGGCCGAGGATGAACACCCACGGTGCGATCCGCGCGATGAGGTCGAAGGCGCGTCCGGGCAGCGACGCATCCGCATCGCCGCCCGCCGACTTGCCGCGCCCGGCCATCACGCCGACGACGGTCGTGGACAGCCAGGTCAGGATGCCGGTCCAGCCGATGTCGTTCCAGGCGATCGCGCCGGGCGTGAACGAACGCATCAGCAGCCACGGCCCGTACACCGTCAGCGCCAGCGAGAGCGTCATCCCCAGCACCACCAGCGCCGCGGTCTTGCCGCCGACGCGCGCCCAGATCTCGCGCTGCAGGTCGCTGAGGGCCGGGCCCGCCAGCCCGAGGTGCAGGATGCCGGTCAGCACCACCGCAGTCATCGTCAGCGACGGCCCCAGGATCATCAGCAGCCATTCGCTTGGGTCGCGGGCGTGCAGCGCGTTGAGCCAGACCTGCACGCGCAGGATCGTGACGCCGGCGAAGACCGCCGTGGCGAAGGTGGCGGCCACGAAGCGCAGCGGGTGCTGCTGCATCGCCGAGGCGGGCGTCCCCTCGGGACGGAGGCCCGACTGCCAGCGATCGAACAGCAGCCAGCCCATCCACATCAGGAAATACAGCGCGCCCGAGGCGATGGCGAGCTGGCCGACGGCGCCGAACGGCAGCCACGCGAACAGCCGGCCGAACGCGCCCTGCAGGTGCTGGTAGTGGGCGAGCCCGACCGCGCTGATGAAGGCCGCGAGCGCGAGCAGCCAGATGGTCAGCAGCGCGAACAGGGCGACGTGCGTGGGCACCGGCGTGCCGAGGGCGCGCGCACGTTTGTGATCGTAGGTGGTGACGTACGCCAGCAGCGCCACCGCCAGCATCCCGACCAGCCCGGCCAGCGACGGCGTCAGCACCGGCTGCGTGCGCGCCAGGCCCACCAGCGCGAAGTGCAGCACCAGCGGCACCAGCGTGACCGCGAGGATCAGCGCGCACAGTTGCAGCTGGATCAGCAGCACGTTGCGCACGTAGGTCCCGACCATGCCGAGGGTGTCGCCGGAGAACGGCGATTTGCGCGGGCTGAGGTAGTTGCTGTACTCGCGCAGGTGCCGGATCGGATGCGCGGGGCCGGGCATCGGCGGGTCGCGTGGCGGTTCGGCGTCGTCGTCGGTGTCGCCGGAGGCCCGCGGCGGCGGGGCGCCCAGCACTTCGAACGCCTTGCGATGACCGTGGCGATGGATCAGCGCCTGCAGGAATCCGCCGATGTAGCCGCCGCCGGAGACCGTGGACTGGTAGTGGAAGCAGCCGAGCAGGCCGTTGCGCGCCAGCGCCTGCAGCACGCCGAGGCAGAAGGTCGCGCTGCGGATGCCGCCGCCCGACAGCGCCAGCCCCCACGGCTGCACCGTCGCCGGATCGACCGCAGTCCCGCTGCCGAGGATGACCGCCAGCTCCGCGGCCTGCACCGAGGTCGCGTCGGGCACCGCTTCCTCGCCGGATGCGCCCTGCAGACGCGCCTTGATCGACGAGACCATGGCCTGGATCCGCATGCCTGCCTCCTGCACCGCATTTCGCGTTCGGCTCGTTCGACTGTAAACGGATTCCGCCGCGGGTTCCGGCATCGATGCGGTCGCGTTCGCGCATCGCGACGCAGGCCGCGTCGTCGACGCCAGCCGCCTGCGCGCGCTCCCGCGTCATGCCGGAACGCGCGCGGCGGCACCTTCGCACGATGTCCGGCGTGGCGCGGGACGACAGCGGTCCGATCCGTAAATTCGGCATAAATTCGGCCGTCGCGCCCGTGTTCGCCACGCGGTGGCGACGGTGTTCCGGCACAATGCCGGCGTGCGCCCTGCCGCGCCTCCGGAACGCGCCGATGACCGAACCGGTCCGCCACCTCGAATACCGCCAGCGCTTCGGCCTGGCCGCCGGCTTCCTGCTCGCGGCCGGCGCGTCGCTGGCGGCGGTGTGCGTCGCGGCAGCGGCGGAACGCTGGCTCGGCCTGGCCGACCTGTCGCTGGTGTTCATGCTGGCGGTGCTGATCGTCGCCTCGCGCACGCGCACGGGGCCCGCGCTCGCGACCGCGGTGCTCTGCTTCCTCGCCTACAACTTCTTCTTCATCGCACCGCGCTACACGTTCTACATCGATGCGCGCCACGGTATCGTCACCGTGTCGCTGTTCCTCGCCGCGGCGCTGCTGGCCGGTGGCCTCGCCTCGCGGCTGGCGATGCAGGTCGACGCACTCGAACGCGCCCGCCGCCACGCCGAGGCGCGCGAGGCGCTGGTGCGCCGGCTGTCGTCCGCCGACGAGGACGCGTCCGTGCTGCGGATCGCGACCGAGGTCTTCCGCGACGTGCTCGACGCCGACCTGTGGCTGCGCGCCGACATCGCGATCGCGCGTGACGGTGTCGACGAACAGGGCTGGTGGTTCCTGCCGCTGGGCGCGGGCGAGGAACGACTCGGCACGCTCGGTCTCCGGTTCCCCGGCTATCTCGACCGGGTCGAGGACGGCCCGAGGAGACTGGCGCGGGCGATGGCCGACGATGTCGCCGGCGCGCTGCGTCGGCTGCGGCTGCAGCGTGCGCTCGACGACACCCGGCTTGCGCACGAGCGCGAGCGCCTGCGTGCGGCGCTGCTGTCGTCGGTGTCGCACGACCTGCGCTCGCCGCTGGCGGCGATCCTCGGCGCCGCCGGCGCGCTGGAAAGCTACGGCGAGCGCCTGCCGGCCGACGAGCGCGGCGCGCTGCTGGAAACCGTGCGCCAGGAAGGCGAACGGTTGGACCGCTACATCCAGAACCTGCTCGACATGACCCGCGTCGGCCATGGCGCGCTGTCGCCGGCGCGCGAGTGGATCGGCGTGGACGAACTGGTCGGCGCCGCCACCGCGCGGCTGCGCCGCTACCGGCCCGACGCGATGTCCGCGATCGATCTCGTCGCCGCACCGAAGCTGATCCGGGTGCATCCGGCGCTGTTCGAGCAGGCCCTGCTCAACCTGCTCGACAACGCGGCGAAGTTCTCGCCGCAGGGCGTGCCGGTGCAGGTGCGCGCCGGTCGCGACGGCGCGGGCGGCGCCTGGCTCGACGTGATCGATGCCGGCCCGGGCATCCCGGCGGCCGAGCGCGAACGCGTGTTCGATCCGTTCCACACCGCCGAACGCGGCGACCGCGGCCGCGACGGCGTCGGCCTGGGACTGGCGATCGCGCGCGGCATCGTCGAAGCCCACGGCGGGCGTCTCGATGCGCGCGACGGCGACGACGGCGTCGGCGCGCGGATGCGGATCGTGCTGCCGCCGGAAGCGCCACCCGAAGAGGAGGACGAGGCATGACGACGAGCGCGGTCGCACCCGCACAGGTGCTGGTGATCGACGACGAACCGCAGATCCGGCGTTTCCTCGACATCGGCCTGCGTGCGCAAGGCTATGCCGTGCGCCTCGCCGCGACCGCCGAGGAAGGCCTGCAGGCACTGGCGCTGGACGGCGCGGACCTGGTCGTGCTCGACATGGGCCTGCCCGATCGCGACGGCCTGGACGCGCTGCGCGAACTGCGCACGTGGTCGGAGGTGCCGGTGATCGTGCTGACCGTGCGCGCCGACGAACGCGACAAGGTCGCTGCGCTCGACGCAGGCGCCCACGACTACGTCACCAAGCCGTTCGGCGTGCAGGAGTTCATGGCCCGCGTGCGCGCCTGCCTGCGCGGTCGCGCGGCCGCGGGGGGCGTCGCCGTGTACGACGACGGCCGGCTGCGGGTGGATCCGGCGCAGCGGCTGGTGCTGCTCGACGGCGAGCCCGTCGCGCTCAGCCGCAAGGAATACGCGCTGCTGCTGGCGCTGGTCCGCCATCCCGGCAGCCTCGTCACCCAGCCGCAGCTGCTGCGCGAACTGTGGGGCCCGACCCACGTCGACGACACCCACTACCTGCGCATCCTCGTCGGCAAGCTGCGGCAGAAGCTCGGCGACGACGCGACCGCGCCGCGCTGGATCGCCACGGAACCCGGGGTGGGGCTGCGCTTCATCGGCAGCGGTTGAAGCGGCGGCTGTCGAGACAGCCGTCGTCGAGGCGCATGGCGCGCCCCGCCGCTACCGCGGCGCATCCTCCAGCCACGCCGGATCGGGCAGGTCGCGCACGCCCTGGCGCAGGGTCTCGTTCCACTGCCGACTGATCGACTGCAGGTAGGGGTCGTGCTCATCCAGGCGCTGTCGCAGGTCGGCGCTGAAGCTGTCGCGGCGGTACAGCAGCAGGTCCAGCGGCGGGCCGACCGAGAGGTTCGAGCGCATCGTCGAGTCGAACGACACCAGCACGCACTTGCAGGCCTCGGTCATCGCCGTCTGCGGGGTGATGACGCGGTCGAGGATGGGCTTGCCGAACTTGCTTTCGCCGGTCTGGAAGTAGGGCATCTCCGGCGAGCTCTCGATGAAGTTGCCCTCGGAATAGACGAGGAACAGCCGCGGCGCCTCCCCGCGGACCTGGCCGCCGACGATGAAGCTGCCGGTGGGGTCGACGCCGCTGTCGCGCAGGTAGGCCTCGTCGCGCTGGCGGATCTCGCGCAGGGCATCGCCGATCATCCGCGCGATGTCGAACATCGAGGCCGCCGAGGCGAGCGAGGCGGCGCCGCCGTCGCGGCTGCGCTGTTCGAGCAGGTTCAGCGCGTTCTGGGTCAGCGAGAGGTTGCCCGCGGACAGGGTGACGAACAGGTACTGGCCTTCGCTGGCGAAGACCCGCATCTTGCCGGTGCGGCGGACGTCGTCGACGCCGGCGTTGGTGCGCGAATCCGACGCCAGCACGAGGCCCTGGTCGAGATTCAGTCCGATGCAATAGGTCATGGAGGACAGGTTACGGCAATGGATGCGCGGAGACGCCGCACATTCTGCCCGCTTCCGCGCCGCAGGGGGTAGCGCGCCCCTGCGACGCAGGTCACGCCGCCGCCCGCGGCAGTGCCATGTCGGCGGCGCTCATGAACTGGCGGTGGATCGCATCGCCCAGCCGCACCAGTCGTGTCATCGCGGCCTGCAGCCACGGCTCCAGGCCTTCGGCGAGGATCTCGTCGATGCGGGCGTAGCGCACGTGCGCCGACAGCGCGCCGGCCTGGCGCACCACTTCCGGCGCCTCGCCGCCGGCGAGATCACGCAGGACGCCGTGCAGGGTATGGGTGCACGTCTGCAGCGAACGCGGATTGGCCTCGTGCAGCAGCATCAGCTCGGCCACGCCGGCCGGATCGACGCTCTTGCGCTGCAGCCGGCGGTAGGTCTCGAATGCCGACAACGACTGCAGCAGCGCACTCCACTGGAAGAATTCCGCGGTGTCGCGCGCGGCGCCGTCCTCGCGCGGGGCGTCGTGACTGCCGACCACGTCGAGCAGGCGGATCGCCCATTCCGCACGCTCGATGAACACCCCCAGCTGCATGAACTGGTAGCGCTCGCCGCGGCCCAGCGTGCCGATGGTGACGCCCCGGAACGAGGCGGACCGGCTCTTGATCCGCTCCAGCAGGCTGCTCAGTCCGTCGCGAGCGATGCTGCCGCGGTCCAGTCCGCGCATCTCCAGCCACGAGGCGTTGAGGTCCTCGTACATCTCGCCCGTGATCGCCACGCGCTGTGCGCGGGCGGATTCGCGCGCGGCGCGCAGGCAGCTGCAGATCGACGACGGGTTTTCCGGCGACAGCAGCAGATGGTCGATCACGCTCTCGGCGTCGATCGTGCCGTAACGTTGCCGGCAGGTCTCGACCGCGCCGAGGGCGTCCAGCGCGCGTCGCCATGGCGCCGCCTGCGCCTTGCCGCGGTCCAGTCGCTCGGGGAGCATCGCGATGCGGGTGGTGACGTCGAGCAGGCGCGCGGTGTTCTCCGCGCGCTCCATGTGGCGCGACACCCAGTACAGATCGTCGGCGGTGCGGCAGAGCATCAGGCCTCCAGAACCCAGGTGTCCTTGGTGCCGCCGCCCTGCGACGAGTTCACCACCAGCGAGCCCTCGCGCAGCGCGACCCGGGTCAGGCCGCCGGGCATCGCGACGATGCGCTTGCCGGACAGCACGTACGGACGCAGGTCGATGTGGCGCGGCGCTAGCCCGCTTTCGACGAAGGTGGGGCAGGTCGACAGCGACAGCGTCGGCTGCGCGATGTAGTTCGACGGTGCGGCGAGGATGCGCGCGCGGAAGTCCTCGATCTCGGACTTCGTCGACGCCGGCCCGACCAGCATGCCGTAGCCGCCGGCGCCGTGGACTTCCTTCACCACCAGTTCCGGCAGGCGCTCCAGCACGTAGCGCAGGTCGTCCTCGCGGCGCAGCTGCCAGGTCGGCACGTTGAGCAGGATGGGCTCCTCGCTCAGGTAGAAGCGGATCATGTCCGGCACGTACGGATACACCGACTTGTCGTCGGCCACGCCGGTGCCCGGCGCGTTCGCCAGCGTCACCCGGCCGGCGCGGTAGGCCGCGAACAGCCCGGGGACGCCCAATACCGACTCCGGCCGGAACACCGTGGGATCAAGGAAGTCGTCGTTGATGCGGCGGTAGATCACGTGCACGCGCTGCGGGCCGCGGGTGGTGCGGGCGTAGACGGTGTCGTCGCGCACGAACAGGTCCGCGCCTTCCACCAGCTCCACGCCCATCTGCTGGGCGAGGAAGGCGTGTTCGAAGTAGGCCGAGTTGGCCGATCCCGGCGTCAGCACCGCGACCACCGGGTCGTCGATGCCCTCGGGCGCGGCTTCGCGCAGGGTCTCGAGCAGCGCATCGGGGTAATGTTCGACCGGCGCGATCTGCTGCCGCGAAAACAGCTCGGGGATGAGGCGCGCCATCATCCGCCGGTTCTCGAGCATGTAGGACACGCCCGACGGCACCCGCAGGTTGTCCTCGAGCACGTAGTACAGGCCGTCGCCGGCGCGCACCAGGTCGATGCCGGAGATATGCGAGTAGATGCCGCCGGGCACGCGCAGGTCGCGCATTTCGGCGCGGAACTCGTGGTTGTCGAGCACGAGGTCGGCGGGGACGACGCCCTCGCGCAGGATGCGCTGCTCGCCGTAGACGTCGCCGAGGAACAGGTTCAGCGCGTGCACGCGCTGGCGCAGGCCGGCTTCCAGCATGCGCCATTCGCTCGCCGGGACGATCCGCGGGACCATGTCGAACGGGATCAGGCGCTCGTCGCCGGACGCCTCGCCGTAGACCGAGAAGGTGATGCCGACGCGGTGGAAGGCGAGTTCCGCCTCGCTGCGCTTGTGCCGCAGCACCGGCTCGGGCGTGCCCTGCAGCCAGTCGTCGAACGCGCGGTAATGCGGCCGGGCGACGCCGTCGGCGTCGTGCATTTCGTCGTAGCGCGACGTGCCCCACGTCGCCGCCATCGCCTGGGTCTGCCTCGCGTCCGCCGCCATCCTCGTGTCCGACTCCTGCCAAGGACCATTGCCCCGATCAATAGCACGGGCCGGGCGGCTTGCCTAGATGTTGCGGTGCGTCAAATGCGGCGCCGGCAGGGGCGCGGGCCCGGACTCTGCGCATCGCGGGCCGCGGCCATCGGCTCAGACCACCGACACCCGCGGCCGCGACGGCGCGAGGGGCTGCGGCCCGGGCGGCGATGCGGGGAGGCGGGCGAGGTGATCGATCCGGCCCGCCGCCATCGTCAGCACGCGATCGGCGCTGGCGATCGTTTCCGGCCGGTGCGCGATCACGATCCGGGTGATGCGCAGCGCCTTCACCGCCGCGTTGACCGCGCGCTCGGCGTCGACGTCCAGGTGGCTGGTCGCCTCGTCGAGGAACAGCAGGCTGGGGCGCTTGTACAGCGCGCGGGCGAGGATGATCCGCTGCTTCTGCCCGCCGGAGAGGGTCGTACCCATGTCGCCGATCAGCGTCTGGTAGCCCATCGGCATGCGCACGATGTCGTCGTGCACCGCCGCCATCCGCGCCACCTCCTCGATCCGTGCCTCGTCGCGCGCCTCGTCGCCGAAGGCGATGTTGTCGGCGATCGAGCCGGCGAACAGCTGGTCGTCCTGCATCACCGCCGCCACCGCACGCCGATAGTCGCGCAGGCGCACGCCGGCGATGTCGCGGCCGTCGACGAGGATGCTCCCCGCCTCCGGCGTGAGCAGGCCCAGCATCAGCTTCATCAGCGTGGTCTTCCCGCAGCCGGAGGGGCCGACCAGGGCGACGGTCTCGCCCGGGGCCACGCTGAAGCTGCAGTCGTCGATCACCCAAGGCCCCTGCGGCTCGAAACGGTAGCGCAGCGCGTTTACCCGGATCGACAGTGGACGCGCCTCCGGCAGCGGCGGCGCATCCACGGGCGCGTCGCGCTCGGGTTCGGTCAGCACGATGTCGGCGAGGCGTTCGGCCTGCACCCGCAGCGTGCGGAACGACATCCAGGTGTCGATCAGCCGGCTCACGCCGCCGGTGAACATGTCCTTGTACGCCAGGTAGGCGACGAGCATGCCGGCGCTCATCCCGCCCTGCATCACCAGCGACGCAGCCAGGGCGATCACCGCGACGCGCTCGAGCCCGAAGATCATCTGGTTGGCGAAGCCGACGCGCAGACCGAACCGTTGCGCGTCGAGGCCGAGGTTGGCGGTTTCGCCCATCAGCGCGTCGAAGGTGACGCGTCGCATCGATTCGGCGCCGTTGAGCTTGAGCGCCTGCACGCCGCGGATCGTTTCCAGCAGGTGCGTGCTCTGCTTCGCGCCGGCCGCGAGCTGCTGCTCGGACAGCCGGCGGAGGGTCGGGAAGGTGAACCAGCGCAGGGCGAGGTACAGGCCGATCGCCGCGACGCTGACCAGCAGCAGGCGCCAGTCGTACGACGCCATGACCGCCGTGGCCACGGCCACCATCATGCCGTCGAGCAGCGCTTCGACGAACTGCGAGCTGATCGTGTTCTGGATCGCGTGCACCGAATCCATCCGCGAGACCACGTCGCCGAGGTGGCGCTTCTGGAAGTAGTCCATCGGCAGCCGCAGCAGGTGGGCGAGGATGCCGCCGAACCACTGGATGCCGACCCGCGCGGACAGGTAGGACAGGCTCCATCCCGCATCCACGGGCGCGTCGCGCTCGGGTTCGGTCAGCACGATGTCGGCGAGGCGTTCGGCCTGCACCCGCAGCGTGCGGAACGACATCCAGGTGTCGATCAGCCGGCTCACGCCGCCGGTGAACATGTCCTTGTACGCCAGGTAGGCGACGAGCATGCCGGCGCTCATCCCGCCCTGCATCACCAGCGACGCAGCCAGGGCGATCACCGCGACGCGCTCGAGCCCGAAGATCATCTGGTTGGCGAAGCCGACGCGCAGACCGAACCGTTGCGCGTCGAGGCCGAGGTTGGCGGTTTCGCCCATCAGCGCGTCGAAGGTGACGCGTCGCATCGATTCGGCGCCGTTGAGCTTGAGCGCCTGCACGCCGCGGATCGTTTCCAGCAGGTGCGTGCTCTGCTTCGCGCCGGCCGCGAGCTGCTGCTCGGACAGCCGGCGGAGGGTCGGGAAGGTGAACCAGCGCAGGGCGAGGTACAGGCCGATCGCCGCGACGCTGACCAGCAGCAGGCGCCAGTCGTACGACGCCATGACCGCCGTGGCCACGGCCACCATCATGCCGTCGAGCAGCGCTTCGACGAACTGCGAGCTGATCGTGTTCTGGATCGCGTGCACCGAATCCATCCGCGAGACCACGTCGCCGAGGTGGCGCTTCTGGAAGTAGTCCATCGGCAGCCGCAGCAGGTGGGCGAGGATGCCGCCGAACCACTGGATGCCGACCCGCGCGGACAGGTAGGACAGGCTCCATCCGCGCAGCGCGCTCACGCCGGCGGTGATCAGCATCGACAGGACGATGCCGCCGCTGATCGTCCACAGCAGGTCGCGATCGCCGGTGACCAGCACGTCGTCGAGGATCCACTGCATGTAGAACGGCGACAGCAGGCCGAACAGCTGGAGGATCAGCGACAGCGCCAGGATCTGCGCCGCCGAACGCTTCAGCCCCGAGACCTGGCCGGCGAGGTGGCGGATCGAGATGTCCTCGCCCAGGCCGCGGCGCTCGAAGGTGGTGGTCGGCCACAGTTCAAGGGCGACGCCGGTGAAGTGGGCGGACAACTCCTGCATGCGCATGCGGCGGACACCGAAGGCCGGGTCGTGGATCACCACCTCGCGCGCGCCGGTCTTCGCCAGCACCACGAAATGGTCCATGTTCCAGTGCAGGATGCAGGGCGTCTGCAGGTGCGGGACTTCGTCCAGCTCGATCCGGATCGCGCGGCATTGCAGGCCGCGCTCGTGCGCGGTCTGGACGATGTCGGCCAACGTGGTGCCGCGCATGGAGGCCGGGAACTCGCGTTGCAGCGCGAGCGCGTCCATCCGGTAGCCGTGGTAGTCGAGCACCATCGCGAGGCAGGCGTTCCCGCACTGGGCGGCTTCGGTCTGGAGAATGCTGCGGACGCGGCGCATGCGGGGATCCCGGTGGACGGTGTGCGGAGGAAAAGCGCCGTGCGCCCGGAGGCGCACGACGCGGCGGATCAGCGCTTGTCGGCCGGAGAAATGATGATGTCGATCAGCGCGTTGGTCGTGTCGACCTGGTACGCGCCGGTGTCGGTCGACTTCGACGTGTCGCCGTCGCTGGCGAGCGTCCAGGCGCCGGACACGGTGTTCAGCTCTTCCACGGCGAGGACGCGGCCGAGGATGCGGTTCGATGCGGAATCGTTCATGTGGCAATGCTCCATGGGTGTTGCGGTCGGGAAAGCCGCGGCCCGGCGGGAGGCCGGACCGCGGCGGAAGCGCGGCGGCGTGTGTCCGCCGCGGGTCCGGGTCACGGGTCGGTCGAAAGACAGACCTCGCGGGTGGTGCCGGAGCCGGCGCAGTCCTGCAGTGCGCCGGTGTCGTCGACCGTGCCGCTGTCGGCGAACGGCCCGGTGTCGGTCACGGTGCCGCTGTCGGCGGTGGCGCCGGTATCGGCGACGGTGCCGCTGTCGCTCGCGACCTGCGTCTGGTCGTTCAGCGGGCTGGTTTCCTGGTCTTCGATGTCGACGATCGTCGACACCGCGCGCTGGGCACCGCTGACGACCTTGGTCTCTTCGACCGCCAGCCGGCGGCCGAGAATGCGTTCGTGCTTGTCCATGGGGACCTTCGTTGAGTGGGTGCGGGACGGGCGACGCCACGCTGCGGCGCCGCCCGGTTCGGGCGGGTCGGTCAGGGATCGATGAGGATGTCGAACACCGGCTTGGTGTCGCTGAACGTGCCGCTGTCGGCGGTCGTGCCGCTGTCTGCGGTGGTCCCGCTGTCCGCGAGGGTGCCGCTGTCGGACGTGGTGCCGCTGTCGGCGATCGTGCCGCTGTCGGCGGTGGTGCCGCTGTCGCTGACCGGATCGGTCTCCAGGCAGGAGGTGTCGTATTCGACCAGGGTGCAGCGGGCGCCGGAGACGGCGTTCATTTCCTCGACCGCGAGGATGCGGCCGAGGATGCGGGTCTTGTCTTTGCTCATGGCATGGACTTCCTTTTCTGTGAGTCGTTGCGATGGCCCCTTCGCACGGCACGCACCCTGCGAAGGGCGGTAGTCACGGCGAAGGCGGCGCGTCGCGCGCGAACAACGGGCTCGGGTTGGTGTCGACGGCAGTGCCGCTGTCGGAGGTGGTGCCGCTGTCCGCGGTCGTGCCGCTGTCGGCCGTTGTACCGCTGTCCGCGAGCGTGCCGCTGTCGGCGGTGGTGCCGCTGTCCGCGGTCGTACCGCTGTCGGAACTGGTCCCGGTGTCGGCGAAGATCGAGGCGAGAATCGTGTTGTCCGATTCCGGCAGCGTCCTCGCACCGGAGACCGCGTTCATTTCCTCGACCGCGAGCACGCGGCCGAGGACACGCTTGTCTTGTTCTGTCATGGGCGGGTTCCTGTGTGGTGTTGCGTTGCGGAGGCCTGTCGCCAGGCGGTGGTGCACCGCGGGTGGCGCCACCCGCGGGACGGCCAGCCGACGGCGTCGGCCGGCGGATGCGTGGGTCGGCGCGCTCAGTCGGCGGGTTCGGTCTCGGCCGATGCCGTCGTCGCGGTCCGCGCCGGATCGCGCCGGGCGGCGTCCTCCGCGCACACGCGCTCGGGGTCCGCGGCCGCCTTCAGGGCCTCCAGCGTCTGCGGGCGTTCCGGTCGCCGGTACGCGAAGTCCGGGTCGCCGCTCTCGATGAAGCCGCACAGCGCATCGAACAGCGGCAATTCCGGGCACCACTGTTCGACGAAGATGAATTGCCCGGCTTCGTTGACCTCGAGGTAGATCCATTCGTCCTCTGGCGTGACGATGAAGTCGAAGGCGCCCGCGACCAGTCCCAGGCTGCGCAGCTGGCGCAGGCACGCCGCATGCACCGCGTCGGGCAGGACGACGCTGCCGTCGGTCATGTCGCCGTTCTGGTGCAGGCGCCAGTCCATCTCGCCGTACTCGATCCGCGACGGATCGATCTTCAGCGCGAAGCAACTGGTCCCGAAGAACTGCGCGCGCACTTCGTACTGTTTCTGCACCTTCGCCTGGAAGATGCCGGGTGCGGCGCGCAGCAGCGGATCCGGCGGCAGGTCTTCCAGCCGGACGCGCGCGGTGTAGGTGGAGAGGATCTTGTCGTCCTCCTCCCACGAGGCGCCGATGAGGGGCTTGTGGATCGTGTCGGGATGCGCTTCGAGGAAGCGCCGGATCGCCTCCGGGCGATTGCTGACCAGGGTTTCGGGGATCTGCAGGCCGTTGCGCACCGCGAGCTGCAGTTGCTTCGGCTTGTGGTCGGCGTTGCGCGCGGCGTCGTACGGATTGATCCAGAACGCCTCGCGCAGCAGGCTGCGCAGCGCCGCGTCGCCGAAACGGATCTGCTGCGAGACGTATTCGCGGTCCCGCGGATCGACGTTGGCCGGGATCGCGGGCGAGACCATCCGCCGGTTCCAGACCACGTCGACCTCGGACAGGGCGACGCTGCCGTCGAGGGTGTGCAGGTGCAGCGATTCGCCCTGCCTGCCGTAGCGGAACTCGATGTCCGCGCGGCCCGGGAAGTCGGAGCCGAAGTAGCGGACGACGCGGTGGCCGCGTTCGCGCAGCGCCTGTTCGGCGAGGATGGCGTGCCAGTCGTCCGGCATGGTGTGGATGAGGACGGTCTTACTGGAGGGCGACATGCGGGGCTCCTTCATGGGCGATGCGCGTTCGGCGGGGACGCACGGCCGTCCTCGCGCCCGCGCCGGGACGCGAGCGGTTCGAACAGCCATTGGTAGAGGCGGCGCTTGTCGACGACGATCTCGGCGTCGACGCTGAGGCCGGGGCGCAGCGCGCTTTCGACGCCGCGGTCGTCGCGGACCCGGTCGTCGGTCAGCGCGACCGTCGCGGCGTAGGCCGTTTCGCCGGCCGTGCCGGCGACGTCCGCCGGCAGCGGCGTCGAGCCCACGCGGACGATACGGCCCGCGTACTGGCCGTAGCGCTGGTACGGGTAGGCGCGATAGCGCAGCCGGACCTCGTCGCCGACCGAGACCGAGGCGAGCAGGCGTTCGGGCACGACCAGTTCGGCCTCGAGCGCCGGTTCCTGCGATGCGGCGACGGCCGGAGCGCGCGCGACCAGGCGCCCCGCGACCCGCGACTTGCGTGCGTACTCGCCGACGCAGAGGAACACGACCACCGCGGCGACGAGGACGATCGACGCCCAGGTCGCGACCCAGTGCGAGACCGGCTGGCGCAGCAGCAGCGGACCCAGCCACCGGTTCCGCTTCGCGGCCAGGACCTCGTGGCGGTAGAGCGGCGTGGTCACCGCGCGTGCGCCCGGCCGCCGTGGGGGAACGGCGCGCGTTCCGCGCCGGCGGCGAGTGGGGCATGGACGATGCGTGGCGGCATTTCGCGATCCTTGCGTGGCCTCGTTCGGCACCGTGCGTCCCGGGTGACGGGTCGTGCGCGGCCCGGACGGCTGTGCTTTACTTGGCCTGCTACTCGCGACAGGGGCCCGTTTCCGGACATGGAGTGAAGCGATGGTTCGGCAGCGCGTCGACCCGGGGTCTGAACCTCCCGAATCGGTCACCCGGCTCCTGGTGGACGCCCAGGCAGGCGACGCCCTCGCTTGGGATCGCATCTACGCCCTGCTCTATGCCGAGCTGCACCGCATCGCCCACGCCCAGATCCGGCAGCGCACGCATGGCCGGATTTCGGCCACGTCGCTGGTCAGCGAGAGCTGGCTGCGGCTGAACGGCGCCCGTTTCGACGTGAAGGACCGGCGGCACTTCACCGCCCTGGTGGCGCGCGCCATGCGCTTCGTGCTGATGGACGAAGTGCGCCGGAACATGGCCGAGAAGCGCGGCGAAGGGCGCGGCACCGTGTTGCTCGACGGCGACGCCGAGCCCGCCGTCGACGCGGCGATGGCGGAGATGGCGGAGATGATCGCGCTGGACGCCGCGCTGGACCGGCTGGCCCGCTTCGACGCCCGCCTGGCGCAACTGGTCGAGATGCGTTATTTCGGCGGCCTCGACGAGACCGAGATCGCGGAGGCGCTGGGCGTGACCGATCGCACCCTGCGACGCGACTGGCGGCGCGCCCGCGCCTTCCTGATCGCCCAGCTCGGCGATCCGGCCATGGTGCCGGCATGACCGGCCGGGCAGCGCCACACCGCCGTGCAGCGGGAGGGTGGGCGGATGTCCGCTTTCGGCGCGTGTTCGAGAATACGGACGTAACGCGCCCGCCCCGCGCCGGATGCCACGCACGGCCGCGCTTCGCGCTCGACTGAGGAGACCGGCCCATGGAGTTCGAAGACCGGATCGCCGTCCGGGCGATGGACCTGTTCGATCACTACGCGGAACTCGGCGAGGCCCGTCGCGCCACCGCGCTGGCCGCGCTGCAGGCGACCGATCCGGAGGTCTGCGCCGCGCTCGCCGCATTGCTCGCCGCGGACGCGAGCGGCCGGGACCTGGTCTCGCCGCTGGCGTGGATCTCCGCGCGTTGCACTGATTCCGATGCCGCGGGCCCGATGCGGCAATCGGGGGCGGCGGTGTGGCGCAGCGGCACCCGCGTCGGTGCGTGGTGCATCGACGATGTCATCGGCATCGGCGGCATGGGCGTGGTGTACGCCGCGCACCGTGCGGACGGCTGGTACGACCGCGATGTCGCGATCAAGACCATCCGCCCCGAACTGGTCTCGCCCGGCGTGCTGCAGGCCTTCGACCGCGAACGCAGCCATCTCGCGCGGCTGGAACATCCGGCGATCGCGACGCTGCTCGACGCAGGCCTCGCCGAGGACGGCCAGTCCTGGCTGGCGATGCAGCGCGTGCACGGCGCGCCGATCGACGACGCCTGCGATGCGCGGCGGCTCGATCTCCGCGCCCGGGTGGCGCTGCTGGCCGATGCCTGCGATGCGGTCCGCTACGCGCATGCGCACGGCGTGCTGCACCAGGACATCAAGCCGTCGAACCTGTTCGTGGACGACACCGGCGCGGTGCGCCTGCTCGACTTCGGCCTGTCCGCGCTGCTGGTCGCGCAGGAGGAGGGCGGGGCGCGGATCGGCCTGAGCCTGGCCTACGCCGCGCCGGAAGCGGTCCGCGGCGCCCCGCCCAGCGTGGCGATCGACGTGCATGCGCTCGGCGTCGTGCTGTACCGCCTGCTCTGCGACGACTGGCCGCGGCGGCCCACCTCCGCCGGCTGGCTGGCGGCCGATGGCGGCCCGCCGCGGCGCCCGAGCGCGCTCGCACGCGCCGGGGCGCAGGCGGCGGCCCGGGCACGCGGATTGCCGGGCCCGGGCGCCCTCGCGCGGGCCCTGCGCGGCGACCTGGACGCCATCGCGCTGCGCTGCGTGCAGCAGGACCCCGACGCGCGCTATGCCGATGTCGCCGCGCTGCAGGCCGACCTGCGCGCGTGGCTGGACGGCCGGCCGGTCGCGGCCCGCGGCGGCGGTCGGGCGTATCGCATCGGACGTTTCATGCGTCGGCATGTGCCGGTCATCGCCGCCGCCGCGGTCTGCGTTCTGGCGGTCGGCCTCGCCGTGGGCATGACCCTGGACGCGCGGCATCGTCGCGAGGCGGAAGCGGCGCGGGACGCCGAGGCGCTGGGTGGGCTGTTCGAACGCTCGCTCGGGGCCGCGATGCTGTCTTCGCTGGGCACGGCGCCGCTGGCGTCGCGTTCGCTGCTGGCCGACACCGAGCGCGACCTGCGCCGACAGGCCGGCGCCACCCGGCCGCTGCTGCTGGCGCGCGGGCTGGTCGCCCTGGCCCGCGCGCGCCTCGCGGCCGGCGACTACGCCCGGGCCGCCGCCCTCGCCCGCGAGGCCGGCAGCCTCGGCGCCGGGGACGGCCTGCAGCAGGCGCGCACCGACGCGGTCCTCGCGCAGCTGGCCAACCTGCAGGCGCGTCATGCCGACGCCCAGCGCCATGTCCGCGACGGCCTGGCGGCGCTGCCGGACGGCGACGGGCAGGCGCGCGCGCTGGCGCAGCTGGACCTGCGGATGCAGCTCGCACGCGCCCGCTGGGGGCAGGGCGACCCGAGGCAAGCGATCGCGCTGCTGGACGAAGCGGTCGAGACCGCGACGCGCCTGGGGCCGGAGGGCGCACAGGCGCTCGCCGAGCTGCTGGACCAGCGCGGCTACGATCGCACCCAACTGTTCCAGCTGGCCGCCGCCGAGGCCGACCTGCGCCGCGGGCTGGAGGTGCTGGGCGACCGGGCGCCTGCCGTCGCGAGCACGCTGCGCCGGCATCTGGCGTCGATGCTGAACCTGGCCGGGCGCCCCGAGGAAGCCGAGCGCGAGGCCTCGGCAGCGCTCGAGGCGAACCGGCGGATCTTCGGGCCCGCGCATCCGGAAACCGGGCGCGCGTGGGCGACGCTCGGCAAGACCCTGTTCTCGCTCGGCGAGCCGGCGCGCTCGCGCGAGGCCATCGATCGCGCGATCGCGATCATGGCGCCGCAGATCGGCGACGACCATCCGGACGTCGCGGAAGCGCTGGTGGTGCGCGGCGGGCTCGCGTTCGAGGAAGGCCGGCTGGCGGATGCGCTGGCCGACGCGCGGCACGCGCTGGCGGCGCTGGAACGCGCCTACGGTCGGCGTCACGAAGCCACGCTCAAGCGGAGGACCGACCTCGCATCGCTGCTGATCTACGGCGCGGGCGACGACGGGCATTCGGACGCCGCCTACCGCGAAGCCGCGGCCCTGCTGGCGGATGCGCTCGACACGGGGGTACGGCAGGGGCTGCCGATGGGCTATGCCCGCGACGAGTACGCCAATGCCCTGCTGCACCTGGGGCGCGTCGACGAGGCCGACCTGCAGGCCCGGCTGGGCATCGCCGAGACCAAGGCCCTGTTCGGCGCGGACACCGGCTACGCCGCGATCAACTACATGGTGCTGATGGAAGTGGACACCCGCAGGCGGGACCACGATGCCGCCGATGACCTCGGTGCGTGGCTGCTGGCGCAGTGCGAGCCGGAGGACAAGTCGTCCTACACCCGCCTGCTGATCCTGACCGCGTTGCTGGAAAACGCCGTCGGGCGCGGCGACGCGGAACGCATCCGCAGTGCCTATCGCGACGTGGAGCGGTTCGCCCGGCGGCACGGCTTCGAACAGGCGCTGGACACCATCGCAGTGCCTGCGGCCCTGCGCGGCGGCTGACGGCGGTCGCGCGCTGCCGGCCGGGACAGGCCGTGCCGCCGACGGTCCGTTATCCTGCAGACCCGCCCCGCGAGTCGTTCGCATGTGTCTGATCGCGCTGGCCTGGCGCGCGCATCCGCGCTGGTGCCTCGTCCTCGCCGCCAACCGCGACGAATTCCACGCCCGGCCCACGCTGCCGCTGGCGCGCTGGACCGACGCGCCCGCGGTCGTCGGCGGCCGCGATGGTCTGCACGGCGGCGGCTGGCTGGCGCTGCGCGGCACCCGGCTGGCGGCGGTGACCAACGTGCGGCGTCCGCCGGAGCGCGAAGGCCGCAGCCGCGGCGAACTCGTCGCCGACCTCGTGCGCGCGGACGCCCCCGTGGCGCAGGCGCTCGACACGCTCGCGGCCGCGGCGGCGGGGTTCCGGCCGTTCAACCTGCTGGTCCACGACGGCGAGGCGCTCGGTTTCGCGACCAACCTCCCCGGCGTGCCCCCGACGGGCGAGGACGGGCGCGCGTTCGCCATGCGCCTGCTCGCCCCGGGCGTGCACGGCGTGTCGAACGGCGATCTCGACGCCCCCTGGCCCAAGACCGCGCGGCTGATGGCGCGGCTGGACGCGTGGCGGGCCTCGGCCGACGCGGCGGGCGACACGCCGGACCTTACGCCGCTGTTCGACGCGCTGGCCGATCCGGCCACCGCGCCCGACGACGCGCTGCCCGACACCGGCGTCGGCCTGGACCTGGAGCGCTTCCTCTCGCCCGCGTTCATCCGCAGCGACCGTTACGGCACCCGTGCCAGCACCGTGGTGCTGGTCGGCGAAGGCGCGGCGCGGATCGTCGAGCGCCGGTTCGGGCCGGACGGCGTCTTCGAGGGCGAGACCGACCTGCGCGCCTGAATGCGACATGCCTGAATGCGACGGGTGTCGATTCCCCGCGCGCCCGTTCGTCGTGGAAGATACGACCCCGACACAAGGAGCCCTGCCATGCATCGTGCCGCCCCGTTCATCGCCCTGTCCCTGCTCGCCGCCGCTACCGCCGCCGCCGCGCCCGTCACCTACGTCGTCGATCCCGGCCACACCTATCCCAGCTTCGAAGCCGACCACATGGGCGGCCTGTCGGTCTGGCGCGGCAAATTCAACAAGAGCGAGGGCCGCATCGTCCTCGACAAAGCTGCCAATGCCGGCAGCGTCGACATCCTGATCGACGCCGCCAGCATCGACTTCGGCCACGACGTCCTGAACGAGCACATGCAGGGCGCCGACTATTTCGACACCGCCAAATTCCCGCAGGCGCACTACGTCGGCAAGCTGGCCGGCTTCGCCGCCGGCAAGCCGACCCGCGTCGAAGGCGAACTCACCCTCAAGGGCGTCACCAGGCCGGTGACGCTGACCATCGGCAGCTTCAAGTGCATGCCGCACCCGATGCTGAAGCGCGAAGTCTGCGGCGCCGACGCCACCGCCACGCTGCAGCGCGACCAGTTTGGCATCGACGCCGGTAAGGACTGGGGCTTCGACATGGCCGTGCAGCTGCGCATCCAGGTGGAAGCGGTGGCGGAGGACGTGCCAGGCACCGCGCCCGCCACGGGCACCGACAAGGCGCCAGCGGCCAAACCGGAAGCGCGCGCCGACACGCAGTCCTGATCGGCGGCGCGCGGACGGCGTCGCGGCGAAGCGCCCCGGTGCGTGCCGGGCGCTTCGCGCATCGCGTCACGATGTCCCTTGCCCGCGCGATCGCACCCGTGCGCTGTCGCCGCAGGCGGCCGCTCCCTGCCTCTCATGCGTGACCCATCCGGACGCAGGCGGCCGCGCGGGAGCGTTCCATGGGCTATTCCACCGCAACCAGCGGCATCGCTATCGATGCCCCGGCCAGTTCTCCCGGACGGCTATGGCGCGCGCCTGGGCATTTCCTGCAGTGGAGCCTGTTCGGCCAAGGCGGCGTATCCCGCGCGAAAAAGGCGATGTCCCGAGAATCGCCGCAAGCGGATCCTACGATGCCGGCATCTGGCCAGCCTGGCCTGCCGACGCGGTGGCGACGTTCCGCGCATCCGCTGGCCGCAGTTGCCCGCTCCGCTCCCTCTCATGCGTGACCGCCACCTCCGACTGCGTTCCGGGCGGCCGCTCAACGGCGACGTGCTCTACGAATCGGCCATGCGCTGCTCGCCGGCATTCGAGGCGCTCGCCACGTCGTCATCACCCCGGTCAAGGCAGTCCGTTGCGAATCCCTTGCGGCATGCCGACGCTCGGCGACGCGGATGATCACGGCGCGCGTCGCGTCGTCGGAGCGCCCGCATGAACCGCATGGCGCGCGAAGCGCGCAGCGCGATCCGCTGCACGGCCTGCGAGGCGGTCTGCTGTCGCCTGACGGTGGTGCTCGACGAGGAAGACAGCGTGCCCGCCCACCTGACCACGCACCTGCCCGGCGGCCTGCACGTCATGGCGCGCGATCCGGAAGGCTGGTGCGTAGCGCTGGACGGCGTGCGGATGAACTGCCGCATCTACGACACCCGCCCCGGCGTATGCCGCAGCTTCGTCATGGGCGGCCCGTACTGCAGCGCGGTCCGCGACGAATACGCCGCCGCCCGCGACATCGAAACCACCCTGGTCTGAGGAGGCGCCATGGCCGTCCGCCGCAAGGCCGATGCCGTCGACACCGCGAAAAGCGCTTCGGCCATCGGCCCCTACGTTCCGCCCCATGAACTGGCCCGCGAACGCATCGCCGAGGACATGGCCGCCTTCGAGCAGGCGGGTGGACAGATCGAAGTGCTCGGCAACACCCCCTTGCGGGTCACCACCAAGTCCGCCAGATCGACGACGTCCCGCGTGGACGCCAAGCCCCGGGTCGCACCCGGACCCTGCCCCCGACAAGACATGACTTCCCCTCCCGACGAGATACGGCATTGGCAAAGATCAACTATTCCTTCGAGAAACGGCAGCGCGAACTGGCCAAGAAGAAGCCCCAGAAGAACAGCTCGCGAAGAAGCGCGCCGAGCGCGACGCTTCGTCGCGGATGCCAGCGAGCGCCCGCGCCTGCGCCTTGATCGTTCCGACGCGCCGCGCTCGCGGCGTTCGGCGCATACGTTGCGAGCGTCGGCCTTGCCGACAGGGCATCGTCGCAACATGCGCCCACCATCGCCCAACCGCCGGCGAATGCGTCGAATTGCAAGAACAGGAGCGCAGCATGGCCATTCCACGGCACGAGGCATTGCTCGAGACGCTGAAGGGTCGCTTCGAACGGCACATGGCGCGGCATGCCGGTGTCGCGTGGCCGGCGGTGATGATGCGATTGACGTCTGCGCCGGAAACGCTTAAGGCGCTCGCCGCGATGGAGGCCTCCGGCGGCGAACCGGATGTCGTGGACCACGATCCGGCGAGCGGCGCAGTCGTCTTCGTCGACTGCTCGGCGGAAAGCCCGTCGGGCCGCCGCAGCCTGTGCTACGACGCCGACGC
>JBGAFR010000042.1:0-29322 GCA_044227145.1 Lysobacteraceae bacterium
CCGCCGAAACGCTCCGCGCCGATCTTCGTCAGCGCCGCCGTCAGCGTCGTCTTGCCGTGGTCAACGTGACCGATCGTGCCCACGTTCACGTGGGGCTTGGTGCGCTCGAACTTACCCTTGGCCATGATCTGTATCTCTCTTGGATTGGTTGCGTGTACTGTCTGATCGGGTCGGAGGAGGCCGGCGTGGGCCGGCCCCGCATCAGCCCTTCTTGACGATGGCGTCGGCGATGTTGCTCGGCGCCTCGGCGTAGTGGTCGAACTCCATCGTGAACGTCGCGCGACCCTGGGTCAGCGAACGGATCGACGTGGCGTAGCCGAACATCTCGCCCAGCGGGACCATCGCGTTGATGGTCTTGCCCGACGGCGTGTCGTCCTGGCCCTGGAGCAGGCCGCGACGACGGCTCAGGTCGCCCATCACGTCGCCGACGTACTCTTCCGGCGTCACGACCTCGACCTTCATGATCGGCTCGAGCAGCACCGGGTCGGCCTTGGCGAAGCCCTGCTTGAACGCCATCGAGGCGGCCAGTTTGAACGCCATTTCCGACGAGTCGACGTCGTGGTACGAACCGAAGACGAGCTTGGTCTTCACGCCGACCACCGGAAAGCCCGCGAGCGGACCGCTGGTGATGGTTTCGCGCAGGCCCTTCTCGACCGCCGGGATGAATTCCTTCGGAATCACGCCGCCGGTGATGTCGTTGATGAACAGGAAATCGTTCTCGACGTCCGGATTGGCCTTGTCGTCAGCGGTCATCGGCGACAGCTCGATCACGACGTGGCCATACTGGCCCTTGCCGCCCGACTGTTTGGCGTGCTTGTAGTCCGACTTCACGTCCGACTTGCGGATGGTCTCGCGGTACGCCACCTGCGGCTTGCCGACGTTGGCCTCGACGTTGAACTCGCGCTTCATGCGGTCGACGATGATGTCCAGGTGCAGCTCGCCCATGCCGGCGATGATGGTCTGGCCGGACTCTTCGTCGGTGCGGACGCGGAACGAGGGATCTTCCTGGGCCAGACGGCCGAGAGCGATACCCATCTTTTCCTGGTCCGACTTGGTCTTCGGCTCGACCGCCATCGAGATGACGGGCTCCGGGAAGGTCATGCGCTCGAGGGTGATGACGTGGTCCTGCGCGCACAGCGTGTCGCCGGTGGTCACGTCCTTCAGGCCGACCGCCGCGGCGATGTCGCCGGCGCGGACTTCCTTGATCTCCTCGCGGTTGTTGGCGTGCATCTGCAGGATGCGGCCGATGCGCTCCTTCTTCGACTTGACCGGGTTGTAGACCTGGTCGCCGGAGTTGAGCGTGCCCGAGTAGACGCGGAAGAACGTCAGCGAACCGACGAACGGGTCGGTCATGATCTTGAACGCGAGCGCCGAGAACGGCGCCTTGTCGTCGGCGACGCGGGTGTCTTCCTTGTCGTTCTCGTCGATGCCCTGCACCGGCGGACGATCGATCGGCGACGGCAGCAGCTGCACGACGGCGTCGAGCATCGCCTGGACGCCCTTGTTCTTGAAGGCGGTGCCGCAGTAGACCGGGACGATCTCGGTCTTCAGGGTACGCGCGCGGATGCCGGCGACGATTTCCTCTTCCGAGAGCTCGCCCTCGTTGAGGTACTTGTCCATCATCTCTTCACTGGCTTCGGCGGCGGCCTCGACCATGAACGCACGGGCCTCGTTGGCCTTGTCGACCAGGTGCGCCGGGATGTCGCCGTAGACGAAGGTCGCGCCCTTGTCTTCCATGTTCCAGATGATCGACTTCATCTTGAGCAGGTCGACGACGCCCTCGAAGCCTTCCTCGGCGCCGATCGGCACCTGCATCGGGACCGCGTACGCGCCAAGGCGCGCCTTCAGCTGGTCCACGACCTTGTCGAAGTTCGCGCCGGTGCGGTCCATCTTGTTGACGAACGCCATGCGCGGCACGGCGTACTTGTTCGCCTGGCGCCACACGGTCTCGGACTGCGGCTGCACGCCGCCGACGGCGCACAGCACGAACACCGCGCCGTCGAGCACGCGCAGCGAACGCTCGACTTCGATGGTGAAGTCGACGTGCCCGGGGGTGTCGATGATGTTGAAGCGGTGCTCCGGCAGGGACTTGTCCATGCCTTTCCAGAACGCCGTGGTGGCCGCCGAGGTGATGGTGATGCCGCGCTCCTGCTCCTGCTCCATCCAGTCCATCGTCGCGGCACCTTCGTGCACTTCGCCGATCTTGTGGTTGACGCCGGTGTAGAACAGGATGCGTTCGGTCGTCGTCGTCTTGCCGGCGTCAATGTGCGCCATGATGCCGAAGTTGCGGTAACGCTCGATGGGAGTGGTACGGGCCACGGGGAACCTCTCGTTTCTCTGGATTCAATTGACCGAACGCCGCCCTGAGGCGGCCTTCGGTGTCGACGCTGGCGTTGCGCGCGCCGCGGGCGCGCGGGCGCGGGAACGGCTTACCAGCGGTAGTGCGCGAAGGCCTTGTTGGCTTCGGCCATGCGGTGGGTCTCTTCGCGCTTCTTGATCGCGCCGCCGCGGTTCTCGGAGGCGTCCATCAGTTCGGCGGCGAGCTTGCGCGGCATGGAGTTCTCACCGCGCTTGCGGGCGGACTCGATGATCCAGCGCATCGCCAGCGCCATGCGACGCGAGGCGCGGACTTCGACCGGCACCTGGTAGGTCGCACCGCCGACGCGGCGGGACTTGACCTCGACCGCGGGAGCGACGTTGCCGAGGGCCTTCTCGACCAGCTCCAGCGAGTTACCGTTCTTCTCGGTGATGACGTCCATCGCGCCGTAGACGATCTTCTCGGCGATGGACTTCTTGCCGCTCTGCATCACCATGTTGATGAAGCGGGCGATGGTTTCGCTGCCGTGCTTGGGATCGGGCAGGACGGAGCGCTGGGGAGTATTGCCTTTACGGGACATAGTGGTTACCAGTCACTGTAGGGTGGGCTTGGGCCCACCAATTCGGGGTATCTGTTGCGACGCACGTAGATCGAAGGGATTCCGATCACTGCAACCCTCGCCTGGAAGGCTGCAATGGCGGGCCGGGGCCCGCCCTACCGGCATGCGATCAGGACTTCGGACGCTTGGCGCCGTACTTCGAACGGGCCTGGCGGCGCTTGGCGACACCGGCGGCGTCGAGCGAGCCGCGCACGGTGTGGTAGCGCACGCCCGGCAGGTCCTTGACGCGGCCGCCGCGGATCAGCACCACGCTGTGTTCCTGCAGGTTGTGGCCTTCGCCGCCGATGTACGAAATCACTTCGTAGCCGTTGGTCAGGCGGACCTTGGCGACCTTGCGCAGCGCCGAGTTCGGCTTCTTCGGGGTCGTGGTGTACACGCGGGTGCACACGCCGCGACGCTGCGGGCACTTGTTCAGCGCCGGCGAAGCGCTCTTGTAGGTTTCGGGGCTGCGCGGCTTGCGCACAAGCTGGTTGATCGTTGCCATCCGTCGGTGTCTGCTGGTTGGTCTGGGCGCCTTCGCGGCACGCCGCGACGACAAAAAACGCCGGCAGACCGGAGGGCTCCGATCTGCCGACACGCTGTTCTTTGCCCACGCCGGCCCGGTGAGGCCGTCATGGTCCCGGGGCCCGCGGCCATCGCGCCGGGAGGGCGCAATCGCTGGGGGATTCCGGACTTTCCCGCCCTGCCGTGGGCCGAACACGAGGCACGTCCTGTGACCTCATTTCGTGATCTGGGCGGCCGGAGCCGCCAAAGAGGCGCGCATTCTACAGCACCCTGCGCGCCGGTGCCACCCTCCCGGACCGACCGAGGCCGGCCCGGGGTGGCCGCCGAGGGTCACTCGGCGCTGTCGCCTTCGATCATGTCCGGGACGGCGTTGCCGGCGGCGGCCGGCGACGCGACGTCCTCGAGCATCACCGACTCGGCCGCGGCGACGGCCGGGGTTGCGGTCGGGGCCGACAATGCCGCCATCTCGGAGTCGGTCAGGGCGCCGGCGCCGCGACGGCGCTGGCTGTGGTAGGCCAGACCGGTACCCGCCGGGATCAGGCGGCCGACGATCACGTTTTCCTTCAGGCCGCGCAGCGTGTCGCGGGTGCCGCGGACGGCCGCCTCGGTGAGCACGCGGGTGGTCTCCTGGAACGAGGCCGCCGAGATGAACGACTCGGTCGCCAGCGAGGCCTTGGTGATGCCGAGCAGGACCGGGTCGTAGCCCGCCACGATCTCGCCCTTGGCGGTGAGACGGGCGTTCTCCTCGATCATGCGCTGGCGCTCGACCTGCTCGCCGTTCAGGAACTTGCTGTCGCCCTGGTCGGTGATCTCGACCTTGCGCAGCATCTGGCGAACGATCACCTCGATGTGCTTGTCGTTGATCTTCACGCCCTGCAGGCGGTAGACGTCCTGGATTTCCTTGGTCAGGTACGAGGCCAGCGGCTCGACGCCGAGCAGGCGCAGGATGTCCTGCGGGCTGGGCTCGCCGTCGACGATGGTTTCGCCCTTCTGGACATGCTCGCCTTCGAACACGATGACCTGGCGGTACTTCGGGATCAGCTCTTCGTGCTCGTTGCCGTCGGTGTCCTTGATGATCAGGCGCTGCTTGCCCTTGGTGTCCTTGCCGAACGAGACGATGCCCGAACGCTCGGCCAGGACCGCCGGGTCCTTCGGCTTGCGCGCCTCGAACAGGTCGGCCACGCGCGGCAGACCACCGGTGATGTCGCGGGTCTTCGACGCTTCCTGCGGGATCTTGGCGACCACGTCGCCCACGCCCACCGGGGCACCGTCCTGCAGGTTGACGATCGATTTAGGCGGCAGCAGGTACTGGGCCGGAAGGTCGGTGCCCGGGATGGTCAGGTCCTTGCCGTTGGCATCGACGATGCGCAGCAGCGGACGCAGGTCCTTGCCCTGCGAGCCGCGACGCTTCGGATCGGTGATCTCGCGCGACGACAGACCGGTCTGGTCGTCCATCTTCTCGACCACGGTCACGCCATCGACGAAGTCGATGAAGCGCACGAAGCCGGCGACTTCCGACATGATCGGATGGCTGTGGGGATCCCAGTTCGCGACCGTCTGGCCGGCCTTGACCTCGCCGCCGTCCTGCACCTGGATGGTGGCGCCGTAGGGCAGCTTGTAGCGCTCGCGTTCGCGGCCGTGGGCGTCGAGCACCGAGACGGCACCCGAACGCGAGACCGCGACCAGGTGACCGGCGGCGTGCTCGACGTGCTTGAGGTTGTTGAACTTGATCGTGCCGGTGGTCTTGACCGTGACGTTGTCGATCGCGGCCGCACCGGACACCGTGCCGCCGATGTGGAACGTACGCATCGTCAGCTGGGTGCCGGGCTCGCCGATCGACTGCGCGGCGATGACGCCCACCGCTTCGCCGATGTTGACGACGTGGCCGCGGGCCAGGTCGCGGCCGTAGCACAGGCTGCACACGCCGAAGGCGGATTCGCAGGTGATGGTCGAGCGCACCTTGATCGACTGGACGCCCGCGTCTTCGAGCTTCTGCACCCAGGCTTCGTCGAGCAGCGTGTTGCGGGTGACGAACGGATCCTCGTCGTTGCCCGGGAGGAACACGTCCTCGACCACGATGCGGCCCAGCACGCGGTCGCGCAGCGGCTCGACCACGTCGCCGCCTTCCACGATCGGGGTCATGGTCAGGCCTTCGACGGTGCCGCAGTCCACTTCGGTGATCACCACGTCCTGGGCCACGTCGACGAGGCGGCGGGTCAGGTAACCGGAGTTCGCGGTCTTCAGCGCGGTGTCCGCGAGGCCCTTTCGGGCGCCGTGGGTCGAGATGAAGTACTGGAGGACGTTCAGGCCCTCGCGGAAGTTCGCGGTGATCGGCGTTTCGATGATCGAACCGTCAGGCTTGGCCATCAGGCCACGCATGCCGGCCAACTGGCGGATCTGCGCCTGCGAACCGCGCGCGCCGGAGTCGGCCATGATGTAGATCGAGTTCATCGACTTCTGGTTGATGGTCTCGCCCTGGGCGTTGACCACCTTCTCGGTGCCGATCGCGTCCATCATCGCCTTCGCGACGCGCTCATTGGTGCGCGACCAGATGTCGACCACCTTGTTGTAGCGCTCGCCGGCGGTGACCAGGCCGCCCTGGTACTGCTGCTGGATCTCCAGCACTTCGGCCTCGGCCTCGGCCAGGATCGCCTTCTTCTCGGCCGGAATGGTCATGTCGTCGATGCCGACCGACACGCCGGCGCGGGTCGCGAACCCGAAGCCGGTGTACATCAGCTTGTCGGCGAACACGACCGTGTCCTTCAGGCCCAGCTGGCGGTAGCAGCTGTTGATCAGGCGGCTGATGTTCTTCTTGGTCAGCTCGGTGTTGACCAGCGCGAACGGCAGGCCGTCCGGCAGGATTTCCTGCAGGAGGGCGCGGCCGACGGTGGTCTCGACGATCGCGGTCCTGCGCTCGCGGCTGCGCTCGCCGGTCGACTCGTCCTCGGTGATCACGGTCTCGGTGATGCGCACCTTGACCTTGGCGTGCAGTTCGACCACGCGATTGTCGTAGGCGCGTTTCACTTCGGCGATGTTGGCGAACACCATGCCCTCGCCCGCCTTGTTCTCCAGGGCGCGGGTCATGTAGTACAGGCCGAGCACGACGTCCTGCGACGGCACGATGATCGGCTCGCCGTTGGCCGGCGAGAGGATGTTGTTCGACGACATCATCAGCGCGCGCGCTTCGAGCTGGGCTTCCAGCGACAACGGCACGTGGACGGCCATCTGGTCGCCGTCGAAGTCGGCGTTGAACGCAGTGCAGACCAGCGGGTGCAGCTGGATCGCCTTGCCTTCGATCAGCACCGGCTCGAACGCCTGGATGCCGAGGCGGTGCAGGGTCGGGGCGCGGTTCAGCAGCACCGGATGCTCGCGGATCACCTCTTCGAGGATGTCCCACACGATCGGCTCTTCGCGCTCGACCAGCTTCTTCGCCGCCTTGATGGTGGTGGCGAGGCCACGACGCTGCAGCTTGGCGAAGATGAAGGGCTTGAACAGTTCCAGCGCCATCTTCTTCGGCAGGCCGCACTCGTGCAGGCGCAGGGTCGGGCCGACCACGATGACCGAACGGCCGGAGTAGTCGACGCGCTTGCCGAGCAGGTTCTGGCGGAAGCGGCCCTGCTTGCCCTTGATCATGTCGGCGAGCGACTTGAGCGGGCGTTTGTTCGTGCCGGTGATGGCGCGGCCACGACGGCCGTTGTCCATCAGCGCGTCCACCGACTCCTGCAGCATGCGCTTCTCATTGCGCACGATGATGTCGGGCGCATTGAGTTCGAGCAGGCGCTTGAGGCGGTTGTTGCGGTTGATGACGCGGCGGTACAGGTCATTGAGGTCGGAGGTCGCGAAGCGACCGCCATCCAGCGGCACCAGCGGACGCAGGTCCGGCGGCAGTACCGGCAGCACGGTCATCACCATCCACTCCGGACGGTTGCCGGATTCGAGGAAGGCCTCGACCAGCTTGATGCGCTTGGTGAGGCGCTTGAGCTTGGTCTCGGAACCGGTGCTGGCGATCTCCTCGCGCAGGGTCACCATCTCCGACTGCAGGTCGATCGTGCGCAGCAGGTCGTAGACGGCCTCGGCGCCCATCGCGGCCTCGAAGTCGTCGCCGTGCTCCTGGCGCGCGGTCATGTACTGCTCTTCGGTCAGCAGCGAACCGCGCTCGAGCGGGGTCAGGCCCGGCTCGGTCACGACGAACGCCTCGAAGTACAGGATGCGCTCGATGTCGCGCAGGGTCATGTCGAGCATCAGGCCGATGCGCGACGGCAGCGACTTCAGGAACCAGATGTGCGCGACCGGCGAAGCGAGGTCGATGTGGCCCATGCGCTCACGGCGCACGCGCGCCAGCGTGACTTCGGTGCCGCACTTCTCGCAGACCACGCCGCGGTGCTTCATGCGCTTGTACTTGCCGCACAGGCACTCGTAGTCCTTGATCGGGCCGAAGATGGCGGCGCAGAACAGGCCGTCGCGCTCCGGCTTGAAGGTACGGTAGTTGATGGTCTCCGGCTTCTTGACTTCGCCGAAGGACCAGCTGCGGATCATGTCCGGCGACGCCAGCGCGATCTTGATCGCGTCGAAATCGAGGGTCTGGCGCTGCTGGTTGAAGAGGTTGAGCAAATCTTTCATGTGATTTCTCCGGGAATCTGGAAGAAGGGGCTGGGCGGCGGGCCGTCATCCGGCCCGCGCGTCGCTCAGTTCTCTTCCAGCTCCATGTTGATGGCCAGCGAACGGATTTCCTTCACAAGGACGTTGAAGGATTCCGGCATGCCGGCGACCATCTCGTACTCGCCGTCGACGATGTTCTTGTACATCTGGTTGCGGCCCTGCACGTCGTCGGACTTCACCGTCAGCATTTCCTGCAGGGTGTAGGCCGCGCCGTAGGCTTCCAGCGCCCAGACTTCCATTTCGCCGAAACGCTGGCCGCCGAACTGCGCCTTGCCGCCCAAAGGTTGTTGCGTCACGAGCGAGTACGGACCGGTCGAACGCGCGTGCATCTTGTCGTCGACGAGGTGGTTCAGCTTCAGCATGTGCATGTAGCCGACGGTGGTCTTGCGGTCGAAGGCTTCGCCGGTGCGTCCGTCGAACAGCTGGGTCTGGCCCGACTCCGGCAGATCGGCGAGCTTGAGCATCAGCTTGATTTCTTCTTCCGCGGCACCGTCGAACACCGGCGTCGCCATCGGCACGCCGTCGACCAGGTTGTTCGCCAGACGCAGCAGCTCCTCGTCGGAGAACTGGGTCAGGTCGACACGCTGGCCATGCAGCTTGTTGTCGTGGTTGTAGATCTCGTCGAGGAATTTGCGCAGTTCTGCGATCTTGGCCTGCGCCTCGAGCATGCGGCCGATCTTCTGGCCCAGGCCCTTCGCGGCCCAGCCCAGGTGCACTTCGAGGATCTGGCCGATGTTCATTCGGCTCGGCACGCCCAGCGGGTTCAGCACGATGTCGACGGTCTGGCCGTCGGCCATGTACGGCATGTCCTGCAGCGGCACGATGTTCGACACCACGCCCTTGTTGCCGTGGCGGCCGGCCATCTTGTCGCCCGGCTGGATGCGGCGCTTCACCGCGAGGAACACCTTCACCATCTTGAGCACGCCCGGGGCGAGGTCGTCGCCCTGGGTGATCTTGCCGCGCTTGTCGGCGAAGCGGCGCTCGAATTCCTTCTGGTGCGCGTCGATCTGCTTCTGGGCGCGTTCGATCGCGTCGGACGCGTCGTCGTCCTTCATGCGGATCTGGAACCAGTCGGCCTTCTTCAGCCCATCGAGGTAGGCGTCGGTGATCGCATCTCCCTTCTTCAGGCCCGGGCCGCCGTTGGCGGCCTTGCCGACGATCTGCGAACGCAGGCGGGCATAAATCGCCGATTCGAGGATGCGGAACTGGTCGTCGAAGTCCTTCTTGACCCGACGGATTTCCTCTTCCTCGATCTGGCGTGCACGCTTGTCCTTCTCGATGCCGTCGCGGGTGAACACCTGGACGTCGATGACCACGCCGTCCATGCCCGGGGGCACGCGCAGCGAGCTGTCCTTCACGTCCGAGGCCTTCTCGCCGAAGATCGCGCGCAGCAGCTTCTCTTCCGGGGTCAGCTGGCTTTCGCCCTTGGGCGTGACCTTGCCGACCAGGATGTCGCCGGCGCGGACCTCGGCGCCGATGTACACCACGCCGGACTCGTCGAGGCGCGACAGCGCCTGCTCGGAGACGTTCGGGATATCGGCGGTAATCTCTTCCGGACCCAGCTTGGTGTCGCGGGCCTGGCAGGTCAGCTCTTCGATGTGGATCGTGGTGTAGCGGTCTTCCTTCACCACGCGCTCGGACAGCAGGATCGAGTCCTCGAAGTTGTAGCCGTTCCACGGCATGAACGCGACCAGCATGTTCTGGCCCAGTGCCAGCTCGCCGATGTCGGTCGAGGGGCCGTCGGCCAGCACGTCGCCCTTCGCGACCACGTCGCCCACGTTCACCAGCGGACGCTGGTTGATGCAGGTGTTCTGGTTCGAACGGGTGTACTTGATCAGCGTGTAGATGTCGACGCCGGCGTCGGCGGCATCGGTGATCTCGACCTCGTTGACCTTGACCACGATGCGGCCGGCGTCGATCTGCTCGATCACGCCGCCACGGCGGGCGTTCACGGTCACGCCCGAGTCGCGCGCCACGGCGCGCTCGATGCCCGTGCCGACCAGCGGCTTCTGCGAACGCAGCGTCGGCACGGCCTGGCGCTGCATGTTCGCGCCCATCAGCGCGCGGTTCGCGTCGTCGTGCTCGAGGAACGGCACCAGCGCCGCCGCGACCGACACGGTCTGCATCGGCGAGACGTCCATGAAGTGGATTTCGTTCGGCGGACGCAGCATCGACTCGCCCTGGTAGCGGCAAGCCACGAACGGCGCGGTGATCTGGCCCTTGTCGTCGCGCTGGGCGTTGGCCTGGGCGATGACGTATTCGTTCTCCTCGATCGCCGACAGGTATTCGATGTCGTCGGTCACGCGACCGTCGACCACCTTGCGGTACGGCGTCTCGAGGAAGCCGTAGCGGTTGGTGCGGGCGAACACCGCCAGCGAGTTGATCAGGCCGATGTTCGGGCCTTCCGGCGTCTCGATGGTGCAGACGCGGCCGTAATGGGTCGGGTGCACGTCGCGCACTTCGAAGCCGGCGCGCTCGCGGGTCAGGCCGCCCGGGCCGAGGGCCGAGACGCGGCGCTTGTGCGTGACTTCCGAGAGCGGGTTGTTCTGGTCCATGAACTGCGACAGCTGCGAGGAGCCGAAGAACTCCTTGATCGCGGCGGCCACCGGCTTGGCGTTGATCAGCTCCTGCGGGGTCAGGCCTTCGGACTCGGCCATCGTCAGGCGCTCCTTCACGGCGCGCTCGACGCGGACCAGGCCGACGCGGAACACGTTCTCGGCCATTTCGCCGACCGAACGCACGCGACGGTTGCCGAGATGGTCGATGTCATCGACGCCGGTGCCCTCGTTGCGGATCTGGCAGAGCACGCGGACCACGTCGAGGATGTCCGACATCTCCGGGCCACAGGCTTCGCGCAGGCGCACGGACTCCTCGTCCTTGCGGTCCGCGAAGTACTTGTAGTCGTACAGCACCGGGCTGCCTTCGACTTCCTTGCGGCCGATGCGACGGTTGAACTTCATCCGGCCCACGGCCGAGAGGTCGTAGCGCTCGAAGGTGAAGAACAGGTTGTGGAACAGGTTCTGCGCGGCGTCCTTGGTCGGCGGCTCGCCCGGACGCATCATGCGGTAGATCTCGACCAGCGCCTCGAGCTGGGTCTTGGTCGGATCGATGCGCAGGGTGTTCGAGATGTACGGACCGCGGTCGAGGTCGTTCACCCACAGGGTGCCGACGGCATCGATGCCGTGCTTGCGGAACTTGGCGAGATGGTCGTCGCCCAGCTCGTCGTTGGCGCTGGCGATCAGCTCGCCGGTGTTCGCGTCGATGACGTCGTGCGACAGGATGCGGCCGACCAGGTAGCTGTCCGGCACGGCCAGCGCGGCGATGCCCGACTGCTCCAGCTGCTTGATGTGGCGCGCGGTGATGCGCTTGCCGGCCTCGACGATAACCTTGTCGCCGTCGGCGAGGTCGAAGTCGAGGGTCTCGCCGCGCAGGCGCTCGGGGATCAGCTCGAGCTGCACGCCTTCCTGCAGGATGTGGAAGGTGTTGGTCTCGAAGAACTGCTGCAGGATTTCCTCGTTGGAGTAGCCGAGGGCGCGCAGCAGGATCGTCACCGGCAGCTTGCGGCGACGGTCGATGCGGGTGAACACCGCGTCCTTCGGGTCGAACTCGAAGTCCAGCCAGGAGCCGCGGTAGGGGATGATGCGCGCGCTGTACAGCAGCTTGCCCGAGCTGTGGGTCTTGCCGCGGTCGTGGTCGAAGAACACGCCCGGCGAACGGTGCAGCTGCGAGACGATGACGCGCTCGGTGCCGTTGACGATGAAGGTGCCGTTGTCGGTCATGAGCGGGATCTCGCCCATGTAGACCTCCTGCTCCTTCACGTACTTCACGGCCTTGTTCGACGATTCCTTGTCGTAGATCACCAGACGCACGGTCACGCGCAGCGGGGCGCCGTAGCTGAGGCCGCGGTTGCGGCACTCGCGCTCGTCGAACACGGGTTCGCCGAGCTTGTAGCCGACGTACTCGAGGGCGGCGTAGCCGTTGTAGCTGGTGATCGGGAACACCGACTTCAGCGCCGCGTGCAGGCCGCGGTCCTCGCGGCGCGCCGGATCGGCGTCGGCCTGCAGGAATTCGCGGTAGGAATCGACCTGGATCGCGAGCAGGAACGGCACCTCGAGAATCGAACGGCGCTTGCCGAAGTTCTTGCGGATGCGCTTCTTCTCGGTGAACGAATAGTGCGTCGAATGCGCTGTGGTCATGGGAGAAAGGCCTCTCAGCTTGGATTGCGTTGTCGCCGGCGCGCCGAACGGCTGCGGCCGGGTGGGGCGGCTCCGGTGGAACCGGTGCCCCGGGGAATCGACAGTCGGAAGTCGCTGGTATTGCCGGCACCAGCACGCCTTCTCCCGCTACTTCCGATTGTCGACTTGCGTCACTACTGCGTGTTTCCGTATTGCATGCTTCGACGGCACCCGTCAGGGCGACGTCCGGACCGCAAAAACGGACCGCTGAACGAACCGTTAAAATCAGCGACCCGTTACAACGGCCAAAGGCCGGGGGCTTCCGCCCCCAGCCTTGGTGTGTCGCCTTGAGTCGGTGTTGCCAACCCGGGGGCGACGTGGCGCCGCTTACTTGAGCTCGACCTGAGCGCCGGCGGCTTCCAGATCCTTCTTGAACTTCTCGGCGTCTTCCTTCGAGACCGCTTCCTTCACGGTCTGCGGGGCGCCTTCGACCAGGTCCTTCGCTTCCTTCAGACCCAGGCCGGTGATGGCGCGGACGGCCTTGATGACCTCGACCTTCTTCTCGCCGGCGGCCTTCAGGATGACGTTGAACTCGGTCTGCTCTTCGACCGGGGCGGCCGGACCGGCCGCAACGGCAACGGCAACCGGGGCGGCGGCGGTGACGCCGAACTTCTCTTCGATGGCCTTGACCAGCTCCATCACTTCCATCAGGGTCTTGCCGGCAACGGCGTCGACGATCTGTTCGTTGGTAAGGGACATTGTGTTGACCTCTGGATTGATTGGTTAGCGACCGCCGGCGGATGCCGCGCGATCGTCAATGGACGTTGGATTCTCAGGCTTCCGCGGGGGCGGCCTCGGCCTCGGCAGGCGCGGCATCGCCGCCACCCTGCTTGTCGGCCACGGCCTTGATCGCGCGGGCGAACATCGAAGCCGGCTCGGCCAGCACGCGGGCCAGCATGGCCAGCGCCTGATCGCGGGTCGGCAGCGACGCGAGCACGTCGACGTGGCTGGCCGGAAAGACCTGGCCACCGACGGCGACGACCTTCGGCTGCAGTTTGTCGTTGCCCTTCGAGAATTCCTTGATCAGGCGGCCGGCGGCGCCCGGTTCTTCCAGCGAGAACGCATACAGCAGCGGGCCGACGAGCTTGTCCTGGACAGCCTCGTATTCGGTACCCGCCACCGCGCGCGACGCCAGCGTGTTCTTGACGACTTTCAAGTACACGCCGGATTCACGCGCCTTCTTGCGCATCTCGGTCATCTGGGAGACCGTGGTGCCCGCGTATTCGGCGGCGATCAAGGAGTGCGCCTTGGCGGCGATTTCCGCCACTTCGGTCACAACGTCTTGCTTCTGGGTGAGATTCAGAGCCATGTGCACTCCTCTTGTGAACTCCGCTCGCGGCTCCTGCCGCTTGCGGTCCCGGACGACGTTCGTCCTGAACGCCGGGGACGCGGGTTGCGTCCCGGTGGCGGCCCTTCCAGACAATTCCAGAGGGGGCGGCACCATCTGCGCAGGTCGACTCTTGCGAGTGCGATTAAGCGATCCCGCTTGCGACGGCATGAATCCCTGCCATGAGGGCGCTTCCCTGCCCGTGCGCGTCGCGCGCTGACCGCACCTGCGGTCTTTGACGGCGATCGCGTCGGATCGACTCTCGCGAGCCGGTCGTCGGCGATGCCCTCAAAACTTGCCCCGCGCGAAACGAGGAACCTCGTCTCGCGCGGGTTGAAACATGTTCATTCCAAGTGAAGCGATGACGCTGCCTGTCTCTTTGGCGAGGAGATCGACGGCAACCCTCCGCTTCGCTCAAGGCTGATCTTGCGGCGAAGCCGCCAGATCACTTCAGCGCGAGCGAGGCCTGGTCGACGGTCACGCCCGGGCCCATCGTCGAGCTGATCGATACCTTCTGCAGGTACGTGCCCTTCGCGGTCGCCGGTTTGGCCTTGATCAGGTCGTGCAGCAGCGCTTCGAGATTGCCCTTCAGGTCGGCGTCGTTGAACGAGGCCTTGCCGATGGTGCAGTGGATGATGCCGGCCTTGTCGGTGCGATAGCGTACCTGGCCGCCCTTGGCGTTCTTCACCGCTTCCGCCGGGTTCGGCGAAACGGTGCCGACCTTCGGGTTCGGCATCAGGCCGCGCGGGCCCAGCACCTGGCCGAGCTTGCCGACGACGCGCATGGCGTCCGGCGTGGCGATCACGACGTCGTAGTTCAGGTCGCCGCCGAGCATCTTCTCCGCGAGGTCGTCCATGCCGACGATGTCGGCGCCGGCAGCCAGGGCCTCATCGGCCTTGGCGCCCGCGGGCACGAACACCGCGACGCGCACGGTCTTGCCGGTGCCGGCCGGCAGCACGGTCGAACCGCGCACCTGCTGGTCGGACTTCTTGGCGTCGACGCCGAGGCGCACGGCCACGTCGACGGACTCGACGAACTTCGCCTTGGTCGAGGTCTTCAGGATCTTGATCGCATCGTCGAAGGCGTAGGCCTTGCCCGGCTCGACCGCGTTGAGGATCGCTTTCTGTCGCTTGTTCATCGCCATGGGATCAGCCCTCCACCACGAGACCCATCGAACGGGCCGAGCCCGCGATGGTCTTCACTGCCGCGTCGAGATCGGCGGCCGTCAGGTCCGCTTCCTTCATCTTCGCGATGTCTTCCAGTTGCTTGCGCGTGACCTTGCCCACCTTCTCGGTGTTCGGGCGCTTCGAGCCGGACTGGATGCCCGCGGCCTTCTTCAGCAGCACCGACGCCGGGGTCGACTTGGTGACGAAGGTGAAGGTACGGTCAGAGTACGCGGTGATGATCACCGGAGTCGGCAGGCCCGGCTCCAGCTTGGAGGTCGCCGCGTTGAACGCCTTGCAGAACTCCATGATGTTCAGGCCGCGCTGACCGAGCGCGGGACCGACCGGCGGCGAGGGGTTGGCCTGACCGGCCTTCACCTGCAGCTTGATGTAACCGACGACTTTCTTTGCCATTGAGGTTCTCCGGGAGTGCTGGCGCCTGCACGCCTTGCGGCTGCGGGGCTCCTCCGTCGTTGTTGCCCGCCGCGGACGCGACGGGCGGTGAAGGCCGGGTCGAGCGGGCTTACGCCTTCTCGACCTGGCCGAATTCCAGCTCGACCGGCGTGGCGCGACCGAAGATCAGCACCGAGACGCGCAGGCGGCTCTTTTCGTAGTTGACTTCCTCGACCACGCCGTTGAAGTCGTTGAACGGACCATCGGTGACGCGGACCATCTGGCCCGGCTCGAACAGTACCTTGGGCTTGGGCTTCTCGACGCCTTCCTGCACGCGCTGCAGGATCGCGTCGGCCTCGGAGTCGCGGATCGGCAGCGGGCGATCGGCGGTGCCGCCGATGAAGCCCATCACCTTCGGCGTCTCCTTCACCAGATGCCAGCTCTCGCTGTCCATCCGCGGGATGCCCGCCTCGTCGTGGGTCGCGATCTGCACCAGCACGTAGCCGGGGAAGAACTTGCGCTCGGAACGGCGCTTCTGGCCGGAGCGCATCTCCACCACTTCCTCGGTCGGCACCAGCACTTCGCCGAACCTGTCCTGCATGCCCGTGCGGGCGATGCGGTCGCGCAGCGCCTGCGCCACCGACTTTTCGAAGCCGGAATAGGCGTGGACGACGTACCAGCGCTTGGGGATATCGTTATTCGTATCGGTCACGGCGTTCTCCATGTCAGGCACCGAGGAGCTTTTCAACGCCGAACTTCACGATCAGGTCGAACACGGCAAGGATGAGGCTCATGGCGATCACGGCGATGATGACCACCCAGGTAGTGCGCATCGCTTCCTGGCGGGTCGGCCACACGACCTTGCGCAGCTCGAAGCGCGATTCGCCGAGGAATTCGCGGGTCTCCGCGCCCTTGGCGGTGACCATGAAGACGAGACCGCCGGCGATCAGGCCACCGATCACCGACATCACGCGGGCGACCGTCGGCCACTGTCCTTCGAACCAGTAGAACGCGAACACGCCGCCGACCACCAGCAGCAGCGCCAGGGCGTACTTGACGATGTCGCCCGCGGAACCGCCGGCCTTGGGTTGTTCGATTCTGCTGTTCAAATGCCTGTCGCCTTCATCGCGGGACGCGGCACCCATCGCCCGGAGGCGGGGCCACGTGGACCCGGGTGCGGCGGCTGCCGCCTGAGTGGCACGCCAGGAGGGACTCGAACCCCCAACCTGCGGTTTTGGAGACCGCTGCTCTGCCAATTGAGCTACTGGCGTGTATCTGGTTTTTCTGGCTGCCCAAGCCCGGCGTTTCGTCCGGCTGTCTTAGACGGCAACGGCGAGTCGTTTCCGACTCGCCTGTCGCCTGCCTTTCAAGTCCGACTTCCGCTCGCCGGAAAGGTTCCGGCGGGGGAAGTGGCATCACGCTCGCGCGCGATGACTTACTTGATGATCTTCGCGACGACGCCGGCGCCGACCGTACGACCACCCTCGCGGATCGCGAAGCGCAGGCCCTCGTCCATCGCCACCGGGTTGATCAGCGACACCGTCATCTTGATGTTGTCGCCCGGCATGACCATCTCCACGCCTTCCGGCAGCGTCACCGCACCGGTGATGTCCGTCGTGCGGAAGTAGAACTGCGGACGGTAGCCCTTGAAGAACGGCGTGTGACGGCCGCCCTCGTCCTTCGACAGCACATACACCTCGGCCTCGAAGTCCGTGTGCGGCGTGATCGAACCCGGCTTGCACAGCACCTGGCCGCGCTCCACGTCGTCACGCTTCGTGCCGCGCAGCAGCAGGCCCGCGTTGTCGCCCGCCTGACCCTGGTCCAGCAGCTTGCGGAACATCTCCACGCCCGTCACCGTCGTCTTCTGCGTCGGACGGATGCCCACGATCTCGATTTCGTCGCCCACCTTGATGATGCCGCGCTCGATGCGGCCCGTCACCACCGTGCCACGACCCGAGATCGAGAACACGTCCTCGACCGGCATCAGGAACGGCTTGTCCACGTCGCGCTGCGGCTCCGGAATGAACGTGTCCAGCGCGTCCACCAGCTGGATGATCGCAGGCACGCCGATCTCCGACTGGTCGCCTTCCAGCGCCAGACGCGCCGAACCCTTGATGATCGGCGTGTCGTCGCCCGGGAAGTCGTACTTGCTCAGCAGCTCGCGGACTTCCATCTCCACCAGCTCCAGCAGCTCGGCGTCGTCCACCATGTCCGCCTTGTTCAGGAAGACCACGATGTACGGCACGCCCACCTGGCGCGACAGCAGGATGTGTTCGCGCGTCTGCGGCATCGGGCCGTCCGCCGCCGAGCACACCAGGATCGCACCGTCCATCTGCGCCGCACCCGTGATCATGTTCTTCACGTAGTCGGCGTGGCCCGGGCAGTCCACGTGCGCGTAGTGGCGCGTCGGGCTCTCGTATTCCACGTGCGCCGTCGAAATCGTGATCCCGCGCGCCTTCTCTTCCGGCGCCGCGTCGATCGCGTCATACGCCTTGAACTCGCCGCCGAAACGCTCCGCGCCGATCTTCGTCAGCGCCGCCGTCAGCGTCGTCTTGCCGTGGTCAACGTGACCGATCGTGCCCACGTTCACGTGGGGCTTGGTGCGCTCGAACTTACCCTTGGCCATGATTGCTTCTCTTGAACTCGACTGGAGTTTGACGATGGGTGGTGCTCACGAAAGGAATCGAACCTTCGACCTCCTCCTTACCAAGGAGGTGCTCTACCGACTGAGCTACGTGAGCAACGATGTGGTGACCGGATCGTTCGACCGGACCGGACCGCGTCGACCGGGGTGTCCATGGCGCCGCATTGGAGCGGGAGACGGGAATCGAACCCGCACCATCAGCTTGGAAGGCTGAGGTTCTACCATTGAACTACTCCCGCATCGTGCGGAACGGGCGAAGCCAGCGTGGTGGAGGGAGGTGGATGACTCGGGGCTACGCCCCTCGCCCTCCGGGCCATGTCGCTGCGCGACATGTTCAGGCATCGCTACACGATGCCTGTCGAACCACGGCGGCGATTCTCATCCACCTCCGCGATCCTCCTTTTACATCCCGCCCTCCGAAACCCTGAGGTTTTCGAAGTGGTGGAGGGAGGTGGATTCGAACCACCGAAGGCGTAAGCCAGCAGATTTACAGTCTGCCCCCGTTGGCCGCTTGGGTATCCCTCCGGCTGAACAACGTCCGGTAAAACAGTACACGGTGAAACAGCCCGCAATTCTGACGGCTGCCGCGACGGGTGTCAACGCTCGACGCGAGGCATGCCGGCGAGGACGACCCGGTTCGCGGTCAGGGCGCCGACGGGGCCGGCATTGTAAGCGCTTCGTCGGCGAAAACGGCGACGTGGGGCACGCCGTCGGCACCGATCCAGCCCCGGAACATGCCTTCGGTGTTGAACGGCATGGCGACGCTGCCGTCGGCGGCCAGGACGATGGCGCCGCCGTCGCCGCCCAGCGCCGGGACGGCGCCGTTGATGACCGCTTCGCCGGCCTGCTGTGCGGTTTCGTTCAGGTAGGTCATGCGGGCGCAGACGTCGTGGGCGGCGGCGGTGCGGATGTAGAACTCGCCCCAGCCGGTGCCCGAGACCGCGCAGACGGCGTTGGCGTAGGTGCCGGCGCCGATGATCGGCGAGTCGCCGACCCGGCCGTAGCGCTTGTCGGTCATGCCGCCGGTGGAAGTGCCGGCCGCCAGCCGGCCCTGGGCGTCCAGGGCCACGGCGCCGACGGTGCCGGTGTAGCGGCGTCCGGGGTGCGGGTCGAGCGCGGCCTGTTTGGCGGCGTCCTCGCGCAGCCGCTGCTGGAGCTGCTGCCAGCGCTTCTCGGTGCGGAACCAGGCCGGATCGACCAGCTCGACGCCCTGCTCCTTCGCGAAGGCCTCGGCGCCGTCGCCGACCATCATCACGTGGGGCGAACGGTCCATCACCGCCCGGGCGAGCAGGATGGGATTCTTCACCCGATGCACGCCGGCGACCGCACCGGCGGCGCGGGTCGCCCCGTCCATCAGCGAAGCGTCGAGTTCGTTGCGGCCGTCATGGGTGAAGACGGCGCCGCGGCCGGCGTTGAAGTTCGGATCGTCCTCCAGGACGGTGATCGCCGCCGTGACCGCGTCCAGCGCCGGCTTGCCGGCTTTCAGCGCCGCATGGCCGCGGCGCAGGGCCAGTTCGAGCGCGGCGCGGGCGGCGCGCTCCTCCTCGGGGGTCAGGTCGGCGCGTTCGACGCCGGCACCGCCATGGATCGCGAGCATCATCGGGGCGACCTCCTGCAGGCGGCCATTGTCCACCCGGTAGACCTTGCGGAACACCGGGGCGTCGACGGTGCCGGCCGGCAGGTGCAGGATCGAGCCCGCGCCGACGCCGGTCACCTCGACCCGCGCCAGCTGCAGTGGCTTGCCGGCGATCTGGGTCTCCGGGAAGCCGCCGCGGACCACCCAGGCGCTGCCGTGCGGGTCGGTGGCGAAGATGCGGGCGTTGCCCTCGCCGTCCACCGCCAGCGCGGCGCTTTCGTCGACGCCCACGCCGACCAGCGGACGGTGCGGGGTGCCGGTCAGGGTCTCGGCCTTGGCGACGAAGCTGAACAGACGACCGAGGCGATCACGCTCCTTGAAATGGGTGTCGGTGACCACGCCATGGAGCGTCGCGATGTGCAGGAAATCCTGCTCGATGGTCACCGCCGGGCCCATCGGGTCGGCCAGCGCCTCGGGGCTGACGATGCTGCCGCCGTCCATCGCGCCGTAGAGGTACTCGCCGAGGATGGCGAGGCCGGCGCTGGTACCGCCCAGCGGCTTGCCGGCGCGGACGTGGGCGTCCAGCGCGGCGGCGACGGGCGTGCCTTTCCAGTAGCGGACGTAGCGGGCCTGATCGCCGCCGGCGATGAAGATGCCGTCGGCGTGCGCCAGCGCGGCGAGGATCTTCGGGTCGGTCGCCGGCTTGCCGTTGGCGAAGACGAAAGTCTCCACCGACGCCGCGCCGCCGACATCCTTGTAGAACTCGTCGGCGATCTCGTGGGTGTACGAAGCGCTGAGCACGACGATGTGGCCATTGCCGGCGCGACCGAGGAACCAGCGCACCGCGTCGCGATTGCGGTCGCCGCCACCGGCCAGCAGCAGGCCCGGCTGGACCCTGCCCGGCGTCGGCAGGCCGCGATCGCCGATGATCAGGCGCTGGTAGTCGCGGGCGAACGCCGGCAGCGCGACCAGGCACAGCAGGGAGGCCAGGCACAGCGCGCGGAACAGGCGACGCAGCGGTGCGGCGGCACGGGAGGCGGAACGGGGCATGGCGATCTCCGGCAAGGGGCGATGCAGGCGGATGGGCGCACGGCGCGCGCTCGCGACGCGATGGCCCATCCGCATTCAGACGAACGGGTGCCGATCTTCCCTCCCGGCGCACCGGCCGGACCGCGACGACGCCCTCGACCGCCGATCATCGGCTATCGTGCAGCCGATGCGCAGCCCCCTCGACGACTGGTTCGTCCACGAGATCCTCGTCCACGAGGAAGCGCTCGTGCGCTACCTGCGCCGCTGCGCGCCGGCGGGCGAGGACCTGCACGACCTGCGGCAGGAGATCTACGTCCGGGTCTACGAGGCGGCCGGACGCGCCCTCCCGGGTTCGCCGAAGTCGTTCCTGTTCGCCAGCGCGCGCAACCTGATCACCGACCGGCTGCGCCGCGGGCGGGTGGTGTCGATCGAGACACTGGGTGATCCGGACACGTTGAACGTCTTGATCGATGAGGTGTCCCCCGAACGGCGGTTCGGGGGGCGCCAGGCCCTCCGCCGGCTGGCGGAGGCGTTCGACCGGCTGCCGGACCGCTGCCGGGAAGTGGTGTGGCTGCGTCGGGTGGAAGACCTGCCGCAGAAGGTCGTGGCCGCGAAACTGGGAATCAGCGAGAAGACGGTGGAGAAGCATCTGGCCCATGGCATGCGCCTGATCGCCGGGCATTACTTCGGCGGCGAACGGCCGTCCGCGCAGGACGAGCGCGCGCGCGCGGCAGCGGAGGATCGCGATGTCCGCGACCGACAGCAGGCAGATTGAACGCGCCGCCGCGGCGTGGCTGGCGCGCCGGGACGGCGAGGCCTGGAACGGCGACGACGAGGCCCGGCTGCAGGCCTGGCTGGCGGCCGCGACGGCGCACCGCGTGGCCTTCGTGCGGCTGGCGGCCGCATGGAACGAAAGCGCGCGACTGAAAGCGCTGGCGGCCGGACGCACGGGCGACGCCCCGCCGCCACGCGCCTACGCCGGCGAAACGAGCGGCGATTCCATCGTCCGGCGCTCCGCGGCGCCGTCGCGCGGCGTGCGTCTCGCGGCCGCGGCGGTGCTCGCCGTCGTCGCGCTCGGCACGCTCGGGCTGCACGCGTGGCGCGCCCGCGAGGCCGCCCGTCCCGTCGACTACGCCACGGCCGTGGGCCGGCTGGACAGCATCCGGCTGAGCGACGGCTCGGAGGCCACCCTGAGCAGCGACAGTCGCATCGCGGTGACGATGGCCACGGCCGAGCGCCGCATCGACCTGCTCGGCGGCGAGGCCTTCTTCGAGGTGGCGAAGGACCACGCCCGCCCGTTCGTCGTGGACGCGGACGGGCGGCGGGCCATCGCCGTCGGGACCCGCTTCTCGGTCCGCCGCCAGGGCGACGCCCTGCGCGTGGTAGTGACCGAGGGCGTGGTGCGGCTGGAATCGCCGGCCCGCCCGGGCCGCACCGGCGCCGAGCCGGTGCTGCTGCCCGCGGGCAGCATCGCCGAAGCGACCCGGGACGGCATCTCCGTACATCGCGGCACCCTGGCCGCCGCCGAGCGCGCCCTCGAGTGGCGCGGCGGCCGGCTGTACTTCGACGACACCCCGCTGTCGGTCGCCGCCGAGGAGTTCAACCGCTACAACGGCCGCAAGCTGGTGATGGGCGATGCGGACGTGGCCGCGCTGCGCATAGGCGGCAATTTCCGCTGGTCGAACCCGGACGCCTTCGCCCGCCTGCTGCAGGACGGGTTCGGGGTGCGGGTCGAGGCGCGCGGCGACCTGCTCGTGCTGCACAGCCGCTGAGCGCGGGACACAGGGAGGGATTCGGCGGCCCGGTTCGTCCCGGTCTGTCGAGTGTGCGCATGGGGCGCCACCGACCGGGGATCCTAGGGGAACCATGACCAGAACGTTCCGAGTGTTGCTGCTGTCCGCCGCCTGCAGTCTCGCGCTGCAGGCCCACGCGCAGGGGTCGGCGGGTCCGACCGTGCCGATCACGATCCCGGCGGGCGACCTCACGTCCGCGCTCGACACGCTGGCGCGCCAGTCCGGCACCCAGCTGGTCTATCGCTCCGACCAGCTCCACGGCGCCCGCACCGGCGGCGTGCAGGCGGCGCCCGATGCCGACGCCGCGTTGCGGCGCCTGCTCCGGGGGAGCGGCTTCTCCGCGCGCCACGACTCGGCGTCGGGCGCTGTGGTCATCGTCCGCGACGACACCCCGAAGCGCGCGCCGGCGCCCGCCGTCCAGGCGGACCCTCCGGGCGGAGGCGCTGAGGAGCCGGCGCCTCCGCCGTCGAAGGAACTCGAAAGCGTCCAGGTGACCGGTTCGCGCATCCCCCGGGCCGCGATCGAGGGGCCGGCGCCGGTGACGGTGATGACCGCGCGCGACATCCGCGCCGGCGGCTTCACCACGGTGCCGGACGTGCTGCGCAGCCTGACCCAGAACAGCGGCGAGACCCAGAGCCAGCAGTCGGCCAGCGGCGCCGATTTCTCGCCGGGCGCGCAGCAGGTCGATCTCCGCGGCCTCGGTCCGAACCACACCCTGGTGCTGGTCAACGGCCGCCGCATCGCCGACTTCCCGATGCCCTTCCAGGGCCGCAGCAACTTCACCGACATCTCCAGCATCCCGCTGGGCATGGTCGACCGGGTCGAGGTGCTGACCGGCAGTGCGTCCGCGGTGTACGGCTCCGACGCGATCTCCGGCGTGGTCAACTTCATCCTGAAGAAGCAGGCCGACGGCACCACCGTGGACGTGCGCTACGGCGACACCACCCGCGGCGGCGGCGAGTCCTACGACGTGTCGCTGACCACCGGTTTCGAGCGCGGCGGCCTCAACGCGGTGATCGGCGCCGAACTGCAGGTGCAGCGCCCGCTGTGGGCCTACGACCGCGCGATCCAGGATTCGACCAAGGACGGCCCGACCGCGCGTTCGCAGGCGGCCCGGCGCGCGTTCCTGCGCACCAACTACGACGACGAGTACCTCGATCCGGGCCAGGCGGCCTGCGACGGGCTGTCCTCGCTCAACCGCGGCTCGACCTACTACGCCTCCCGCCCCGGTTTCGGCCCGTACGATCCGGTGATCGACGACTACGGCCCCGGCTACTACTGCGGCAGCGACGAGGCGATCGGCTACGGCACCGTCCTCAGCGAGCGCAAGGGCATCAACGCCTACGGCGCGTTCAACTACACGCTGCAGAACGGCCACCAGTGGTTCGCCGACGTGCAGCTGGGCTACCACAAGATCGGCCTGTTCCGCGACGTGACCGCGTGGAGCTACCAGGCGCCCGACGGCAACGAGGACGGCTACTTCTACAACCAGACCACCGGCCAGGTCGAATACTGGCAGCGCCAGTTCAGCCCCGAAGAAATGGGCGGTCTGGACCGAGGCATGATCCGCAGCACGCAGAAGACCTTCGGCATCGCCACCGGCTTCACCGGTCCGCTCGGCGGCAACTGGGACTACGAGGCCACGCTGAGCCACTCGCAGTACCACGCGACCATCAGCTGGCCGCAGATCGTGGCCGGCGCGGCGAACGACCTGTTCCTCGGCCCGCAGCTGGGCACGGATCCGGACGGCTTCCCGATCTTCGACGCCGACCCGGCGCGCCTGTACACGCCGCTGACCCGCGCCCAGTACGACGCGATCTCCGGCCGCAGCACCTACCACCCGACCTCGCGCACCGACACGCTCTCGCTGACCCTGACCAACAGCGAGCTGTTCTCGCTGCCGGCCGGCCCGGTCGGGTTCGCCGGCGTCGTCGAGTTCGGCAACCAGGCCTACGACCTGCATCCCGACACCCGCGCCACCGAGTACTACTACTACAGCTGGAAGGACTCCGACGGCCACGGCAGCCGCAACCGCTGGGCGCTGGCGGGCGAACTGCGCGCGCCACTGCACGAGACGGTCAACGCCAGCCTCGCCGCCCGCTACGACCAGTACCGCTATTCCGGCCACGACGTCGGCAAGCTGACCTGGAGCGCCGGCCTGGAGTGGCGCCCGGTGGATTCGCTGCTGGTGCGCGGCTCGTACGGCACCGCATTCCGCGCCGCCGACCTGCACTACGTCTACGCCGGCCTCGGCAACGATGAGACCTCGGGCACCGACTACTACACCTGCCTCAGCGACGACCCGGGCGCGACCGACTGCTCCGACTACGACGCTCACCTGATCCGCACCCGCCAGGGCAACCGTTCGCTCGACCCGGAGACCAGCACCTCGTGGACGGCCGGCCTGGTGTGGTCGCCCTCGCCCGCCTTCGACGTGTCGCTGGACTACTTCGACATCCGCATGCGCAACCAGGTGCAGGACATGAGCGTCGGCGAGATCCTGCGCAACGAGGCCAGTTGCCGCCTCGGCGACCTCGATCCCGCCTCGCCCACCTGCGTCGACGCCCTCAGCCGCATCACCCGCGTCAACGGCGACCTGTACGGCATCTACGTCAACCCGATCAACGTCGCCCGCGAGAACACCAGCGGCGTCGACCTGAGCGCGCACTACAAGCTGGAAACGGTGGCCGGCGACTTCCGCTTCGGCCTCGACCACAGCTGGGTCCGCAGCCACGACTTCCAGCGCTACAACGGCGACCCGGTCGAGGACGAACTGGCGGTGAACAGCGGCTTCGACATCCCGCGCACCAAGACCGGCGTGTCGATCGCATGGAACCGCGACGCCTGGTCCGCCGGCGTGCACGGCACCCGCCTGGGCAAGCTGCCGACCTCGGATTCCTACGATCAGGTCTACGACCCGGCGGACGGCAACAGCGCGTGGGTCGGCGCGACCTGGCGCTGGAACCTCACCGCCGGCTACCGCATCAACGACGCGATGCGCATCGGCCTGGCGGTGGACAACGTGTTCGACAAGATGCCGCCGAAGGACCGCACCTACACCGCGTATCCCTACTACGACGTGTCGTGGTTCGACTCGGTCGGCCGCACCGTCTACCTCGACTTCAGCTGGAAGTTCGGCGGCAGCGGGAGCCTCTGAGCCCTCGCTCCAGGCGACGGCCCACACGGATGCACCGCAAGGAAGTGGACGGCCCCTCCGCAACCCGGAGGGGTTTTTTTTCGTCCGCGATCTTTTCGTCCGCGATTGGCGATCCGCGATCTTCGACCCGCGACCGGCCGTGCGGCTCAGGCCATGCGCGCCCGCGCGGCGAGGATCTCGGCGTGGTGGTCGTCGGCCCAGCGCACCAGCGCCTGCAGCGGCACCAGCAGCGATTCGCCCAGCGGCGTGAGCGCGTATTCCACGCTGGGCGGCTTGGTCGGGAACACGGTCCGCGACAGCAGCCCGTCGCGCTCCAGGTCGCGCAGGGTCTGGGTGAGCATGCGCTGCGAGATGTCGGGCACCGCGCGGCGCAGCGCGCCGAACCGGTGCGGCGCGCCGGCCAGCGTCAGCACGATCAGCACGCTCCACTTGTCGCCGATGCGATCGAGCACGCCTCGGACCGGGCAGGCTTCGTTGGGCTGCCCGCCCTCGCGCCAGGCGTCCCAGCCGCCGACGAGGGCATCGGCCACGGCGCGTGGATCGGGCGCAGAGACGGCAGGGATGGCTTCAGACGACATGGGGTGGTTCCCTCGAGGTGACCAGCGGCAGCGGAAGTGCCTGCTTGTGGCGGCGATTCCGGTGCCTATTATGCGCATGGTCTCGATTCGAGACCAACTCTCGCAATCACCGCCATGTCCAAGCTCATCGTCACCGGCGCCAGCGGCCATCTCGGCCAGCGTGTCCTTTCGCACCTCCTCGATACCCTGCACGTCCCGGCCGGGGACGTCATCGCCACCACCCGCAAGCCAGATGCCCTCGCCGACTGGGCCGCGCGCGGCGTCACCGTCCGCGCCGCTGATTTCGAAGACGCCGCCTCGCTGGCCACGGCCTTCGCCGGCGGTGATCGCCTGCTTCTGGTCAGCACCGACGCCCTCGACCGCCCCGGGCGTCGTCTGGCGCAGCACCGCGCGGCCATTGCGGCGGCCGAAGCCGCCGGCGTGCGACACGTCCTCTATACCTCGATGCCTGAGCCCGAGGACTCGCCGCTGCTGATCGCCCCCGACCATCTCGGCACCGAACAGGCGCTGGCCGCCAGCGCCCTGCCCGGCTGGACCGTGCTGCGCAACCACTGGTACTTCGAGAACCTGTTCCTGTGGCTGCCGTCGGCCCTGCCCGGCGGGCAGTGGTACAGCGCCGCCGGACAGGGCGGCATCGCCCACATCGCCCGCGACGACCTCGCCCGGGCCGCGGCGACCGCGCTGGCCGACGGCCGGGACGGCAAACGCGTCTTCACCCTGAGCGGTGCCCGCGCGTGGACCACCGAGCAGATCGCCGCCGCGGTCGCGCAGGCCACCGGCAAACCGCTGGCCGTGGTCCCGGTGCCGGTCGAAGCGCTGGTGGAGGGCATGGTCGGCGCCGGCCTGCCCGAGCCGCTGGCGCAGGTGTTCGCTTCGTTCGATACCAACACCGCTGCCGGCCGCGTGGCGACCGTCACCGGCGACTACCGCGCGCTGACCGGGCAGGACCCGCGTCCGTTCGAGGACTGGCTGGCAGAGCAGGCGCCGGCGCTCGCGTCACTGGCCGGCTGACGTGACGCTCGGCAGGCAGCGCGCGCCGTCGCCTCAACCGGTGACGGCGCCGGTGTCCTGGCCGATCCACAGCCGGTTGCCGTCGGGATCGTCGATACGGAATTCGGTCATGCCGTAGAAGGTCGTGTCGAGGTCCGGCACGTCGAGGCCGCGCTCCCGCACCGCGCGGTGGTAGGCGACGATGTCGTCGGGATACAGGTACAGCACCGCCGCGCGCGGCAGGCCGGGATGCGGGTTGATCGACTGGTCCAGCATGATCCGGCAATCGCCGCAGGCCAGCCGCGCCCAGCCCCAGTCGTCGTTGCGCTCTTCGACGGTGAAACCGAGCCTCGCGTAGAACGCGACCGCGTCGGCCAACCGGCGCACGGGCTGCATGGGGACGAGGCGTTCGAGTCGCATGGCCGGCTCCGGTCTGCGCCGGCGGGGGCCGGCCAGCGCATTCTCGGCATCGCCGGGCGCCCGCGGCAAGCGCAGCCCCGCAAACGACACGCCCCGCACGAGGCGGGGCGTGATCGGAACGCGTTGAAGCAGGGCGTCAGACGTTGAAGCGGAAATGCAGCACGTCGCCTTCCTGCACCCGGTATTCCTTGCCTTCCAGACGCAGGCGGCCGGCGTCGCGCGCGCCGGATTCGCCGCGGTACTTGATGAAGTCGTCGTAGCCGATCGTCTCGGCGCGGATGAAGCCCTTCTCGAAGTCGGTGTGGATCACCGCCGCGGCCTGCGGCGCGGTCGCGCCGGCCTTCACCGTCCACGCGCGGACTTCCTTCACGCCGGCGGTGAAATAGGTCTGCAGGCCGAGCAGCTTGTACGCGGCGCGGATCACCCGGTTCAGGCCCGGCTCGTCCAGGCCGAGGTCGGCCAGGAACGTGTCGCGGTCGGCGTCGTCGAGCTGGCTCAGCTCTTCCTCGATCGCCGCCGACACCGGCACCACCTCGGCGCCCTCGCCCACGGCGCGCGCACGCACCGCGTCGAGGTGCGGATTGTGCTCGAAGCCGTCTTCCAGCACGTTCGCCACGTACATCACCGGCTTGAGCGTGAGCAGGAACAGGTCGCGCACGGCCAGCTTGTCGTCGTCGGACAGGCCCAGCGCGCGCGCCGGCTTGCCGCTGTCGAGACCGGCGCGGATGCGCGCCAGCACCTCGACGCGCGCCTTCGCGTCCTTGTCGCCGGTCTTGGCCGAACGCTCGGCGCGCTGCAGCGCCTTCTCGACCGATTCCAGGTCGGCCAGCGCCAGCTCGGTGTCGATCGTCTCGATGTCGGCGATCGGGTCGATCTTGTTGTTGACGTGGATGACGTCCGGGTTCTCGAAGCAGCGCACCACGTGGGTGATCGCGTCGACCTCGCGGATGTGGGCCAGGAACTTGTTGCCCAGGCCTTCGCCGCTGGCCGCGCCGGCAACCAGGCCGGCGATGTCGACGAATTCGACCGCGGTCGGAATGCATTTCTGCGGCTTGACGATCTCCGCCAGCGCGTTGAGGCGCGGATCCGGCACCGGCACGATGCCGACGTTCGGCTCGATCGTGCAGAACGGGAAGTTGGCTGCGGCGATGCCGGCCTTGGTCAGCGCGTTGAAAAGCGTCGACTTGCCGACGTTCGGCAGGCCGACGATGCCGCATTTGATGCCCATGGCTGTGCTCGTTCTGGCCGCGCGCGCCGCGGCGGTCGAAGGCCGTCCGCCCGGCGGAGGCGACAAGGGGCGGGTTTTCGGACGGACCCGCGTCGCCTGCGGCTATCGGGGCGGCGGCGCGAGATGTCAAGAGACGCTCTTGTGGCGCCGCAAGAGAGATCCGGCGCGTTCTGGCGCGGCGGACCGCGAAAGTCGCGCCGCGCGCGGCGCGTCGTGCGATCCTGACAATTGGGCCTTGAAGCGGAAAGACGGCCGCCGCCGCGAGGCTTATCTTACGTCTCGCCGGGCGCGGCGCGATCCGCGCGAGATTTTTTGCGCGCCGGCGGCCAGCAGGGAGACGGAACGATGAAGCGAATTGGATCCGCGGTGTGGACAGGCGGCTTCGCCGACGGCGCCGGAACGATCTCCACGGCGAGCGGCGCGCTCGCGCAATCGCCCTATAGCGTCAGCGGACGGTTCGCGGATGGTCCGGGAACGAATCCGGAGGAGCTGCTCGGCGCGGCTCACGCGGCCTGTTTCTCGATGGCTTTCTCGCGGGTTCTCGGCGCCGCCAATCATGCGCCGGTCGAGATCTCGACGCAGGCCGAGGTCGTGCTGGCGAAAGTCTACGACGGATATGCGATCACCACCGTGCATCTCGCCACGCAGGCGAAAGTTCCAGGACTGGCCGAAGACGAATTCCAGAAGCTC
>JBGAFR010000043.1:0-28138 GCA_044227145.1 Lysobacteraceae bacterium
CCCGAGCCCTGGATCGAGCGGAAGTGCACGAAGAGGTCGGCGCCGCTTTCCGGGGTGATGAAGCCGAAGCCCTTGGCGTCGTTGAACCACTTCACGGTGCCGGTCTGTTTCTGGGACATGATTGTTTTCCTTGAGTCAGGGAGTGTGGATGCCGCTTGGCGGCAGGGGCTGGCTGCAAGGAGGAAACGAGCGAAACAGTGTAGGCGCGGTGAAGCTTGTTCTACAGCGGCAGGCCACGATCCAAGGTGACCCTTGACATTCAGCGGGGGCTACTATGGGGCCAACTGCTGCGCAAAGCAAATCGGGCGCCTCCCCGCCATTCAGTGGGCCGCTCCGGCGCCGTGGGGTCGGGCGCCCCGGGGTGCCGGCCGTGGCGTACTCGGTTCGATCGCATCCGCAGCGGGTTTCGGGCTTCGACCGCGACTTCCTGTCGCCCAATGCCGCGCTCCGTTCGAGCCGCGCGCGCTGCGCGGTCGCCTTCGGCATCGCGCTCCAGGCGCCTGCGTGCGGCGTTGCGGCGGCCTGCCATGCGCCGAGGTGCGCCCGAAGCGGGCAACGCTCTTCCGTCGCCTCAAGCGTACGTGCCGACCGGTGGCGCCATGCGCCACATGCGGCCTCGCGGGCGTGGCGCCCTCTCCCACCCAGAGATGCCCGCTGTCCAGTGCGCTCACCTCAGTGGCGGGGTTCGGCGGCTTTCCGCGACGTCTGCATCGAGGCCCGCCCAACGAGGGCGCGGCCTTGGTCGTCGCCCATGCCGGGCGGCGGCGGACCCGGTCATTCGACCATACAGGAGACCCCCATGAACACCCTGATTGCCTTCCCTGCCGGCGCGGTGCTGTCGCTCGGACTCGCGCTGTCGCCACCGTCGGCCGCGCAGTCGGTCGCGGCCGGCACCAACACCGGCGCCGTCTTCGTGCCGGTGGGCCTGCCGGACGTCGAGTTCATCGCGAAGACCTTCAATGCCCCCGGACCTCGCACGCTGGTCGTCCACTATTTCGCCGAATGCCAGGTCCGCCGCGGCCACGTCGAATACGACATTGTCGTCAACAAGGGCATCCTCGCGATCACGGCGAAGCAATTGCCGCCGACCCACGACGATCTGAGCGCCCTGTGCTCCAACGACGGCGCCACCAGCGAGAGCAACCTGCGCGCGGCCAGCGTCGGCACGACGGCAGCGTGCGTGGTCGACGAGGCCGGCGACTACACCGTCCGCGTGCGCGGCCATGTCGAAGGCCCCGGCGCGGTCGGCAGCGGGTTCGTGGACGATCAATCGCTGGTGATCGAACAGCAGCCGTACGCGGCCGGCCTGCCGCCCTGCATCACCGCCCTGCCGGGTGGCATCGCGGGCGGCGGCTGAGGCGTCCCGCGGCGACGGACGGGTCGCGACGCCGGATCGCGACCGTCCTTCCGCGAGGACCCGCCGGGCCGCGGGCACATGGCCTCGCCCGGGGCTAGAATCCGCCCACCGACACGCCGGGGGCATCGCGATGATCCGCGCAGCATTGTGGGTGGTGGGGGTGTGCGCCTGCCTGTTCGCCTGCCACGTGCGGGCCGACGATTTCGGGCAATGCACGGATGCGACCTATCTCGGCTATTTCGACGATCGCCTGTCGACGCAGGACTGCGACACCATCGAGACCGCGGACATCCACTGGCGCGGCGGCAGCGCCAAGCTGCGCGCGGTGCATCCGCACGGCATGCCGATCACCGACAACCCCGCGCTGCCGGGACGCATCCGCGAACTCGCTGCCGCGGTCGGCACGGCAATGGACGCGATGGGCGGCGACATGCAGCTGGGCAACGTGACGGTCATGTTCACCAGCTACGTCTCGCCGCAGGAAGACGGCCCCGACGGCGGCTTCGACAAGGGCGACTACACCGCCGCGGCGCATTCGGTCGGCGTGCCCGAATGTCCGGTGAGCTACTACAAGCTCAACCACCGCGCCGGCGGCGACGACCTGGTCTTCGTGCTGTCGCACGAGATCTTCCACTGCATCCAGTACGCCACCTGGCGGCGCATGCCGGACGAAGGTTGGCTGACCGAAGCCAGCGCTGAGTACTTCGCCTACCTCGCGAAATCCGGCATCGGCCCGGGCTACATCCGGAATTTCGATGCGGAGATCCAGAGCACTGCGCTGGACCGGATGAGCTACGAAGCCGTGCCGTGGTACCTGTGGCTCGGCGAGACCGAAGGCCCGCAGGCGGTGCGCGATTTCATCGCGTCGGCGCGCGGCATCGAAGCGATCGACGCCGCGCACTGGGGCGATTTCGCGCTGGCCTATTTCGACCAGCAGATCCACATGCCCGACGGCCGGACGATGCCGTCGACGCCCACGCTGGGCGGTACGATCGCGATCCACGGCGACGACCACCTGCGGATGCCGCCGTCGACGCCGTACACGATCGGCAACGCGGTGTTCGCGTTCGATCGCGGCAAGGTCTACACGCTGACCCATGCGCCGCTGCCGGACGACGCACGCCATTTCTGGCGCAAGGCGGAGCGCGGGGCATGGGGGCCGCCGCTGACCACGGTCTCCACCTGCGACGGGCCGGTGCGCTACCGCGCGCTGTGGACGACGACGCGCACTCGCCAGTTGGGCGACATCGTCATCACCGCGCAGCCGACGACCACCAGCCTGTGCGCCTGTCCCGCCGGCCGATGGGAGGAAACGGAAGCCTCGCTGCGCCGCTACTTCGAACAAAGCGCCACCGGCACGGCCGATCCGCCGCGTTACGTGTCCGGTACGCGCGTGCTCGCGCTGAATCCGGACCACACCGGTTCGTTCACCTACCTCGACGTGGTCACGCAGACGAACCCGCATGGCGGCGTCTGGCTGCGCCAGACCAAGAACGGCGGCACGCACTTCACCTGGCGCACGGTGGGCGGCCGGCTGCTGACGACATACACCGGCCACGACAACCGGATCACGCTGCACAACGAGTTCCATACCCCGGGCCGCGTGACGGTCGAGACCCGCGAGGCCGGCGCGCAGTCGATCGGGCACGCCTACCAGTGCGACGTCGACGGCCTGCACCTGACCCAAGCCGGCGACCCGGCCGCGATGCTGCAGTCGCCCGAGATCCGGCCGGAGATGCGCGACGCGATGGCGCGTGCCTTCGCCCGCTTCAGCGTCGACATGGACTTCGCCCGCGCGGGCGATGCCGGCACGCCGGAACCCGACTCCGAGCCGGAACCGGAGCCCGATCCCGATCCGGCGCCATGAGCGCGACGCGCCTCCGGTCGAACCTCAGAGTCGGTTCACCCGGAATTTCCGGCCCTTGATCTTGCCGCTGCGCAGCCGCGCCAGCGCTGTCTCGGCCTGGGACCGCGCGATCGCGACATACGAACGCGTGGGATAGACGTCGATCTTGCCGACGGCGTCGGCCTTCAGGCCCGCCTCGCCGGTCAGCGCGCCGACGATGTCGCCGGGACGCAGCTTGTCGGTGCGACCGGCATCGATGCGCAGCGTCACCATCGCCGCGGCGGGCACGTGCGGCGGCCGGCCGGCGAGCGGTTCCATGCGCTCGTAGCGCAGCGACTTGCCCATGCGCTCGCTGATCGCCTTCTCGCGCGGCAGGTCGGTGGGCACGCACAGGCTGAGCGCGAGCCCGTCGCGACCGGCACGGCCGGTGCGACCGATGCGGTGCAGGTAGGTGTCGGCATCGCTGGGCAGGTCGAAGTTGACGACGGCGCCGAGGTCCTCGACGTCGAGTCCGCGTGCGGCCACGTCGCTGGCGACCAGCACGGTGCAACTGCGGTTGGCGAAGCGCACCAGTACTTCCTCGCGATCGCGCTGTTCCATGTCGCCATGCAGCGCCAGGGCACTGAAGCCGTAGTGCGCCAGCGAGCCGACCACTTCCTCGGTGTCCTTGCGCATGTTGCAGAACACCACGCACGAGGCGGGCTTGTAGCGCAGCAGCAGCGCGGCGAGCAGCGGCATCTTTCGCGCGGGCTCGACCTCGAAGAACAACTGCTCGATCGTCGCCGGTTCGGCGCCACCGTCGACGCTGACCTCCACCGCGTCGCGCAGCATCGCGTTGGCGAGCGTGCGGATCGCGTCGGGGAACGTTGCCGAGAACAACAGCCCCTGGCGATCCTTCGGCGTGCGCTTGACCAGATCGCGGATCGCGTCCTCGAAGCCCATGTCGAGCATGCGGTCGGCCTCGTCCAGCACCAGCGTGCGCACCCCGCGCAGCGACAGCGCGTCCTTCTGCGCCAGTTCGAGCACGCGCCCGGGCGTGCCGACGACCACGTGCGGCGCGTGCGCGAGCGAGGCGAGCTGCGGCGCCAGCGGCAGGCCGCCGCAGAGGATCGAGATCTTGAGGTTGGGGATGCCGGTGGCGAGCTTGCGCAGCTGCTTGCCGACCTGGTCGGCGAGCTCGCGCGTGGGGCACAGCACCAGCGCCTGGGTGCGGCCGTCGGCGGGATCGAGCCGATGCAGCAGGCCGAGGCCGAACGCGGCGGTCTTGCCGCTGCCGGTGGGCGCCTGCGCGATGACGTCGCGGCCGTCGAGGATCGGCGGCAGGGCCTGCGCCTGCACCGGCGTCATCGTGGTGTAGCCCAGCGCGTCGAGGCCCTGCGAGAGAGCGGGCGACAGCGGCAGGGCGGCAAAATCGACAGGGGCATCGGCGGGCATGGTCATCCGGACATGATCGCAGACGCCGGCCGCGCAGTCCGCATCCGCAGTGTGGTTGCGCGTAGGATGCGACGATCCCGTCCGCCCGAGGCCGCCATGCGCACCGCACCGATCACCGCCCTGCTCGCCACCGCCCTGTCCATCGCTTCCCTCTCCGCGCAGGCCGCGGACGATCCCTGGCACGGCAAGGCGCGCGCGCTGTACGCGCATGCCATCGGCGTGCCCACGGTCGCGGGGCGCGGCAAGGTGCCGGAGCTGGCGCAGTATTTCGCCGACCAGTACCGCGCCGCGGGCTGGGCCGATGCCGACATCCACGTGATGCCCTACGACGCCACGCCGGAGAACCCCACCGCCGCGCTGATCGTGCGCTGGCCGGCGGCCGGCAAGCCGAAGGCGAAGCCGGTGCTGCTGATGGCGCACATGGACGTGGTGGAAGCCAAGCCGGAGGACTGGTCGCTGGATCCCTTCGTGCTGACCGAAAAGGACGGCTACTTCTACGGCCGCGGCACGTCCGACGACAAGATGGGCGTGGTCGCGGTGACGACCGCGCTGCTGAAACTGAAGGCCGAGGGGTTCCGGCCGAAGCGCGACCTGATCGTGTTCTTCACCGGCGACGAGGAGACCACCGGCATCGGCGCGCTCAAGGGCGCGACCGACTGGCATGCGCTGACCGACGCGGAGTACGGGCTCAACGCCGACGGCGGCGGCGGCGGTTTCGCCCCGGACGGCAAGCCGATCGGCTTCACCTTCCAGACCGCCGAGAAGACCTACGCCGACTACGCCTTCACCACCCGCAATCCCGGCGGGCACAGCTCCAAGCCGCGGCCGGACAACGCGATCTACGAACTCTCCGACGCGCTGGCGCGACTCGCGCACTACCGCTTCGAACCGAAGCTCAACGACACCACGCGCGCCTACTTCGACGTGCGCCAGCGCAGCGAGCCCGGCGCGCTGGGCGATGCGATGCGTGCGTGGCTGAAGGACCCGGCGGACGGCGCCGCGGCCGACGCGATCGAGGCCGACATCGGCGAGGTCGGGCTCACGCGCACGCGCTGCGTCGCGACCATGCTCGCCGGCGGGCACGCACCCAACGCGCTGCCGCAGATGGCGCGGGCGACGGTCAACTGCCGGATCCTGCCGGGCGTCTCGCCCGACGCCATCCGCGACGAGCTGCAGGCCATCGCCGGCGACAAGGTCGAAGTGACCCGGCTGGACAAGGAGCAGGCGTCGCTGGCGTCGCCGCTGCGCCCGGACCTGCTCAAGGTCTACAGCGACAGCGTGCATGCGATGTTCCCGGGCGCGCCGATCCTGCCGGAGATGAGCACCGGCGCCAGCGACGCGCGGCCGTTCCGCGTGCATGGGCTGCCGGTATACGGCGTCGACGGGTCGTGGGGCGTGGTACCGGACGACATGCGCGCGCACGGCCGCGACGAGCGCCTGCCGGTGAAGGCGCTGGCCGACGACGTCGACCACTGGGTGCGGATGCTGCGGGCCGTCGCCACGCCGTGATGCGGGGCCGCGGCGACGGCCGCCGACCCGGCGGAGAAGACGGGAACGGAATGCGCTGACGCAGGCGCTGTCTTCCGCGATCTACGGCGCCGACACCGGCCTGGTCGCGCTGGCCTGCGATGCCGCCGCGGTGCCGCACGCGAGACCGCGATCATCGGAATGACGGCCCGGTGGCGCCGTGGCCGACCTGCACGCCGGACAGCCGCGCGAGCGTTGGCGGCCCACTGCGCGCCGCGATGTCCACTGGCGACAGGCCGGGCGCGGTACGTTGCGCACCGGCGGCCGGGCGACGCTGGCCGCGGCGATGGCGCTCGCGGCCGTGGTCGGTATTTCGGCGGAACGCGATGGACGACGGCCACGCGCCGTCGTCCGTGCCGTCAGTTCTTGCGGTAGAACCGGATCAGCACCGACTGCATCTGCGCGACCGCCGGATCGCCACCGTAGGCCATGCGCGAAAGACGCTCCACGACCGTGTTGCCGTCGTTGCAGCGCTGCACCGGACTGACCTGCAGCTTGCCGAGGGAGACGAACGCCTTCACGTTCTTGGTCGCCGCGGCGTAGCACAGGGGCGTGTCGCCGAGCAGGTCCTGCTGCGGCCCGCTCAGCGCGACGCCGTCTCCGTACGGGGTGATCGCCCGCAGGATGTCGACCCGCTGCCAGCGCAACGCGCACACCGTCAACGGCGTGATGGTGGCCTTCGGATTGGGCGTGGCATCGACGTAGAGCTGCGCGAGCTTGGCGTCGAGGCCGGCGCGGCACACCGCCTCGGTCAGCGTCCGCGGATCCGGATTCAGCGAGAGGGCGCGCTTCATCGCCGCCAGGCTGGCGCCGACCGGCGCACCGGTCTTGCGGTCCAGCAGTTCGGTGGACTTGCGCACCAGCGCGGCCGACAGCACCGCGTACTTGCGCGCGGGCAACCAGGTGTCCGGCACCGGATCGACCACCGCGATGATCCGGTCGGCCTTCGCCTTCGGCGTGGCCATCAGGTAATCGGCGTAGTCCAGGCGCACGTTCCAGGCGTCCGGATGCTTGGCGAGGAAGGCCTCGGCGATGCGCGGGAAGTCGTCGCCGCGGTTGCCGCGACGCATCGCGCTCATCAGGTGCGCCATCGCCGTCTCGTGCAGGAACGGCACGCCCTCGGACTTGTCGATCGCGGCCTGGTAGAAACGCATGGCCTTGGTGTAGTCACCGGTCTCGAAGATCAGGTCCGCGGTGTACAGGTTGAGGTAGGGATGATCCTCATCGATCGCCTGCACCTGCTGCAACAGCTGGTTCGCCTCGGCGTCGCGTCCCTGCAGGTAACGCAGCCGACTCAGCCACATCAGCGCATCGGGCTCGTTCGGCGCCAGTTCCAGTGCCTTGGTGAGCGCCTGTTCGGCGGCGTAGTAGTTCGGCACGTCGATGACGGCGCGCAGCTGGTCCTGGCGGAGCGGCATCGGCGGCGCGCTCTTGATCGCCGCCTCGCCCAGCAGCAGGTATACCTGTGCGTTGCGCGGATCGATGCGCTCGATTTCCTGCAGCATCGCGCTGGCCTGCGCCGCGGCGGCGGGCGTAGCGACGTTGCGCAGCAGGCCGCGGGCCTGGGCGATCACCGCGTCCTTGCCGCCGGGCGCGCCGCCGGGCAGTTCACCGGGCGCCGCGGCTTCGCGCAGGTCCTGGTAGAGCTGGCTGTACCAGTCGCCGTAACGGAAGTCGTAGGCCGATGCGAGCGCGACGTAGTAGTCGGCGCCGAACGGACTCTCCGCGAAGTTCATGAAGGTCTCGATGTCCTCGTCGGACGTCTTGATCAGCGCCGGCTGCAGCCACTGCTCGATCAGCGTGGTGCGGTCGATGCGTTCCCTCGGTGCGGGCGCCGGCAGGCTGAGCGCCGCGGAGTCGAGCGCGGCGATCAGCGCCGTCGGTTCCGGGCCTTCGCCGGCCTTGCGGTTGCTCTGCACCTGTTCCAGCGCCATCGCCGTGACCACGTCGCGCAGTCGCTGCGAACGGCGCTCGGAATTCGGGACGTTCTCTTCCTCCGACGGCACCGGCGCGCGGGTCCAGATCGACACGTTCATCGCGTGCATCTCGGGCGAGCGCGACCAGGCATCGAGCGCGGCCACGCCGCCGGACTTGGCCGCCAGCGGCGCGAACAGCGCGCAGGCGGCGCGGGCGCGCAGGGCGTCCTGCGAGAAGTGGCGGTCGAGCACCGGCTTGAGCTTCTGCGCGAGCGCTGGGTCGCGCTTGGCGATCTCGGCGTCCAGCGTCTTGCGGTAGCCCGCGAAGGTCCGGGTGAGCATGGGCAGATCGCCGGCGCGGTCCATGGCGTGGACCAGGCGCGCGAAGTTCTTGGCGCCCGCTTCGGGCACCTCCTTGCACTGCGGGATCGGCAGATCCGGCGTTTTCGGCGGCTCTGCCTTCTTGCACCCCGACACGGACAGGATCGCGACGACCCCCACGCACACCCACGCTGAACGCATCACGCTTGCTCCGTTTCCCTGCGGAATTCCCGGCATAAGGCGGCCAGCATACGGCGAAACGACGACCGGGACAGCCTTCCCGGAGGCGCCGCCGCCCGGGGCGAGCCGAAACGTGACCTCTGCCCGGCTCCCGCGCTAGCCTGCCCGCATGTCCGATCCGGTCCTCGCTGCCAGCAGGTTCCTCGCCCTCGTCCTGCGCCACCAGCCCGGGCGCATCGGCCTGACCCTCGACGCGGCCGGCTGGGCCGACATCGACGACCTGATCGCCCGCGCCGCCGGCCATCACCCGTTGACCCGCGCCCTGATCGAGCAAGCGGTCGCCGAGAACGACAAGCAGCGCTACGCGATCAGCGAGGACGGGCGCCGGATCCGCGCGCGCCAGGGGCATTCGCATGCGGTGGCGGTGGCGCTCGACCTGCCGGCCGTGGCGCCGCCGGCGGTGCTGTACCACGGCACCGCGACCCGGTTCCTCGACGCGATCCTGCGCGAGGGCCTGGACCGGCGCAGCCGCCAGCACGTCCACCTGTCCGCCGACGCCGACACCGCGACCCGGGTCGGCGCCCGCCACGGCCGCCCGGTCGTGCTGCGCGTGGACGCGGCGGCGATGGCCTCCGCCGGGCATGTCTTCCATCGGTCCGAGAACGGCGTGTGGCTGACCGAGGCGGTGCCGCCGGCGTTCCTGCGGCTTTCCGAAGGCGCGGACGCCCCCTGACGCGCGGTTCGATCGCGAGAAACCCGCGTGATCCCGGGAATACGTTTTCAACCGCGCCTGCGTGGCTTGTCCCGCGACACCGGATCGCCGACAGTGCAACCCGGTCGCGCCGGCCTGCTGGAAATGCCTGTTTTTCCAAGCATTTTTGGTGCATCGCAACATCCTCGTCGACGCCGCCTTCCATCCGTCGAACCGTCCGGAGGCCAGGATGCGCACGCCCTTTTCCCCCAGAGTGTCCCACTGGTTTTCACGCACGCTGCCCACGCTCGCGGCGCTGTGCCTGACCCTGTCGCTGGCCGCCTGCGATCCGCCGTGGCAGGCGCGACTCACCGACGAGGGGCTCGAGGCGTCGGTGGGCACCGTCCCGGTCGCGTTCGACACCACGAAACACCGCAAGGTCGGCGATGCGATCTGCGACGCCACCGACCCCAGCCTGGTGCTGACCGCGGTGCCGTCGCCGCCGCGCGACGGCGCGCCGGTCGACGTGCGCATCCACTATCGCCGTGACGACGGCAACTACGCCGACTGGGGCCTGCACCTGTGGCAGGTGAATGCCGCCGGCCAGTACGTCGCCGATGTGCCCGGCGTGAGCTGGGGGGCGCCGTTCGCGCGCACCGGGCTCGATGCCTACGGCGCGTACTTCGACCTGCCGGCGACCGCCTTCACCGACCCGAACGCGGCCGGCTTCGGCTTCATCGTGCATCCGCCGAACCAGGGCGGCGATCCGGGCATCGACCGGCTGTGGAAGTTCACCGACGGCGGCGAGTTCTGGCTGCGCTCGGGCGACCCGACGGTCTATCGCAGCAATCCGGTCGGCGCGACGCCCGACATCGACACCGTGCGCGTGCACTACAGGCGCTTCGACGGCAACTATGCGCCGTGGGGCCTGCACCTGTGGAACGGCAGCGGACTCGACGTTTCGCGACTGACCGGCCTGACCATCGAGCAGTGGGGCGCGCCGGTGCCGTTCGCATCGATGCCGGGCTACGCCGCCGGCAGCGGCGAGATCGTGTTCGACCTGCCGGTGATCGATCCGCAGGTCGACCCTTCGCGCACCGGCGTCGAATTCATCGTCCACGGCATGCCGTCCAATCCGAACGGCGGCGTCGACAACAAGGACGGCTGGAGCGACAACATCCGCGTCAGCTACGCCGCACTGAACATCGACCAGGGCGTGGGCCAGGTGTGGCTGGTGCAGGGCACGCCGACCGTGTTCACCGCGCCGCCGGACACGCGCCGCGTCTCCACCGTCGACGCCCGTGCGACGTGGCTGACCCGCAACTTGCTGAAATGGCCGCTGGTCGACGATTTCGGCACGTTCCGGCTGTACCACTCGGCGGACGGGCAGATCCTCGCCCCGCGCGGCCAGCCGGTGAGCGGCGCCGACGGCGCGATCACACTGAACGTCGGCGGCAGCGTGCCGGCCGCCGCGGCGGAACGCTTCAAGTACCTCGACGCCGGCGTCGTGCTGTCGGTGCCCGCTGGCGACGTCGCCGCGCTCGACGGGCTGATGAAGGCACAACTCGTGCTGGTGCAGGAGGACGCGCAGGGCCGTGTGCTCGGCGCGACCACGCCGCAGCTCGCCGGCTTCCTCGACGACCGCTATACCGACGCCGACGCCGTCGACGACCTCGGTGCCGTCACCCGCCACGGCCGCACCGCGTTCGCGCTGTGGGCGCCGACCGCGCGCAAGGTCACGCTGTGCACCTACGGCGCGCAGGGCGTGTCGCACGACCGCATCCCGATGACGTTCGACGCCGCCACCGGCGTCTGGCGCGCGCTGCCGCACGACCAGCGCCGCGGCCTGTACTACCGCTACGCCGTCGAGGTCTTCGTCCGCGGCGTGGGCGTGGTCCGCAACCTCGTCACCGACCCGTATTCGGTCTCGCTCAACGCCGATTCGCAGCGCAGCTACGTCGCCGACCTGTCCGCCCCCTGGCTGATGCCGCCGAACTGGCGCCATCGCGCCCGCCCGGCGGTCGCGGCCGCGCCCGAGGACATGACGATCTACGAGCTGCACGTGCGCGACTTCTCCGCGAACGACCCGACGGTCAGCCGGTGGAATCGCGGCAAGTACCTCGCCTTCACCGAGTGGAACTCGAACGGCATGCGCCACCTGCGCGCACTCGCGCAGGCCGGCGTCACCGACGTGCACCTGCTGCCGACCTTCGACTTCGCGAGCACACCGGAAACCGGCTGCGTCACTCCGGCCATCCCGGACGCGGCGCCCGACTCGGACGCGCAGCAGGCCGCCGCGAACGCCGCGCGCGGCAGCGACTGCTTCAACTGGGGCTACGACCCCTGGCACTACACCGCGCCGGAAGGCGGCTACGCCAGCGATGCCGACGACGGCGCCGCGCGCATCCGCGAGTTCCGCGCGATGGTCGCGGGCCTGAACGCCGCCGGCCTGCGCGTGGGCATGGACGTGGTCTACAACCACACCAGCGCCTCGGGCGAGAACGCGAAGTCGGTGCTCGATCGCGTTGTCCCCGGCTACTACCACCGCCTGAACGCCGCGGGCGACATCGAACGCTCCACCTGCTGCGAGAACACGGCCACCGAAAACAGGATGATGGCCAAGCTGATGATCGACTCGGTGAAGACCTGGGCGACGCAGTACGGCATCGACTCGTTCCGCTTTGACCTCATGGGCCACCAGCCGCGCGCGGTGATGGAGCGCCTGCGCGACGAGCTCGCCGTCGCCACCGGCCATCCAGTGCCGCTGATCGGCGAGGGCTGGAACTTCGGCGAGGTCGCCAACGGCGCGCGCTTCGTGCAGGCCTCGCAGCTGTCGCTCAACGGCAGCGGCATCGGCACCTTCAGCGATCGCACCCGCGACCACGTCCGCGGCGGTTCCGGCTTCGACAGCGGTGTCTCGCTGCTGCGCAACCAGGGCTACATCAACGGCCTGTGGTACGACGACAACGGCAGCGGCGGCGGCAAGAGCCGCAACGATCTGATGTGGTCCGGTGACGTGATCAAGGTCGGGCTCGCCGGCTCGATCCGCGACTACGTGATGACGACGCACTGGGACGCGACCCTGCGCCTGGACCAGATCGACTACGGCGGCCAGCCCGCCGGCTACGTCGTCGACCCGCAGGAGGTCGTGAACTACATCGAGAACCACGACAACGCGACGCTGTTCGACAACAATGTCTACAAGCTGCCGACCGCGACCAGCCGCGAGGATCGCGCCCGGGTGCAGGTGCTGGGCGCGGCGATCGACGCCTTCAGCCAGGGCGTGGCGTACTTCCATGCCGGCGTCGACACCTTGCGCAGCAAGTCGCTGGACCGCAACAGCTACGACAGCGGCGACTGGTTCAACCGCATCGACTGGCGCTACCGCGACAACGGCTTCGGCTCGGGCCTGCCGCCGCAGGGCGACAACGGCAACGACTGGTCGATCATGGCGCCGCTGCTGGCGAACGCGGACATCAAGCCGACCCAGCGCGAGATCGTCTGGACCCGCGACGCCTTCCGCGACCTGATGCGGATCCGCGCCAGCACGCGCCTGTTCCACCTGCGCACCGCCGACGAGATCCGGCAGCGCCTGCGCTTCCGCAACACCGGCAGCGCACAGGTGCCGACGGTGCTGGTCGCGCACCTCGACGGCAACGGTTATCCCGGCGCGAACTTCCGCGAGGTGCTGTACTTCATCAACGTCGACAAGGTCGCGCAGGCGCTGACCATCCCCGAAGAAGCCGGCAAGGCCTACGCCCTGCATCCGGTGCACCGGGCGGTGGATGCGGCCGACCGGCGCGCGGCGGAAGCCGCCTACGATCGCACGACCGGCCGCTTCACCCTGCCGCCGCGCACGGCGGTGGTGTTCGTGGTGCGCTGAGCCCCGCACGCGCTCCGGCGACCCTCGCCGGAGCGCCGCTCAGCCCCGGGTGGTCCGCCCGGGCACGTCCTTGCGCGGCCGGACCTTGAGCGGACCGATGTCGCCGTCGCGGCAGCGTTCGAACTGCCCGGGCATCCTCCACACCTGCGGATCGGGTTCGTCGCCGAGCCGGCGGATCAACTTGGCGGTCTCTTCGCGGTCTCCCGCGGCGCACGCGAACTGCGCGAAATTGTTGAGGTTCCACGCATCGGGATAGCGGGCCAGCACGTCGTGCATCCCGCGCTTCATCATCGGCCAGTCGACCCTGGAATCCGTGACGAGGTCGTCGCCGTACTGCGAACCGGCAACGACCCAGTAGATGCGGGCGTACATGCCCTCGCCGTCGGTCTTCCGCGAACGCGCCACCGCCGCGCGGGCGAAGGCCTCCACCTCCTCGGCGCTGCCGCCCCATTTCGGCAGGTGGTAGCCCACGCCGGTGAAATACAGCGGGTAGTAGGTCGGATGGCGCGACAGGCCTTCGTCCACCAGCGCGGCGAATTCGTCCTTCGGCCACTGCTGGTACATGGCGATGTCCTCCATGTAGTCGTACCAGCGCGGGTCGACGGACGCGATCGCCTTGTTGTGCTCGAGGTACGCGCGTGCGCGGCCGACGTAGTCGTGGAACGGCGCCCAGTCGGCCTCCTTCACCGTGCCGGCGTAACCGTCGCCGCGGTATCGCCAGGCACGCGACAGCAGCAGCTTCGCCTGCGCCAGGCGGGCCGCGGCCGACTTCGGGTAGGCCTCCTGCCAGGCCTGCACGCGCGCCTCCTGCTGCGCCCACATCGCGTCGTTGCGCGGGTCCGCCTTGAACGCGTTGGCGAGCCCGTCATCGAGGATCGTCAGCGCCCACACGCCGCTCGACGTGCGCGTCTGCCGGGTGCGGGCCTGCTCGAACATCCGCTCGAGTTCCGCATGCCGGCCGAGCCCGAAGGCCTTCAGGGACTGCATCCGGAGCTCGATGCGCTCCTCGGCTTCGTCGCCGGCGGCGATCGCGGGGAGCAGCAGGGTCGCCGAGAGCAGCAGCGCCGCACACAGTCTTTTCATCGTCGTTCCGGGTCGGGTGGCGAAAGCGGTGGAGGACGCCCGTACGCCGGCCACCGCGCCGCCGGATCGAACGCCGCGTGCGACGGGAGGCGGTGGCCGCGGATCAGGCGACCTTCGGTGCGCCGCGCGCCGGTTCGCCCGGCTGCTGGACCTGCGGCTGCGCGGCCTGCTCGGCCATGCGCTCGCTGGTGCGGTTCACCTGCTGTGTGCTGACCTCCAGCGGCTGCTGGAGGCCCTGCTGCACGCCGGTGTAGGCGACGCGCTGGTGCGCGGCGTTGGGATCGGCGGTGTCGACGGCGAAGATGCGGCTGGCATCGCGACTGATCTCGACCCGGCCGATCTGGGTGAAGCCGGCATTGTGCGCCTCGGCGGTCAACGCGCCGGCGAGCCGGTCGCTGCCGGCGTCCGGCGCGCGGTTGAAGCGCTGGTCGATGCCGTGCACGCCCTTCTGCGCATCGCGGAACAGCGCGTGGCTGGGATGCGCGGGATCGTCGAGCAGCGGCGGCGCCGAGATCGGCGCCACTGGCGCGCGCGGCACGACACCGTCGGGCTGGCGCGCGGCGGGCGCATGCGCGTCCGGCTGCTGCGGATGCGCCGCCAGCGCCTTGCGCGCCGCCTGCTCCTGCTGCTGCACCGACGCGTCGAGGCTGGGGATGACCGAGCCGACCATGCCGTGGCGGAACACCGCTTCGCCCGCGACCTGCTGCCCGTTCTGCAGCACGGTGATGGTGTTGTAGAGATTGACCGTGTTCTGGACGTTCACCGGCAGGTGGGTGGCGACCGCGCTGCTCACGCCGCCCACGGTGCCGCCGAGCACGGTGCCGGCCAGCGGCGCCTTGTCGGTGACGCTGCGGATGGTGTGGCCCGCGCCGTCCGCGTTCTGCTGCAACCACGCGCCGGTCTGGCGCCCGCTCTCGCGCTGCGCGTCGGCGAGCACGGTGGCGCCGTGATCGATCCGGCCGGCCACGCCCTGCGTGCCCTGGCGGATCGCGGTGGCGTCGCGCTGCGCGGCGTCCTGCGCCTGGCGCGCCTGCTGCTCGTTCTGCTGCATCGCCTGTCGGCCGTAGCTTTCGATGCCCTGCGCCTGCTGGCCGACCCACTTCTCCGCGCCCTCGGGCAGCGGCTTCGCCAGCCAGCGCATCGCGCTGGCGGTCCACGACGTCGTCGACTCCTGCACCTTGCCCTGCACGTGGTCGATGCCGGCCGACACGTTGCCGGCCTGCAGCCGCACCTGCGCGGTCAGCTCGCCGCCGACACTCACGGTGCCGCTGACCACCTTGCCGGTGGTGCCGGTAACGAAGGCGTTGGCCTGCCCGTGCAGCTGCGCGGTGTAGTTCAGGCCCTGGCCGACGACGTGCAGCCCCTGCTCGGTCGCCTGGCCCTGCGCCTTCACCACTTCACCGACGTTGCGGCCGACGCGCGCGCTCATCGCGGTCGCGCTCAGCACGTCGGTCAGCGGGCCGGCGTAGGCGCCGAGTTCGCTCAGCGCCATCTGGTCGGGACGATTCACCAGCCGGCCCTGCTCGTCGCGGGTCTTGGGCGAGAGCAGCGGCTGCAGTTCGCCCGCGGCGGTCGGCAGGTTCTTCAGCGCCTGGTTGCCGGAGTGGGTCGACAGGTAGTCGATCGCGCCCATCGCCGATTTCTGCGCCTCCGGCGGCAGCATCCCCGATAGCTTGCCGGCGACGAACTCGCGCGCGCCGGGCTGCGCCATCAGCGAAGTGACGTCGTTCGCCAGCCGCCCCGCTTCGGCGCGGCGGGCCGCATCGAGTTTCTGGATGCCGGTCTGGCCGTCGGTCAGCATCTCGCCACCGACCTGGTAGGCATCGACGTTGCGCTTGGTGTCGTACACCTGCAGGCCGTGCTCGTCGGCATAGCGCTTCGCGGTGTTCGGATGCAGGCCCGCTGCGTTGAACGTGGTGGTCTCCACGCCGGTGACCGCGCCGGCCGCCGAGGCCATGCCGCCGCCCAGCGAATGGCCGGCGATCTCGAACTGGAAGCCCTGCACGCCCTTCAGCCTGGTCGCGGCGTCCATCGCGCGGTCGTAGTAATCGGTCTTCAGGCCCAGCCCCTGCGGAACGTTGTTGGCCAGGAAGTCCTCGGCCGCGCTCTCGCGCTTGCCGCCCGGCGCGGCCGGATCGACGATCGCGCCGGTCGAGCCCTTGAAGACCAGCACCGGCTTCGCGTCGGCGCCGAGCACCGATTTGTCCGGGAGGTAGATCTCGGCGCGGTAGCCGGAGCCGTCGGGATGCAGCATGTTGTCGATCTGGCGGCGGTCGAGCCCGGGCGCCAGCGCCTGCAGCATCTCCGGATGCTCGCTGGCGCGCGTCCAGCCCACCGGCGGCTTGCCTTCGCCGCGGGCCGAGACATAGACATCAGCGGCGAGGTCGGCCATGCGCTGGGCGTGATAGCCGCCGGCCAGGCGGTCGGCGCGGCCGGTCTCGCCGGCGGTGCGCAGGTCGGAGACCAGCTTGTCCTGCGTCTCGCGCTCGGCGCGGACGCTCTCCCGGGTGGGCTCGGTCATGGCTTCTGTTCCCTGAACGCATGGTTCACCATCCTCGCAAAGCCCATGCCGCGCCACAAGCCGGCCGATACCGCCCCCCCGGATTTTCTGCTATCAAGGCCGCATCCCCCGAACCGATGCCGCCATGTTCCCGTCTGCCGTCCGCCGGGCGCCGCCTCGCTGGGCCGTCGCGATCGCCCTGAGCCTGGGCCTCTGCGCCTGCTTCGGCCCGCTGCCCGCGGCCAACGACGCCAGTCGTTCGCAGCACGCTGCCGAGCGCTACTTCGACGGCAAGGCGCTGGACCTGGCGGTCGCCGCCGAGCATGGCGATACCGACACCATCCGCCACCTGATGCGCGACGAGAACGTCGACCCGGACACAATCTTCGCCAAGGGCGAGAACGGACAGGGCATGCCGCTGGTCGCCTGGCCGGTCTACACGGAGAATCCCGAAGGCCTGAAGGCGATGCTGGAGAACGGCGCCGACCCCAACGCCCGCCGGCCCGAGCGCATCGACAAGCGCTACGACGATGGCACCGAAAGCCACAAGTTCCGCTACGACAACGCGCTTGTCTACGCGGCGCAGGCGGACGATCCGATCTACCTGAAGCTGCTGCTCGACCACGGCGGCGACCCGAACACCGTCAACACCAACGACGAGCCGCTCACCTTCGTCGCCTTCCTGCACCAGAACCAGTGGCAGAACGTGAAGCTGCTGGTCGAACGCGGCGCGAAGGTGAACGATCCGTCCTTCTACCCGGGTTCGCCGCTGGAGTGGTACGCCGGCCGGGGCGGCTTCGAGCAGACCTACTGGCTGCTGCAGCACGGCGCGGACCCGACCAAGAAGGTCAAGGGCACCGCGCCCGCGCCGACCGACGCGAAGGGCACACCGCTGCCGCAGCCGGACGCGCCGGCGGACGGCTTCGCCTGGGTGAAGTACGGCAAGGACGGCAAGCCGGTGTACGTCGACGGCATGCCCATCGTCGAGAACATCTACTGGCATCCCGGCAGCCCGAAGACGGTGGAATGGCAGCGCAAGTGCCAGCACTGGCTGCGCGACCATGGCATCGCCCGCCCGCCGATGCCGGCCAGCCTCCGCACGATGCGCAAGTCGTTCGGCTTCCCGACGGACGAGAAGGACATCCCGCCGCTCTGACGGCCGGCTTTCAAGGCGGGTTTCGAAGGGCTTCCCGATGGGGTTTCGACCGTGACGCAACCGCCGCCGTTGCCCGCGACGCCTCCGACACCGGAAACGGGCGCCGCGTGCCGGTCACCTCGCCTCTGCGCACGGGTGTTCCTGCTCGCCGCGGTGCTCGAACTCGCGGGCGCGGTACTCGTCGGCATCTGGCTGGCGCGCGACTGGTCCATGCAATGGCACGACAAGACCTTCGTCGACAGCGTGTACCTGTCCTACGGCGGCCTCCTGATCTACGCCTTGGGCAAATGGGGCCTCATGGCCGTGCTCGCGCTCTACTTCGCCACCGGCGCACTGCTGCTCGCGATCACCGCCGTGACGTATCGCGCATCCTCGCGGCCGCGGCTGCTGTCGTCGCTCGCGCTGCTCTGTCTCGTTTTCGTCCCCGCGGGAACGCTCGCCGGCCTGCACGCCCGGCGCCGGCTCGGACGCTAGTGCACGCGACAGCGGGCCGTTCCGGTGTCGACCGGAAAGGGGCGGGGTACGATGCCGCCACCGCCATGCCCCCGGAGATGCCATGCGCCGCTTCAGCCTGACCGGCTTCATCGCCGTCGCACTCGGCCTCCTTGGCACCGCCGGGGCGGCCGAACCCGACCGCCGCATCGCCGTCACGATCGACGATCTGCCGTGGCAGCGAATCGCGGTGACGCCACCGGACGCCCTGCAGCCGCGGCACGACGCCCTGATCGCGCAGCTGAAGCAGGCCGGCGTGCCGGTGACCGGCTTCGTCAACGAGGACAAGCTCGAAGTCGACGGCGTGGTGCAGCCCGAGCGCGTGGCGATGCTGCGCGACTGGCTGGACGCGGGCGCCGATCTCGGCAACCACACCTACGGGCATGTCGACGCGCACGTCGTCGGCATTCCCGCGTTCGAGGACGCGATCGTGAAGGGCGAACGGGTGCTGCGGCCGCTGATGGCCGAACGCGGCGCGGCGCCGCGGTGGTTCCGCCATCCCTACCTGCGCGCCGGGCAGACCGATGCGGACAAGCAGGCGATCGTCGACTTCCTCGCCTCGCACGGCTATCGCGTCGCGCCGGTGACGGTCGACAACGGCGAATGGGTGTGGGCGTTCGCGTACGAGCGCGTGCTCGACGGCCAGCCCGACACGCCCGAACGCGCGGCGCTGCTCGAACGCCTGCGCCTGGGCTACGTGCCGTACATGCTGAACAAGCTCGATTACTACGAGGCGCAGTCGCAGGCGCTGCTGGGCTATGCGCTGCCGCAGGTGCTGCTGATCCACGCCAACGCGCTCAACGGCGACGCCTACACGGCGCTGGTCGGCGGCATCCGGCGCCGCGGCTATCGTTTCGTCACGCTCGACGAGGCGATGCGCGACCCCGCCTACGCGCGACCCGACGGCTACCACGGCCGCTACGGCCCGAGCTGGCTGCATCGCTGGGCGATGGCCGAGCAGAAACCGAAGACGTTCTACGCCGGCGAACCGGAAGTGCCGAAGTGGGTGATGGACCTCGCCGGCGTCGACAGCGAGTGATCAGGCCAGCACCTCGACCGCATCGCCCGTGCGCAGCGTGCCGGTGCCGCGGGCGATGAGGTTCATGCCGAAGGTGATGCCGGCCGGCGTGCGGCGGTAGGCCTTCAGCGTCTCCAGCGGCTCGCCGTCGTCGCGACGCCGGCCCAGCGCGGGATCGACCGTGGTGAACACGCAGCGCGTGCAGGGCTTCACCGCATCGAACATGACCTCGCCGATGCGCAGCCGCCGCCAGCCGTCCTCCGCATGCGCTTCGGCGCCGGCGACGACGAGGTTCGGGCGGAAGTGCGCCATCGTCACCGGCGACCGGCCCGCCGCGGCGAGACGCGCGTTCAGGCCGTCCACCGCGGCCTGCGAGATCAGCAGCAGCGGATAGCCGTCGGCGAAGCTGACTTCGTCGCCGTCGCGGCCGTAGGCGGGATCGACCGGTCGCTGCACCGCGGCGTCCATCCACACCAGCCGCACGTCGCGCTGCAGGCAGGCTGACAGCCACGCGTGGGCCGCGGCATCGGCGAGCGGCGCGTCGACGCAGTCCTTCCACACGGTGACCGCGATGCGCGGCGCCCCGGGCGACGGCGGCGCGACCGCGAGCGGTGGCCGTCCCGGCGCGGACAGGCGCAGGCCGTCGCCATCGGGCTCGGCGCGGACGAGCACCAGTTCCGGCACCGCGCGGGCGGTGACGAAACGACCGTCGGCATTGACCACCAGCCAGCGCCGGTCGAAACGCGGGCCGCGCGGCTCGATGGCGAGCGCGTCGACCGTCAGGCCGGCGGCGGATTTCAGCGGATGGAGATGGAGCGAGTGCAGGTGCAGCGACGGCAGGCGCATGGTGGTCTCCGGTGGCCGCGCATTGTCGCGCGATCGCGCCCGCGGCGCTGCATCCGGATGGCCGCCGCGAGCGTACCGTCTCGGCGACTGAGACGGTCGCGCCGATAGAATCCGCCCATGCAGCTGTCCCGCAAGCTCGCCGTCCTCGCCGACGCCGCCAAGTACGACGCCTCGTGCGCCTCCAGCGGCGCGGGCGGCCGCAATTCGCTGAAGTCCGGCGGCATCGGCAGCACCGAGGGCATGGGCATCTGCCACTCGTACACGCCCGACGGCCGCTGCGTGTCGCTGCTGAAGATCCTGCTCACGAATTTCTGCATCTACGACTGCGCGTACTGCATCAACCGCGCCAGCAGCAACGTCCAGCGCGCGCGGTTCACGCCGGACGAAGTGGTGCGGCTCACGCTCGACTTCTACAAGCGCAATTACATCGAGGGCTTGTTCCTCTCCAGCGGCATCATCCGCAACGGCGACTACACGATGGAGCAGCTGGTCGAGGTCGCGCGCAGCCTGCGCGAGGACCATCGCTTCGCCGGCTACATCCACCTGAAGACGATCCCCGAGGCCTCGCCCGAGCTGCTGGCGCTGGCCGGGCGCTACGCCGATCGCCTCAGCATCAACATCGAGCTGCCGACCGAGGCCGGGCTGAAGGCGCTTGCGCCGGAAAAGCGCCTGCCGGGCATCCGCGCTGCGATGGGCACGGTGCACGCGAAGATCGAGGAGACGCTGGACGCGCGCAAGCCTGCGAAGACGACCAGCGCCACGCCGAAACGCAAGCGCCCGCCACGCTACGCGCCGGCCGGGCAGAGCACGCAGATGATCGTCGGCGCCGACGATGCCGACGACCGCAGCATCCTGCACACCGCGCACGGGCTGTACGACGCCTACCGCATGCGCCGCGTGTACTACTCCGGCTTCAGCCCGATCCAGGACGCTTCCTCGCGGCTGCCGGTGCAGGCGCCGCCGCTGCTGCGCGAGCATCGCCTCTACCAGGCCGACTGGTTGCTGCGCTTCTACGGCTTCGAGGTGGACGAGATCGCGCCCGCACCGGCGAAGGCCGGCAGCACCATGCTCGATCTCGACATCGACCCGAAGCTCGCATGGGCGCTGCGTCATCCCGAGCGCTTCCCGGTCGACCTCAACACCGCCCCGCGCGAGGACCTGCTGCGGGTGCCGGGGCTGGGCACGCGCAACGTCGACCGCATCGTGCTGGCGCGCCGCCACGGCCACCTGCGCGTTGCCGACCTCGCGCGGCTGCGCGCACCGATGCAGAAGCTGCTGCCGTTCGTGCAACTGCTGGATCATCACCCGCGCCGCAGGCTCGACGATCCGGCGACGCTGCGCGCGCAGCTGGCGCCGAAGCCGCGGCAGCAGGACCTGTTCGCGGCATGAGCCTCGCATGACCCTCTATCGCGCCCGCATCGATCCGCCGTGGGACCTCGACGCCTGGCGCACCGCCGCGCGCACAGGCCTGCGCGCGGGCCTGTGGCCGGAGGACATCGACTGGGACGGCGACGCGCAGGGCAGCCTGCTCGCCGCACCCGACCTCGCCACCGCCGAGGCCGTGCACGCGGCGCCGGAAGTGCCGGCGGCACTGTTCGACCTCGCCGGCGCGGTGCTGTGCCATCGCGAGCCGCAGCGGCATGCGCTGCTGTACCGCATCGCGTTCCGCATCGCGCAGGGCGAACGCCATCTGCTCGCGCGCGTGACCGATCCCGACGTGCGCCGTGCCGCGGAGCTGGCGAAGGCGGTCGGCCGCGACACTCACAAGATGAAGGCGTTCGTGCGCTTCCGCGAAGTCCCGGGCGAAGCCGATGCGTTCATCGCGTGGTTCGAGCCCGGCCATCACATCCTCGACCGCGTCGCGCCGTTCTTCGCGCGCCGCTTCGCCGGCATGCGCTGGGCGATCCTCACGCCGTACCGCAGCGTGGCGTGGGATGGCCACGCGCTGGCGTTCGGCCCGGGCGCGCAGCGCGCCGACGCGCCCGCGGACGACGCGCGCGAAGACCTGTGGCGCACGTACTACGCGAACATCTTCAACCCGGCGCGACTCAACCCGCGGATGATGCGGCAGGAGATGCCGCAGAAATACTGGAAACACCTGCCGGAAACGCAACTGCTGCCCGAACTGGTGCGCACCGCAGGCGCCCGCGTCCGCGACATGGCCGAACACGAGGCTCAGCCGCCGCGACGGCGCCGTCCATCGCCGCGCGACACGCCGTAGACTGCAGATTCCCTCCGTCATCGAGCCATCGCCACGCCCGGTCCCGCCCGCGCCGGCGTCCTGATCTACGCCAGCGACCGCGATCGCCTCGAACGCTTCTACGGCGAGGTCGCCGGCATGCGCCGGCTGCACGCGGACGAGCACATCGCGGTGCTCGAATCCGACGACCTGCAACTCGTGCTGCACCGCATCCCGCCGCACATCGCGGCGGACATCGTCATCACCTCGCCGCTGCAGCGGCGCGAGGACGTCGCGATGAAGTTCTTCCTCACCGTGCCGGACCTCGGTGTCGCCGCCGAACGCATCGCCGCCCTCGGTGGCGCGCTGTTCGACGAACGCTGGCAGGGCCCGGGCTTCACCGTGTGCAACGCGATGGATGCGGAGGGGAATGTGTTCCAGGTGCGTGAGCTTACTGACACATCGGCATAACAAGGAGAAAAAATGGCTAACGTAACTTTTTTAGCTCAGGCGGCTCCCGTCGACGAATACGGGCGTGCTCTATATGCAGTAGCCAGATCGATAGTCCGCGCGCTACTTGATCAGATGACAAACGATGACCTCAACGATCTTCAAGTTGATCGTTCAGGAGTCACCTTGCGTCAACTAGCCATGTATTCCAGGCTAGAAAGAGACAAAGGAATGCGTGGAGACGGCTTTGAATGGGCCGTCCATGAAGCCATCGTCGGCGGAGAGCCGAGAGTTTCTAATCGTGTCTCTGAGCTTCTTGAGCGAGTATCGAGAAACCTTAGCGGCGGCTCACCAACTTCCGTTCTTTTTGGCCATGAGAGATCAAAGCTTCTCGGCTTTCTTGATGCCGTCGTTGAAAAGGCAGGCGAAGGATCTGTTCTTCTGCCAGACGGAAGAGGGCATCCATTCCAATTCGGCCCATGGGTTTCCTTAGCCGCAAGAGGCAAGTCCGCAGAGGAAGATTTGCGAGATCGAATAAAGCAAATTTGGAAAACAGACCTATTCCTGACCGACAGCGCCGGTAAAAAGTATGTGGCCGCAACCATAAAATCAAATTACCTTCAGCTCGAAGGGGGAAAAGGACTTCGCGTAGGAATAGTTCCAGAGGCAAAAGATTACAAGCCCGGAATACGATGGAACGGCAGCCTATGGGTGCTGTCCTTGCCCGATCCAGATGGCTTTATGGGCCTGTTTAACGACGCTTATAGCGCCGTTGCGCAAGCAATATACACATTAGGAAAACACGAACGTCCACCATACTTCCTTAAGCCAAGCGCTAAAGCCCAGCGAGTTCAAGAGCAACTTGAAAAATACCCAACGGCAAAAGTTGTCGACATTGAATCCGCGCTTGACGATGCTGCCCAGCACGACTTGATCGACGTCAAACACCAACTTGTTTCAGTTAAAGCCCCGTCATGGCTTCATATGTCCGAGAAATCAACGCCTGTTATTGCTCCAATGCCAAAATTTGAAAAACTTGATTGATCAATTACGCCAGATATCCCCCATCCACTGTCAGACAGGTGCCGGTGACGTAGCTCGCCGCAGGCGACAGCAGGAACAGCGCGGCGGGGGCGATCTCGTCGGGCTGGGCGCTGCGGCCCATCGGGATGAGCTGCGACATCATCGCCATCAGCTTCGGGTTGCCGGTGATGGCGGAAGCGAACTTGGTGTCGGTGAGACCCGGCAGCAGCGCGTTGATGCGGATGCCGTGCGCGGCGAGTTCCTTGGCGAAGCCTTCGGTCATGTTGACGATGCCGGCCTTGGTCATCGAGTAGATGCCCTGCCCGTGCGCGGGTCGCTTCGCGTTGACCGAGGCGACGTTGACGATGGCGCCGCCGCCGTGGTCCTTCATCCGCTTCGCCGCCTGCGCAGTGGTCCAGAAGTAGCCGCGCAGGTTGACCTCGACCGTCTTCTCGTAGCTGCCGAGGTCCATGTCGAGCATCGGCCCGAAGTAGGGATTGGCGGCGGCATTGTTGACCAGCAGGCTGGCGACCTTGCCTTCGGCGTCGAGCGCGGCGAACAGCGCCTCGATCGCGGCGGGATCGCCGACGTGCAGCGCGCGCGCCTCGGCGGAGCCGCCGGCGTCGCGGATGGCCGCGGCCACGGTCTCGCAGGCGTCGACCTTGCGCGAGGTGCACACCACATGCGCGCCGTGCGCGGCGAGCAGGTGGGCGATGGCTTCGCCGATGCCGCGCGAGGCGCCGGTGACGAGGGCGGTACGGCCGGTGAGGTCGAACAGGGATTCGGGGGGCGACATGGCGGGCTCCGTGGCCGGAATCGCCGGCCTGTTAAGCTGGGGAGACTACCGCAGGAACCCCCTCCATGACCTCACGTCGCGTCCTGATCACCGGTGCCGGCAGCGGCTTCGGCCTCGCCCTCGCGCAGCGCTACGCCCGCACCGGCGCGCGCGTGGCCTGCGTCGACCTGACCGTCGAACGGGCCGAAGTGGGACGCGCATCGCTGACCGGCGACGGCCATCTCGCACTGGCCGCGGACGTGGGCGAAGACGACGCGATGCAGGCACTGCACGACGCGGTGATGACGACATGGGGCGGCATCGACGTGCTGGTGAACAACGCCGGCATCGCGTCCGCCGGCGCGCTGGTCGACACCACGATGGACGAATGGCGGCGCATCCTTGAGATCGACCTGCTCGGCGTGGTCCGCGGCTGCCGGTTGTTTTTGCCGCGCATGATCGCCGCCGGCCGCGGCCAGGTGCTCAATACCGCGAGCTTCGCCGGTCTCGCCGGCGCACCGGGCATCATGAGTTACGGCGTGGCCAAGGCCGGCGTGGTCGCATTGTCCGAGCAACTGCGCGCCGAACTGCACGGCAGCGGCGTGTCGGTGAGCGTGATCTGCCCGGCGTTCTTCCGCACCAACCTGCTGGAGACCGCGATCGCCGACGACGCGACGAAGGCGAAGGTGCAGCGCTGGATGGATCGCTCGCCCGACAAGCCCGACGCCGTCGCCGATCGCGCCTTCGCCGCCGCCGAACGCGGCGAGTTCCTGATCCTGCCGACGCAGCGCGAACCCGGCCGCTGGCGGCTCAAGCGGTGGTTCCCGGGGCTGTATTTCCGGATGCTGCTGAAACTGGCGAAGCAGCGCCGCGCGGCCCGCTGACGATCAGGGCAATCCGGCCCACAGCGCGTCGAAGCGGCGGGCGAACGCTTCCGCCACTGCCGGTGCGTCCAGGCGCACGCTGACTTCGTGGGTCCGGGCGATGGAAGTCGTGGTCAGGTTGTGGCTGCCGACGATCGCCCGCTGCCGGTCGACGACGAGGAACTTCGAGTGCAGCAGCGTCTCGCGGGCATCCTGCTTGACGCTGGCGCCCGCGGCACGCAGCCGCGCGATCAGCGGTGCGTTGATCGCACCGCTGCGATACGGATCGCCGGGACGGTCGCGATCGACGATCACGCGCACCGCCACGCCGGCGGCGACGCGGGCCTCCAGCGCATCGATGATGTCGGCGGACCCGGTGCCGGTCGCGGGATCGCGGCTCGCGGTCGCCAGGAACATCACGAGATCGATACGTGCCGCCGCCCCGGCGATGACGTCGATCATCGCTTCCCGGTAGGCGGCATTGACCAGCACTTCGCCATCGGTCGGTTCGAGCGCGTCGAGGTAGCTGGCGCGGAGCGCGTCGCGGCGCAACGCACGCACACCGTGCGAGGCGAAGGTGCCGCTCAACGGCGATCGCCGCGCCCGCGCTTCCCCGCTCACCGCGTCCAGCAGCCGCAGCAGGCGCGCCGCCACGCTGCCGTCGCCGTCCGCCAGCCGCCGAAGCCGATTGGCATCGCCATGGAAGACTTCCAGGTCGGTGCGTTCGAACAGGGCCAATGCGTTCGGCAACGAGGGCGCCCGGCAGAACGCCGACAGGCTCGGCGACACCAGCGCGCTCCACGGCGCATCGAAATAGCTCCGGTCGCGAAGCGTGTCGAGCATGGCCGGGCCGACGCCCTCGACCACGTCGAGCCGTTCGATCCGGTCCATGCCGCCGTGACGCGCGATCGCGCGGGCGATTGCCTCGGCGCACACCCGGCCGATGCCGGGAAGCGCGTCGATCTCGTCGACGCCCGCGCTGCGCAGGCCCAGCGCGGTGGCGCCGTCGGCCGCCCGCACCACCGGGTCCATCCGCAGCGCGCGCCGCATGCCGGCCGCCGCGCGGGTCAGGGCATCGTCGACAAGGTCCAGTGCGCGCTGCAGCAGGAAGCGCTGCGCATCGGCATCGTCCAGCACGGCGTCGGCGACGACATGCGGCGTGGCCGCTTCGGACAACGCGAGCAGGCTGTCGCACAGCGCTCGGCGCTGGGGCGGCGTCCAGCCAGGGTTGCGGCCCGCGGCCCAGGTCTCGACGCAGGCGGCGGCGGTGGCATCAAGCAGCTTCATGGGCGGGCAATCCTTTCGCGATCGGCCATATCCGCGCGAATTCGTCTTCCAGCGGATCGAGCGCGCTGCCGCGCAGGAGCACGGCATCCTCGACGTTGTCGTTGAAGGCGTCGTCGGTCCAGTTCTGGCTGCCGACGATCGCCAGATCGTCGATGAGCACGAACTTGGCGTGGCTGCCCTTGCGTCCGTCGCCCGGCGCGAACGCGCGGCGATGCGGCACGCCGAGGCTTTCGAGCAGGATCCCGGTGGCGACGTTGGCCACGCCGAGGACGACGGTGTCCACCTGGCCGCCGCGCGGGTCGCGGACCGGGCGGGCGTCGAACAGGAAGATCGAGGCGTGGATCCTGCGCCGCGCACCGGCCACGCAGGCCATCAGCAGATCGTGGTAGTCGCGCTCGGCGATGCGAACCGCCTCTGCGCCGGCGAAACGTTTCATGTCGGCTCCGGGATGTCCTGCAGTTCGTGGAGGCGGCGCAACACCTGGGCGCGGCGCTGACCGTAGACCGCATCGGCGCGGCGATCGAGCGCCTGTTGCGCTTCGATCGCGGCGATGCGCATCGCCTGCGCGGCCCGGTCGCGCGTCGGCGCGTCGTGCAGATGCCGGATCAACTGTCCTGCGGCGGCCCACTGCGCCCGCGCCGTCGCACGATAGGCGTCGTAGAGCCGGATCAGGTCGCGCGCGGCGTGCGCGGCACGCACGGTGTCGTCGTCGATGCGCATCAGAAGCTCCCCTCGATGCCGAAGATGAACCCGCCTTCGGGGAATTCGAAATAGGGATGCGGGTCGGGGATCAGATCGCCCAGATCGAAGCCGTCGTCGGCCGGATCCGGCGGATCATCCCAGAAGTCGTCCGGAAGCCCGTCGTGATCGTCGAGATAGTCGGGCGGCAGGTTGAGGTCGATCGGGTCGTCGCCGAGCCCTTTTTCGCAGAGGTCGCAGGTGAGCTGCTGCCACCAGTTTCCCAGGTCGAACGACATGTCAGCCTCCCAACCCGAGTGCAGCGAAGCCGTCGAGCATCAGCGTCTCGAGTTCGTCTCGGGTGTAGACCTGCGCGTAGAGCCGCTGCAGGCGAAGACGTTCATCCGGAGGCTCGTCGTCGCGCCGGGCCTGCACCTTCGCCGCCGCCATCGCGGCCGCCTGCGCACGGCCACCGGCGGCCGCGATGGCTTCTGCGTAATGCCTGGCCATCGCGGCGGCCGCAGCCGCGTCCATCGGCAACGGCGGGGGCCTCAATCGCGTCCTGTATTCCATGGCCATGCGCGCTCCTTCCACGCGATGCCGGGACATGCGTCCGCGCCATCGCAATCCGGG
>JBGAFR010000044.1:0-28435 GCA_044227145.1 Lysobacteraceae bacterium
CGCGGGGATCAGGTAGGCGATGCGGTAGTCGAACTTGAACACGCCGGCGAGGCGCACGAACTGGGTCTGGATCAGCCAGAAGCCGAGCGAGAACAGGATGCCCATGAACAGGCGCTTGCCGAGGCCGCCGCTGCGCAGCGAGCCGAACGCGAACGGGATCGCCAGCAGGCACAGCACCAGCACGTTGACCGGGTAGAACCACATGCCCCAGTAGAACTCCTGGTATTCGCTGGCATCCAGGCCATTGCGCTGGCGGTATTCGATGCCGGCCTTGAGCTGGTCGCTGGTCATGTAGCGCGGGCGCCAGATGTCGCGGGTGGTCGCGGCCAGCGCGGTGGCATCGAGCCGCGACGCCCAGCGCTCCTCGGGCGCGGCGGTGCGGATCGCCGAGCGGCCCTCGAAGCGCGTGCGTTCGACCTGGCGCAGCAGCCATTCGCCGCGCGTGTGCTCGGCGGTGCCGGCATGCACGATCGAGGCCAGGCGGCCGTCGGGACCCAGCTCGAACAGGCGCACGTCGTTGAGCTGCAGCCACTGGCGGCCGCCCTCGCTGCGCTCCTCGCCGGTCTGCGCGTTGAGGAACACGTCGCCCTCGCGCGCCCACAGGCCGGAGTACTGCGCGACGATCACGTTGTTGGATTTCGCCGCGGCCTTGAGCGTGTCCGCGCGGCGCTGCGCCCAGGGGCCGAGGGTGTCGCCGTTGACCACCATCAGCGCGGTCAGCACGCCGAGGCTGAAGATGACCGACAGGCTGATTCGCCGGCGCGACAGGCCCAGCGCGCGCAGTACGGTCAGTTCCGAACTGGAGGCGAGCTGGCCGAGGCCGATCATCGCGCCGATCACCGCCGCGTACGGGAACAGCACGTACATGCGCCGCGGCAGGCTGTAGGCGACGTTGGTCGTCGCGGCGAGGAAGTCGTAGCGGCCGGTGCCGACGTCGCTGAGTTCCACCAGCAGGCCGCTGATCAGTGCGTCCAGCCCCACCAGCACGCCCCAGGTCAGCAGCACGGTGCCCAGCACCACACGGCCGATGTAGAGGTCGTGGATCTTCGGGAACGGCTTCATGCGTGCCCTGCCGATGGCGTGCACGCTGCCCGCGGCCTGCGGATCGCGCCGTCGCGGGCGTACATCCACACGCCCGCGGCGAGCACCGGCAGTACCAGCCACCACAGTCCGGCGGCGGGCGGCAGCTTGCCGTCCTGCAGCCACTGCGTGCCCAGCATCATCAGGAACACGCCGAAGAGGTAGATCAGGAAGCCGACCGCCAGGTTGCCGTAGCGCGCCTGCCGCGGCCCGCTGCGCGAGAGCGGGATCGCCAGCAGCGCGAACCCGAGGGTCAGCAGCGGCGGCGCGAGGCGCGCATGCAACTGCGCGACCGCCTGCGGCCCGGACATGCCGAACAGCGCGCTCGTCGGCTGCAGCGCGACCTCGTCGGCCCGGCGACGGGGGTTGGTATCGGCCGGCAGCAGCACCTCGTTGCCGGCGTAGCGCACCAGCCGGTAGTCGCGTCCATCGCCGGACAGCGGGCCCTCGACCTCGAACCCCTGCTCCAGCCGCAGGTAACGGTCGCGCTGGTCCTGCGCCGACGCCTGCACCGACAGCTTGCCGGTCGCCGAGGTGGTCACGTCGAAGCGCTGTTCCTTCTGCCGGTAGATGAAGACCCGCTGCAGCTCGCGGTTGTCGGGCGACATGCCGCCCACGTAGATCACGCCGCCGCCGCCCGGCAGCTCGGTGAAGCGGCCCGGCTCCATGCCCGCGATCAGCAGGTTGCGGCCGGCCTCCTCGATCATCCGCGCCGAGGTGCGGTCGGCCCAGGGGCCCAGCCACAGCGAGCACAGGGCGACGACCGCGATCACCGGCACCGCCATCCACGCCAGCGGCCGCAGCATGCGCCGGGGGCCGACGCCGATCGACACCAGCACCGGCATCTCGGCGTCGCGATACAGCCGGCCCATCGCCAGCATCAGCCCCAGCATCACCGCCAGCGGCAGGATCAGCGGCAGCCACTTGAGGAAGACCAGCCCGAGCTGGGCCAGCAGCATGCCCGCCGGCACCTTGCCCCGGGCCACATCGCCCAGCACGTCGGCGAAGGCGCCGCCCACCAGCACGATCAGCAGGACCACCAGCACCGCGAAGGTGTTCTGGGCGAATTCGCGGCTCAGGTAGCGGTCCAGCTTCGACATCGTCACGGGGCGTCCGGGCGCCGGGCACCCGGCGGGGGCTTTGCATTAAACTTCGGGGTTCTGCGCGCTGCGGCCGACCGGCCGGCGCCGGGCGCCGCCGGCTCCGTTCCGGAGACCCGCCGGGCGCCGGGCGATTGTACGGAGCCCCCCCTCGGAAGGGCAGGCTACCTGAACGCCCGCGCCCGCGGCGGTTCAGCTGGCGCGCCCGCCTGCCGCGCACCTTCCTCTCGTCCGTACGGAACCGATCCATGGCCCTCGCTTTCACCCTCCACGGCGCGCCCGCCGCCGACGCTCCCCGCCACGCCTGCGACTGCCTCGTCATCGGCGTGTTCGCCGACCAGTCGCTGACCCCGACCGGGCAGGCGGTCGATGCCGCCAGCGGAGGCCGGCTCGCCGCCCTCGTCGCCCGCGGCGACGTCTCCGGCAAGACCGGCAAGACCGCCCTGCTCCACGACCTCCCCGGCGTGGCCGCGCCGCGGGTGCTGGTCATCGGCCTGGGCGACGCGGGCAAGTTCGGCGTGCCGCAGTACATCAAGGCCGCCGGCGACGCCGCCCGCGCGCTGAAGGACGGCGCTGCGACCAACGCCCTGTTCACGCTGACCGAAGTGGCGGTCCCCAGCCGCGACCACGCCTGGAACCTGCGCCAGGCTGTGATCGCCTTCAACCACGTCTGCTATCGCTACACCGCCACCCTCGGCGAGCAGAACCGCGACAAGGGCGCGAGCAAGCTGGCGTCGGTCGCCATCGCCGGCACCGACGCCCGCGCGCTGGCCCAGGGCATCGCCATCGCCGAAGGCGTGGCCTTCACCCGCGAACTGGGCAACCTGCCGCCGAACGTCTGCAACCCGGCCTATCTTGCCGACCAGGCGCAGGCCTTCGCCGCGCAGCACGCCGGCGTCGAATGCGACGTGCTCGACCGCGCGCAGATGGACGGCCTCGGCATGGGCTCGCTGCTCGCAGTGGCCCGCGGCTCGGCCAACCCGCCGAAACTCATCGTGCTGAAGTGGAACGGCGCGCCCAACACCGGCAGCGCCGCCAAACCCTTCGTGCTGGTCGGCAAGGGCATCACCTTCGACACCGGCGGCATCAACCTCAAGACCGGCGGCGGCATCGAGGAGATGAAGTACGACATGTGCGGCGCCGCCACGGTACTCGGCACCTTCGTCGCCGCGGTGAAGATGAAGCTGCCGGTGAATCTCATCAGCATCGTCCCGGCGGTGGAGAACATGCCCGACGGCATGAGCTACCGCCCCTCCGACGTCATCACCAGCATGTCCGGCAAGACCATCGAGGTCGGCAACACCGACGCCGAGGGCCGCCTGATCCTGTGCGACGCCCTGACCTACGCCCAGCGCTTCGAGCCGCAGGCGCTGATCGACGTGGCCACCCTCACCGGCGCCTGCGTCGTCGCCCTCGGCAAGTTCGCCACCGGCCTGATGAGCAAGCACGACGACCTCGCGAACGAACTGGTGGCCGCCGGCGAGCACGTCTTCGACCGCGCCTGGCGCCTGCCGCTGTGGGACGAGTACCAGACCCAGCTCAACTCGATCTTCGCCGACGTCTACAACATCGGCGGCCGAAACGCCGGCGCCATCACCGCCGGCTGCTTCCTCTCGCGCTTCGCCGAGGGCCAGCGCTGGGCGCACATGGACATCGCCGGCGTCGCCAACGACGACGGCAAGCTCGGCATGGCCACCGGCCGCCCGGTGGGGCTGCTGGCGCAGTGGCTGATCGACCGGGCGGGCTGATCGGACGCGTATGCCCCGCGCCGACTTCTACCTGATCCAGAAGCCGCGCTTCCGCGAGGAGCCGCTGCGGCTCGTGTGCGAGCTGGCGCGCAAGGCGTACGACGCGAACCTGTGGACGCTGGTGCTGGCGCGCGACGCGGCGCAGGCGGAGGCGCTGGACGAGCTGCTGTGGGCGTTCGACGAGGACGCCTACGTCCCGCACCAGATCGCCGGCACCGACGACGAGGACGACCTCACGCCGGTGCTGATCGCTTCGCCGGACGACGACGTGCCGCTGCGCGCGCTGGTGATCAACCTGCGGGACGCGCCGGTGGACGGCAGCTTCGAACGAGTGCTGGAAGTCGTCCCCGCCGATGAATCCGCGCGCGGCCCGCTGCGCGAGCGCTGGAAGCAGTACCAGGCGCGCGGGCTGGACGTGAAGAAATACGACATGTGACCCCACACTCCTGTCATCCCGAGCGCAGCGAGGGACCTGCTTCATCGCTTTTCCATGACTGGGAAAGCAGGTCCCTCGCGATGCTCGGGATGACAAAAATGAACACGAACAAGAGTCAGGACACCATGACCACCCTCGCCTCCGGCTACGAACCCAAGGACTTCGAATCGCGCCTCTACGCCGAATGGGAGGCGAGCGGCGTCTTCGCGCCGCAGGGCGACGGTCCCGCATACACCATCCTGCTGCCGCCGCCGAACGTCACCGGCACGCTGCACATGGGCCACGCGTTCCAGCACACGCTGCAGGACGCGCTGATCCGCTACCACCGCATGCGGGGGTATCGCACGCTGTGGCAGATGGGCACCGACCACGCCGGCATCGCGACCGAGATGGTCGTGTCACGCAACCTCGCGCTGGAAGGCAAGGGCGAGACCCGCGATTCGCTGGGCCGCGAGCAGTTCATCGACCGCGTGTGGGAATGGAAGCAGCAGTCCGGCGGCACCATCGAGCGCCAGATGCGCCGCCTCGGGGCGTCCGGCGACTGGTCGCGCAGCGTGTTCACGATGGACCCGATGGCCTCCGACGCGGTGATCGAAGCGTTCGTGAAGCTGCACGCGGAAGGCCTGATCTACCGCGGCCAGAAGCTGGTGAACTGGGACCCGGTGCTGAAGACCGCGATCTCCGACCTCGAAGTGGTGAGCGAGGAAGAGAACGGCTTCCTGTGGTCGATCGCCTATCCGCTGGCCGACGGTGAAACCTACGAACACGTCGAACACGATGCCGACGGCAGCGAGACGTTGCGCGAGACGCGCGATCGCCTGATCGTGGCGACCACGCGCCCCGAGACGATGCTCGGCGACGTCGCGGTGATGGTGCATCCCGAAGATGCACGCTATGCGCACCTGATCGGCAAGGCGGTCATCCTGCCGCTGTGCGACCGCCGCATCCCCATCATCGCCGACAACTACGTCGACCGCACCTTCGGCACCGGCGTGGTGAAGGTGACCCCGGCGCACGATTTCAACGACAACGCGGTCGGGTTCCGCCACGATCTGCCTATCGTCAATATCTTTACTGATGAAGCAAAAATCATCGACGACGAATCGCTACAATCTAGGCTTGTCAGAGACTCAAGATCACAAGCATTTTTCGCTCCATATTTGCATCTGATCAGAATCATCCCCGCAAAATATGAGGGCCTCGACCGCTTCGACGCGCGCAAAGCCATTGTTGCCGACCTCGAGACCGTCGGCCTGCTGGTCGAAACCAAACCGCACAAGCTGCAGGTGCCGCGCGGCGACCGTACCAACCAGGTGATCGAGCCCTATCTCACCGATCAGTGGTTCGTGAAGATGGACGAGTTCGCGCGCCGCGGCATGGAACTGGTCGAGAACGGATCGGTGCGCTTCGTGCCGCCGAACTGGATCAATACCTATCGCCACTGGCTGGAGAACATCCAGGACTGGTGCATCAGCCGCCAGCTGTGGTGGGGCCACCGCATCCCGGCATGGTACGACGACGCCGGCAACGTGCACGTGGGTCGCGACGAGGCCGAAGTGCGCGCGAAGGTCGGCGACATTCCCCTGCGCCAGGACAGCGACGTGCTGGAAACCTGGTTCTCCTCCGCCCTGTGGCCGATCAGCACGATGGGCTGGCCGAACCCCGAGGCGATGCGCGAGCGCGGCTTCGATGCCTTCGTGCCGAGCAGCGTGCTGGTCACCGGCTTCGACATCCTGTTCTTCTGGGTGGCGCGCATGGTGATGATGACCGACCACTTCATGCCGGAAGCTGCCTCCGACGCCGGGCGCGTGCCGTTCCGCGACGTCTACATCACCGGCCTCGTCCGCGACAAGGATGGGCAGAAGATGTCGAAGTCGAAGGGCAACATCCTCGACCCGCTGGACATCATCGACGGCATCACCGAAGAAGACCTCGTCGCCAAGCGCACCACCGGCCTGATGAAGCCGCAGGACGCGCCGAAGATCGAGAAGGCCACGCGCAAGGAATTCGCCGGCGGCATCGCGCCGCACGGCGCCGACGCGCTGCGCTTCACCATGGCCGCGCTCGCCGGCCCCGGCCGCGACATCAAGTTCGACATGGCCCGCTGCGAGGGCTACAAGAACTTCTGCAACAAACTGTGGAACGCCACGCGCTTCACGCTAATGAACACCGAGGGCTTCTCGCTCCCGAAGCTCGGCGATGTCCAGTCGGCGCGCTCGATCTGGCGACGCGAGGCCGATGGAAGACTCGTTCAGTCCTTCGCAAGCCCCGTCACCGGTTTGTCTCCGAAGACCGACGCCGAGCGCTGGATCCTCTCGCGCCTCGCGAAGGTGTCGGCCGAGGCCGACGAGCATTTCGAGAGCTACCGCTTCGACCTGCTGTCGCAGGCGCTGTACGACTTCACCTGGAACGAGTTCTGCGACTGGTTCGTGGAACTGGCGAAGCCCGCACTCAACGGCGACGACGCTGACGCCGCGACCAGCACGCGCCACACGCTGTTGCACGTGCTCGAAGCGCTGCTGCGCCTGCTGCATCCGCTGATCCCGTTTGTGTCCGAGGAACTGTGGCGCCACGTCGCGCCGAAGCTGGGCATCGATGCCGCCACAATCTCGCTGCAGCGCTACCCGCAGGCCAGCGAATTCGGCGCCGAAGGCTACGCCTCGGCCGAAGCCGACATCGAATGGGTCAAGGCCGTGGTGTCGGCAGTGCGCAGCATCCGCAGCACGCTGGGCATCTCGCCGTCGAAGCAGGTGTCGCTGTTGTTCCGCGGCGGCGATGCCGTCGATGCAGACCGCATCGCCAAGTTCGCTGCGCAGCTGAAGTTCCTGCTCAAACTCGAATCGATCGCAATCATTCCGGCAGGCGACGAACCGCCGCCGGCCGCGCCCGCCGTGGTCGGCGACCTCCAGCTGTTCGTGCCGCTGGAAGGCTTGGTCGACCTCGACGCCGAACGCACACGCCTCGACAAGGAAATCGCGAAGGTGTCCGGCGAGAAGGACAAGAGCGAAGCCAAGCTCGCGAAGTTCGGCGGCAACGTGCCGCCGGCCGTGGTCGAGCAGGAACGCCAGCGCCTCGCCGACTGGACGACCAAGCTCGCGGCGCTGCAGGAACAGCGGCAACGACTGTAATCACGCCGCCATGCCTGCGCATGCGCGGCCACACCGCGTCGCAAGCTCGCCCACCGCGCCCACGGCCATCGCCGTGGGCGCTTTTTTCGTGGATTCCGGACACGCCCCAGGCGCCATGTCAGGGTGCGTTCACCATGTAAATTTTTTGTAAATCGAGGCCGGCGGACACATGGACACACGCCCGGTGCATCCGTCTAATCCACTGCGTCGTGGCCACGACATCCGAACGAATCGAATCCAACGACGAAAGGAAACAACATGAGCCACATCATCAAGAACGCATTCGTGCTGGCGCTGGTCCTCGGAGGCGCGATGTCGACTGGCAGCGCATCGGCCCGCCCGTACAACGGACAGATCCCTCCGCGGCCGCCCATCCTCTCCCAGACCTGGTATTGCAACTACCTGAATACGGTGACCGGCTATACCTACGTCATCGAGATGCCGATCGGCCAGCCCTGCCACAGCAACGATCCGAACGACGTCCTCGTCAGCTCGTGGCTCGACGCGCCGGGCGGCGTCCTGGTGCCCTGAGCCTTGGCCGGCGTCGCCTCGCGCGGCGCCGGCTTTCAGTCCGCCAGCAACTCCATCGCCATCACGATCGCGTCCTCGCGACCCATGTTCGCCGGGTAGTAGCGCGGACGGCGACCGATCTCGTTGAAGCCTTCGTCGTGGTACAGCGCGATGGCCTTCGGGTTCGATGGCCGCACTTCCAGGAAGATCCGCGCCGCACGCTGCTGCCGCGACAGCTTGATCAGCGCACGCAACAGGCGACGGCCGTGGCCTTGACCCTGCGCCTCGGGCGCGATGCAGATGTTGAGGATGTGCGCCTCGCCGGCGGCGACGCTGAGGATGCCGTAGCCGATGACCACTTCACCCGCGACCAGCAGCCACGCCGGGTAACAGGCGTTGAGGCAGTCCCGGAAGATGCCGACCGTCCACGGAAAGGCGTAGGCGCGGGTCTCGATCGCCATCACCATGTCGAGGTCGCTCTCGCGCATGGCGCGCAGCGTGGTCGGGGGCCTCGCGCCCGCGATCTCCGGCGTCGACGGCTCCGCGCTCACGCGGGCGTGCGCCTCAGCGCGCGCAGCTGCGGCCACAGCGCGCGCTTGGCCGCGGGATCGCGACGCAAGCGTTCGGGCGCGGGCCAGGCACGGGCGATCCGCGGCGCGTCCGCGGCCTCGCGCGTGCGCCCGGCGGCGCGCAGCAGCGCGAGGATCAGCGGATCGTCCGGCAGCGTCACGGCACCGTCGTCGCCGACGCCCGCGGCGGCAATCGCGCGCTGCACCGGCAGCCCCATCGCCGCCAGCAGTTCGCACTGCAACGGATCCCAGAGGGCCGCGCACTCAAGGGTCGCGTTCACGCCCCCTCCGCGGCGACGCCGCGACGCGCCATGCGCCGGGCGATCAGCGGGCCGAACAGCGCGAACGTCGCGAACACGCCGAGCAGCACCTTCGGCGGATCGATCACCAGGCCGATGATCGCGACGATCACCAGCAGCGGCACCACGAACGGCACGCGGTCGGCCTGCGGGCCCTTGCCGCCCTTGAAGCTCGGGTAGCGGAAGCGGCTGACCATCAGCAGCCCGGCGAACACCGTCACCGCCAGCGCCGGGTAGCGCAGCTGCTCGCCGGTCCAGCCGAGGTCGTGCAGGGTCCAGACGAAGCTGGCCATCAGTCCCGCGGCCGACGGCGACGGCAGGCCGATGAACCAGCGCTTGTCGACCGTGCCGACCTGGCTGTTGAAGCGCGCCAGCCGCAGCGCAGCGCAGGCGGCGTAGAGGAAGGCGCCCAGCCAGCCGATCTTGCCGGCGGTGGCGCCGTCGAGCTTCAGCGACTCCAGCGCCCAGTGGTACATCACCAGCGACGGCGCCATGCCGAAGCTGATCAGGTCGGCCAGCGAGTCGTACTGCACCCCGAACTCGGTCTGGGTGTTGGTCATTCGCGCCACCCGGCCGTCGAGGCCATCCAGCACCGCGGAGATGAAGATCGCGACGCAGGCCGCGCCGAACCGGCCCTGCGACGCGGCGATGATCGCGAAGAACCCGGAAAACAGCGCGCCGGTGGTGAACAGGTTCGGCAGCAGGTAGATGCCGCGGTTGCGGCGGGGCGTAGCGGGGGCGACGGGGTCTGGCTGGCTCATGCCGGGCAGTGTACCGGAGCGTATCGGCCGCACGCCCGCCTGAGCCGCCCCCGAACCCGCCGCACGGCCGCGCTTGCGCAGGTCGCCCCGGGGTGTTGCAATCCCGCCATCGCAGGGGGCCCCGTCCGCCATTTCCGCAGGTAACGCCATGATCCGCGCGCTCAGCACCGCCCTCCTCGCCGTTTCGGTCCTGGCCGCTCCGGCCGCCTTCGCCGGCGAGGTCTACCAGTGGAAGGACGCCGGCGGCGTGACCCACTATTCGCAGACGCCGCCGTCCCAGGGCAAGTTCCAGCAGCGGACGATCACCCAGCGCGAGAACACGGCGCCCACCCAATCACCCGAACGGTCGGTCTCGCCCCAGTGCGCCACCGCCCAGCGCAACATCGAGCTGCTGCAGGGCGGCAGCCGTCTGCAGGTCGACAGCAACGGCGACGGCCAGCCCGACGGCGACCTCGACGATGCCGATCGCCAGAAGCAGCTGGAGATCGCCCAGACCGTGGCCCGCGTGAACTGCGCCGAACGCTGAGCCGGGCCTCCGGCGCAGCGGACCCCGGCGACATCGGGCAAAATGCGGGGTTCGACCCCCCGCGAGCCCGTCCGATGCGCCTGTCGCAGTTCCATCTCCGCACCGAAAAGGAAACTCCCGCCGACGCCGAAGTCGTCAGCCACCAGCTGATGCTCCGCGCGGGCATGCTGCGCAAGCTCGCCGCCGGCCTCTACACCTGGAGCCCGCTGGGCCTGCGCGTGCTGCGCAAGGTCGAGGCGCCTCTACACCTGGAGCCCGCTGGGCCTGCGCGTGCTGCGCAAGGTCGAGGCGGTGGTCCGCGAGGAAATGGATCGCGCCGGCGCGATCGAGCTGCTGATGCCGACCATCCAGCCGCGCGAGCTGTGGGAGGAAACCGGGCGCTGGCAGAAATTCGGCGGCCAGTTGCTGAAGATCAAGGACCGCAAGGAGGCCGAATACTGCTACGGCCCCACCGCCGAGGAAGTGATCACCGATTTCGCCCGTCAGGAACTGAGCAGCTACAAGCAGCTGCCGGTGAACTTCTACAACATCCAGACCAAGTTCCGCGACGAGATCCGCCCGCGCTTCGGCGTGATGCGCGCGCGCGAATTCCTGATGAAGGACGCGTACTCGTTCCACATCGACGACGAATCGCTGCACGCCGAATACCGCAACATGTACGACACCTACGGCCGCATCTTCACGCGGCTGGGGCTGAAGTTCCGCGCGGTGTTCGCCGACACCGGCGCCATCGGCGGCAGCGCCTCGCACGAGTTCCAGGTGCTGGCCGAATCGGGCGAGGACGCGATCGCATTCTCGGACGGCTCCGATTACGCCGCGAACATCGAACTGGCCGAAGCCATTTCGCCGGGCGAACGTGCCGCCGCCACCGAGACGAGGCGCAAGGTCGAGACGCCGACGCAGAAGACCTGCGAGGACGTCGCCGCGCTGCTGGGCTTCCCGCTACAGCGCACGGTGAAATCGGTGGCGATCATGGGCAGCGACGCTGACGGCGCGCCGCAGTTCGTTCTCGCTCTGGTGCGCGGCGACCACGTCGTCAACGAAATCAAACTGGCGAAACTGCCCGGCCTCGCCGAATACCGCCTCGCCACCGAAGCGGAAATCCTCGAACACCTCGGCAGCGAGCCCGGCTTCCTCGGCCCGATCGCGCCGAAGAAGGCCATCCGCGTGGTCGCCGACCGCACGGTCGCGGCGATGCACGATTTCGTCGTCGGCGCGAACGAGGCCGGCTTCCACATCGCCGGCGTGAACTGGGGCCGCGACGTGCCGGAACCCGACCACGTCGCCGACATCCGCAACATCGTCGCCGGCGACCCCTCGCCCGACGGCAAGGGCACGCTTGGCATCGCGCGCGGCATCGAGGTCGGCCACGTGTTCGCGCTGGGCCGCAAGTATTCCGAGGCGATGGGCATGACCGTGCTCGACGCCAGCGGCAAGCCCGCGACGCCCGCGATGGGCTGCTACGGCATCGGCGTGAGCCGCATCGTCGCAGCCGCGATCGAGCAGAGCCACGACGATGCCGGCATCGTCTGGCCCGAGCCGATGGCGCCGTGGCAGGTCGCGATCTGCATGATCAATCCGAAGAACGACGCGACCGTCGCCACCGCCGCGCAGGCGCTGTACGACGAACTGAACGCCGCCGGCGTGGAAACGCTGCTCGACGATCGCGGCCTGCGCCCGGGCCCGATGTTCGCCGACATCGAACTGATCGGCATCCCGCATCGCGTGGTGGTGTCCGAGCGCGGCCTCGCCGCCGGCACGTTCGAATATCGCAGCCGCCGCGCGAGCGAGGCGGAATCGCTCGATCGCGAAGCGCTGCTCGGCAGATTGCTGCCGAAGCGCGATTGATCGGACGACGAATCCGGAAGCGGAATCGGCCTGTTTCTGCGACCGGATTCCGCTTTCGATTTTCTTATTGCCGCCTGAATCCCATTTTCATCGAATATCCCCGATTTTGAGGGCGCATCGGAAATCGATTACCATCCGACCGCTCCCCGCGGTCTCGTTTCCGCCCGGAGATCCCATCGTCATCCGGAGTCACAATGGCATTCGATCTGAAAGGGTACTCGCAGAAAGACCTGGACGCGCTCATCAACCAGGCCCAGAAACAGAAGACCGCGATGAACAAGCGCAAGCCGATCGCCGGCGTCCGCAAGAAGCTGGTCGCGCTCGCCAAGGCCGAGGGCTACACCATCGCCGAGCTGTTCGGTGGCGCGAAGGCCGCTGCGGGCGGCAAGACCGCGAGGGCGTCGAAGACGGCCGGTCGCAAGGTGCCGCCGAAGTACCGTAATCCGGCCAACGCGAAAGAGACCTGGACCGGTCGCGGCAAACAGCCGCGCTGGCTCGCCGAGCAGGTCAAGAAGGGCAAGAAGGCCGAGGATTTCCTGATCAAGAAGTGAGTCGTCCTGCATTCGCAGGCGCATGCACCGGCAAGGCGGCCCTCGGGCCGCCTTGCTTTTTTTCCGGGACGTCGCGACCCGGTTTTCGACGCTCGAATCGCCGGTCGAGTCGTTTGATCGCGGGAATCGATCTTCCCGATCCGACGCGCGTCAGAGATTGCGCCGCGTCGGGATCAGGATGTTGCCGAACAGCAGGCCCGCGACCAGCGCGAGCAGGATGTTGAGCGCGGCCAGCATCGCCGCCTGGCCGGCTTCCATGCTCTGCCCCTGCACCAGCGCGAGCAGCCCGCGCAGGCTGGCGCTGCCGGGCACCAGCATGATGAGTCCCGGGAGACGCACCAGCGCGCCGGGACGGTTGAACCAGCGGGCATAGGCATTGCCGGCCGCACTCGTCACCAGCGCGGCGACGAACACGCCGACGGTGCTGCCCCACTCGCCACCGACGAAACGCGAGATCAGGTAGCCGGCCGCGGCCGACAGCATCACCAGTGGATAATCGCGTCGTCCGGCGCGGAACAGCACGGCGAAGGCGTAGGTGCCGAGCAACAGCGCCATGCCTTCGACCCAGTCCGGCTGCGGCCGCAGCGCGCGCACCTCGGCGTGCAGGCCGATCATCTCCGCGCCGTTCAGCGCCACCAGCATGCCGATGGCGAGCTTGAGGATGGTAGTCATCGCGCCGGCGAAGCGCGCGGTGCCGGAGACCAGGTTCTGGTTGGTGAGTTCGTTGACCGCATTGGTCAGCGACATGCCGGGCATCAGCACGATCAGTGACGAGATGATGACGGTGTTGAGATTGAGCGGGCCGATGAAGCTCGACACCAGCACCGCCACCGAGCCGGCGGCCATCGCTGCCAGGGCATCGCTGGCTTCCTTGAGCCGCGGCCGGGTCTGCGTCGCCCATTCCAGCAGGCCGATCAGCAGGCCGGTGACGCCGGCCACCGCGATGTCCAGCCACGGCAACCGCCACAGGCCCGCGACGGCTGCCGCCGACAGGCCGAAGGCCAGCACGCCGATCGTCCGCCCACGCCAGCCGCCAGGACGATCCAGCGCACGCAGCGCGGCGTGGCCGGCTTCCAGGTCCAGCGCGCCGGTGGTCACCTGCTCGGCGATGCGGTCGGCCTCGCACAGTTTGTAGAGGTCGGTTTCGCCCGGCGGCATGCGGACCACGCGGACCGTGTCGCGACGGCCGCGCCCGGCCTCGCCGAAGGACAGGATCATGCCGGTCGGGTTCGACCACGCGCCGCATTCCAACCCGAGCTGCGCCGACACCGCCATCACCGCGCCCTCCAGGCGATGGGCCGTGGTGCCGTAGGCGTGCAGGCGGCCGGCCAGTTCCACCACGAAATCGACCCGCGCGGCGTGGTCGTGGCGCTCCAGGGCGGCGTTCATGGCGGGGCGGATCCGGACGGCGATAGAGGCGCATGGTAGCCGATGGCCACTGCGCGCACCCCATTCCCGCGCGTCATCCGGGCGCGAGTTGCTGAGGCGTCGGCGGGCCGATCTTCACGATCACGACGCCGTTCACCAGGCGGATCGAACCCGGCGCCGGCCACACCGGCATCGCACGTGCGGCAGGGATGAGGTCGGGGCGGTTGCCGAGCCACACCGGCAGCAGACCGTCGACGCCCTGCGTGCGCAGGTACAGCGCGACACGGCGCACGTTGCCGCCGTCGTGCTCGAAGAACGAGGACCCGAACACGCCCGCGCGCCGGAGCTGGCCGCCGGCCGGAAAGGCGTGCGTCCCGGCCAGTGTGAATGCGATCGGCCTCCGCGCGCCCGGCTGGGCCGCCTCGAAGATCGCCGGGGTGAGTCGCTGGGCGAACGCGGAATCGGCATCGCGCACGGCCTGCTCGGTGTGGAACAGCATCGCGCCGATCGAGCAGGCGACGATGGCGAAATAGGCCAGGGCGATCGACGGCAGCAGGCGCCACCTCGGTGCGGCCGAGAGATCGACGCGCGACGCCAGCCAGGCCGCGAGCAGCGGCCAGACGATGTGCGAGCGGATCGGCAGCTTCGCCGCGGACAGCACGAGCGGCCCGGTCAGGAGAATCAGCCCGGCGAGCGTGCCGACCAGGGTGAGCAGATAGCGCTGGTTCGAGGCGCGGCTGCGATCGCCCGCCATCGCGGCCAACGGGAGCAGGCCGCACCAGGTCAACGCCAGGATCCCGGGGCCATGCCCGAGATAGAGTTCCTGGTGCCCGCCGAGGTACTCGCCGAGGGCGCGCATCGCGGCGGCGAGCGTGCCGCCCGGATCCCTCTGCAACTGGTCGACGCGCCAGTAATAGTCGATATAGGTGCCCGGGACGCGGAACGCCCAGGTCGCGGCACGCTGCACGAGCCAGTAGATGGCGACGCCGGCCAGCATGGTCGCCGCGACCGGTATCGCACGGCGCAACAGCGCGCGCGCGCGATCGGCGACGGACGTCGAAGGCGAGTCCTCGTTCGTCGCGAGCAGCGCGAAGCAGGCATAGAGCAGCGCGTACAGCGCCAGCGTCTGGTAGACCGCGATCGCGGCGCCGACGAGCGCCGCGGCGGCGGCGCGCTGGCGCCAGCCGGTGGCGCGCACCGCAAGTCCGCTGCCGGCCGCTGCGGTCGCGATCCCGATGCCGAAGCCCGCGGCGAAGGTGTTGAATTCTGCGATGTGCAGCCACAGCGGGAAGCCTGCGTGGATCACCGCGTAGGCTTCGGCGGACTGGCCGCGCAGCCGGAAATCGCGGAGACCGCACCAGGTGGCATACAGGAGACCGACGCCGAAGAGGAGCGTGGACAGGACCGGGATCGACTGGTAGTCCGGCAGCAGGAGATTGATCGCCTCCATGCCCCAGCGGCCCTGGGCGAGCCAGACGGCGGGCGGATTGGCGTCGACGGCGCTGATTTCCTCGTCGATCGACAGCGTGAAGTGCGCCAGCTCGACGCCGAACACCATCAGGAAGACCAGCACGGCCATCGACATCGGCCGGCCCCAGGTCGGCCAGGAACGATCGGGACTGGCATGTGCGGTCATGGACGAGAATCCCCGGGCCCCGGCGTCGGGCGGGACGTATGGTAAACGATGCGTTTCCCCAGAAAGTACGTCGCGGGCAGCGCGATGGCCACCACGAGCAACGGCGCGAGGGCGGCCGGGACGCCCAGACGCCCGATCAGCAGCGCGAACAGCACGAACGAGATCGCGGCCTGGACCACGTACACCAGGGGATACAGCAGCAGACCCGACCACGTCCATCGCCCGCGGAACACCCAGCGACTGTTCACCGCGTAGGCGAACACGATGCCGGCGACGTAGGCGAGGACGTAAGCCGGCATCGGCCTCCACCACCACAACAGGCCGAGGTAGATCGCGTACGAGAACAGCGTGGTGCCGGCACCGGCGAGCAGGAAACGCAGACGTTCGCCCTGGCCCCGCAGGCGATCCCGCCACACCCGCTTCGACGGCATGCTCAGCGGCCGACGAGGGCGCGGAACTGCGCGTAGTCGCGGACGTAGTCGTCCGCGTCGTAGGGATCCGAGGCGAACACCAGCAACACCGCGTCGTGGGTGTAGTCGTACTGGGTGCCCCAGACCATCGGCGGAAGATGGAGGCCCAGCGTCGGCGCATCCAGCCGGAACGCCTGCCGGTGTGCGCCATCGTCTGCCAGCACCCGCACCGCGCCATGCACGCAGACCAGGAACTGATGGCAGCGCCGGTGCGCGTGTTCGCCGCGCGTCTCCTGCGAGGGCACGTCGTAGACCACGAAATGGCGCCGCGGCACGAACGGCAGATCGCGTTCGAACTCGCCCACGGCGAGCGCACCGCGGATGTCGACGAAGTGCGGCAGGCGAAACAGGCGGACACCCGGCACACCGGTTTCGTGGGTGCCGACGGACTCGGCGACCGAGGCGGGGACATCGCCGACGCCCTCATCTTCGACGCCGGCAGAACCCGCGTAGCCGACGATCCGCGCCGGATTGCCGGCGACGATGGCATTCGGCGGCACCGAACGCGTGACCACCGCGCCGGCGCCGACCATCGCGCCCGCGCCGATGCGCACCCCCGGCAGCAGCGTGGCGTTCGCGCCGATCGAAGCGCCGGCCTCGACCACGGTCTGCGCGAAGGCTTCCGGATACTGCCTGCTGCGCGGAAAGCGATCGTTGGTGAAGGTGGCGTTCGGGCCGACGAAGACGTCGTCGTGCAGGCGCACGCCGTTCCACAGCTGGACGCCGCACTTGACCGTGACCCGGTCGCCGACGATCACGTCGCCTTCGACGAACACGCCGTCGCAGAGGTTGCAGTCGCGCCCGATACGCGCGCCAGGCAGCACGTGGGCGAAGGCCCAGACACGGGTACCCGCGCCGATGTCGTCGCTCTCGCAGAGCGCATTGGGATGCACGAAATGGCTCATGGCGAGGGCTCTCCGAAGCGTTCTTCGGTCAGGATCACCGACGACGGGCGGCCCTTGGTGTTCTCGAACGCACGCCACGCATAGGCGCCGACCACGCCCAGCGCAAGCGAATTGAACGCACCGAAGAACAGGATGGCCAGCATCGTGCCCGCATAGCCGGGCACCGCGACCCAGCCCGACAGCCGCGCCACCAGAGTCACCGCGCTCAACGCCAGCGCCACCGCCAGCGCGACGCCGCCGAGCCAGAACAGCAGGCGCACCGGCAGGTCGGTGAATGCGAACACGCTGTCGGAGAGATAGCGCAGTTTCTTGCGCACGGTCCAGGCGCTGCGCCCGTGACGCCGGGGCTGGCGCGCGTAGCCGGCGAATCCGCGCCGGCCGCCGAGCCAGAACAGCTGCGCGAGCAGGCTGCTGTTGGCTTCGCCCAGGGCCAGCAGGCGATCGCGGAACGCGGCCGTGATCGCGAAGATGTCGACGCCGCCGGGCGGGATGTCGGGCATCACCCAGCGCCGGTAGCCCCACCAGAACAGTGCGGACGCCCAGCGCCCCGGCAGCGGGTCGGCGCGCGATTCGCGCACGCCGAAGGCCACGTCGTGCGCACCGTCGCGCACGAGCGCATGCAGACGCAGGACAAGTTCGGGCGGTTCCTGCAGGTCTGCGGCCATCACCGCGATCGCGTCTCCACGCGCCCTGCCCAGGCCTGCTCGGATCGCGGCGAACGCGCCGAAGTTGCGGCTCAGCGCGATCAGCTGGGCCGGGAAGCCGGCCTGCGGCAGGCGCTCGCGGAGTCGCGCGTAGCTGCGATCCGGACTGCCGTCGACCACGAACACCGCCTCGAAGTCGCCATCGCAGCGGTCTCGGATCGAACGCAGCGCATCGACGAGCGCGTCGATCGCGCCCTCGTTGCCGTAGACCGGCACCACCACCGACAGCGTGTTCAGAAGCGGTTGCATGCCTGGATCACGCGCAAGATTTCGTCCTCGGTCATTTCCGCGAAGCACGGCAGGGTCAGCACCCGGTTCGCATCGCGTTCGGTTTCCGGCAGGTTGATCGCCTCGTAACGGCCGTGGTGACAGGGCTGGCGATGGTCGGGGTTCGGGTAGTGGATGTCGCTGGCGATGCCGGCGTCTGCCAGATGGCGGCGCAGCGCTTCGCGACGGTCGCAGCGCACCACGTACAGATGCACGGTGTCGTCGTCCCCGCCGAGCGGCGGCAGCACGATGTCCGGATGGCGGATGCCGTCGGCATAGCGGGCGGCGATTGCGCGCCGGCGCGCGTTCCAGTCGTCGACCTGCGGCAGCATCGTCGAGAGCATCGCCGCCTGCAGTGCGTCGAGCCGGCTGTTGCGGCCGCCAGCGACCGCATTGACGTATTTGTCCGACCAACCGTATTGGCGCAGCGCGCGTGCGCGCATCGCGAGCGCATCGTCATTGCAGACCACGGCGCCGCCGTCGCCGACCGCGCCGAGGTTCTTGGTCGGATAGAAACTGAAAGCGGCGGCATCGCCGAAGGCACCGGCGCGGCGGCCATCGCCCGCCTGCGCGCCGAGCGCCTGGGCGCAATCCTCCACCACGGCGACCGCGTGCGCGCGGGCCAGCGGGAGCAGCGCGTCGATCCGCGCGAGCCGGCCGTAGAGATGCGTGACCAGCAACGCACGGATGCCCGGCGTCGCCGCCAGCGCCGCGGCGACCGCCTCCGGATCCAGGGTCGCCTCGCCGGGAAGGATGTCGGCGTAGACCGGTTCGGCGCCGCAGGCCAAAACCGCCGTGGTGCCGTACATCGCGGCGTTGGCGGCCAGCAGCACCCGGTCTCCGGCGCCGACGCCGACCGACCGCAGCGCCAGTTCCAGCGCATCGGTGCCGTTGCCGACGCCGACCGCATGCGCGACCCCGCAGGCCTCGGCGAATGCGCGCTCGAAGGCCTCGACCGCCGGCCCGAGCACGAAACGGCCGTCCGCAAGCACCGCATCGACCGCTCCCAGCAACGTCTCGCGCAGCGGGGCGAAGCGGCGCGACGGTGCGTTGACGGGCACGAGGGACGACGGCATTCGACGGGTTCGGAAGACGGGGAAGGTCAGGGACGGCCTGGCCGTCGCTTGCGCCGAGGGCGCATCGGCCGACAGCATGCCACGAGCGGACCGCCGACCGTACCCCGGCCCACGCCGCGACCCTGCCCCAAAGTACGGTGTGTCGTGCCGGAAACGGGCGGTACACTTTGGCCCCCACCGGTCGCCCCGCGCGACCCGATCACCGAGGAATCACGATGACCCTCCCGCAACACGCGCGCCGAAGCCGGGTGCCGGCATGAGCAAGAGCAAAGTCTTCGCGTCCGCCGATGACGCCCTGCGCGGCCTGGTCGCCGACGGCCAGACCCTCGCGGTCGGCGGGTTCGGCCTCTGCGGCATCCCCGAAGCGCTGATCGCCGCCCTGCGCGATTCCGGCGTGACCGGCCTGACCGCGATCTCCAACAACGCCGGCGTCGACGGCTTCGGCCTGGGCCAGCTGCTGGCGACCCGGCAGATCAGGAAGATGATTTCGTCCTACGTCGGCGAGAACAAGGAATTCGAGCGCCAGTTCCTCGCGAACGAACTCGAACTGGAGTTCAACCCGCAGGGCACGCTGGCCGAGCGCCTGCGCGCCGGCGGCGCCGGCATCCCGGCGTTCTTCACCCGCACCGGCTACGGTACCGTCGTCGCCGAGGGCAAGGAAACCCGCCAGTTCCCCGACGGCCACTGGTACGTGCTGGAAACGGCGCTGAAGGCCGACGTCTCGCTGGTCAAGGCGTGGAAGGCCGACAAGGCCGGCAACCTGGTGTTCCGCAAGACCGCGCGGAACTTCAACCCAGCCTGTGCGATGGCCGGCAAGGTCTGCGTGGCCGAGGTCGAGCAACTGGTCGAGATCGGCGACATCGATCCGGACCACGTGCACCTGCCCGGCATCTACGTCGACCGCATCGTGGTGAATGCCACGCCCGAGAAACGCATCGAACAGCGCACCGTGCGCCAGGGAGAGAAGTGATGGCCTGGACCCGCGATGAAATGGCGCAGCGCGCCGCACAGGAGCTCACCGACGGCGCCTACGTGAACCTCGGCATCGGCCTGCCGACGCTGGTGGCGAACCACATCCCCGACGGCATGGACGTGTGGCTGCAGAGCGAGAACGGCCTGCTCGGCATCGGCCCGTTCCCGACCGAGGACGAGGTCGACGCCGACCTCATCAACGCCGGAAAACAGACCGTCACCGCCCGCCCCGGCGCCAGCTACTTCGGCAGCCACGACTCGTTCGCGATGATCCGTGGCGGCCACATCGACCTCGCCATCCTCGGCGCGATGCAGGTCACCCACCAGGGCGATCTCGCCAACTGGATGGTGCCCGGCAAGATGGTCAAGGGCATGGGCGGCGCGATGGATCTCGTCGCCGGCGTGCGCCGCGTGGTGGTGCTGATGGAGCACACCGCGAAGAACGGCGAGCACAAGATCCTGCCGCAGTGCACGCTGCCGCTGACCGGCGTGGGCGTGGTCGACCGGATCATCACCGACCTCGCCGTGTTCGACGTGACTCCCGACGGCCTGAAGCTGCTGGAGGCCGCGCCGGGCATCACCGTCGACGAGCTGAAGGAGAAGACCGGCGTGCCGTTCGCGGCCTGACCGGTCCCGCCCGCAGGCGTGTCCCCGGAAGCCGGCCCCGCGCCGGCTTCCGTCGTTTCCGGGGTCTGATCAAGCCGGCCGGGCGGCGGCGTCCCGTACAATGGCCGCATGCTGCCCGAGACGACCGCCCTGGCCAATCAGTTGCTGATCGCCGTGCCTTCGCTGGCCGATCCGAACTTCTCGCGCACCGTCGCCCTGATCTGCCAGCACGACGCGGACGGCGCGATGGGCCTGATCCTCAACCGGCCCTCCGAATACACCCTCGGCGACGTGCTCGAACAGATGGGCATTGCCGGCGGCGATCCCATCCTGCTCGGCGAACGCGTGCTGTCCGGCGGCCCGGTGCATCCCGAGCGCGGCTTCGTGCTGCACGACGGCGAGCCGCGCTGGGATTCGACCCTGCAGGTCACCGACGGCCTGTATGTCACCACCTCCCGCGACGTGCTCGAAGCCCTCGCCCGCGGCGAAGGCCCGGGCCGCGTGACCGTGGTGCTGGGCTGCGCCGGCTGGGGCGCGGGCCAGCTCGAGCAGGAACTGGCCGACAACAGCTGGATCACCGCCGACCACGACGACGACCTGCTGTTCTCGCTGCCGCTGGACGACCGCTGGGAAGCCGCCGCCGGCCGCATCGGCGTCGACATGCGGCGGATGACCGACTACAGCGGCCATGCCTGAGCCGCTCCGCGCCGACGCCACCGTCCTCGGCTTCGATGTCGGCGCCCGGCGCATCGGCGTCGCGGTCGGCACCGGCTTCGGTCTCGGCGCGCGTGCGCTGGCCGTGGTCGACGTGCACGACGAGCAGATCGACTGGAAGGCGGTCGAGAAGCTGCATCGCGAGTGGAGGCCGGCCGGTTTCATCGTCGGCGACCCGATGACCCTGGACGGCGGCGACCAGCCGATCCGCCAGCGCGCCCGCGCCTTCGCCCGCGAACTGCTGACGCGCTTCGCGCTGCCGGTCGCGATGATGGACGAGCGCAACAGTTCCCAGGAGGCCGCGAGGCGTTTCGCCGCCGAGCGCGCCGACGGCCGGCGCAAGCGCCGCGACGCCGATCTCCTCGACGCGGTGGCCGCGGCGGTGATCGTCGAACGCTGGCTGGCCTCGCCGCAGGACGCCATACCGATCGAGGAGTGATGCCCGATGACCCCGAACAGCCCGACCCCAAGCAGCATGTTCCCCAACACGCTGGGCTACAAATCCGAGCTGCAGACCGACGCCGAAGGCGTGCTGCACCACCTGCTGACCCTCGACGGCATGAGCCGGGCGACGCTGTCGCGGCTGCTCGACCGTGCGCAGGAATTCGCCGAGGGCCAGGCCGCACCCGAGGCCCTGCGCGGCACCGCGGTCTGCACTCTGTTCTTCGAGCCGTCGACGCGCACCCGGCTGAGCTTCCAGCGCGCGGCGCAGCGCCTCGGTGCCGACGTGCTGAACTTCGACGCCGCCACCTCGTCGACCACCAAGGGCGAGACCGCGCGGGACACGCTCAAGAACATCGAGGCGATGGGCGTGCGCGGCTTCGTCATCCGCCACCACGAGGACGGCGTGCTCAACGAGCTCGCGCGCCACATCGATCCGGACACCCGCCTGATCAACGCCGGCGACGGCCGCAGCGCGCATCCCACCCAGGGCCTGCTCGACATGCTGACCCTGCGTCAGGCCCGCGGCGAGGACTTCTCGAAGCTCAGGGTCGCGATCGTCGGCGACGTGCTGCACTCGCGCGTCGCGCGCTCGGACCTGCACGCGCTGCGCACGATGGGCGTCCGCGACATCCGCATCTGCGGCCCGGCCGCGCTGCTGCCGCCGGTGGACGACAACGGCGGCATGCTCCACGGCTGCACCGTCACCCACGATTTCGACGAAGCGCTGGAAGGCGTCGACGTGCTGATGATGCTGCGCCTGCAGCGCGAGCGCATGGAACAGGGTCTGGTGACTTCGCTCGACGCCTACCACCGTGCCTACTGCCTCACCGAGACCCGCCTGAAGCGCGCGGCGCCCGGCGCGCTGGTGATGCATCCCGGCCCGATCAACCGCGGCGTGGAGATCGACGACGCCGTCGCCGACGGCCCGCAATCGCTGATCCTGCGCCAGGTCGCCAACGGCGTGTTCGTGCGCATGGCGGTGCTGGAAGCGCTGCTGTTCAAGCCGAAGACCGACGCGGCCTGACCGCCGCACCGGTGGCGCGCGCGGGTCAGCCCGGCGCGCCTTCCAGCCGGTGAGCGGCGCGCACCGCCGGCCGGCTCGGCAGGGAATGGCGCAGGATGCGCCAGATCACCTGCCCGAACTGCTTCGGCAGCGAGCCGGTGTTGTAGTGCTGGCCGTAGCGCGCGCAGATCTCGCGCACCTCGACCGCCATCGCCGCGTAGCGGTTGGCGGGCACGTCGGGATAGAAGTGGTGCTCGACCTGGTGGCTGAGGTTGCCCGACATCAAGTCCATCCAGCGCCCGCCGGTGAGGTTCGACGAGCCGCGCAGCTGGCGCAGGTACCAGTGGCCGCGCGTTTCGTTCACCACCGACTGCTTGGAGAACGTCTCCACGTCCGCGGTGAAGTGGCCGCAGAAGATGATCACGTAGGTCCACACGTTGCGGATGACGTTGGCGACGACGTTGCCCAGCAGCACCGGCAGGAAGAACGGGCCGGCCAGCAGCGGGTAGAAGACATAGTCCTTCACGATCTGCCGCGCCATCTTGCGGCCCACCGGACGGAACTGCGCGCGCATCTTCGCGAACGGGACCTTGCCGGCGAACCAGCGGCCGACACGCAGGTCCTGGATCGCCACGCCCCACTCGAACAGCAGCGCGAAGATGATCGCGACCACCGGCTGCGCGAGGTGAAACGGCTTCCAGCGCTGCTCCGGGAAGATGCGCAGCAGGCCGTAGCCGATGTCGTCGTCCATGCCGCGGACGTTGGTCCAGGTGTGATGCCGGTAGTTGTGCGTCTTGCGCCAGTTGTCGCCGGTGCCGGCGATGTCCCACTCATAGGTCTTGCCATCGAGATTGGGATCGCGCATCCAGTCGTACTGGCCGTGGATGACGTTGTGGCCCAGCTCCATGTTCTCGAGGATCTTCGACAACCCCAGCAGCAGCGTGCCGACGATGCAGGCCGCGAGCGGCCAGGCCAGCGTGTAGCCGCCGAGCAGGCCGCCGGCGATCGCGCCGCCCCACAGCGACAGGCGCCCGAGCAGGCCGGTCCAGCGCACCGCGGCGTAGATGCGGCGGATGTAGTCGGCGTCGCGCTGGCCCAACGTGGCGACGGTGCGTGCGCGCAGGGCGTCGAGTTCCTGGCCGAAGCGTTCGAGTTCCTCGGCACCGAGGCGGCGGTTGGACACGGTCATGGCAGGGTCACAAGTCGAGGAATCACAGATCGAGGGTGAGGTCCGTGCGCGCGCTGTGCGTGCACAGGCGCAGCGCGGACACCGGCTCGTGTTCGACGTCGCCGGTATGCAGGTGTCGGGTGACACCCGCCTGCTTGCCGCAGGCGCAGGTGTTGCAGATGCCCATGCGGCAGCCCGAGGCCGGCTTCAGGCCGGCGTCTTCCAGCGCGGACAGCAGCGACACGCCGCGCGGCACGTCGAGCGTGCGCCCGCTGCGCGCGAGCGTCAGCGTGACCTGGCCGACATCCTCGGCCTCGGCGGCGATGCGCACCGGCGGCGTGAACGCTTCGGCATGGAACGTCTTCGCCCGCGAGCCGGCCAGCACCCGCGCCGCGGCGACGAAGCCGTCGGGACCGCAGGCGAACACCCGGCGCGCGTCGAGGTCGGGGCAGATCGCGTCGAGCAGCACGGCGTCGATGCGCGCGTGGCGCACGTCGTCTGCCGCGGCGTCGCGGGTGAGCACGGGCGCGAAGGTGAAGTTCGGATGGCGCGCGGCCAGCGCGCGCAGTTCGTCGACGAAGCACTGTTCGTCGCGGCTACGGGCCCAGTAGGCCAGCGTGATCGGCACCGGCATGCCGGCGGCGGCCTGCGCGCGCAGCATCGCCATGAACGGGGTGATGCCGCTGCCCGCGGCGAGGAACAGCCAGCGGCCGTCGGGCTTCGCCGGCAGGGTCATCTCGCCGAACGCCGGCCCGAGGTCGAGCACGTCGCCGACGCGCGCCGTTTCGCACAGGTGCCGGCCGAGCTTGCCGCCGGGGATCGCCTTCACCGTGATCGCGATGCGGCCGTCGGCGCGGGGCGCGTCGCTGAGGCTGTAGCTGCGGGTGACGCGGGTGCCGTCGATCTCGGCGGAGACGTTCAGGTGCTGGCCCGGCACGAACCCGCGCCAGTGGCGGTTCGGCTGGAGCATGAGGGTGCATGTATCGCGCGATTCGGCCCGGCGCTCGACGATCCGCGCCAGCGGGCGCGACCACGACCAGGTCGGATGCAGGCGCGAGGCCCAGAAATCGAAGGCCTCGGGGGCCAGGACGACATTCGCCAGCCGGCCGAACAGGCGCGGACGGGACGCAGAGACGGGGAGCGGGACGGCGGCCATGCCCCCCACTATACGGATGAAAATACAATTGTCTATACATTTGTATATTCGACGGCCGGCTATGATGCGGATTCGCCCGCCCCGCCGCCGCCCGTGACCCGATCCCCGACCGCCGTACCGACCGATGCCGACGCCTCCACCGGGCGCAAGGCGTCCATTTCGCGCGACGACCTGCTCGCGGCGGCCCTGCGCCTGATCGGTCCCCACCGCAGCGTCTCCAGCCTGAGCCTGCGCGAGGTCGCCCGCGAGGCCGGCATCGCCCCGAACAGCTTCTACCGCCAGTTCCGCGACATGGACGAGCTGACGGTGGCGCTGATCGACCTCTCCGGTCGCTCGCTGCGGACGATCATCGGCTCCGCACGGCATCGCGTGGCGACCCAGCGCGGCATCGTGCGCACCTCGGTCGAGACTTTCATGCAGCAGCTGCGCGCCGACGACAAGCTGCTCCACGTGCTGCTGCGCGAAGGCATGGTCGGCTCGGACGCGTTCAAGCAGGCGGTGGACCGCGAACTGACCTTCTTCGAGGAGGAACTGCGCCACGACCTCGTGCGGCTGGCCGCGCTCGAAGGCGCGGAACTGCACGAACCCGCCCTGGTGTCCAAGGCGATCACCCGGCTGGTGTTCGCGATGGGCGCGACCGCGATGGACCTGCCGCCCGAACGCGATCCCGAGCTGCTCGACCAGATCAGCACGATGGTGACGATGATCATCTCGGGATCGCGCGCAATCGCGGCGAAGTCCACTGTCGAACCCGGCGCCGACGCCGCACCACCGACCCGCTGACCGGATCGGCGCCGCTGCGCGCGGCGGCGTCAGGAGCAGCGTACACAGAAATGCCATCGTTTCCTTTCGGAAACGATATGCCCCTTGCCGCGGCGGAGACAGATCAGCCCGGCTCGCATAGCATGCGATCCGGAAACGCTCTGTCTGGACTCATCGAAATGCACGATCCCGCGACGGCGACGCCTTCCGCCCCCGTGTTCCCGGGCTGGTTCCGATCGCAGTGTGCGTACGCCGCGCATCCGTCCGGGACCCGCCTGCCGTGGGGACTGATTGCGCCCTTGCTGGGCATCCTGTTCGTGGTCGTCTCCAGCCTGCCGATCGAACTGGCGATGGACCAGGCCGCGCTCGTGGATGCCGACGACAATCCGCGCGACGTCATGGCATTGGCGTTGTTCCTGGTCGGACCGTTCTCGCTGCTCGGACTGCTCGTGCTCGGCTGGACCCGCTGGATCGAGCGTCGTCCTGTCGCAAGCATCGGCCTGGCTTCGGACGTCGGCCCACGGAGGTTCCTGCGGGGGTACGGCATCGGATTGGCGATGGCGTGCGGGGTCGTGGCTGCGATCTGGCTCTCGGGCGGCTACACATCCGGCGATGTCGCCCCCGCGTTCGCGTCCCCGCGGGCGCTCGCGAGCATGGGGTTGCTGCTCGTGTGTTTCGCGATCCAGTCCAGCGTCGAAGAGATCCTGTTCCGCGGCTGGATGCTGTCGGTGATCGCACGGAAGTTCAATCCGGCCGTCGCGGTCATCCTGTCCACCGCTGTCTTCGCGCTGCTGCACGCCGTCCACCGGCAACCCCCGGTGGTCGCCGCCGGCATCCTCCTGTTCTCGACGTTCACCTGCGCCTGGGCGCTGTCGACTCGGAACGTCTGGGGGGCGATGGGCTGGCATTCGGCGTGGAACTGGCTGCTGTGCGTCGGCTTCGGCGTGCCGGTCACCGGCGTCGACGCGCACCTGCCAGCGCTGCTCGTCGCGCTTCGACCGGTCGGTCCTGCCTGGATGACCGGCGGCGCCGAAGGCCCGGAAGGCAGCGTGTTCTGCGCGATCCTGCTGGGCGCAGGCACATTGGTGCTGCTCGCCCGCCTGCGCCCGCGAGCCGTCCCGTCACCGCGGACAACGGCGTGAGGCGCCGACTTTGCCCGTCTGTCGTTGCCTCGGATCCATGCCCATGACGATCCCGATGCGCCGCAACACCGGCCCGCCGTGCCTCGCGTGAGTCGTCGCGTCCATGCGGGGGACGCCGCTCACTTCCGCTTCTGCGCGAACAGCCACGTCCACAGCGCGGGCGTGCCCGAATACGCCGGGTCCCAGCTGTTGTGGTTGGCGTCGGGGAATTCGGTGTAGCGCACGTCGCCGCCGCCGGCCTGGAATGCGGCGTAGGTCAGGCGGTCTTCGCGCGGCGGGACCAGATCGTCCTTCGCGCCGTGGAAGATCCACACCGGCACGTGCTTCAGGCGCTGCGCGAGCGCGGCCGCGGGATCGGCATCGTTTCGCAGCGGCGTGACGTAGAGGTCGCGCTCGTCGCGCGGCGCGGTCAGCGCGCCGCACACAGGCACCAGCGCCGCGAAGCGGTTCGGCTGCATGAGCGCCAGTTCCCAGGTGCCGTAGCCGCCCATCGACAGGCCAGTGAGATAGGTACGATCGGGATCGCCGTGGAACTCGCGCATCGAGGCGTCGAGCGCGGCGAACGCGATGTCCGCGGCCACGCCCTTCCAGTCGTTGTCGTCGGGCGCCTGCGGGAACACGACGACGGCCGGGAAGTCGTCCGCGTGCGCGCGCAGGTACGGGCCCACGCCCACGCGCGTGGGCTTGTCGCCGTCGCTGCCGCGCTCGCCGGTACCGTGCAGGAACATCACCACCGGCACGCGGCCGTGGCGGAAGCGGGCGGCGGGGACGAAGACCTGGTAACGCCGATCCGCACCGTCGACATGCACGGTCCGTTCGACGAACGCGCCGCCGGCGTCCTGCGTCGGCGTCACGGTGGCGCAGCCCGCCAGCGTCGCCAGCACCGCAACGGCGATCAGGGCGAGGCCGCGGCGGGCGATGCGATGCGATGCACGTAGACGCGATAAGCCCATGGCGCCAGCTCCAGCGAGGTCGAGGCATCGAGTGTCGCCGATCGTCCGCTGAAATGCTCGATGTAATCGCCGTGGAACAGCGTCTGCTCGAAACGCACCGTCTGCGGCTGCGCGGACAGATTGAACACCGCGAACACCCTAGCGTTCCCGTCCTGGCGCACGAAGCTCAGCACCTGCGCCGGGCGGTCGTTGGGCACGTGCTGCATCAGCGCGCCCCAGTGGCCGTTCCACAGCGACGAGGTCGATTTCTTGAGGCGGATGAGGTCGGCGTAGAGCGCTCCGTTGGGATGTTCGCGCCAGGCGATCGGATCCTTCTCGAAGAACTGCAGCCGTTTCGGATTGCCGGCCTCCTGTCCGTTGTAGATCAGCGGAATGCCGTCGGCCACGAACGAAAGCACCATCGCCGCCGGCAGCGCGTCGCCGAACTGCTCGAACTCGGTGCCTTCCCAGCTGTTCTTGTCGTGGTTGCTGAGGAAGGTCATGCGCATGCCGCCGCGCGGGTAGTAGGCCTCGTTCCACGAGTAGTAGACGCG
>JBGAFR010000045.1:0-27559 GCA_044227145.1 Lysobacteraceae bacterium
GCGGATAGGTCGCGATCGGGCTGAGCACGCGCACGTCGGCCAGCCGCGACAGCGCGCGCACGGTCTGCAGGATCGGCCGGCCGCGATTGGGCTCGCCGGCGATCGGGAACTGCGAGGTGACGATCAGCAGGCGCATGCGGTGGTCAGCGGTGGTCGGCGCCGAAGGTGAGGTCAAGGCCGCGCTTCACGCCGACGCGCGGCGTCCAGCCGAGCACGTCGCGCGCCGCGCTCGTGTCGAAATTCGCCAGCGGCCGCAGCGAGCGCACGCGGTAGCGGGTCAGCGGCACGTCGCGCTTGAGCACCTTGCCGAGCAGTTCGACGCCGATCGCCAGACACATGAACACCCATTGCGGCACCCACAGTTTTTTCAGCGAGGCGCCGAGCTTCGCCTGGCAGCGGCGCAGGTAGGTCGTGCGGTCGACGGTGTCGGTGTCGACGAGGTTGAAGGTGCGGCCCAGCGCCTTCGGGTTCTCCGCCGCCAGCAGCAGCGCGTCGACCACGTCGTCGCGGTACACCAGCGGCAGCGGGCGGCGACCGCTGCCGATCGCGATCCAGCGGCCGGCGAGCGCGATGGTGCCGTTGGGCGTGACCTGCTCCGCGCCGGGGCCGAAGATCTGGCCGGGGCGCAGGATCACCGCCGGCAGGCCGTCGTCGACGATCGCGCGATGCACCGCCTCCTCGGCCGTCAGCTTGGTCTGGGTGTAGGCGCCGCGCAGTTGCGGATGCGGCTCGAAGCGGTAGTCCTCGGTCAGCGTTTCGTTTTCGCGGCGGCCGGCATGGTCGAACACGCTCATCGAACTCACGTACACGAGCCGCGGGCTGCCATGCTTGCGGCAGGCATCGAGCACGTTGCGCGTGCCCCACACCGTGCCGGATTCGAAATCGCGCGGTCCGCCGCGCATCGCCGCGCCGACGTGGTAGACGATGCCCGCGCCGGCGACGGCGTGGTCGACGATCCGCGGATCGCCGAGATCACCGATCACCTGCTGCACGCCGGCGTCGTCGCGGAATGCGGTGACCGGACGACGCACCAGCACGCGCACGGTCTGGCCGCGTTCGCGCAGCGCGGCGACCACAGCCTTGCCGAGGAAACCGGCGGCGCCGGTGACCAGCGCATCGGCCGGCGGCAGCGCGACGTAGCGGGATGCCAACTGCTGCGTGCGTTCGCGATCGGGCGCGGCGCACAGCGGATCGAGCAGGCGCGAGATCCGCAGGCCGTCCTCGGCGGGGAAGGGCGGCGCCTCGCCGCGATGCACGGCGCGCGCGAACGCTTCCGCGCCGGCGCGGATGCCCGGCGACGGTTTCAGCCGACCGGTCGCGAAGCGCAGCACGTTCAGCGGGATGCGCACGCTGTCCTTCACCGCGGCGAAGAAACCGTTGAGCAGGATCCGGTTCTCCATCGGCCGTGCGTTCCATGACAGCAGCAGCCGGCCGACGCCGGTGGCGGTCAACGCCTGCGCCTGCCATTCGTCGAACGCGATCTGGGGGTTGTCGCCGCGCGACTGGTACTGCACCTCGGCCTGCGCGATCGGGCCGAGGAACGCCTCCAGCGTGTACAGCCCGTGCACGCCGAGGTCGCGGAAGGCATACGAACCCTGCGCAACCAGCCCCGGCAGCGGGCCGCCGGCGTAGGGCGGATAGTCGGAGTTGCGCATGATGTCGACCGAGCGCACGTCGCCGATCGTGCCGCTGCGGACGGTGGCGAGTGCCTGCATCAGCACCGGATCGAACAGGTCGGAGTGGTTCACACCGAGCGTCAATCCCGTGGCCTTCGCCTTCGCGAGCATGGCTTCACAGTCGGCGGCGCTGTCGGCCATCGGCTTCTCGACCAGCACGTGGCAGCCCATGTCCATCGCCTGGATCGCGAGCGTCGCGTGCGAGGCCGGCGGCGTCAGCACGTAGACGACGTTGGGCGTGGCATCGGCGAGTTCGCCCAGCGTGGCGGCGACGCGCGCGATGCCGAAGCGCTTCGCGAGCGCCTGCGCGGCGTCGAGGTTGCTGTCGCAGAGGCCGATGAGGTCGACGAAGTCCAGCCGCGACAGCGCGGCGAGATGGTGCGTGGCGACGTAACCGGCGCCGACGACGGCGACGCGGAGACGGGAAGGCGGTGGCGCACTGGAAGAAAGCTGGGTCATGAACGGACTGCGGAAGGGGAATTCGGGGAAAGCCGCGCGGCGACTTCGGCGAGGACGGCATCGACGCGCGCATCCCAGGTCTGGTCGGCGACGGCGGCCATGCGCGCGGCGACGGCCCCGGGCGCGTCGTCGGCGACCGCGGCATCGAGCGCGGCGAGGAACTGTTCGCGACCGTCGACCAGGCGCACCACGTGCGCGAACTTCTCGATCTCGGGATTGCGCACGCTGACCACGGCTTTGCCGGCGGCGAGGTATTCGCGCAGCTTCAGCGGATTGGCGTTGGCGACCTGGCGGTTCAGGCGGTACGGGATGATCGCGGCGTCGAAGGCCTTCGACCACTGCGGCAGGCTTGCGTACGGCTGTGCGCCCGCGAGGCGCACGTTCGGCAACGCGCGCAGGCCGTCGACGTTCACATGTGCGTGGCCGACCAGCAGGAAGGTCCATTGTGGACGCTGCTGCGCCAGCCACTGGATCAGTGGCACGTCGATCCATTCGTGGATCGAGCCGATGTAGCCGACGACCGGGCGCGGCAGGTCACGTGCGAGTGCGGGCAGTGGCGTCGCCGGGTCCTGTGCCTGCGCGAACAGGTCGACGTCGACGCCGTGCGGCGAAAAGATCGTGTGCGGATTGAGCGCGCGCTTGGCGTCGAGCAGTGCCGGCGGCGCGACGCAGAGCAGGTCGGCGCGGCGGCTCAGCGCCTCGTCGCGCTGCGCGATGAGTGCGGCGTCGACGCCGGGATGCGCGGCGTAATCGTCGATGCAGTAGTAGACGACGAGGTCCTCGCCGAGCCGCCCGGCGTGCACGCCCGGATGCGGCACGACGAACCACGAGATCCGCTTGCGGATGCCGGCCAGGCGCAGTGCGCGGCGCACCGCCCAGCGGCCGAACAGGCGATTGAAGGCGTCGACGCCGGGCAGCCGGCGGAACGGCAACTGCGGCACCGTGCAGTGCCAGAGGCCGTCGGCGACGCGCGTGGGCCGCCTGAACGCGGCCAGCAGCTTGCGCACCGCGCGCTTGAGGTCGCGGCCGGAGGCGTTCGGCGCGCGCATGCCGGGCGAATCGACGTACAGCACCGGCAGCCGCTGCGCGAGCCGGGTCGCGACGTGGTGGCTGCTGGTGCGGTTCTCGGCGAACCAGTCGTTGCCGAAGTAGACGATGCCGTGGCCCGCGAGCGCGGTCGGCGCGGACTCGGTCATCGCGTCGCGATCCGGCGGCGTGCGAGCGTCCTGCGCAGCAGAAGCATCATGGCGGGCGTGCGTTTCAATCGCAGCCCCCGGCATCGTGGGCCGGGGCGGCGAACGCGGGGCCGGACACCGGCAGCGGGCGCTGCGGCGCGCTGTACCAGCCGGCGACGCGGTCGCAGCGGAAATCCACCCAGGACGGGCCGTAGTGCCAGCGTTGCGCATGCATGTCGAGCGGTTCCCCCAACGTCTTCCGCACCGTGTCCTTGTCCATCCCCGGGGCCAGCGCGGATCGGGCGATGGCCGTTTCCGGCGTCTCCCGAGCCTCCCCTGCCGACACGGAGGCGGGGGCGTCGCTGGCGGCCTGCCGCACGATGGCGGCGGTGAGCGCGATAGCGGTGCCGACGAGTGCGACCGACATCGCCACCCGGACCACCCTCGGATAACGCGACATTGTGCCGAATCCGGCCGTCCGGTGCGATTCGTCGGGCAGCGCCGTGCGTCGCCACTGCGGCGGCGGCGCGATGCCGGAACCGGCGGCGGCCGCATCGCCCGCGGCCGATGCGGCGATCGTCGGGATGGCCAGGCCGGGGGATGGCGCTCCCGGCAGCCGTCCGAAACGCGCGTGGAAGGCGATCGCGGCGGCGTAGGCGCGATTCAGGCGCTGCAGACGGCCGGTGTCCGCCTCGGCGCCGCCCAGGTCGGGATGCAGCCGCGCGATGCGTCGGCGGCGTGCGCTGCGCAACGCCTCGACCGAGCAGGTCGCATCGAGCCCGAGTTCGCGGTACATCGCCGCGAAATCGGGCGCGGTGGCGTCGTGATCCCCCATGCGCGCAGCGTGCCCCAGGCTTGCCGTCGTGTCGGCGAGCGCGCAGTGGACCGTTTCCGGCACGGGTTTGCAAGCGGTGCGCGGGCGCCTGCGGCGGCCGGATCGTGGCCGAAATCGCGTAGGCTATGGGGCCAGGGGATTCGACGGGGGGTGCTGGTGCAGGCGGAGAACCACGCCAGGCCATCGGCCGGTTTGCGGCCGCGGCTGGCGCGCGTGTTGCGTCACGCAGGGGCCCTGCCACTGGTCGTGCGCCTGCGCGCCGCGCTGTGCGAAGACGTGCGCATCCTGGCGTACCACCGGGTCCTGGAGACGGCGGTGCCGGCCGGTTTCCGCTTCGACCCCGACCTCGTCAGCGCCTCGGCCGAGGGCTTCCGCGAACAGCTCCGCATCGTCCGCCGGCGCTGTGCGCCGATGCGGTTCGACGAACTGCTCGACCAGCTCGATCGCGGTCGCCCGGTGCCGCGGCGCGCGGTGCTCATCACCTTCGACGACGGCTACGACGACAACCACCGGGTCGCCTATCCGCTGCTGCGCGAAGCGGGACTGTCGGCGATGTTCTTCGTGTCGACCGGGCACATCGACTCCGGCCGTCCGTTCGCCTACGACTGGCTGGTGCGGATGCTGTGCACCGCGCCCGATGCGCGCCTCGATGCCCCGGAGCTGGGGCTTTCGATGTCGCTTCCGGGCGACCTGCGCGAACGGCGGGTGCTCGCCGCGCGGCTGCTCGACCGGCTGAAGACCTTGCCCGCGGAAGCGCAGCAGGCGCTGATCGCGCGGCTGCAGGCGCAGTGGTCGATGTCCGATGCCGACGGCCATCCCGACTGCCGGCCGATGACCTGGGCGCAACTGCGCGAGATGCGCGAGGGCGGGATGGAGATCGGTTCGCACGGCGTGGACCACCGGATGCTCGCCAAGCTGCCGCGCGAAGCGATGCGCGATGAACTGCAGGCCTCGCACGCGGCGATCGCGCGCGAACTCGGCGCGGCGCCGCTGGCGGTGTCGTATCCGGTCGGCGGTCCCGATGCCTACGACGGGGCGGTGATGGCTGCCGCCGCGGAGGCCGGTTACCGGATCGGCTGCAGTTACGTCACCGGTGCGCAGTCGCTGCGCGAGGGCCCCGGCTACGGCTGGAAGCGCATCCCGGTGGAGCGGGAGATGGACCCCGCCTGGTTCGACGCGATGCTCGCCCTGCCCGAACTGTTCTGCTATCGCTCGCGGACGCGGATCGGATAAGCCATGTTCGCGGCGATGCTGCTGTACCTGCTGCTGGTCCTGATCCGTCCGCAGGACTATCCCGCGCTGGTCGACTACGCTGGCCTGCCGCTGCAGCCGATCGTGCTGCTGGTCGCGGCCGGGTTCTGGCTGCTGTCCACCGAGAAGCGCTTCGACCCGCCGCAGTTCCTGCTGCTGGCCGGCTTCTTCCTGGTGATGCTGCTCTCGCACGTGTTCAACGGCTGGGTCGGCGGCGCGATCGAGCAGTTCGGCAAGTTCGCGCCTGTACTGCTGGCCTATGTGGTTTTCGCGCAGGGGCTGGACCGACGCAGCCGGATCCTCAAGACCATGGCGGTGTTCGCGGTCTGCGCGGCGGTGCTGGCGGTCCATGGCATCGAGCAGTCGCTCACCGGCAAGGGCTGGACCGGCGTCGAGTTGTCGCAGGGGACGCGCATCCAGTACGTCGGCATCTTCAACGACCCCAACGACCTCGGCATGCTGTTCGTGGCCTGCGTGCCGATGGCGGCCTACCTCGGCAGCCGCGGCGGTCTGATGGGCCTGCGCCGGCTGTTCTGGACGCTGGTGCTGGGCGTGCTGGTGTACGGCATCTACCTCACCGACTCGCGCGGCGCATTGCTGGCGCTGCTGGCGGTCCTCGGCGTCTTCGTCTGGCAGCGCCGCGGGCTGTTCACGGCCGGTGCGCTGGGCGCGGCGGCGGTCGGCGTGCTGCTGGCGCTGCCGTCACGGTTCAGCGAGATCGATCCGGAAGAGGAGTCGGCCCAGGGCCGGGTCGAATCCTGGTACGAAGGCCTGCAGATGTTCCGCGAACATCCGCTGTTCGGCGTGGGCCCGGACATGTACACCGACTACAACCCGCTGACCGCGCACAATTCCTTCGTGCTGATCCTCGCCGAGACCGGCATCGTCGGCTTCACCCTGTGGCTGGCGTTCGTGGTCTACGGGTTCCGGATGATGTGGACCGCTTCGCGTCCGCTCGGCGAACTGAGCTGGGAGCACGAGGGCGCGCCCGCGGCCGACGGCGACGCCGAGACCGCGCTCGCCGAGTTGGACGAGATCGAGGCCGGCATGGCCGAAGGCCGCGCGATCGCGATGACCCTGCTGCTGTCGCTGGTCGGGTTCTTCACCGCCTCGTTCTTCCTCAGCCGCAGCTACGTGGTGATCCTCTACCTGCTGTCGGCGCTGGTGCTGGCCCAGTACCAGGAGCAGCGGCGCGAGGATCCGGCACTGCCGACGTTCTCGCTGGGCGACGATGTGCTGCTGTGGCCCGCGGTCGGCGTCGGCGCCGCGTTGGGGCTCTACGTCCTGGTCAAGGTGCTGCTGGTGATGCAATGACGATCTGCGGATGCTTCGCGAACGATGCCGGGCTAGGGGAGGCGACACGGTGAGCGGCCTCTACGAACCGCTGTTCCGCCGGGTGCTGTACCCGGCCTACGAAACCGGGCTGCGCCGCCGCGACACGCTGGGCTATCTGGCGGAGTACGAGCGCGACCAGTGGCGTTCCTCGGACGAACTGCAGGCGCTGCAGTGGCGCAAGCTGCAGGCGCTGGTCGCGCACTGCTGGGCGAACGTGCCGTTCTACCGGCGGCTCTGGGGCGAGGCCGGTGTCGGCGATGCCGCCGACATCCGCGACCGCGACGACTACGCGCGCCTGCCGGTGCTGACCAAGGGGCTGATCCGCGAGCATTTCGACGCGATGATCGCGCCGACCCATCGCGACGGCCTGTATTTCAAGGCGACCGGCGGTTCCACCGGCGAGCCGATGCGCTTCGGCTACACCCGCGAGAGCTACGAGCGCCGGGTCGCGGTGATGTACCGCGGCTACGCCTGGAGCGGCGCGCGGCTGGGCCAGCGCACGGTCTACCTGTGGGGGGCGCCGGTGGCGGCGCCGGCCGGGTTCGCACTGTTCAAGGACCGGCTGTACCACGCCGCCTTCCACCGCCGCATGCTCAACGCGTTCGACATGGACGAGCGGCAGATGGCCGCGTATGCGGAGGCCATCGACCGCTTCCGCCCGGAGACGGTCATCGGCTACGTCGGCCCGCTGTACGAGCTGGCGCGCTGGATCGAGCGCAACGGCCGCACGCCGCATCGCCCGCAGCGCGTGCTGGGTGCGGCCGAGGCGCTGCTCCCGCACCAGCGCGAGACGATCGAGCGCGTGTTCGGCGCACCGGCCTACGACACCTACGGGTGCCGCGAATTCATGCTGATCGCCGCCGAATGCGAGCACCGCGACGGCCTGCACGTGAACATCGATCATCTTCACCTCGAATATGGCGGCGACGCCGCGGACGGCCCGCGCGAACTCATCGTCACCGATCTGCACAACCACGGCATGCCGCTGATGCGTTACCTCAACGGCGATCTCGGCACGCCCGGCGCGGCGACCTGCGCCTGCGGTCGTGGCCTGCCCAAGCTGGCCAAGGTCGACGGGCGCAAGCTCGACGCGCTGCGCACGGCAGACGGTCGGTTGATCCCCGGCGAATACTTCGTCCACACCCTGATGAACGTGCGCGGCTTCCGCCACTACCAGGTAGTGCAGCGCAGCCTCGACGCGCTGGTCGTGCGGCTGGTGCCGGACGAGAGTTTCGACGACGCGGTGGAGGACGCCATCCGCACCGAGCTGCGCAAGCTGGTCGGCGACAGCATCGCGATCGGGTTCGAGCGCGTCGAGACCATCGCCCTGACCGCGAGCGGAAAACGCCGGGTCACGATCTGCGAGCTGCCGGCATGAGCGGCGTACGTCCCGCCGCGGAGCGGCCCGACATCGTCCACGTCGTCGAGACGCTCGAGCGTGGGGGACTGGAGCGGATGGTCGTCGATCTCGCGGTCGCGCAGCGCACCGCCGGGCGTCGGCCCCGGGTGATCTGCCTGTACCGGCCCGGCCTGCTGGCCGAGGAGCTGATGACGCTGGGCGTCGAACTGCTCGACTGCGGCAAGCGCCGCGGTTTCGACGCCGAGGCCCTGATGCGGCTGCGCCGCGGCCTCGCCGATGCGCCGGGCGCGGTGCTGCACAGCCACAACGCCAACGCGCACTATCACGCCGTGGTCGCTGCGGTCGGGCTGCCGCTGGCGCGCCTGATCAATACCCGGCACGGCATGGGCGCGGCCGATCCGCGCAGCCGGCTGGAATGGCTGTACCGGCGCTCGATGCGGCGGACCGACGCCGTCGCCGCGGTCTGCGAGGCGGCGCGCGCGCGCTTCGCCGAGCAGGGCGTGCGCCCGCGACGCGCGCTGGTCGCGGTGCCGAACGGCATCCGCGTCGAACGCTTCGCCGCCGCGTCGCCCGCCCGCCGCAAGGCGTTGCGTGCGACCCTGGGGCTGGCGCCGGGGACGCGCATCGTCGGCACCGTCGGTCGGCTGAACCCGGTGAAGGACCAGTCGCTGCTGCTGCGCGCCTTCGCCCGACTGCATGCCGCGATGCCGGACACTGCGCTGGTGCTGGTCGGCGATGGCGCGCTGCGCGCCGCGCTCGACGCCGAGGCCGGGACGCTCGGCATCGCCGACGCGGTGCGCCTGCTCGGCGATCGCGGCGACGTCGATGCGCTGCTGCCGGGGTTCGACGCGTTTGCGCTGTCTTCGCGCAGCGAGGGCTACTCGATGGCATTGCTCGAAGCCTGCGCCGCCGGCTTGCCGATCGTCGCGACCGATGTCGGCGGCAATCGCGAGATCGTGCGCGAAGGCGTCAACGGCTGGCTCGTCGGCGCCGGCGACGAGGTCGCGCTGGGCGATGCCCTGGCCTCGCTGCTGCGCGATCCGGCGATGGCCGCGACGATGGGACGCGCCGGCCGCGAATGGGCGCTGCACGAGGCCTCGATCGAGGCGATGATGCGGCGCTACGACACCCTGTACGCAGGCGGATGAGCATGTCGCGCCGGTCCTGCGCCGTTTTCGCTTCCGTTTGGTCGGCGGCGCGTCCGCCGCGTTCGCGTATCCTTGCCGGCCTCGCATGAATCCAAGACCCCGAAAACTCCAGGCCCTGCGCTGGCTGCCCACCCGCTGGGTCCTGACCCGCGGCGACGGGCGGGTCCGCGCGCTGCACCTGACCTTCGACGACGGCCCGGATCCCGAGCACACGCCGCGCATGCTCGACCTGCTGGCGGCGCACGGCGCGCGTGCCACCTTCTTCCTGATCGGTGCGCGCGCGGAGCGGCATCCCGCGCTGGTCGAACGCATCGTCCGCGAGGGCCACGCGCTCGGCAATCATTCGTGGAACCACCGCCATTTCGAGACCCTGCCCGTGGCGGAACAGCGCAGCGAGATCGAGCGCACCGATGCGCTGCTGCGCGGGTTCGACGGCCTGCCGCGGCACGATTTCCGCCCCCCGCGCGGGCGTCTGACCCGCGGCATGGTCCTCGACTGCATCCGCCGCGGCCAGCGCATCGCCTACTGGTCCTACGACAGCCTCGACTACAGCGAGCGGACGCCCGACGCGCTGATCGCCTCCGCGCGGCGGTATCCGCCGCGGCCGGGCGAGATCGTCCTGCTGCACGACGACGGCGAGCGGTCCCTGCGGTTGCTGGAGGCGATGCTGCCGGAATGGACCGCCGCGGGCTTCGCGTTCGCGCCACTGCGGCCGGTCGCATGACCGGTTTGCGTTACGCAGAACGGGAACGGACGCCATGACCGGACCGAATAGCCTGCGGAGGCCGATGTGACGATGGCGTTGCTGATCCTGGCGGTCCTTGCCGTCTGCGGCGCGGCGGCGGCCGCGCTGCTGCTGCAGGGCATGCGTCGGCGCAACATGCACCTGTGGCTGCGCGATTACTTGCGCCGTCGGCCGACGGCGGCCACCGACGGCCCCGTGCACGTGCTGTTCTGCTTCGTGGACCACTTCGAGCCGATGTGGAAGGGTGGCGACCTCGAGACCCAGCGTCGGCGCGTCGACCGTTGGTGCACGGAATACCGCGCGATGGCGGAGCGGCATCGCGATGCCGACGGTCGCCCGCCGCAGCACGGCTTCTTCTACCCGGAAGAGGAATACGCCGAGGAACATCTCGACAAGCTCGCGGCGCTCTGCAGCGACGGTTACGGCGAGATCGAGGTGCACCTGCACCACGACAACGACACCGAGCAGAATTTCCGTGCCTCGCTCGGCCGGTTCTGCAAGGTGCTGCACGAGCGCCACGGCGCGCTGCCGCGCGACCCGGAGACCGGCCAACTGCGCTTCGGCTTCATCCACGGCAACTGGTGCCTGGACAACTCCCGCGCCGACGGCCGCTGGTGCGGCCTCGACAACGAGCTGATCCTGCTGCGCGAACTCGGCTGCTATGCCGACTTCACGCTGCCGTCCGCGCCCAGCGACACCCAGACGGCGACGGTCAACCGCATCTACTACGCCACCGACGATCCGCAGGCGCCGAAGTCGCACGACACCGGCGTGCCGGTGAAGGTCGGCGGCGGCACCGAAGGCGACCTGATGATCGTGCAGGGGCCGCTGGGCCTGAACTGGCGCGAACGCAAGAAGGGGCTGGTGCCGGCGATCGAGAACGCCGACATCCGCCGCAACTGCCCACCGACGGAAGCGCGCGTCGACCTGTGGGTGAAGACCGGCATCCACGTCGAAGGGCGCCCGGACTGGGTGTTCGTCAAGATCCACACCCACGGCACCCAGGAACACGACATCGACACGCTGCTGGGCGCGCCGGTGGACGCCATGCACGATTACCTCGAGCGCGCCTACAACGACGGCAAGCGTCATGTGCTGCACTACGTGACCGCGCGCGAGATCTACAACATCGCCAAGGCCGCCGAAGCTGGCGAGACCGGCGATCCCGGCCAGTACCGCGACTACCTGCTGCCGCCGCCACGCGCCTCGTGGGCGGGCGGGCGCGCCGCGCGGGCGCGCGAGGCGGAGGCAGCGTCCCCGTGAGCGGCGCGAAGGTCAGCGTGGTGATGCCGGCGTGGAACGCCGCCGCGACGCTGTACGCCTCCATGGCGTCGGTGCTGGCGCAGACCCACGCCGATCTCGAACTGCTCGTCATCGACGACGCCTCCACCGACGCCACGCCGGAGATGATCGCCGAGGCCGCGTCGCGCGATGCGCGCGTGGTGCCGATTCGCCAGCCGCGCAACGCCGGCGTCGCCGCCGCGCGCAATGCCGGACTGGAGGCCGCGACCGGCACCCACATCGCCTTCCTCGACAGCGACGACCGCTGGCGTCCGGAAAAACTGACGCTGCAGCTGTCGCACCTGCGCGCGACCGGCACGCCGATCGGCTACGCCGCCTACCGTCGCTTCGACGAACGCGGCGAAACCCTGTCGACCGTGCGCCCGCCCGGGGAAGTCCGCTACGCCGACATGCTCAAGAGCAACCGTATCGGCAACCTCACCGGGATCTACGATCGCGGCATCGGCGACGGCCGGTTCGAGAAGATCGGCCACGAGGACTACGTGTTCTGGCTGGCGATGGTGCGCAAGGCCGGCATCGCGCGCCGCGTGCCCACCGACGCGCCGCTGGCCGACTACCTCGTCCGCGACGGTTCGCTCTCCGCCGACAAGCGCAAGGCGGCGCAGTGGCAGTGGGCCATCTATCGAGACATCGAGAAACTCGGGCGCATGCGTTCGGCCTGGTACTTCGCGCACTACGCGGCAAACGCGGTGGCGAAAAGGCATTAGGCGCTTGGATCTAGCGCTGATCGTCTGACTGGGGGCAGGCTACTGCCATCCAGGAGCATTCGTTTACGAAAAATATTCTCGGGCAGTCTTTTTTGTTCAGGTTCTGGCGCTTTTGGAAGCTCTTGACTGCGATCCGTTGGGAAGCGTAGTTTTGGGGTGTTTGGGGCAGGACGCAATGTCAAGCGCAGTTGCGGGCCGTATCTCGGCGTATGAGACGAGATGCTGGAAAATCGAAGAACGACCTCGGTCCAATCAGACAAGGACTTCAGAATGAAGCGGTCCCGTTCCCTGTCGGAAGACAGTATTTGTCTTGTTCTCTTCTCCCAAGCATTTCTGCCGCGTTCGCTCGCAGCGAAATGGGGTCTTATCGCATGCTTGATCTGCGCTCTGGCGGGAAACACCAGCACGGTCTTTGCCCAGACAGCGCATCCCAGTCAGTTCTGTTATCAAAAGGGGGCGGATAGTCACTCCGTACCGTACACCGAAGTCTGCTCGGATACGTTGAAGGACGCAGAAATTTCGATGCGGAACGACACCGTATTCACCGGTTCCGGACAATTTCTGGAACGATTCGATCCTCCCGGCGCGTTTGCTGCGGTCAGTCGAAGTTACCCGGTCGCCCAATTCTGGTACAAAGTTAAGGATCGTCTGCCTGTCACTTCCTACGTGATGTATGCCGCGAGTCTCGGAGGCACTGCGGGTAGCGGAGGCTTCGGCTGCACGCCCAGGGCGCAGGACCCTGACGCAGCCTACGCCGATTGGTGCGACAGTGAGACCAACATGCTCGCTGCCGCGCAACAACGCCTGCTTGCGACCGATTTAGCCGGCTGCACCTTGATCGGTACCACGCTCATCGTGGATAACGCTAATCAAGCCCCCATGGACGTCGCCCGCGACTCAAGCAATCCGCAACGCGGCCTGATTCGTACAGGTAACGGTTACGGTATCCAGTATCGCACCTATCAAACCCAAGCGAACTGCCCAAGTCCTTCGCCTGGAGTTCGCTTTGTCAACTGGTATATGCAGCGCGAGCGTACGTTCCTGTGTCAAAGTGGGTTCGATGCCGGGACATGGGCCGGCACCGCCCCGGCCGATGGAACCTATTGCGTAACGGTGCATTCCGTTTCAAGTCAGCTACCGGTCACTCTCTCGTTAATAACAGGGCCGGTCAAACAGTGTGCGAGTTGCGCCGGCAGTCCGAACCCCATTTATCCGGCGACCGGTGACAAGGCAAGGCAGGAGCCGGATTTCGAGTTCGCGGGACGGACTTTCGTCCGCTATTACCACTCGCTCGGTCAGCTTCGGAATGATCCGGCGTTCGCGGTGAATTGGACGCATACCTACAGCGATCGTGTGGTTGGAAATCCTTATGGTCAGACCGTCGTAGTGTTCGATGATCAGGGATATCTCGAGACTTTTACCAGTATAGGAAATAGCCGCTTTCGTGCGGAAAATTCTGTCGATCGCTTTCTCGAAGCAGTCTCTGGCGGAAGTGTCGCGTGGCGGCTTCGGATGTCGAATGGAGAAACGCGAGAATTCGATGCAAACGGGTTCCTGGTCGCGATTCGCGGTCCGGACAACCCTGCAAATGACGTGTCCATGACTTACGACGCGAATGGCTTGCTGCTTTCGGTGACGGACCTCCAAGGCCGGAAGCTGAGTTTCATCTACATCGCGAAGATGTTGAGCCAGATCGTCAAGCCGGACGGAACAACCGTATCTTTTTCCTACGACAGCGATCTGAATCTCACGAGCGTAGATTATGGGTCCGGCAATGGCATTCGACGCTATGTCTATCATGAAGCAGGTTATGTCGATCCGAAGTTTTCCAATCATCTGACCAGCATCGTCGACGAGGCGGGCGAAACGATCGGTCGCTTCAGCTACGACTCGCAGGGGCGAGCCACGACCAGTCGGATGCTGGGTACTCCGAACGAGGTCAGCACTGCAAGCTATCCCACGTCTGCGCAAGCCACCATGGTGACCGCAAGCGGGGCCACACGGCAGTACACGATGGATAACGACCTATACCGGCATGTCACTGCCACCAGCGACCCTTCCGGCAGTACGGGCGCTGCATACGACAGTGCGACGGGGCGAGTGACAAGCCGCACGGACGCATCGGGAACGGCGACGAATTACGAATACGATGCGACCTACGGCTACCGTTCGGCAATCGTCGAGGCGGTCGGAAAACCCGAACAGCGGCGGACAGAGTTCGTGAGGGACATCACCTTCAATCGCCCTACAGAGCGGCGCGTGCGCGACGCGATCGCGACCCTCAAGGCCAAAACCAACTGGACTTACAACAGCCGGGGCCAAGTTTCGACGATCGTCCTCACCGACCCATCCGTCACTCCGAATGCGACGCGTACCACGCAGTTCACATATTGCGAACAGGTCGATCTCACGGCTGGAACGTGCCCTTTTCTCGGCCTGCTGAAATCGGTCGATGGCCCCAGGATCGATGTAAATGATGTGGTCACATACACTTATCGCCTCGCGGACGAACCGAGCTGTGCTGCATGGCCGACGACATGTCCATATCGGAAAGGGGACTTGTGGAAAATCGTCAATGCTGCGGCGCAGACGTTCGAAATAGCGAAATTGGATGCTGCGGGACGCCCACTGCAGATCAAGGATCCCAATGGGCTCGTCACCGATTTCGAATATTCCGCGCTGGGTTGGCTGACTGCCAAGAAGGTTCGCGGCACGAACGATGCGTCCGAGGCAGACGACCAAATCACCCGAGTCGAGTATTGGCCAACGGGCCAGGTCAAGAGAGTCACGCAACCGACTGGCGCAATTGTGAATTATGCCTACGATGTTGCGCATCGACTCAACAAAGTGACAGACAACTATGCCAATGGCCCCGTGTACACGCTGGACGCGGCCGGTCATCGTGTTGGTGAAGACATTGGTGGTGTCATGGCGGGGCTTGTTCTGGTGGGCAAGCTGAGCAGAACTTTCGATCCGCTCGGGCGGATGCAAACGCTTACCGATGCCTATAACCACAGCACCACTTTCACTTACGATGCGAATGGCAATCCCGACAAGATCACGGATCCTCTGCTTCGTGTCGAAGACGACGACTACGACCCGCTCAACAGGTTGAGCCGAACGCTGCATGACATGAACGGCATTTCGGCGGAAACCACGTTCGGCTACGATGTGCTCGATAACCTGGTGCAGGTCAGGGACCCGAAACTGCTGAATACTACTTATATCTACAACGGATTCAGCGATCTCAAACAGGTGGTAAGCCCAGACACCGGCACCACGTCGTACACGTATGATGGCGCTGGTAATCGCGCCAGCCAGACCGATGCGCGCAGCAAGGTGGCGAACTATAGCTACGATGCGTTGAATCGGCTTACTCAGATTACCTTTCCGGGTGCGCCCACGCTAAACATCACGTACACATGGGATGTAACGCAGGCGGACTGCCAGAGTGGCGAGACCTCGACCCTCGGCCATTTGGCGAAAGTCATGGATGGCAGCGGCAGCACGGTGTACTGCTACGATCGGTTCGGGCATGTCGTGCGCAAGGTGCAGACAACGAATGGAGTCGCGCTCACATTGCGTTACATCTGGGATACCGCAGGACGACTCGCAAGCACGATCTATCCGGACGGCGCCGTGGTGGATTACACGTACGTATATGGCGATGTCGATGAAATCGGCGCAAAAACGACAACAGGGACGCGTCAGGTGCTGTTCCGTGCGTATCACTACTATCCGTTTGGGCCCCTCTCGCAATGGCAGGTCGGCGCCAACGCCAGCGGCGTTTCTCGTGTCATGTCCCACACCTTGAATCTCAACTATCAGCCAGGCATTGCGCAGGACAGCGAACCCGACGGCCTGAGCGTCGGCTACGAGTTCGATGAGGTCGGTAACCTGAAGAAATTGCGCGACGGAAACCAGTTGGATCCACCTCAGCGCATTTACGTCTATGACGGTCTGAACCGGCTGCTTCAAACGCAAAACGGTAGCACACAGGCCGTGTTGCAGGCCTACAGTTACGACAAGACCGGCAACCGCACGAGCGCAACCGTTTCAGGGGCGACGACCACGTATACCTATCCTTCCACCAGCCACCGCTTGAGTCAGGTCGGCACCAGCACGCGCAATTACGATCAGAACGGCAACACGACATCCTATCCTTCCGGGACCGTGACGAAGGGGTTCGTCTACGGCGACCACAACCGGATGACCCAATACAAGGAAGGCACGACGGTCAAGATGAATTATGTGTACAACGGCCGGGGAGAACAGGTGCGCAAATACCTGGGAACCACGAATACGTACGCGATGTACGACGAGTCGGGGAACTGGATCGGTGGTTATGGCAATGCTGGTGCGTCTGCCGCGACTCAGCAGGTGATCTGGTTCCAGGGAATGCCGATAGGCATTTTCGTCGGCGCTGGCGCATCGCAACAACTGTTCTTCGTCGAGTCTGATTCGCTCGGTACGCCGCGCATGGTGATTGATCCGTCCCGGGGTGCTTCCGGTACAGGAACTGTGGTGTGGAAATGGAACCCTAATGGTGAGGCTTTCGGCAACACGGCACCAATTCAGGACCCGGATGGCGATGGCACGCAGTTCGTGTTCGATCTGCGGTTTCCTGGGCAACGATATGACAATGTGAGCGGGCTTAATTACAATTACTTTAGAGATTATGATCCGAATACGGGGCGGTATGTGGAGAGTGACCCGCTCGGACAAGGCGCTGGTGTTGGGACTTACGGCTATGCGTCGTTGAACCCGCTTTCAAAAATTGATCCTGACGGACGCTTTGAAGTCAGAGCCATTCAAATGAATTCATCAGGAGAGTTTAAGTACCAATTCACTTTTGCCTACAGTTGTACTACCGAGATCATCAAAAGAAATAAGAATCAAGCTGTCAAGCTTCTTGAGGGCTGGTGGGGAAAATTAGCTGGATGGACCTCGAATGGGAAAAATGAAGGTGATAAACTTGGCCCACAGCCTGTCGGGACTAGTGAGCTGCATGAAAGTGCCCCCGGATTCTGCGAGTGTGTTGGCATGGACAGCGATTTTGAAAGTATCTTCGAAAATCTTTTTCCCAACAGGGATTATGACTACTTGTCGTTGGAAGATGCCTCAAGATTTCTCAATCAAGTCAACAATTATCTGATCAATCAGATCGGTGCGTGCGATGGAGATGCATGTAAAGCTCCATTTAGAAGAGTCAGGGATTTTTATTTCAGTGAAGACATTCTTCAAAGAGCGAGAAATAGAACGGATCCGTTTAGTGGAATTCGAACGGGGGTGAGGCCATGACTGGAAAAGCGCGCTCATTTCTTTTTTCCAATTCTTTTGGGGCTTTTGTTTGTCTTTTCGTGCTATATTTTTTTAATCCGGGTGGATTATGTGACCGCGGCGGATTTTTTTTGCTCTGTCTGTACTTAATAACAGTTGTAGTGTATCTTCTGGTTTTCTACGCAACATCTCTGATGTCGCGATCTGCTCCTCGCGCGCTTCTGAAAAATATTCTGTTTTTCGCCGCTTCCTTTTTGCTGGCAGCCATCTTTGTTCAGCCTGCGAGGATGGTAATGATGAATATTGGTCGGGGTGTCTATTCATCTGGCGATGAATGTTTTTGGTATTTTCTCCAAAATTACGCTCCTAATTACTATGCGCAGGTGGATGTGATCTTTTTTGCCGTCGTGTCGTCGCGTGTGTTTCATGATTATTTGGTGTGCAAAGGAAAATGACGTATTAGTCGGAACCAGCGCAGCCTCGACATGTGGAACTTATGATCTCTGCATATCGGTAGTAGTGGGCCGATAACTGTTTGACAAAACGCGTACCGCGGTCGGGCAGGCGGCAGGCGGCAGGCGCTGAGTCTGGTTCAGCGAATAGCAGGATGGTGGCGCTGTTGCTTCGTCGTCCGGGCAGTTGGCGCGTCATGCAGAGCTCTCGCGCGACGTCAATAGCCCGTCTGGAGCCGGTAGAACGGCTTTATGACGAAGGCGTAGCAGGCGGCGACCCAGAAAGTCGCGCAAGCCGCAACTATCGGTTTTTTTTTTGAGCGATGAAGACTGGCTGGGCACTGGCGTCGCTCGTCGCGTCTGTCTCAGCGGCTACAACCTGCGCGCGCACGATCGTCATCGGAATGGGACGTCACCCCGCGGCAGCCTTCGCTGGGGATTGGCGTCGAAGCCGCCCGCGGTCAACACAAACCCTCGGTTCTCTGGGCGACCACGTCAGGCGGCGAATATTCGTGTTATCGCGTCATACGGCAGCGCGTGGCACGATGATCTCATTTTCACTCATGATGCCGGGGTCGCCGGTGATCGCGGCGGCCGCGAAGTAAAGCATCTTGCCGACGAAGGAGCCCGGGCCGTCCCAGTATTCGGCGCGTTCGATTTCCACGCGGATCAGCACGAGGTTCGGATCGTCCTTGCCCTGCGGGAAGAAGATGGTCATTGCCGGCGACCAGAGGGCGTCGATCTTTTCCCGGTCGTGGACCAGTCGGGCCGGGCCGGAAATCGAGACGAAGCTGTTGGCGTGGTGGTCGGCATAGCTCAGTCCGATATGCGGACGCAGGCGGATGTTCGCGGCCTTTTCGCTGTTCGCGTCGGTCGCGAACCAGAACACGCCGTCGGCGTCGAAATCGAGCGTCTGCAGCGGACGGGAAATCACGCTGCCGTCGCTGGCGACGGTGTTCATCATCGCGACGGGCAACGACTTGAGCAGCGCGCGCAGCGGTTCGAGGTCGGTGACGGTGAGGGGCATGGGAGCACTCCGTGGCGGGGGAGCTGAAGCTTAGGCGTGCCGCGACCGGCCGCCCGCACGTGGCGTTCGAAGCGGGGTTTCCGTTGTGCAGCCGGTCAGAGAGGGGCGCGAATCGTGCGCAACACGGCGTATGCAGCGGACGCATCGCGCATTCCGCATGCCGAAAGCAGGTCTGCGGTTCAGCCCTGCGCGGTCAGCTTCGCCAGCGCGTCGGCCTGGTGTTCGCGCGAGAGGCGTTCGACCAGCGCGTCGATCTGGCCTTCGAGGACGTTCGGCAGGTCGTACAGGGTCAGGCCCTCGACGCGGTGGTCGGTGATGCGGCCCTGCGGGAAGTTGTAGGTGCGGATGCGCTGGCTGCGGTCGCCGCTGCCGACCTGCAGCTTCCGCTCCTGCGCTTGCGCGGCCTCGCGCTTCTCGGCCTCGGCCTCGACCAGCATCGCCTTCAGCCGCTTCATCGCCTTGTCGCGGTTGGCGTGCTGGCTGCGCTCGGTCTGCGACTCGACCACCACGCCACTCGGGACATGGGTGATGCGGATCGCCGATTCGGTCTTGTTGACGTGCTGGCCGCCGGCGCCGGACGAGCGGAAGGTGTCGACCTTCAGGTCGGCCGGATTGATCTCGACATCGACCTCGCCGGTCTCCTCGGCGATGATCGCCACGGTCGCGGCGGAGGTATGGATGCGGCCCTGCGATTCGGTCTCGGGCACGCGCTGCACGCGGTGCGTGCCGGACTCGAACTTGAGTTTCGAGTACGCGCCGCGCCCATCGACCCGGGCGATGATCTCGCGGAAGCCGCCGTGCTCGCCCGGGTTCGCCGATTCAACCTCGACCTTCCAGCCCTGGCGTTCGGCGTAGCGCGCGTACATGCGGAACAGGTCGCCGGCGAAGATCGCGGCCTCGTCGCCGCCGGTGCCGGCGCGGACTTCGAGGTAGAGGCCGCCGTCGTCGCGGGCGTCCTTCGGCACCAGTTGCGCCATCAGGTCCGCGTCGATCTCCGCCAGCCGCGCCTGCGCCGAGGCGATCTCTTCCTCGGCGAGTTCGGCGAATTCCGGGTCGGTGCGCATCGCCTCGGCGGTGGCGAGATCGGCGCGCGCCTGGCGCTCGGCCGCGAGCCCGGTCGCGATCGGTTCGAGCTGCGAGAATTCGCGCATCAGCGCGCGGAAGCGCGCGGCGTCGGCGACCGTCGCCGGATCGGCGAGCAGGCGTTCGATTTCCTCGCGGCGCTCGGCCAGCGCTTCAAGCTTGCGGCGCAGCGTCGGCGTCATCGAGGGCGTTGCGGGCGTGGGCGATGTGGTCGGGATGGAGCTGGCGGTCGACGGCGTCCGCGAGCGCCGAATGCGGCGGTGCGCGATGCGGGAACATCCGTTCCGCCGCGCGGACGATGTCGACATCGCCGTTCATCGCCGCCTCGCGCAGCGCGGTCGTCGGCGCGTGCAGCAGGCGGTTGGTCAACGTGTGCGCGAGCTGTTCGAGCACGTCGGCCGGGTCGCGGCCGGCGGCGAGCAACTGCTTCGCCTTGGCCAGCGATTCGTCGCGCGCGGCCTCGCCATGGGCGCGGAGCGTCTTCAGCGTGCCGTGGTGGGCGCTGGCGGAGAGCGTCTCGACGAAGTGCGCCACCTGCAGCTCGACGATGGCCTCCGCTTCCTTTGCCGCCTCGCTGCGGCTGTTGCGGTTGTCCTCGATCACCCGTTCGAGGTCGTCGACCGTGTAGAGGAAGACGTCGCGCAACTCCGCCACGTCCGGCGCGATGTCGCGCGGCACGGCGAGGTCGAGCAGCAGCATCGGCCGGTGTCGGCGCTGCTTGAGCGCGGCGGCGACTTCTGCGCGGTGCAGGATCGGGTCGCGCGCCGCGGTGGCCGAGAACACGATGTCGGCCTCGGCGAGGTGGCGGTCCAGCTCGGTCAGCGGCAGCGCCACGCCGCCGTGGCGGCTGGCCAGCTCCTGGGCATGGGCGAGGGTGCGGTTGGCGAACAGCAGCCGCTTCGCCTTCGCCTGGACCAGGTGCAGGGCGGCCAGTTCGATGGTCTCGCCGGCACCGATCAGCAGGATGGTGCTGTCCGCGGGCCGGGCGAAGGTTTCCTCGGCCATGCGCACCGCGGCGGAGGCCACCGACACCGGGTTGGCGCCGATGCGGGTCTCGGTGCGGGCGCGCTTGGCGGTGACGAAGGCCTGCTGGAACAGCCGGTCGAGCCGGTTGCCGAGGGTGCCGGCACCGCGCGCGGCGGCCCAGGCCTGCTTCACCTGGCCGAGGATCTGCGGTTCGCCGAGGACCTGCGAGTCCAGCCCGGTGGCGACCCGGAACAGGTGGCGGACGGCGGCATCGTCGCGATGGCGGTCGAGATAGTCGTGCAGCGCCAGGGGCGCGCCGCCGTCCTGCGGATGCGCGGCCAACCAGTCGGCGAGGACGCTGCCGTCGCCGCCGGTCAGGGCGTAGACCTCGGTGCGGTTGCAGGTCGACAGCAGCGCCACTTCCTCCACCTCCGGCAGCGCGCGCAGCGCGGCGAGCGTCGCCGGCAGCGCCTGCTCGGAGAACGCCACGCGTTCGCGCAGGGAGACCGGCGCGATCTTGTGGTTGAGGCTGAGGGCGACGAAATGCGACATGACGACCGGGGGAAGGCCCGTTCAGGCGGTTCGGGTAAGCTGGCGATCCCGCATAGTGTACGGCCCCCACGCCGATGCCCTCACGTTTCCGCCTGCCACTTTCGTCGTGCCGCCCGCGTTCGGCATCGCTGGTCCCGCGGTGGGGTCTGGTCGTGGCGCTGGTCGCGGCGACCCTCCCGGCATGCGTCGCCGGGACCGCGTTCGCGAGGCCGGCGGCGGCCGCGCCCGATCCGCTGATGCCGGCCATGGCCGGCGAGTACGCGCTCCAGGCCGGCAAGCTGGACGAGGCCGCGCGCTGGTACCTGCAGGCCGCCCGTGCCGCCGATGGCGACGCCGTCCTCGCCGAACGGGCCACCCGCATCGCCCTGCTCGCCAAGGACGATGCCAGCGCCGCCGCCGCCCTGAAGCTCTGGCGTACCCGCGCCGGCACGCCGTCGCCGGCGATGCGCTCCGCCGAGGCCACGCTGGCGATGCGGCGCAAGGACGAGGCCGCCGCTTTCCGCCAGCTCGACACGCTGCTGCGCGGCGAGCGCGGGCGCAAGCCCGATGCGGACGGCTGGCGCCATGCGCTGCTGGCCCTCGACGCGGGTTCCGGCGACCCGGCGCTCGCCGGTCGGCTGCTCGGTCGGCTGCTCGATGCCATCCCCGACGACCTCGATGCCTGGCTGGCGTTCGGCGAGTTCTCGCAGCAGCTCCAGCGCGACGACCTGGCCGCGAAGATCGTCGAGCGGGTGATCGCGCGCTTCCCCGACGAACCCGCGGTGGCCCTGCTGCAGGCGCGGCAGCTGCGCGAAGCCGGGAAGGACGACGATGCCCGCAAGGTGTTGGAGCGTCTGCTCGCCACGCCCGGCGCGCGCCCCGAACTGCGCGAGGCGGTGGCCCGCGAGTACGGCGCGCTGGGCGACAACGCCCGCGCCGCGGAGGTGATCGCGCAGGGGCCGCAGTCCGACCGCAGCTACACCCTGCGCGCGGCCTACCTGGCCACGGCCGAGGACAAGCCCGGCGTCGGCAAGGTCTACGACGAACTGGTGCGCGATTCGGCCCGTCCGGACCCCGATCGCCGGCTGTTGCTCGGCCAGATCGCCGAATACATGGAGCGCTATCCGGAAGCGCTGGAGTGGTATGCCGGCGTGCCCAACGGCCCGCAGCGCTGGCAGGCCCGCATGCGCAGCGCGTCGGTGCTGTACAAGCTCGAGCGCGCGGACGAGGCCTTCACCCGCCTCCACGAGATCCAGGACGATGCCGGGGCCGACGAGGACATCCGCCGCGACGCCTATCTGCTGGAATCCGAGCTGCGCAAGGAAGCCGCCGACCCTGCCGCCGAGCTGGACACCTTCGCGCGCGGCCTCGCCGCGTTCCCGGACGACGTCCAACTGCTCTATGCCCGCGCCCTGATGTGGGAGCGCCGCGACGACGTCCCGCGCGCCGAGGCGGACTTCCGCCGAATCCTCGCGATCGACGCCGACGACGTCAGCGCGCTCAACGCGCTCGGCTACACCCTGGCCGACCGCACCGACCGCTACCGCGAGGCGCTGGAGCTGATCTCCCGCGCGCTGGCCGCGCAGCCGGACAACGCCGCGATCATCGACAGCCACGGCTGGGTGCTCTATCGGCTGGGCAAGCCGGCCGAAGCGCTGTCCGAACTGCGCCGCGCCTTCACCAAGCAGAAGGACGCCGAAATCGCCGCGCACGTCGCCGAGGTGCTGTGGCGACTCGGGCAGAAGGACGAGGCGATCAAGTATTTCGAGGAATCGCGGCGGATCGAGCCCGACAACCGCTCGCTCCAGCGCGCGCTGCAGGCCACCGGCGCGACCCTGCCGCCGCTGCCGGCGAAACCCGCGGCATGAGCTGGCGTCGTTTCGCCGTGCTGCCGCTCGCGGCCGTCCTGCTGGCCGGCTGCGCCACGTCCGGGACGGCCGTGCGTACCGTTTCGCCGCCGTCGACGGAGACCATCGCCGAGCAGGCGCAGGCGCGCCGGGCCTGGTGGGCGCAGTACGACACCTGGGGTTTCACGGGGCGAGCGGCGATCGAGAGCGCCGGTCGCGGCGGCAGCGGCCGGATCGAATGGCGGCAGGACGACGCTCGCCACTACCAGGTCGCGCTCAGCGCGCCGATCACCCGCCAGAGCTGGCGCCTGATCGGCGACCTGCATTCCGAAGCCGGTCGCATCGAAGGCCTGGAAGGCGGCCCGCGCGAGGGCGAGTTCGCCGAAGACCTGCTGCGCGAGACCACCGGCTGGCAGGTGCCCCTGCAGCAGATCGGCGACTGGGTGCGCGGCATGCCGGCCGACGCCTATCCGCTGGCGACCATCGACTACGACCCCGAGGGCCGCCCGTCACGGTTCGAGCAGGCCGGCTGGACCGTCCGCTACACCGGTTGGCGCCCCGGCGCGACCGGCGGCCCGGACCTGCCGGCGAAGATCGAGGCGGAGACCGCTGGCGACGCGGGTCGGGCCCGGGTCCGGCTGGTGATCGAGGATTGGACCTTCGCCTCGGCGACGCCGACGCCATGAGCCTCGTGCCGGAAGGCGCCGGCTGGTCCGCCTGGCCGGCGCCGGCGAAGCTGAACCTGTTTCTGCGCATCGTCGGCCGCCGCGACGACGGCTATCACCTGCTGCAGACCGTGTTTCGCCTGCTGGATCAAGGGGATACGATCTACGTCAGGATCCGGGACGACGGCCGGATCGTGCGCCACGGAGCCTCCGTACCCGGGGTCCCCGAGGCCGACGACCTGACCGTGCGTGCAGCAAAGCTGCTGCAAACGGCAGCCAAAACGCCGCTTGGCGCCGACATCGCCGTCGAAAAACGCATCCCGGCCGGCGCCGGCATGGGCGGCGGCTCCAGCGATGCCGCGACCGTGCTGCGGGCGCTGGACCGGCTGTGGGGCTGCGACCTCGGCGAGGACGTGCTGGCCGACCTCGGGCTGCAATTGGGCGCCGACGTGCCGGTCTTCGTCCGCGGCCGCAATGCCTGGGCCGAGGGCCTGGGCGAGCGCCTGACCCCGCTGGACCTGCCGCCGGCCTGGTACCTGCTGCTCGCCCCCGGCGTGCACGCCGCCACCGCCGGATTGTTCCAAGCCCCTGAATTGACGCGGAATGCTGCACCCGCGACAATATCTGACTTCGTTTCGGACCCATTCCTGCAAGGGCAGGCGCTCGGCAACGCGTTCGAGCCGGCCCTGCGTCGCCGCGAACCGGCCGTGGAGGCCGCGTTCGTCGTGCTGCGCAGTGTCGGCACACCGCGACTGACCGGCTCCGGCAGCGTGTGCTTCGTCGAGTTCGCCGACCGCGAATCCGCCGAGCGCGCGCTCGATGCGCTGACCGGTCGATTGACGCCGGGGCAGCGCGCCTGGATCGCCGCCGGTGCGCCGCGCTCGCCGTTGCTGGAGAGTCTCGAAATGCAAGGGTAAGGCCCGCTGGCACGGGGGCGACCATGCCGCTTGCGGCATGGTGGGGTTGGGTGGCAGGCCCTTCGTCGTTGGAAGCGACGGCGGCGCGGAGAACCCGACCTCTCGTGCGTTACCAGCCCCCGATGTTCGGGGGCGGCCATGCCGCTTGCGGCATGGTGGGGGTTAGGTGGCAGGCCCTTCGTCGTCAGGAACGACGGCGGTGCGGAGAACCCGACCTCTCCGAAGGGGCGTCGCCAAGTGGTTAAGGCACCGGGTTTTGATCCCGGCATTCGTAGGTTCGAATCCTTCCGCCCCTGCCAAATTCGTGGGATCCCGTTCGCGGAGTCCCGTCCTCCCGCCAAGGTCAGAGCGAAGCGGAGTTCATCATGCAGGACGATCGTCAGTTGTTGATCTTCTCCGGCAATGCCAACCGGCCCCTGGCCGACGCCGTCTGCAAGGAACTGGGCGTGCGACCGGGCAAGGCCCTGGTCTCGCGCTTCTCCGACGGCGAGGTGCAGGTCGAGATCGAGGAGAACGTCCGCCGCCAGGAAGTGTTCGTGGTCCAGCCCACGAACGCCCCCAGCGCCGAGAACCTGATGGAATTGCTGGTGATCACCGATGCGCTCAAGCGCGCGTCGGCTGCCAGCGTCACCGCGGTGGTGCCGTACTTCGGCTATGCCCGGCAGGATCGCCGCCCGCGCTCCTCGCGCGTGCCGATCACCGCCAAGGTCGTGGCCAAGATGTTCGCCGCCGCCGGCGTGGACAGCGTGCTGACCGTCGACCTGCACGCCGACCAGATCCAGGGCTTCTTCGACATCCCGGTCGACAACGTGTACTCGTCGCCGCTGCTGCTCGCCGACATCTGGCGCGCCTACGGCACGGACAACCTGATCGTGGTGTCGCCGGACGTGGGCGGCGTGGTCCGCGCCCGGGCGATCGCCAAGCGCCTCGACGACGCGGACCTCGCGATCATCGACAAGCGCCGTCCGCGGGCCAACGTCGCCACGGTGATGAACATCATCGGCGACGTGTCCGGCAAGACCTGCGTGCTGGTCGACGACATCGTCGACACCGCCGGCACTCTCTGCGCCGCCGCGGCGGCGCTGAAGGCGCAGGGCGCACAGCGCGTGATCGCCTACTGCACCCATCCGGTGCTGTCGGGCCCGGCGATCGACAACCTGAACAAGTCGCAGCTCGACGAACTGGTGGTGACCGACACCATCCCGCTGTCGGAACCGGCCCGCGCCTGCGGCCGCATCCGCCAGCTCAGCGTCGCCGAACTGCTCGCCGAGACGATCCGACGGGTCGCGTTCGGCGAATCGGTCAGCTCGCTCTACGTCGACTGACCCCGCATTCCCGGCTCCGGCCGGAACCCGGCTCCCCTGGTCGCGGGGGAGTCGCATCGCCGCCGCGAGGCGGTTCATTCGCAAGCAAGAGAATTGTCCAATGGCCATTACCCACGAAATCAAGGTCGAACGCCGCACGGACGAAGGGAAGGGTGCGAGCCGCCGCCTTCGCCATGCCGCCAAGATCCCCGCCATCGTCTACGGCGGCGAACTCAAGCCGGTCAGCATCCAGATCGACCACGAAGCCATCTGGCTCGCCAGCCAGCACGAGTGGTTCTACTCGTCGATCCTCGACCTCAGCCTCGGCGGCGACATCCAGAAGGTGCTGCTGCGCGACATGCAGCGCCATCCGTTCAAGCAGCAGATCATGCACCTGGACTTCCAGCGCGTGAACGAGAACGAAGCGCTGCGTACCGCGGTGCCGCTGCACTTCATCGGCGAAGAAACGTCGCCGGCCGGCAAGTCGTCCGAAGTCGTCGTCACCCACGAGCAGAACGAAGTGGTCGTCGAGTGCCTGCCGAAGGACCTGCCGGAATTCATCGAGGTCGACCTCTCGACCCTCGAGGTCGGCCAGATCGTCCACCTGTCGGACCTCAAGCTGCCGAACGGCGTGAGCATCCCCGAGCTGAAGCTGGGCAAGGAACACGACATCGCCGTCGTGATCGCCAAGCACGGCAAGGAAGAGGCCGAAGCCGATGCCGCGCCGGCCGCGGCCGAAGTGCCTGCCGCCAAGGTCACCAAGAAGGACCAGAAGTGATCGTTGCGTAGCAGCGATCACCCCGAGCCGCCGGCGAGGGGTCTGCTTGCGAAAAGCAGGTCCTTCGTCCGGTTCGGGATGTCACCTTTCGACGCATGGCAGGCCTCCGCCTCATCGTCGGGCTGGGCAATCCCGGTCCCGAACACGCCAGAACCCGGCACAACGCCGGGTTCTGGTTTGTGGACGCCCTCGCGCAGCAGTGCGGGGCGCGGTTCGGGCTGGAGAGCAAGCTCTTCGGCGAGACCGCAAAGGTCGAGATCGCCGGGCAGACTGTGTGGCTGCTGAAGCCGGCCACGTACATGAACCTCAGCGGCAAGTCGGTCACCGCTGCGCTGCGCTACTGGAAGATCGAGCCCGAGGAGATGCTGGTCGCCCACGACGAGCTGGACCTCCCGCCCGGCGTCGCCCGCTTCAAGTTCGACGGCGGCCACGGCGGCCAGAACGGCCTGCGCGACATCATCAAGCTGCTGGGCCACGGCAAGTTCCACCGCCTGCGCGTCGCCATCGGCCACCCCGGCCACAAGGACAAGGTCACGCCGTGGGTGCTGGGGCGCCCGGGCAAGGACGACGAGGCGCTGATCCTGCGCGCGATCGACGACGCGCTGTCCGCGCTGCCGCTGGCGGTGCAGGGCAATGTCATGGACGCGATGACGAAGCTGCACACCCCGAAATGAACGCGTGACTGAATCCAGACGTCGGCGGCCGGGCGCGACCCG
>JBGAFR010000046.1:0-27811 GCA_044227145.1 Lysobacteraceae bacterium
GCCAAGTACAAGATCGGGGGCGACAAGAACCACTTCATCCAGATCGGCCAGTTCAAGCAGCCGAACTCGCTGGAAGAGCTGTCGAGCACGAAGAACAACGATTTCGTCGCCAAGGCCAACATCACCAACCTGTTCGGCATCACCCGCCGCGTCGGCGCCACGTACAACTACGGCGGCGACAACTGGGCGGTCGCCGGCAGCGTGTTCGGCCGCGAGCTGACCCGCAATCGCGCCTACGGCCAGGGCTTCGGCCTGCGCGGCTACTGGGCCCCGATCAACGAGCAGGGCAACATCCTGCACCTGGGCCTGAGCTACATCGACCAGGATACCGACGCCGACACCATCCGCCTGCGTTCGCGTCCGAACGCCGATCTCTCGAACCGCCTGATCGACAGCGGCAACCTGCGCAACGCCGACCGCCAGAGCATCCTCGGCGCCGAGGCGTTCTGGGTCCGCGGCCCGTTCAAGCTGCAGGGCGAGTACATGCGCAGCAAGGTCGACCGTTACGGCGCCGGCAACAGCGACTACACCACCGACGGCGGCTATGTGTCCGGCGTGTGGAACGTCACCGGCGAGACCTGGGGCTACAAGGCCGGCACCCCCACCACCCCGCTGCCGGACGAACCCGCTTCGGGCATGTGGCAGCTCGGCCTGCGCTACGACACGCTCGACCTCAACGACGGCGTGGTGCACGGTGGCAAGATGAACACCATCACCGCCGGCGTGAACTGGTACTGGCATTCGAACTTCAAGTTCATGCTGAACTACGTGAAGGCGACCAGCGACCGCAACGGCCTCAGCGACGATCCGAGCATCGTCGAGGCCCGCGCCCAGTTCTACTGGTAAGGTCCTCCGGCTGGCGTCTCGTTGCCCGCGGATCGCGGGACACGACGACGAAACGAAAAGCGCGGCTCCGGCCGCGCTTTTTTTTGCCCGGCGAAACTGAACCGTTCGCCGGCTTCATTGCACTGACACGACGATGTCCCGGAATTGTCACATCCCGGCATTGAAATACGCCGCAGCGAAACACCCGCTGCATTCCTATCGGAGTCCTCCGTGTCCAAATCGATCTCCTCCTTCAAGATCCGCCTCGCCACCGTCGCGCTCGCCGCGGCGTTCAGCACCAGCGCGTTCGCCGCCGAAGTCACCGGCGCCGGCGCCTCGTTCATCTACCCGGTCATGTCCAAGTGGTCGGCCGACTACGCCAAGAGCAACGGCACGAAGGTCAACTACCAGTCGATCGGCTCCGGCGGCGGCATCGCCCAGATCAAGGCCGGCACGGTCGATTTCGGCTCCTCCGACGCCCCGCTGAAGCCGGAAGACCTGGCCGCTTCGGGCCTGGCCCAGTTCCCGTCGGTGATCGGCGGCGTGGTGCCGGTGCTCCACGTCCCGGGCGTCCAGGCCGGCGCGATGAAGCTGGACGGCCCGCTTCTGGCCGACATCTTCATGGGCAAGGTCACGATGTGGAACGACCCGCGCATCGTCGCCCTCAACGGCGGCGTGCAGCTGCCGGCGAGCAAGATCACCGTCGTGCATCGCTCCGACGCCTCGGGCACCACCTTCAACTTCGTCAACTACCTCTCGAAGGTCAGCCCCGAATGGAAGTCGGGCGTGGGCGAGGGCACCGCCGTCAAGTGGCCGATCGGCATCGGCGGCAAGGGCAACGAGGGCGTGACCGCCTACGTCAAGCAGATCAAGGGCGCCATCGGCTACGTCGAGCTGTCCTACGCGCTGCAGAACAAACTGACCTACTCGCGCATGAAGAACGCTGCCGGCAACTACGTGATCCCGAGCGACGACAGCTTCTCGGCCGCGGCCGCCAACGCCGACTGGGCCAGCGCCAAGGATTTCCACCTGGTCATCACCAACGCCCCGGGCGAGAAGTCCTGGCCGATCACCGCGACCAACTTCATCCTGATGTACAAGCAGCCGAAGAACGCCGCCGGCGCCAAGGCCGCGAAGGAATTCTTCAGCTGGATCTACGCCAACGGCGATGCCCAGGCCAAGTCGCTCGACTACGTGCCGCTGCCGGATTCGCTGGTGAAGCAGATCGAGGCCTACTGGGCCAAGAACATGGCCTACTGAGCCGACCGCGCAACACCCCCTCCCTCTCTCTCCGTTTCTTGGAAAGCGGGCCTCCGGGCCCGCTCTTTTTTTGCGCTTGCGTGACGCGCGGCGCCCCATCCCGGCGACATGTCACACCCCGGTAACAAAAAAATCATTTGATACGCGCAGCCGTCGCGCACGCTGAGTGCGCCCCGCCCCACGCCCGGATCCGTTTCCCGATGAGCCACGCCCTCCCGACGACCGCCCCGCGCAGCCTGCGCGACCGGATCGATGCCCGTCACGATCGCGTGTTCAAGGCCGCGGCCACGCTGGTGGCGTTGTTCGTTCTCTTCAGCCTGGCCGGCGCCGCCCTGTCGATGCTGTGGGGCGGACGCAGCGTGCTGGCCTCCGAAGGCCTGTCCTTCTTCTATTCCACCGACTGGAACCCGGTCGAGAACCATTACGGCGCACTGGTCCCGATCTACGGCACGATCGTCACTGCCCTCATCGCCATGCTGATCGCGGTCCCGGTGAGCTTCGGCATCGCCTTCTTCCTGACCGAGGTCGCGCCGCGCTGGCTGCGCACGCCGGTCGGAATGGCGATCGAACTCCTCGCCGGCATTCCCTCCATCATCTACGGCATGTGGGGCTTCTTCGTGCTGATGCCGGTGATGCGCGAGACCGTGATCCCGCTGCTCAACGACCACGTCGGTACCTGGCCGGTGGTCGGCGCCCTGTTCCAGGGTCCGCCGATCGGCGCCGGCATGCTCACCTCGGGTCTGGTCCTGGCGATCATGGTCATCCCGTTCATCTCTTCGGTGATGCGCGAGGTGTTCCTGACCGTGCCGGGTCGCCTGAAGGAGTCGGCCTATGCGCTCGGCTCCACCCGCTGGGAAGTCGCCTGGGACATCGTCCTGCCCTACACCCGCTCCGCGGTGATCGGCGGCGTCTTCCTGGGGCTCGGCCGTGCGCTGGGTGAGACGATGGCGGTGGCCTTCGTGATCGGCAACAACGTGCAGTTCACCAAGTCGCTGCTGGAACCGAGCACCACCATCGCCGCGCTGATCGCCAACGACTTCGGCGAGGCCACCGCGGAATACCGCTCGGCGCTGCTGCTACTCGGCTTCGTGCTGTTCATCGTGACGTTCGCGGTGCTGGCGGTCGCCCGCGCGATGCTCCAGCAGCTGTCGCGCAAGGAGGGCAACTGATGGACACCGCTCGCCCGCCCATGACCTCGCCCGCTCCGCGCACGGAATCGCAGGCGCTGTACCGCCGCCGCCGCGCGATCAATGTGCTGGCGCTGGCGCTGGCCTGCGCCGCGGCCGCGTTCGGCCTGGCCTTCCTCGGCTGGATCCTGTGGACGCTGATCGCCAAGGGCTTCGACGGCCTGGACCTCGCGCTGTTCACCCAGGACCAGCCGCCGCCGCTGGAAGTCGGCGGCCTGCGCAACGCGTTCGTCGGCAGCATCCTGATGTGCGGCATGGCGGTGCTGATCGGCACGCCGCTGGGCATCGCCGCCGGAACCTGGCTGGCCGAATACGGCAACGGCCGCAAGCTCGGCACCGTGGTCCGCTTCGTCAACGACATCCTGCTGTCGGCGCCGTCGATCGTGCTGGGCCTGTTCGTCTACGCGGTGTTCGTGATGCAGATCGGGCGCGGCGAGTTCTCTGCGATCTCCGGCGCCATCGCGCTGGCGTTCATCGTGCTGCCGGTGGTGGTGCGCACCACCGACGAGATGCTGCGCCTGGTGCCGACCCAGATGCGCGAGGCCGCGCTCTCGCTCGGCGTGCCGCAGTGGAAGGTCATCGTGCAGGTGCTGTACCGCTCGGCGCTGCCGGGCATCGTCACCGGCGTGCTGCTGGCGCTGGCGCGCATCTCCGGCGAGACCGCTCCGCTGCTGTTCACCGCGTTCGGCAACGCCTACCTCAGCTTCGACGTGAGTTCCGAGATGTCGGCGGTGCCGCTGGTGATGTTCCGCTTCGCCGGCGCCGGCTTCGAGAACTGGGAACACATCGCTTGGGCCGGCGCGCTGGTGCTGACCCTGTTCGTGCTCGCGGTGAGCCTCGCCGCCCGGACCCTCCTCCTGCGCAACAAGATCACCCATGACTGATGCGGCCATGACTGATCCGACCACCGCTCACGACCCGAATGGCCACGACATGAACGATTTCGCGACCGCGTCCCACGCCCCGCCCCACCTCGGCATCGTCGCTGCGCATCGCGACGCGGCCGCCGCGGCGCCGATCAAGCTGCGCGCGCAGGGGCTGGACTTCTTCTACGACAAGTTCCATGCGCTCAAGCACATCGACCTGGACATCCCGGAGAAGCGCGTCACCGCGCTGATCGGGCCGTCGGGCTGCGGCAAGTCGACGCTGCTGCGCATCTTCAACCGGATCTACGCGCTGTATCCGAAGATGACCGCCACCGGCGAGGTGCTGCTGGACGGCGAGAACATCCTCGACCCGAAGTACCCGATGAACCGGCTGCGCAGCAAGGTCGGCATGGTGTTCCAGAAGCCGGTGCCGTTCCCGATGACGATCTTCGAGAACGTGGCCTACGGCATCCGCCACCACGAGCGCCTGTCGAAGTCGGCGATGGCCGACCGGGTCGAGGAAGCGCTGCGCCAGGGCGCGCTGTGGGACGAGGTCAAGGACAAGCTCAACCAGAGCGCGCTGGGCCTGTCCGGCGGACAGCAGCAGCGGCTTTGCATCGCCCGTGCGGTCGCGCTGCGGCCGGAGGTGCTGCTGCTGGACGAACCGACCTCGGCGCTGGACCCGATCTCGACCAGCCGCATCGAGCAGCTGATCGAGGAGCTGAAGCGGGACTACACGATCGCGATCGTGACCCACAACATGCAGCAGGCCGCGCGCGTCTCCGACTACACCGCGTTCATGTACCTCGGCGACCTGATCGAACACGATTCGACCGAGAAGATCTTCTCGCACCCCTCGAAGCAGCAGACCGAGGACTACATCACCGGGCGATTCGGCTGAGGCAGCGGACACCCGGCCACGGACGGCCACGCAGTCATTTCCATCGGAGTCGAGCATGAGCACCAACCCGCACCACCACATCGTCAAGAGCCACGATGAAGAACGCCGCGCCCTGCTGGAGGAAATCCTGCGCATGGGCGAAATGGCGGCGTCGCAGCTGGAGGCGGCGCTGGACGTGGTCGACCGTCGCGACGGCAAGGCCGCGGAGCGGATCATCGCCAACGACGAAGCCATCGACGCGCTGGAACTGCAGGTCAGCCACGACGCGATGAAGCTGGCGCTGCGCGGCCCGCTCGCCCGCGACCTGCGCGAGATCCTCGCCGCGCTGCGCATCGCCTCGGACATCGAGCGCATCGGCGACTATGCCTCGAACGTGGCCAAGCGCTCGATGGCGCTGAACCTCTCGCCGCCGCTCCCGCACACCCGCGGACTGGGCAGCCTCGGCCGGCTGGTGGTGCGCCAGGTGCGCAAGGTGCTGGCGGCGTACCGCGACGGCGACGTCGAGGCCGCGCAGCAGGTCCGCGCCGAGGACGCGGAGATCGACACCCAGTACACCGGGCTGTTCCGCGAGCTGCTGACCTACATGATGGAAGACCCGCGGGTCATCACCCCCTGCACCCACCTGCTGTTCATGGCCAAGAATCTGGAGCGCGTGGGCGACCACGCCACCAACATCGCCGAGAACATCTGGTTCCAGGAGCATGGCGAGCTGGCGATGCCGCCCCGCGACAAGCGCGACGACTCCAGCACCGCGGCCTGATCCGGGCCGGAGGCATGACTTCCGGCCTATCCGCGCCCCAGCAGACCTAAACCCGACCTGAATCCGAGCGTCTGTCTCTCCCCCGCCGCGCAACGGCCTGGCTCGCTCCCCGCTCCTTTAGCGCGACCGTCGACGCAATTCCGCGTACAGTCCCGGGCTTCAGGAGCGCGCCGTGCAGGATTCCCACTTCGAGCAATCCCTTGATCTCGCCCGCCGGGGCGACCAGCGCGCACTCGAGCGCGTGCTGGTCCGTTCCCGACAGGACCTGCGCCGCTACGCCGAGTACCACTGCGCCGTCAACGACGTCGAGGACGCCGTGCAGGAGAGCCTGCTGCTGGTCTCGCGCAAGCTCTCGTCCCTGCGCGAGCCTGCGGCCTTCACGTCCTGGCTGTTCCGCATCGTCAAGCGCGAATGCAACCGGCTCAAGCGCGCCACGCGCCTGCTGCTGATGCAGCCGTCCGACCTCGAAGAGATCGAGGGCCCGCACTATCCGGCACCGAACGGACTGGTCCGCGACGTCGCCCGGGCGCTCGCGCGACTGCCCGAGCACTACCGCGAAGCCATCCTGATGCGCGACCTCGAAGGCCTCAGCATCGCCGAGATATCCGCCCGCCTGTCGCTGCATCCCGAAGCCGCCAAGGCCCGTATCCACCGTGCGAGGAGCCTGGCCAGGCAATACCTGACCGACACCGAGCCCTGCCCGCTGACGGCGCTGGCGGCGGGCTGAACGCCCTGCCGCGGCATCGCCCCTCCACACCCCGGATGTTTCCCGCTACTTTTCCCCGCAACACTTCGACTCCCAGGAGAGACCCCATGAACAGCAACAAGAAGCCCGTCGCCCTCGCCATCACCACCGCCCTGCTGCTGTCGGGCTCGGCGTTCGCCTCCACCCCGCTCGCCCAGGGCTACCAGCTCGGTGCCGACACCGTGATCGACGCCAAGGCCGCCGAGGGCAGCTGCGGCGGCGACAAGGCGCAGCAGGCCTCGTGCGGCGCCAACAAGGCGCAGGAATCCTCCTGCGGCGCGAACAAGGCCGCCGGCGAAGCCAAGTGCGGCGCGAACAAGGCCGCCGGCGAAGCCAAGTGCGGTGCCAACAAGCCGGCCGCCGAGGGCAAGTGCGGCGAAGGCAAGTGCGGTTTCGCGATGATGGACACCGACAAGGACGGCAAGGTCTCGAAGGCCGAGTACGACGCCGCCCACAAGACCGGCGGCAACTTCGCCGGCCACGACACCAACAAGGACGGCTTCATCAGCGCCGACGAGTTCAAGGCCGCGCACGAAGGCAAGTGCGGCGAGGGCAAGTGCGGCGGCGACAAGCCGAAGGCCCAGTCCGAGGGCAAGTGCGGCGAAGGCAAGTGCGGCGGCATGGCCTGATGCCTCCCTGCGCCGGCGCCCCCGCGGGCGCTGGCGTGCCCGGGCGGCCGGGCGATCGCGCACGGCCGCATCGGGACTCCTACTCCCGTTCCGCCATGATCAGATGACCACCTCCCCCCTCCCCGATCGCACCGCCGGCCTCGGCCTGCGCCGCCCGCTGATGGCGGCCATGCGCGCCGCGTCCGCCAGCGACTTCGACTTCCTCGAGGTCGCGCCCGAGAACTGGATGGGCGTCGGCGGCGCGCTGGGCGACGGTTTCGCCGACCTCGCCGCACGCTGGCCGATCGTCTGCCACGGCCTGTCGCTGTCGGTCGGCGGCCCGGCACCGCTGGACGAGACCTTCCTGCACAAGCTGCGCCGGTTCATGGACGCGCATCGCTGTCCGCTCTACAGCGAACATCTCAGCGCCTGCGGCGACAGCCGCGGCCACCTCTACGACCTGCTGCCGCTGCCCTTCAGCGAAGCGTCCGTGCATCACGTCGCGGCACGTATCCGCCGGGTTCAGGACATCCTCGGGCAGCGCATCGCGATCGAGAACATCTCGTACTACGCCGCGCCGTTCCAGGCCATGCCCGAAATCGACTTCGTCAACGCCGTGCTGGCCGAAGCCGACTGCCTGCTGCTGCTGGACGTCAACAACATCATCGTCAACGCGACCAACCATCGCTACGACCCGCACGCCTTCCTGCGCGCGCTCCCGGGCGAACGCATCGCCTACCTGCACGTCGCCGGCCACTACGACGAGGCCGAGGACCTGAAGATCGACACCCACGGCGCCGCCGTCGGCCCGGCCGTGTGGAACCTGCTGGACGAGACCTATCGCCTGTTCGGGCCGCGCCCGACCCTGCTGGAACGCGACTTCAACCTGCCGCCGTTCGAGGACCTGCTGGACGAACTCGGCCAGGTCCGCCGCCGTCTCGCCGGAGCGCCCGCGCATGACCAGCGTCGCGCCGCCTGACGTGCTGCCCGACCCTGCCCTGCGCGCGCAGCAGGACGCGCTGGCCGCGCACATCCGCGACCCGGAGAACGTCGCACCGCCGGCCGGTGTCGAGGAGCGCCGGCTGAAGATCTACCGCGAGCTGTTCTTCAACAACGTCGAAGGCCTGCTCGCCGGCAATTTCCCGGTGCTGCGCCGCATCTACGGCGACGAAGGCTGGCGCGCGCTGGTCCGCGCCTTCTACCGCGACCACGACTGCCACACGCCGCTGTTCACCGAGCTGGCGCGCGAGTTCATTCGCTACCTCGACGAACGCGCCGGGCAGGGCGGTCACGACGATCCGCCGTGGCTGCGCGAACTGGCGCATTACGAGTGGGTCGAGCTGGCGCTGCAGATCAGCGAGGCGCGTCCGGAGGACATCGCCTTCGACCCGGACGGCGACCTGCTGGCCGGCCGGCCCGTGGTCTCGCCGCTGGCCTGGCCGCTGGCCTACGCCTGGCCGGTGCACCGGATCGGTCCCGACTTCCGGCCCGATGCGGCGCCCGAGACGCCGACCCTGCTGATGCTGCGCCGCGAGGCCGACGGCAACGTGAGCTTCCATGCGCTGACCCCGTTGACCTTCCGCCTGCTGCAGCGGCTGGAGGATGCCCCGGACCTCAGCGGCCACGAGCAGTTGGTCGCGCTGGCCGCCGAGGCGGGCGCCCCCGATGTCGAGGCTTTCGTCGCCGACGGCGCCGCACTGCTGGCGAACATGCGCGCCGAGGGTACGATCCCCGGTACCCGAAGCGACCCGCCGGGGCAAGGCTGACCATCGACACGGCGGCCCGCGCGGGCCGTCTGCTAGGCTTTCGGGATGAGCGAAACCGCCCCCGTCCCGGCTTTCACGAAGATGTCCGAACGCTTCCGCGGCTACCTGCCGGTGGTCGTGGACGTGGAGACCGGCGGCTTCGACTGGAACCGCCACGCGCTGCTGGAGATCGCGGTCCAGCCCGTCGACCTCGACGAGGACGGCCGGCTGGTGCCGGGCGACATCGCCAGCGCGCACCTGATTCCCGCGCCCGGCACCGAGATCGACCCGAAGTCGCTGCAGATCACCGGCATCGACCTCGACCATCCCTTCCGGCTCGCCAAGCCCGAGAAGGAGGCGCTGGACCACGTGTTCGCCGCCGTGCGCGCGGCCGTGCGCAAGCACGAGTGCCAGCGCGCGATCCTGGTCGGCCACAACGCGCACTTCGACCTGAACTTCCTCAACGCCGCGGTCGCGCGTACCCAGCACAAGCGCAATCCGTTCCATCCCTTCAGCGTGTTCGATACGGTCACGCTGGCCGGCGTTGCCTACGGCCAGACCGTGCTCGCCCGCGCGGTGATGGCCGCCGGCCTGTCGTGGAACGGCGAGGAAGCGCATTCCGCGGTCTACGACACTGAACGCACCGCCGAGCTGTTCTGCAAGATCGTCAACGGCTGGCCGCGGTTGGGGTGAGGACGAACAGCCACGCGCTGGCGTCCTGGTTCGGACCGCACGACGGCAGTCTGTTCGATCTCGACATCGTCTTCGCATCCCCGGGCGGCGTCATCGCCGCCTTCGATGCGCTGTTCGCACGGCATGGCGGTCGCAATGTCGCGAAGCATGCCGACCTGTGGCTGCGCGAAGAGGAAACGGAAGTGCCGTTCACCGGCCCCGGAGACGCGCAGCGGGTCGTCGACGGCACCGCCGATGGCGTCCATGTCCTGCTGGGCGGTCTCGTCGTCGATGGCGTGGCATTGCCAGACATCGGGGTCTTCGTGCATGCGGACACGCTGGGGTTCGACATCGCCCCCGGCCCGGAGTGGACCGATGCGGCCATCGCGGCCTTCATCACGTTGCTGGCGTCGCTGCGGATCCACGGCGGCCGGCTGGACGCCACGTCGGCCGGCAGCGAAAGCACGGCGGCGTTCCGGCGCGCGATCGACGCGATCGCCTCGCGGTAGCGCTGCCTGGGGCGATGCAGCTCAGCCGCCGGCCGTCGCCTGCTGCTCCCGCCACCCGCGCACGATCCCGAACAGACTGATCGCGATCCACGTGCATTGCAGCAACGCGACCGACAGGTTGAAGCCGCCGACCAGCGACACGAGGATGCAGGACGAGCCGGCGATGTTGATGAGCTGGTACGGCAGCCCGGTGCCCGAGAGCCGCCCGCTCTGCAGCAGGAAGTAGCTGCCGACGACCAGCGCGCTGCCGAGCAGTCCGACGCCGTCGTACCAGGCGAGATTCAAGCGGACACCCGCTGCCGCACCGCTTCGAACAGCGCCACGCCCGTAGCGACCGAGACGTTGAGACTTTCCACACCCGGCGAGGTCGCGAGGCCCGGCATCGGGATGGTGACGAGGCCGTCGCAGTGCTCACGGGTGAGCCGGCGCATGCCGTCGGCTTCGCCGCCCAGCACCAGCGCGACGTTGCCACGCAGGTCGGTCGCGTACAGCGACGCGGTCGCCTCGCCGGCCAGGCCGTAGATCCAGACGCCGAGCTGCTGCAGGTCGCGCAGGGTGCGCGCGAGGTTGGTCACGCGCACCACCGGGATGCTGTCGGCGGCGCCGGCGGAAGTCTTGCGCACGGTCGCGTTGACCTGCACGGCCTTGTCCTTGGGGATGACCACCGCGGTGACGCCCGCGGCCGCCGCACTGCGCAGGCAGGCGCCGAGGTTGTGCGGGTCCTGCACGCCGTCGAGCACCAGCACCAGCGCCTTGCCGGCGGCGGCTTCGACCAGCTCGGGCAGGTCGTCGTCGGTGTAGGTCTTGGAGGCGGCGTAGCGCGCGACCACGCCCTGGTGACGCAGGCCACCGGCGACGCCGTCGAGCGCGTTGGTCGCGACCCGGCGCACGTCGATGTCCTTGCGGCGGGCGTTCTCTTCGATCTCGGTCAGTCGCGGGTTCTTCGCGCCGGCTTCGATCATCACTTCGCGCACGTGGTCGGCGTCGTGCTCGACCGCGGCGGCCACGGCGTTGATGCCGGCGATCCACTGGGAGGTTTTGCTCATCCCGCTATTGTGCCCGTGCGCCCGGCCTTTTGCCCGCCGCGCGGTATGATCCCGGCCCCGCCGCCGCCCGCCCGCCATGTCGTCCGACACGCCCGAAACCACCCGCGTCGCCATCGTCGGCGGCGGCCCCGCCGGGCTGATGGCGGCCGAGGTCGCGAACGCGGCCGGCCTGCCGGTCGACGTGTTCGAGGGCAAGGGGTCGGTCGGCCGCAAGTTCCTGATCGCCGGCAAGGGCGGCCTCAACCTCACCCACGGCGAGCGGCGACCGGCGTTCGATGCGCGCTACCGCGAACGTGCGCCGCAGGTCGCGCGCTGGCTCGACGCCTTCGACGGCGAGGCGCTGCGCGCCTGGGCGCGCGGGCTGGGCGTGGAGACCTACGTCGGCAGCTCCGGGCGGGTGTTCCCGGACGACCGCAAGGCCGCGCCGCTGCTGCGCGGCTGGGTGCGGCGCCTGCGCGAACGCGGCGTGCGCTTCCACGTGCAGCATCGCTGGCTCGGCTGGGACATCGGTGGCGTGCTGCGTTTCGCCACGCCCGCGGGCGAGCGCCGCGTGCACGCGGACGCGACCGTGCTCGCGCTCGGGGGCGCGAGCTGGCCGGAACTGGGTTCGGACGGCGGCTGGGTGCCGCTGCTCGCCGACCGCGGCATTGACCTCGCGCCGCTGCGCCCGTCGAACTGCGGTTTCGACGTCGGCTGGACGCCATTGCTCACCGACAAGCACGCCGGCGCGCCGCTGAAACCCGTCGTGTTGTACTGGCGCGACCTCGATGGCATCGAGCGATCGTTGCAGGGCGAATGCGTGCTCACCGCGACCGGCCTCGAAGGCAGCGCCACCTATGCGATCTCCGCCGACCTGCGCGAGACGATCGCCCGCGACGGTGGCGCGATGCTGTGGCTCGACCTCGCCCCGGGTCGCGACCTCGAACGCCTGCGCGCCGACCTCGCGAAGCCGCGCGGCAAGCGCAGCGTCGGCGAACAGCTGCGCCGACAGGCGGGACTCGATGCGGCGAAGGCGGCGCTGGTGTTCGAGGTGTTGCCGCGCACCGCGTTCGACGATGCCGATGCCCTCGCCCGCACGATAAAACGTCTGCCGCTGCGCCTCGCCGCCGCGCGCCCCGTCGCCGAAGCCATCAGCACCGCCGGCGGCGTGCGCCTCGAAGCCCTCGACGACACACTGCAGCTGAAGGCCCTGCCCGGCGTCTTCTGCGCCGGGGAAATGCTCGACTGGGAAGCGCCGACCGGCGGCTATCTGCTCACGGCCTGCTTCGCGAGCGGGTTGATCGCGGGCCGCGGCGCGGTGGCGTCACTCGCGGCAACGTCGTAGGGCGGGCCTTGGCCCGCCGTTGCGGCGTATCCGGTTGCACCGCAGGATCGCCAAAGCGGTTTCGATCGCTGCCGCCATCACCGGAAAGGTTGCAATGGCGGGTCAGGGCGCGCCCTACGTCAATACGGCTGCTTCTTCCGCTTCGCCGGCTGCCCGCGCGGGGGCAGCGGTTTGACGCCACGCTCCTCGACCAGGCGGAAGTCGATCTTGCGTTCTTCCAGGCTCGCCTTGAGCACGACGATGCGAACGCGATCGCCGAGGCGGAAGGCGCGGCCAGTACGTTCGCCGGTGAGCGTCTTGCGGATCGGATCGAAGTGATAATAGTCGTGCGGCAGTTGGGTGACGTGCACCAGGCCGTTGACCTTGGAATCGTCGAGTTCGACGAACAGGCCGAAGCTGGTGACACCGCTGATGGTGCCGTCGAACTCGCCGCCGACGTGTTTCTCCATCCACGCGGCGCGGTAACGCTCGTCGACCTCGCGCTCGGCCTCGTCGGCGCGACGCTCGCGCTCCGAACACTGCAGCGCGAGGCCGGCCATGTCGTTCGGCGAATACCGGAACGACGCCGGCTTCTCGCCGCTCAGCGCGTGCTTGATCGCACGATGCACCAGCAGGTCGGGATAGCGCCGGATCGGCGAGGTGAAGTGCGCGTAGGCCTCCAGCGCGAGGCCGAAGTGGCCGGCGTTGTCGGGCGAATACACCGCCAGCGACTGGGTGCGCAGCAGCACCGACTCCAGCAGCGTGGCGTCGGCCCGGTCGCGGATCTTGGCCAGCAGCGCGGTGAAATCGCGCGGTTCCACGCGCGCCCAGGCCGGCATGCGCAGCTTGAACTCCTTGAGGAATTCGAGCAGGTCAGCGTACTTGCCTTCCGGCGGTTTCTCGTGGATGCGGTACGGCGCCGGCACCCGCTTCTTCAGCAGGAAGCGCGCGGCCTCGACGTTCGCCGCGATCATGCATTCCTCGATCAGCTTGTGCGCGTCGTTGCGCTGGAGCATGCCGGCCTGCACGACCTCGCCCTGCGGCCCGAGCACGAAACGCACTTCGCTGCTCTCGAACTCGATCGCGCCGCGCGCCTTCCGCGCCTTCGCCAGCAGTTGGTAGAGCTGGTGCAGGCGCTGCACCTGCGGCAGCAGCGAACCGATGCGCGCGACCGCGTCGGCCTCGCCCGCGCCGACCGCCTGCCACACCTGGGTGTAGGTCAGGCGTGCGTGCGAGTGCATCACCGCCTCGTAGAACTTCGACTTCGTCACCTCGCCGTCGAAATCGACCTGCATGTCGCAGACGAAGCAGAGGCGATCGACCTTCGGGTTCAGCGAGCAAATGCCATTCGACAGCGTCTCCGGCAGCATCGGCACGACGAAGCCGGGGAAGTAGACCGACGTCGCGCGGAGCTGTGCCTCGTCGTCCAGCGGCGCGCCCGGGCGGACGTAGTGCGAGACGTCGGCGATGGCGACGATCAGCCGGAAGCCGTTGCGGTTCGGCTCGCACCACACCGCGTCGTCGAAGTCCTTGGCGTCCTCGCCATCGATGGTGACCAGCGGCAGATGCCGGATGTCGACGCGACCGGCGATGTCGGCCTCGGTCACCGACAACGGCACAGCGGTGGCTTCGGCTAGCACCGCGGGCGGGAATTCGTGCGGCAGGTCGTGGCCGTGGATCGCGGCCTCGACCACCAGCGACGGCGTCAGCTTGTCGCCGAGCACCGCGATGACCTTGCCGATCGGCGGCCGGAAGGCGTCGGGCGCATGCACGATCTCGCAGACCACGAGCTGGCCGTTGCGGGCGTCCATCCGCGCATCGACCGGAACCTGCACGTTGCGCTGGATGCGGGCGTCGTCAGGCACGACGTAGCTGATGCCGGCTTCGAGCGTGAACCGGCCGATCAGGCGGTTCAGGCGACGCTCCAGCACCTCGACGATCGCGGCCTCGCGGCGCCCGCGGCGGTCGACGCCGGTGACGCTGGCCATCACCCGGTCGCCGTGCAGCACCTTGCGCATTTCCAGCGGCGGCAGGAACAGGTCGTCGCCCTTCTCCTGCCCGGCCACGACATCCGGACGTAGGAAGCCGAACCCGTCGGGGTTGGCGATCACGGTGCCGGCGATCAGGTCCATCCGCGCGGCGGGCAGGAAGCCGCCGCGGCGGTTCTGCAGCACCTGGCCGTCGCGCAGCATCGCGGCCAGCCGCTTGCCCAGCGCCTCGCGGCGCTCGGGGGTGTCGAGGCCGAGCTGTCCGGCCACGACCTCGGCGGTCATCGGGCCGTCGCTCTGGCCGAGCAGCTTGAGGATCGCCTCGCGACTGGGGATCGGGTCGGCGTAGCGCGCGGCCTCGCGGGCGGCGAAAGGGTCGTGCAGGCCGGCGCCCGCGGGCGAGCGGGGCGGGCGGGAACGCGACGGCGCCTGCGCGGGGCCTTGCGCACGTCCGCGAGCGGACGCGGCGGCGTGCGGGTCGGGCAGCCACGGGGCGGCCTTCTTCGACGAAGCGCCGGGAGACTTGCGGGACGAAGCGCCGGGTTTCGGCGATGCCGGCGCCTTGGTCGGCGCCCGGGAGGCGGCGGATCGTTCGGTGGCCGTCTTTGCGGCACGAGGCCCGCCGGGGTGGGAAGAAGCGCCACCGGCGGCGCGCGGGGGACGGCTCGAGGCCGTCTTCTCGGTTTTTTTGGACATGAGTCGGCAGTATACGCGGGGAAATCGCGGAATCGTCCGATCGGCGCCCGGGCGCCCTCCTTCCCGCCCCGAAATGCCGACCGCATGCGGACGCGCGCAACCGTTGACATCGTGCCCGCCGCAACGCACCATACGCGCCCACCTGCCCAGGTGGCGGAATTGGTAGACGCACTAGTTTCAGGTACTAGCGGGTAAAACCGTGGAGGTTCGAGTCCTCTCCTGGGCACCAGACATCAGAAAAAACCCCGCGAAAGCGGGGTTTTTTCGTGTCCGTGGCGCAGTCGCGGCGTAACGCCCGGACGCGGCCGGGTCACTTGGCGCAGGCGACGAAACGCCCCTTCGCGTCGCGACAACTCTTCTTCGCCACGGCGACCGGACACATCGCGTAGTGGCCCTTCGCGTCCCGGCAGCGGGCAGGCGCGGCCTTCGCGGCCGGGGTCGACGCCGTCGATGCGGTGGTCGCGACGGCAGGCTTGGCGGCAGGTGCCGCAGCGGCAGCCTGCGCGGATGCGGTCGAAACGCCGGCCACGGACAGCAGCAGCGCGGCGAGCAGGGAAACGGGAACGGATGCACGGTGCATGGAAGGTCTCCGGGAGGCGGGATCGGCCGTTGTGGCGAGATCCAGTCTCGACGCGCGCCGATTGCGGCAGGCTGGTCGTTCGATGACGATCCGTTCATCCGCCGCGGGGACCCTCGCCCGGCACGCAGCTCGCGCGACCCCGCAACGGCCGGCGATCGCGCTCAGGCCGGGCTGCCGGCCTTCGCCGCCTGGCGCCGGAGGGCGACCACGGTGCCGGCGAGCACCGCCAGCGGCACGAGCGTCAGGTAGAACGCGGTCCGCCCGCCGACGCGCGCGAACAACTGGCCGGTGACGAACGAGCCCGTGGTCCCGCCGAGCGCGGAGAACACCACGATCAGGCCGGTCATCGCCGCATGCCGGTGCCGCGGCAGCGCGCTGAGGACCACCGAGTTGATGGTCGGATAGACCGGTGCCAGGAACAGCCCGATCAGCGGCAGCGCGAACGCGGCGGCCGGCGCATGCCGCCAGCCGTCCTCGACCGGCGGCGCGACGCCGTCGGCGAGCGGGAGCGCGATCAGCACGATGCCGGCGGCGGCGGCCAGGCACGCCACCAGCAGGACATGCCACGGCATGCGGCGCAGCAGCTGCCCGGCGAGCAGGCGACCGAGCGCCGTGCACGCGGCGAACACGCTCGCGAGTTGCACGCTCGTGGCGGTCGAGAGGTGCAGCAGGTCGGCGTTGAACGTCGGCAACCAGGTGCCGATGCTCTGCTCGATCAGCACGTAGAGGAACGCCGACACCACGAAGACCGCGACCAGTGGCCGCAGGGTGAGCCGGAGCATGTCGACGAACGCGCGCCCCGCCGGCGGCGCGTCGGCGTCCGGCGCGTGATGCGCGCGCGACTCGTCCAGGCGCACGCTCGCGAGCAGGACGATGGCGGCCACGCAGACCGCGGCGAGCCAGAGATAGAGGTCCAGCCAGACCGGATCAGCGGGTGTCCGCTGGCGCTGGATGAAGACGCCGAACAGCCACGGCCCGGCGAGCACGCCGACCATGAACCAGCCTTCGATCGTGCTGGTGACGCTGGCGTGGCGACGCGCATTGTCGGTGACGAGGCCGATCGCGGCATAGACCGAAATCTTGACCAGTGCGAAGGCGACGCCGGTGGCGGCGAGCAGCGCCTTCACCATCCAGAACGCGTTCGCCGCGCGCATCGCGAGGCAGGCGATCGCGACCAGCGCGAGCCCGGTCATCATCGCGCGGCGGTAGCCGAAGCGCGGCAGCCATGCGGCCACGAGGAAGGACACCAGCGCGATCGACAGGTCCTTGTAACCGTCGAGCACGCTGACCTGCGCCTTGTTCGCGCCGAGCGCGACCTGGCTCTGCAGGATCAGCGTGCCGACGCTGTTGAGCAGGATCGCGAAGATCGCGTAGGTCAGGATCATCGCCACGATCATCCGGCGCCGGTCGGCGTGGACGCGATCGGCGGCGGCAAGGGTCGATTCGGTCATCGGAACCTCGAAGGCGTCCCGGCGCGGGGCGACGGGACGCGGGAGACGCATGGTCGCATCGATCGGACGCCGTTCCCCGCCCCGGGAGAGGGAGTCGGGGCGGGGAACGGAGTCGCGATCACCACCGGTACGCGGCGGAGACCTGGTACGAGGCGCCCTCGATCGGGCGTCCCATGAACACGCCGGCGCTGGTGGCGTTGCCGATGACGCGGGCGTTGCCTTCGGTCAGCGCGATCTCGTCGGTGACGTTGCGGCCGTTGAGCGCGAACTCCCAGTGGTCGCCGACGCGCACGTTGGCGCCGAGGTCCCAGGTCGTGTACGCCGGCAGCACCTGACCGTTGGCCGGGTCGGAGTAACGATCGCCGACGCGGGTGACGGTGGCGAAGACCTTGGCGTCGCCCCACGGCAGCGTCCAGAAGTAGCTCGGCGTCAGGCGTGCGCGGAAGCGCGGCTGGCGCACCACCTGGTTGCCGCTGAAGTTGCCGAAGCGGCCGTAGTTCGCATCCAGCCAGGTCGTGTTCCAGCCGAGTTCGAAACCGCCGGCCGGGCGCCACGCGCCCTCGAACTCCAGGCCCTTGGCGCTTGAATCGCCGATGATGACGATATTGTTGCCGCCCTGGTCGAACGCCTGGAACGGCAGGCCGACGAAGTCGTTGTAGAACGCGGTCAGGTACAGCTCGTAGCTCTGGCCGCCGGCCTTCAGGCCGACCTCGTACTGGTCGATTTCCTGGGTCTGGGTGGCGCCGTCGCGCAGGTTGTCGAACGACGGGAACTTGAAGCCGGAGTTGACCCGGCCGAAGACGCTCAGGTTGTCGTTGATCCTGAAGTTGGCGCCGGCGGTCCAGGACGTGTGGGTGTCACGCTGGTCGATCGAACGCGGCGTCGTCGCCACCGAGGTGTTGTTGTCGTACAGCGTGTTCGGGTCGCCGTCGAGGTCGACCGAGACCGGATCGACGACCGTGCCGTCGACCACCTGCCGCTCCCAACGCACGCCGGCGTCGAAGCGCCAGCGGTCGCTCGCGTTCCATTCGTCGGCGATGAAGAACGCGGTGTTGCGTCCGTCGTAATCGCCGCGGATGTTGTAGAACGACGTGCCGACGAAGCCCTGCCGCGTCGGGATGCGGCCATCGGCGAGGGTGAGGTCCACGCGCCGCGCATTGTTCTCCGCGGTGAGCAACATGTTGTTGCCGAGCCACCAGCGGTCTTCCGACGAATACTTCGCATAGTAGGTGCCGAAGGTCAGCGAATTGCGCTCGCCGAGGTCCACGCTGAAGCGCAGGTCGTTGGTGAACGACTTCAGATGCTTGTCGACCACCCACCAGCCGGCGGTCAGTACCTGCTGGTCGGGCGAGACGGTTCCGCCGCCGTTGACGAACGTGCCGGTGCCGGTCGCGGTGGCGCCGTAGGTGTCGGTGATGAACGACGACAGCGTTTGCGGATTGGCACCGGTGAACAACGCGTTGGTCGGCGCGTCGCCCGACAGGACGTTGAAGCGATCGCTGATCGTCCAGTCGCCCACCTTCCAGTCCAGCGCACCGCCGAACACGGTGATGTCGACGCCGCGGCCATCGGCCATGTCGCGCGACATCGTGCCGTTGCCGATGCCGGTGGGCAGCGTGACCCGGCGGAAGTCGTCGCCGACGAGCGTGCCGGTGGTCGCGTCGATGCCCGGGAAGCTGGAGATGTCGCTGCCGTTGTTGCGCGACCGCAGCGGGATCGCGGTGTAGAAGGCGTTGTGGTCGTTGGTGTGGCGCCCGTACAGGGTGAACTCGCCGGTGTCCCAGCGGCGCGTCAGCGTGCCGACGATCTGCCCGCCCTTCTCCGCCGGGTAGCCGATGTGGCGCACGCCGTCGGTCTCGCGGTAGAAGCCGCCGACGCTGTAGTACCAGCCGCTGCCTTCGCCCAGCGGCCCGCTGCTGAAGGCGTCGACGCGACGCAGGTCGTCGGTGCCGACGGTCGCGCGCACACTGCCGGCCGGCGTGTCGTCGCCCTTGCGCTGGATGAAGTTGACGGTCACGCCGGGCTGGCCGTTCGAGAAGATCGGGCTGGTGCCGCCGCGCAGGCCTTCGACGCGCTCGACGGTGTCGTCGATGCGGAACAGCGTGGTGTTCTCGAGGAAGGACAGCGTCGGCGGCGGATAGATCGGCGAGCCGTCCAACTGCAGCGTGAAGAACGGCGCGTCGCCTTCCGAGGGCATGCCGCGCACGAACACATTGGCGCCGGTGCCGCCACCGCTGGATTCGGCCCAGACGCCGGGCACGATTTTCAGCAGGTCCGCGGTGCTGGTCGGCGAGACCTCGCGGATCTCGTCGTCGTTGGCGGTGCTGATCGAGAAGCTGGCGTCGCGCTTGCGCAGGCCCTTGAACTTGGCCGTGCCGCTGACGACGATGGTGTCGAGTTCGCCCGCGTCGGCCTGCGCCGAGGCGCCGGGACCGGCCGCATCGGGCAGTGTCGCGGCGTCCTGCGCGGCGGCCAGCGACGGCGCGAGCGCGACGGCGATGGCCATCGACAGCGCGTAACGCATCGGTGTTCTGTACTGCATGGTGTTCCCTCCAGGGTGAATCGTGTCGTGAACGGGGGTGGGCGACGCCGCGGCTTCTGGGGCCGCGTGGGTCAGGGCGGGTGCGGCAAACCGGGATCGACGGGCAGGACGAAGGCATCGAGGCCGAGATCGGCGATGGTCGGCACGACGACGTCCGCCCTCGCCAGTTGTGCGGCATCGCCGATGCCGATCGCCGGCATGCAGGCGGCGCGGAGCGCATCGATGCCGGCCGCCGCGTCCTCGATGCCGATGCAGGACGCGGGTGCGACGCCGAGTCCGCGCGCGGCTTCCAGGAAAAGGTCGGGATGCGGCTTGCCGCGACGCACGCGCCCGGCATCCGCGACGAAGTCGAACAGGTCGGCGATGCCGAGGCGTTCCAGCAGGCGCGGCGCGTTGCGGCTGGCCGAGGCGAGCCCGACGCGCAGGCCGCGCGCACGCGCCGCGACCAGCAGTTCGCGCGCGCCGGGGAACAGGTCCTCGGGGCCGAGCGTCTCGATCGCTTCGACGTAATCGGCGTTCTTGCGCGCGGCGAGCTGCCGCTTTTCGTCGTCCGTGTAGGCGCGATCGGCACGCTCGAGAATCCGTTCCAGCGATCCCATCCGGTCGACGCCCTTGAGGCGTTCGTTGTCGTCCGGGCCGAACGGTATGCCCAATGCGTCGGCGAGTCGCTTCCAGGCGACGTAATGCAGCCGCGCAGTGTCGACGAGCACGCCGTCGAGGTCGAAGATCAGCGCCTCGCAGCGATGCGGGAAGGCGGCCCCGCGTCGCGCCGCGACCGCACCCAGCGGATGACGCACGGTTTCCCCCGGCGACAGCGTGAAGGCGACGCCCTCGTGGCGCAGCGTCAGCGCGTCGCCGCGCACGAGCGCGTACGTCGCGCCGTCCTCGCGCACGTCGACCCGCAGCGTGCGCCCGCGCCAGTGCAGCGAGAACGCGTACGACGGCCAGCCCGACGGCAGCAGCGGCGCGAACGCGAGCGCGCCGTCGATCACCCGCAACCCGCCGAAGCCCTGTGCCAGGCCAAGCCAGCTGCCCGCCATCGCGGCCATGTGCACGCCGTGCGCGGTGTTGCCGTGCAGGTCGTCGAGATCGACGCGCAGGCTGTCGAGGAAGTAAACCAGCGCCCGCTGCGGCTCGCCGATCGCCGCGGCGACGATGCCGTGGACGGCGGCGGACAGCGTGGAATCGTGGGTCGTCAGCGCCTCGTAGTAATCGAAGCTGCGCCGCTTCCGCAGCGCCGGCACGTCGTCGCCGACCAGTGCCAGCGCCATCACCACGTCGGCCTGCTTGCAGACCTGGTGGCGGTAGAGCGTGATCGGGTGGTAGTCGAGCAGCAGCGGGCGATGGCCGTCGCGCTTCTCGGGATACGGCCAGCGCGGTTTGCCGAGGAAGGTGTCGTCCTGCGCGTGGATGCCGAACCAGGCGTCCTCGCCCAGCCACATCGCGTCGGCAGCGCGACGCCACAGCGAGATCTCGTCCTCGCCCAGCGCCAGCCGCGCGGCCAATGCCGCGTGCGCCTGCGGCCGTTCGCGGCGCAGGAGATCCCACGCATCGGCCGCGCGCCGCAGATGCCGCTGCGCCATCCGGTTCGTGTAGTGGTTGTTGTCGACGAGCGTGGTGTACTCGTCGGGACCGGTGACGTCGTGGATGCAGAACGCCCTGCCTCGACGCGGATCGAAATGCCCGGCCTGCGGCCAGATGCGCGCGGTCTCGAACAGCATTTCGGCGCCGGCGTCGGCGAGGAAATCGAGGTCGCCGGTGGCGTCGAGATACAGGCCGATCGCATAGGCCACGGCGGCGTTGATGTGGTACGCCGCGGACCCGCTCGGATAGTGCGCCGAGCACTCGCCGCCGGCGATCGTGCGCCACGGATACAGCGCACCGGTCGCATGATTCAACTCCCGCGCATGCGCACGCGCCGCGTCGAGCGTGCGATGCCGCCAGCGCAGCATCGCCAGCGCCACCTCCGGCGCGACGAACGCCATCACCGGCAGCACGAACGCCTCGGTGTCCCAGAAACAGTGGCCTTCGTAGCCTTCGCCGGTCAGGCCCTTGGCCGCGGTGCCGTCGAGACCGCTGCGTCCGGCCGACTGCAGGACATGGAACAGGTTGAAACGCAGCGCCTGTTCGATTTCGGGCGCCCCCGGCACCGACAGATCCGCGCCCTGCCAGAACGCCTGCAGCGCGTTCGCCTGGCGCTGTGCGTGCGCCTCGAATGTCTGCGACTGCGCGAACGCCAGCGCGTCGGCGAGGCGTGCGTCCAGCGCCCCGGCATCATCGCCCGCGACGTGGACGACGCATTTTTCGAGCACGATTTCTGCGCCCGGCGTGCAGGCCGCCTCGAACGTCTGGAACGCACGCGCATCGTCGGCGCCCGACGCGACGAAGCGCAGGCCGTCTCCCGGGCGATGACACTGCGCGCAACGCACCTGCAGTGCCCCGTCGCGGCCGGACTGCGCCCATCGGGCGGCGTCCGCATCGGCGTCGCCGCCGAGGTCGTGCAGCCCTTCCCCGCTGCCGGCACCGATCCGCGGATCGTCGCCCTGCGCGATCGCGCGTCCCCCGGGGACCAGACACGACACCAGTCGCAGCGTGCCGCACGGGGTCTCCGGCACGATGGCGTAACGGATCGCCAGCAGGTCGGGCCCGTCCACCGGGACGACGCGTTCGGCGTGGATCGACAGGATTTCGCCATCCGGGGTCCGCAGCCGCAGGTGCCGCGACAGCCGTCCGGTCCTGAGATCGAGGCTGCGCCGCGCCCGCAGGATCGTGCAGGCCGCGGGGTCGAGCCGGCGATCGCCGAGCCAGACCTCGATGCGGGTGCCGTCGCAGACCGGTACGCGGGTGTCGGTGCGGGCGGCGAAGCCGGACAGGCGCTCGTGGTAGTGGATCGGCGACTGCGCATAGGCCGCGGCGAGGAACGTGCCGCCAGCGCCGTCGACGCTTTCCTCGGCGCCGCCGCGGACGCCCAGGGAACCGTTGGCGAGCGCGAACAGCGTGTCTTCCAGCGCAGCGCGGGCCGGATCGAGTCCGTCGACCTGCAGCCGCCACGGATCGATGGCCATCGCCGCCTCGTGTCCGGTCTCTCCCGCCCCCGAATCGCGCATGCCCATCCGCCGGTCCCGTCCGCCGATCGCGGACGGCCGCACCATGGCGATCGTTGTTATCGATGTCAAGTTATCGATGTCAACGAACGATCGAACGACACGGGCGCCGGCATCCCGCCAGGGGTGCCGGCAGCAATGCATTGTTTATAAAAGGATTTTCTGCAGAACTCGGCGAGTCTCGTCGGAGCCGCCCGCGCTGCATTGCAGCATCCGTCCGCGCGAACCGGCTCAGGTGTCGCGCACCACCAGATGGGTCGGCAACACTTCGGAGCCCGCCGGGCCGCCGTCGATCAGCGCCGTCACCTTGCGCGCGAGCAGGATGCCCGCCTCGACGAAATTCTGGTGGACGGTGGTCAGCGGCGGCACGTAGGTCGCGCCCAGCGGGCTGTCGTCGTAACCAATCACCGACACGTCCTCGGGCACCCGCCGGCCGCAGGACAGCAGGCCGCGGATCGCGCCGATGGCCAACAGGTCGCTCGCCGCGAACAGCGCATCCGTCCGCGGGCGCTCGCGCAGGATCGCCTCGGCCGCGGTCGCGCCGGCGGTCACCGTGAACGCCGGCACGGTGACCATCTCCGGCTCGATGCCGTAGCGCCGGAAGGTGTCGCGGAAGCCCTCGAAACGTTCGGCGAACTCTGCGTGCGCGTCATCGCCGAGGAACACCGGATGACGCCGTCCGAGCGACCGGAAGCGCTCCGCCGCCAGCGTGCCGCCGCGGACGTTGTCGCTGCCGACGACGATCTGCGATTCGTGGCGACTCACCGCGCCCCAGACCACCAGCGGCCGGCCCCATCCTCGCACCGTGTGCATGGCGCCTTCGCGGGCACCCTGGCCGAGCAGGATCACTCCGTCGGCCGCCAGCACCGCCGGCGGCACCGTGGCCTGCAGGGCGGTCAGCAGCACGCTGTACCCGAGCGGGGTCAGCTCCTGGATGATGCCGCCGAGCAGGTCCAGCGGATACGGGCCGGACATCTGCCGGTCCGGGCTCGGCGTCATCTCGACGACCACCGCGACGGTCATGCTCCGGCGCAGGCGCAGGTTGCGGGCGCTGACGTTGAAGGCATAGCCGTGCTGCTGCGCGATCTCGCGGATCCGGGCCCGGGTCTCGGCATTCACCAGCGGGCTGTCGCGCAGTGCGCGGGAGACGGTGATCGCGGACACCCCGGCGATGCTCGCCAGGTCCGCCATCGTGGGCGAGCCGCCGGCAATCGCGGGGGCCTTCGCGGGCGGACGACGCGTCATCGCCCCGCCCCGGAGGCGACGCGGCGATGCGCGACGGAAAGCGGTCGGGTCATGCGATGCCTCGGAACGGCCGGAGCGCCATGCCGATGCACGTTAACCGAAGCGCCCTACGCATGCGAGGGCGCGTGCGCCGCGTGCCCTGCTACCATTCGGGATTGTTCTTCCGAAGCCGTCTCCCCCGATGTCCGACACGCTACGCCCCGCCTTCCACGGGTTCGAACAGATCCCGCTGCGCGAGTACGCCGAACGCGCCTATCTCGACTATTCGATGTACGTGGTCCTCGACCGCGCCCTGCCCTTCCTCGGCGACGGGCTGAAGCCGGTGCAGCGCCGGATCGTGTATGCGATGAGCGAGCTCGGCCTGAACGCCGCCGCGAAGCCGAAGAAATCCGCGCGCACCGTCGGCGACGTGATCGGCAAGTACCACCCGCACGGCGACAGCGCCTGCTACGAAGCGCTGGTGCTGATGGCGCAGCCGTTCTCCTACCGCTATCCGCTGATCGACGGCCAGGGCAACTTCGGCTCCAGCGACGACCCGAAGTCGTTCGCGGCGATGCGCTATACCGAATCCAAGCTCACCCCGATCGCCGAAGTGCTGCTGGGCGAGATCGGCCACGGCACGGTCGACTGGGACCCGAACTTCGACGGCACGCTCGAGGAGCCGACCTGGCTGCCGGCGCGCCTGCCGCACCTGCTGCTCAACGGCACCACCGGCATCGCGGTCGGCATGGCCACCGACGTGCCGCCGCACAACCTCAACGAGATCGTCAGCGCCTGCGTGCGCCTGCTCGACGACCCGGACGCGACCGTGCGCGACCTGTGCGAGCACGTGCAGGGCCCGGATTACCCGACCACCGCCGAGATCATCACCTCGCGCGCAGACCTGCTGGCGATGTACGAGACCGGCAACGGCAGCGTGCGCGCCCGCGCCACGTACACGAAGGAAGGCCAGAACATCGTCGTGACCGCGCTGCCCTACCAGGTCAGCCCGAGCAAGGTGATCGAGCAGATCGCGCAGCAGATGCGCGCGAAGAAGCTGCCGTGGCTGGAGGACCTGCGTGACGAGTCCGACCACGCGAACCCGACCCGCATCGTGCTGATTCCGCGCAGCAACCGCGTCGACGTCGATCAACTGATGGGCCACCTGTTCGCGACCACCGACCTGGAGAAGAGCTACCGGGTCAACATGAACGTCATCGGCCTCGACGGGCGCCCGCAGGTCAAGCACCTCAAGGCGCTGCTGTCGGAATGGCTGGCGTTCCGCTCGGACACGGTCACCCGCCGCCTCAAGCATCGACTGGAGAAGGTCGAGCGCCGCCTGCACCTGCTGGCCGGCCTGCTGATCGCCTTCCTCAACCTCGACGAAGTCATCCGCATCATCCGTACCGAGGACGAGCCGAAGGCCGCGCTGATCGCGCGCTTCGGGCTGAGCGACGACCAGGCCGAGTACATCCTCGAGACCAAGCTCAAGCAGCTGGCGCGGCTGGAGGAGATGAAGATCCGCGGCGAGCAGGCGGAACTGGAGAAGGAGCGCGAGAAGATCGTCGGCATCCTCGACAGCAAGGCGAAGCTGAAGAAGCTGATCAAGGAGGAACTGCTCGCCGATGCGAAGAAGTTCGGCGACGCGCGCATGTCGCCGCTGGTCTCGCGCGAGGCCGCGCAGGCGATCGACGAGACCGAACTGGTCGCCAGCGAGCCGATGACCGTCGTGCTCAGCGAGAAGGGCTGGATCCGCGCGGCGAAGGGCCACGACATCGACGCCGCGACGCTGAGCTACCGCGACGGCGACGGCCTGCTCTGCGCCGTGCGCGGGCGCAGCACGCAGCAGGTAGCGTTCCTCGACGCCACCGGGCGCAGCTACTCGGCTGCGACCCACACCCTGCCCTCCGCGCGCGGCAACGGCGAACCGCTGACCGGACGCTTCGCGCCACCGGCCGGCGCCGGCTTCCAGGCGATGGCGACTGGCGGCAACGACGACCGCTTCGTGCTGGCGTCGTCGCACGGCTACGGCTTCGTCACCCTGTTCGAGAACCTCACCGGCCGCAACAAGGCCGGCAAGGCGATGCTGTCGCTGACCCCGGGCTCGGCCGTGCTGCAACCGGCGTCGGTGACGAACGTGGAAACCGATCGGATCGTGGCGGTCACCAGCGCCGGCCACCTGCTCGCTTTCCCGCTGGCCGAACTGCCGGAGCTCGACAAGGGCAAAGGCAACAAGATCATCGAGATCCCGAAAGCCAAGCGCGGCACCGAGAAGGTCGTCGCGATCGCCGTGGTCCCGGTCGGTGGCACACTGGCGGTGGGTTCCGGTTCGCGCACGCCGATGAAGCTGTCGTACCGCGACCTCGAACCCTACCTCGGCGTGCGCGGCAGCCGTGGCGGCCTGTTGCCGCGCGGCTGGCAGAAGGTCGACGGCCTGTCGGTCGAGTGACGGAGCAAGACGCATGGATCGTGATTTCTGGCTGCAACGCTGGCACGACAACCAGATCGGCTTCCACCAGGACCAGCCGACACCTTTGTTGTGCAAGCACTGGCCGTCGGTCGGCGTCGCCGATGGCGCCACCGTGTTCGTGCCGCTGGCAGGCAAGTCGCTGGACATGGTCTGGCTCGCCGCGCAGGGCCATCGCGTGTTGGGCGTCGAACTGTCGCCGCTGGCCGTCGCGCAATTCTTCGCCGAGCACGACCTCACGCCCGAGGTCAGCGAATCGCGCTACGGCCTGCACCACCGCGCAGGACCGATCGAACTGGTCCTCGGCGATGCGTTCGGGCTCGACGCCGAGTTGCTCGCCGGTTGCGATGCGGTCTACGACCGCGCGGCGGTGATCGCGCTGCCGCCGGACCTGCGTGCGCGCTACGCCAGTGAACTGTACCCGCGGCTACCGGCCGGTTGCCGCGGCCTGATGATCACGCTGGAGTATCCGCAGCACGAGAAGGACGGCCCGCCGTTCTCGGTGCCCGAGACGGAGGTCCGCGAACGCTTCGCGCCGCACTGGGACGTGCACCTGCTCGAGCGCCGCGACATCCTCGCCACCCAGCCCGGTTTCGTCGACGCAGGCGTGACCGCGCTGGACACCTGCGTGTATCGGCTCGTGCGTCATTCCTCCTGATCCACGGGACGCGATCCCTCCGGCTTGATCGATCCGACCTCATCCACCGACCCGAGCACGCTCACGACATGATCACCAAGTGGCTCAAACGCCTGATCTTCCTCGCGCTGTTCCTGATCGTGGCCGCGACCGCGACCGGCTGGTGGTTGCTGCACGGCAGCCTGGCGACGCTGGACGGTGAGGTCGCGCTGCAGGGGCTGTCGGCCCCGGTGCAGGTGGCGCGCGACGCGAACGGCACGGTCACCATCGACGCGGCGAACCGCGTCGACGCAATGCGCGCGCTCGGCTACGTGCATGCGCAGGAACGCTACTTCGAGATGGACCTGATGCGCCGCGTGTCGGCCGGCGAGCTGTCCGAGCTGTTCGGCCCGATCGCGATCGAGAAGGACAAGGCGCAGCGCGTGCATCGCATCCGCGCGCGAGTCGCGGCCGATCTGGCGCGCACGACCGCGGAACAACGTGCTGCGCTCGGCGCCTACACCGACGGCGTCAACGCCGGCCTCGCCGCGCTGCGCACGCGACCGTGGCCCTATCTCCTGCTCGGCCAGCAGCCGAAGCGCTGGGCGCCGGAGGATGCGGCGCTGGTCGGGTTCGCGATGTATTTCGACCTGCAGGACGCCAGCGACCACAACGAGCTGGCGCTGTGGCGGATCAAGCCGCACCTGCCGCCCGCG
>JBGAFR010000047.1:0-27792 GCA_044227145.1 Lysobacteraceae bacterium
CGATGGTCGGCGGACGCAGGGCTTGACCCAGACGCGGCGTCAGGCCCGAGGATGCCGCCCGCATCGAACCGACAGGATCCTTTCCGCCATGCCCTCCCGTGAACGCACCGTCGGCCGGATCGCGGCCATCACCGGCCTCAGCGTCCGCGCCCTGCACCACTACGACGCGATCGGACTGGTGTCGCCCTCCAGCCGCAGCGCCGGCGGCTACCGGCTCTACGGCGAGGACGACCTGCGCCGCCTGCAACAGGTGCTGGTGCTGCGCGAACTGGGCTTCGGCCTCGACGCGGTGCGGGCGCTGATCGACGCCCCCGCGGACCGCCGACGCGCCGCGCTGCTCGAGCAGCGCACGCAAATCGAACGGCAGCGCCACCATGCGGACGCCGTCCTGAAGGCGATCGATGCGACCCTTCACTCTCTCGAGGCGACATCCGACATGAAGACCGAAACACGATTCGACGGCTTCGACGCGTTCCGCAACGGCGAATACGCGCAGGAGGCCGAGCGCCGCTGGGGCGGCACCGACGCCTGGAAGGCGTCGCGTGAACGCACCGCGCGCTATACGCGGGAAGACTGGACGCGGATCCATGGCGAAAGCGAAGCGCTCTCCGCCGAATTCCTCGCCGCGATGCAGGCGGGCGAACCGGCCGACGGCGCGCGGGCGATGGCGATCGCCGAATGCCACCGCGAACATATCGATCGCTGGTTCTATCCCTGCGACCACGCGATGCATGCGCAGGTCGCGGGCTTCTATACCGGCGACGACCGCTTCCGCGCGCACTACGATCGACATGGCGAAGGACTCGCCGACTACATCGAAGCCGCCGTGCGCGCGAACGCGGACGCGCACGCGACCGGGTGACACGAACGCCGTGGACGGGTCTCCCGCAGCGCCCACGCGCCGCGGGACGCATGCGCGGTGCCACGACATGCATGTATTCGTTTGCATGCCGGCATGCTGCAATGCGATACGCACCAATAATCCTCCGGCCGACGCATCGCGCGACATGCGCGACGCACGGATGGGCGCGCGGACGGGGACCGCGCGCGTCGCGCGGGTCGATGTTCACGGAGAGACAACGATGAAACTGCACAGCGTTCCGGTCGCGGCGGCGATCGGCATGTTCGCGGCCTGCTGCGCCGTGCCCGGCGCGAACGCGGCGATTCCGGCCGCGCACGTCTACCACAACCACATGCCGAACTTCTGGCCGTTCTACGCGGTCAACGTCGGCCAGACGTACAACGCGACGACCACCGGCGCACCGATCCGCTATCTCTACGACGGCGACGTGATCGCGCTGAAGAACAGCCCGCCACCGGGCTACAGCTACTACCTGCCGGCGTCGCTCGGCGGCACGATCATGCCGCACGACGATCTGGTCACCTACTACGCGCACGACGCGAAGACCGGCGCGTACCAGTGGTGGCCGCAGCAGGTCGCCGGCGAACTGCGCAACTGGTCGGGCGCGAACGGGCAGATCCACGTGACGATGTCCGGCGCGGTGGTCAACAACGTCGACAGCCTGGAACGGCTGCAGAACGTGCCCGGCTACACGAACACGAACTGGGGTGCGTCGTGGCGCACGGCCTACGGCGGCCTGCCGACCACCAACGGCTACCGCACGCTCGATCTCATCCATTTCACCGGCCACCACAGCATGGGGCCGCTGGTCGGGTCGGAATATTTCCTCAAGGACCTGATCTACCAGAACGCGACACTGGCGCAGCCGTATTTCCTCGGCGGCAATTTCCGCTCCTCGCGCGGCTTCTTCCCGACCGAACTCGGCTTTTCCGAACGCCTGATCCCGACCCTCGCCAAGCTCGGCGTGCAGTGGACGGTGATCGGCAACAACCATTTCTCGCGCACGCTCAAGGATTATCCGTACGCGAGCTACGACGCCAACGGTGACACCCTGACCTCGCCGCCGAACCGCGCCGACCTGCGCAATACCTCGACCACCGGCAGCTGGGTGGCGGCCGGCATGGCGCACGAGCAGCAAGTGGTGGTCAACAAGTTCCCGTTCGCGTCGACACCGCACTGGGTGCGCCACGTCGACCCCGCCACCGGCGAAGTGACGAAGCTCGCCGGCGTTCCCGTCAGCCAGAACGGTTCGTGGCTGGAAGGCTGGGAAGGCGCGGTGACGGTCGACGAATACGTGCCGTACGCCGCGCTGGAGCCGCGCCAGTTCTTCGTGGTCGCGCACGACGGTGACAACTCGGGCGGTCGCGCCGGCTCGCTGCCGACCTGGCAGAACGGCTACGGCACCACCTGCGGCGGCAGCGGCTATTGCCTCGGCATCGACGAATACCTGCAGCGGTTCCCGATCCCCGCGGCCGACGTGCAGCACGTGCAGGATGGCTCGTGGATCGACACGCGCGATTCCTCGTCCGACCCGACCTGGTACCACTGGCATCTCCCCTTCATGATCTGGAACGGCCAGTTCCCCGCGTTCAACGCGGCGACCGGCATGAACCTCTCGCCGAAGACAAACCTCAACGGCGTCGCCGAAGGCGCGACGGTGTCGTTCGAGTACGGCTGGCACTACCTGGAGCGCAACTTCGCGCTGCTGCAGGCCGCGCTCAACTACGCGAAGACCGCCGAGCAGATCTGGCTGGACGACCATCCGGCCTACTGGTCGCCGACCACCACGCTGGACCAGCAGATCGTGCCGCCGGGCAACCAGCTCAATCCGTGGATGATGTCGTTCCCGGTGAAGGGCAACCCGGCCAGCGACTACGCCGGCGGCGCCAATCCGGCCGAGCTGGCGTGGTACTTCCTGCTGCCGGCGATGGACTCGGGCTTCGGCTATTACGACGAAAACAAGGACGACAACGTCAAGCCGACGCTCGCCTTCAACAACTCGCTGTACTTCTCGAAGCAGTACGTGCAACCGAACGTCGCGAAGGATCGCACCGGACCGTCGGTGTGGTGGCCGCAGCGCTATCCGTACAACCCGGGCTCGGTGAACGCCTCGAAGGCCGAAGGCTGGACGGTGCAGCACTACAACCACGAGTTCGCGGTCTACACCTACGCCTACGACCTCTCGAACATCACCAGCATCCAGGTGAAGGTGCGCACGCATGCCTCGACGAACATCGACGGCAACGACGACACCTACAAGGTCTACGACCCGGCGGCGATGGTCGGCAAGCCCGGGCTGTCGATCACGCCGGCGAACGTGAGCGCGTGGACGTCGTACCCGATGCAGGTGCGCGACCTCAAGCCGGTGATGAACGGCGTGTCGTGGATGCCGGTGACGCAGCAGACCATGCAGGTGCTGCCGGCGCAGGAGATCGGCAACCTCTATTACACGTACTTCAACCAGTACCGGAACCAGTTGCTCGACTACTACATCGAAGCCACCGACACCCGCGGCAACGTCACCCGCAGCGACATCCAGCAGGTCCATGTCGGCGCGGGCACCTACCGCAAGACGACCACCGGCTCCGGCTACGTCGAGGACACCGCGGGCACCGTCGCCGGCGTGCGTCCGTTCCTCACCGTCGACACCACGCCGCCGGTGTTCCAGGGCAGCCTGACGTCCAGCGCGCTCACCGACCGCTCGGTGACCATCAGCTGGTCGCCGGCGACCGACAACGTGCGCGTGGCGGGCTACCAGATCTTCCGCAACGGCACGCTCGTCGGCACCGGCAGCGGCACCCAGTTCAACGACACGGGACTCGCCGCCTCAACGAGCTACAGCTACCAGGTGTTGGCCTATGACGGCGCAGGCAACCAGTCGGCGCGCAGCCCGACGCTGACGATCACCACGAAGGCCGCCGACACCACGCCGCCAACGGCACCGGGCGCGCCCGTGGCCGGCACGACGACCGCCAGTTCGATCGCACTGAGCTGGTCCGCGGCGACCGACAACTACGGCGTCGCCGATTACCAGGTCTACCGCAACGGCGCACTCGCCGGCAGCGCGACCTCAACCACGTACACCGACACCGGCCTGCAGCCGTCGACGAGTTATTCCTACGCTGTGAAGGCGAAGGATGCCGCCGGCAATCTCTCCGCCGCCTCGCCCGCGACCGCGATGACGACCGCCGCCGGCAACGTGGCCACGATCTTCTATCGTGCCCCGGCCGGCTGGACGACGGCGAACATCCACTTCGCGCCGACCGGCGGTACCTGGACCACCGTGCCGGGCGTGCCGATGAGCGTCGCCTGCACCGGCTGGTATCGCTACACCGCCAATCTCGGCGGTGCGACCGGCGTGGCGGTCACGTTCAACAACGGCAGCGGCACCTGGGACAACAACGGCGGCCAGAACTACGCCCTCGGCACCGGCCTGTCCGTGGTGCAGAACGGCGCGATCAGCACCGGCACCGATCCGTGCGCGACCGACACCCAGGCGCCGACCGCACCGACCGGTCTCGCCGGCAGCGCGATCGATGCCAACTCGGTGTCGCTGTCGTGGATCGCGGCCACCGACAACGTCGGCGTCGCCGGCTATCGCGTGTATCGCGGCGGCACCCAGATCGCCGACGTGGCCACCGGCACCGGCCATGTCGACAACGGGGTCTCGCCGTCGACGACCTACGTCTACACCGTCCGCGCCTACGACGCCGCCGGCAATCTCTCGGCGGCGAGCGCGAGCGCGTCCGTGACCACGCCCGCGCGCGCGGACACGCAGGCGCCCACGACACCCGCGGGTCTCAACGCGCAATCGCTGACCTCGACCGCGTTCACGCTCGCGTGGACGGCCTCGACCGACAACGTCGGCGTGTCCGCCTACCTGGTCTACCGCAACGGCACCCAGATCGGCACGACCGCCGCGACCAGCCTCGCCGTCGGTGGCTTGGCGCCCGGCACGGCGTACAGCTTCACCGTGAAGGCACAGGACGCCGTGGGCAACCTGTCGGCAGCCAGTACCGCGCTGTCCGTCACCACGCCACCGCTGGTGAACAACACCGCGACCGTCTACTACAAGCCATCGACGTCTTGGACCAGCACCTACATCCACTACGCGCCCAACGGCGGCAGCTGGACCGCGGTGCCCGGCGTCGCGATGAACGCGGCCTGCACCGGCTGGAAGGTGAAGACGCTCGACCTCGGTGCCGCGACCGGCGCGCAGGTGACGTTCAACAACGGCAGCGGCAGTTGGGACAGCCGCAACGGAGCGAACTACCCGGTCGGCACCGGCGTGTCGTCGATTTCCAACGGCACGATCTCGACCACCGATCCTTGCCTCAACGACGATTCGACCGCGCCGACTGTGCCCGGCGGGCTCGCGGCGTCCGCGGTCACGTCGACCTCGGCCACGGTGTCGTGGACGACGTCCACCGACAACGTCGGCGTCGCCGGCTATCGCGTCTACCGCAACGGCAACCAGATCGGCACAACCGCCTCGACCAGCTACGCCGACAGCGGCCTGTCGCCGTCGACGAGCTACACGTACACCGTGCGCGCCTACGACGCAGCCGGCAATCTGTCCGCCGCCAGCGCCGCGCTGAACGTCGCCACGCAGGCCCCGGGCACGTGCGCGGTGAGCTTCACCATCGCCAACGCGAACACGACCTACGGCCAGAACCTCCACGTCGTCGGCAACGTCGCGGCGCTGGGCGCGTGGTCGCCGGGCGCGGGCTTCGCGCTCACCATCCAGGGCAGCGGCGCCAACGTGCCATGGACCGGCACCGTCAACCTGCCCGCCGGCGCGGCGATCCAGTACAAGTACGTGAAGTGGAACGGCAGCACCGCCGCCTGGGAAAGCAACCAGTCCACCGCCTCCGGCAATCGCGAGTTCACCCTGCCCGCGAACTGCAGCGGCACCAGCACGCGCAACGACGGCAACTTCAAGTTCTGACCCCGTTGCCGCGCCGCGCGAAAAAAAGAACGCCGGACGGTCTCCCGTCCGGCGTTCGTCTTTCGGCCTCTTCGCCGGCGTCGGCGCGGGATCAGAACCGGGCCTTGAACTCCACGCCCACCGTCCGCGGCTCGTTGAGGAAGCCGGTGAGGTTGTTGAAGTCGATGCCGCCGACGACCACGGTCTCGTCGGTGATGTTGCGACCGTACAGCGCCACGTCGTAATCGCCGTTGCGCCACGAATAGCCCAGGCGCAGGCCGCCTTCCAGCAGCGACTTGCCGGTGAACTCGGTCGATTCGTACAGGAAGAAGTTCACCTGGCTGCGATACGCCCAGTCGGTGTAGGCGTAGAACTCGCCGCCGTTGCCCACCGGCAGGCCGTAGCGCGCGGTCAGGTTGTACACGTTGCGCGGCGCCTGCGGCAGCGGGTTGCCGTCGATGAGGAACGTCCCGGCCACGGTGCCCGCGGGATCGTTCACCTGGCAACCGCCGCCGCAACCGAAGACGGCCAGGTTGCGGTCCTGGATCTCGGTGTCGTTGTAGCTGGCGCCGAGGGTGACGAACAGGTGGTCGGTGAGCCAGGCCTGCAGGTCGAGTTCGGCGCCCTGGCCGACCGTCTTGTCGGCGTTGACCAGCCGGGCGATGTTGGCCGTGCCGCCGACCGCGGTCAGCTGCTGGTTGTCGACGGTGTAGCGGTACAGCGCGAAGCCCAGGCGCAGGCGGTTGTCCCAGAGCTGCGCCTTCACGCCGCCTTCCCAGGAGATCACGGTCTCGGTATCGGCCACCGTCACCAGTTCGTCGGCGGGCAGCGTGGCGTCGGCGAACATCAGCCGGCCCTGCACGCTCGGCGCGCGGAAGCCCTTGGCGACGCGGCCGTAGACGTTCACCGCATCGCCGACCTTGTAGACCGCGCTGAAGTCCCAGCTGACGTCGCTGTCGCTCGGGTGCACCGTGATCGGCGCGATCGGCGGGCCGAACGGGCCGATCACGCGCTCGGCGGTGAAGTCCTTGCGGTCGTCGGTGTAGCGGACGCCGGCGCGCAGCTTGAGGCGGTCGGTGGCGTCGAAGTCGCCCGAAGCGAACACCGCCCAGGCGGTATTGTCCTGGGTCTGGCGGGCGTAGCCGTTCTGCGGGCCGCCGAAGCCGTCGTACGAGAAACTGTCGACGTCGATCTTCTCGTTGAACCAGAACACGCCCGCCTGCCAGTCGAAGCGGCCCCAGTCCTTCGACTCGACGCGGAATTCCTGGCTGTACTGCTTGTGGTGCGGCAGGCCGTCGGCCGATTCGGACGGGAACAGGGCCACGCCGAGGCCGCCGGTCGGGAAGCTGTAGACCGAGCCGCCGTCGATGTCGCCGCGGCTGTAGGCGTCGACGCTCTCGTAGCCGGTGATCGAATGCAGGCTGACCCGGCCGAGATCCCAGCGCATGCGCAGGTTGCCGCCGAGCTGGTCGAGGTTCTGCTCGTTGTGGCCGTCGATCGAGACTCGGTCGCGATCGAAGCCGGAGATCAGGTCGTTGCTGCCCGGCCGGATGATGCCGGCGCGGAACAGCCGCGCGGTGCCGTCGAGCTTGCGGGTGTGGACGTTGAGCAGCGCCTCGAACGTGTCGCTGGGCTTGAACAGCAGCTGGCCGCGCGCCGCGGTCTCGCGGTAGCCCTCCAGGTCGTCGCCGGGGCCGTTGAAGGTGTTGTCGACGTAGTCTTCGCGCTGCTGGTGCAGCACCGAGAGGCGGCCGGAGACGGTCTCGCCGATCGGCCCGGTGATCGCGCCCTCCACGTTCAGCGTGTTGTAGGTGCCGTAACCGATCCGGCCGTAGCCGCCGAAGGTGTCTTCAGGTCGCGCCGACTCGAACTTGATCACGCCGGCCGGCGTGTTGCGGCCGAACAGCGTGCCTTGCGGGCCGCGATCCATCTCGATCTGGTCGAGATCGAACATCGGATAGCCCTTGAGGATCGGGTTCTCCTGGACCACGCCGTCGTACACCAGCGACACCGGCTGCGAGGCGTTGAGGTCGAAGTCGGTGTTGCCCAGGCCGCGGATGTAGAAGCGCGGGAAGGCGCGGCCGAACGAGGACTCGATGTTCAGGCTCGGCAGGCGACCGGAGAGCAGGCGGATGTCGTCGCCGCTGGCGGTCAGCACCTCAAGCTTCTCGCGATCGATCGTGGTGATCGCGACCGGCACGTCCTGGATGTTCTCGGCCCGGCGCTGGGCGGTGACGGTGATGGCATCGAGCTCGGGCGCGTCGGGGGCGGCGTCCTGGGCCATGGCCGGGAGCGCCAGACCGACGGCGGCGGCGAGCACGCCGAGCCGGAGGCGACGATGGCGGGGGGACGAGGCGGGTGACATGGGCGGGTCCTGTTGGGGAGTGGGGGATTCGAGCCGCACGAAGGCCGGACCTGCGCCGTACCGCACCGCATCGAGGTGCCGAATTGTAAACAAATCGTGATAAGGACAACGTCGGCACAGGCCGGGCAGCCCCGCCCATGGCTTTCGTCATGGGCCCCGGGCGGGACGGTGGGATACCCTGACCGGCGCTCACTCCCTTCGCACCGCCGAGGATCACCCGATGAATCGCCCGATCGCCTGCGCCCTGGCGCTGGCTCTCTCCACCGCCGTGCTGTCCGGCTGCGACAAGCCTGCCGAACAGAAGACCGCCACCGACAAGGCCGCCATGCCCGCCGAAGCCGCGCACGAGAACCCCTTCTTCGCCGAGAGCCCGCTGCCGCTGCACTTCCCGCAGTTCGACAAGATCAAGGACACGGACTTCGCGCCGGCCTTCGATCGCGGCATGGCCGACCAGATCAAGGAAATCCAGGCGATCGCCGACAGCACCGAGGCGCCGACCTTCGACAACACGATCTTGGCGATGGAGCGTTCCGGCCAGTTGCTGAGCCGAGCCACCAAGGTCTTCGGCAACCTCACCAGCGCCAACACCAACGACGCGCTGGACAAGCTGGACGAGGAATATTCGCCCAAGTTCGCCGCCCACTTCGACAGCATCTACCTCAATCCCAAGCTGTTCGAGCGCGTGCAGGCCCTGTACGACAAGCGCAACGACCTCGGCCTGGACGCCGAAGGCGTGCGCCTGGTCGACCGCTACTACACCGACTTCGTCCGCGCCGGCGCCAAGCTCGACGACCAGCAGAAGGCCCGGGTCAAGGCGATCAACGCCGAACTGGCCTCGCTGTCCACCAAGTACGGCCAGAACGTCCTCGACGAGGTCAACGATTCGGCGATCATCGTCGATTCGCGCGACGAGCTGAAGGGCCTGTCCGACGACCAGATCGCGCCGCTGGCCGAAGCCGCCGAGAAGAAAGGGCTCAAGGGCAAGTTCCTGATCGCGTTGCTCAATACCACGATCCAGCCGATCACCGGCCAGATGGAGAACCGCGCCCTGCGCGAGCGCATCTACAAGGCGTCGATGGCCCGCGGCAGCCGCGGCAACCAGTGGGACAACACCGACATCGTCTCCAAGGTGACCAAGCTGCGCGCCGAGCGCGCCGCGATCATGGGCTATCCGAACTACGCCGCCTTCGCCGTGGCCGAGGAAACCGCCAAGAATCCGGAAGCGATCAACCGCATGCTGGGCCAGCTCGCGGGCCCGGCGGTCGCCAACGCGAAGAAGGAAGCCGCCAAGCTGCAGGCCGTGATCGATGCCGAACAGAAGGCCAAAGGCGAGCCGACCTTCGAGGTCCAGCCCTGGGACTGGCAGTACTACAGCGAGAAGGTGCGCAAGGCCGAGTACGACTACGACGAGTCCCAGCTCAAGCCGTACCTGGAGATGGACAACGTCCTCAACAACGGCGTGTTCTTCGCGGCCGAGAAGCTGTACGGCCTGAAGTTCAAGCGCCGCACCGACCTGCCGACCTACCAGGAAGACGTGCGCGTCTACGACGTGTCCAACGAGGATGGCTCGCAGCTGGCGATCGTCATCGTCGACCCGTACGCCCGCCCGTCCAAGCGCGGCGGCGCGTGGATGAGCTCCTACGTCGACCAGTCCGACCTGCTCGGCCAGAAGCCGGTCGTCGCCCTGCATCTCAACGTGACCAAGCCCGGTGCCGGCAAGCCCGCGCTGATGACCTGGGACGACGTCAACACCGCATTCCACGAATTCGGCCACGTGATCCACGGCATGTTCTCGAACGTGAAGTACCCGTACTTCAGCGGCACCAACGTGCCGCGCGACTTCGTCGAGTACCCGTCGCAGGTCAACGAGATGTGGGCGACCTGGCCGGAAGTGCTGGCCAACTACGCCAAGCACTACCAGACCGGCGAACCCATGCCGAAGGAACTGCTGGACAAGGTGCTGGCCGCGGACAAGTTCAACCAGGGCTACGACACCACCGAGTACCTCGGCGCCGCGATCCTCGACCAGCGCTGGCACCAGCAGCCGGCCGACAAGCTGCCCGACGCCGCCGGCGTGATGGCGTACGAAGCGAAGTCGCTGCACGACGCCGGCGTCGACTACCCGCCGGTGCCGCCGCGCTACCGCACCCCGTACTTCAGCCACATCATGGGCGGCTACGCGGCCGGCTACTACGCCTACATCTGGTCGGAAGTGCTCGACGCCGACAGCGTGGAGTGGTTCAAGCAGAACGGCGGCCTCACCCGCAAGAACGGCGACCACTTCCGCGACACGCTGCTCAGCCGCGGCGGTTCGAAGGACGCGATGCTGCTGTTCCACGACTTCTCCGGTCGTGACCCGTACATCCAGCCGCTGCTGGAGCGTCGCGGCCTGACCGTGAAGTAAGGCGCCCTCCCCGCCCCACTCGACATCGCCCGGCCTCGTCCGGGCGATGTCGTTTCCGGGGATGCGCGAGAGTGCGCCGTCACCGATGACGGCACCGCCGCTCACCCATCGATCGCCTCGATCCCCAGCCGCTTCAGCGCTTCGAGATGCTCGCGCATCTCCGCGAGCTGTGCGTCCGAATGCCCCTGCCATTCGGCGACCTCGCCCACGACGCGAAACGGGTCGCGGGAACGGTAGGACTTCGTCGGATTGCCGGGAAACCTGCGATCCGTCAGGTTCGGATCGTCCTCGATCGGCCCCGTCGGCGCCACGATGTAGATCCTGCCGCGTCCTTCGCCGACGGCGAGCTCGGCGCCCCAGATGGCCGCATCCAGCGTCGCGGTGAGATAGACGAAAGCCGCCCGCCGCCTGGTGCCGTAGTTGGACGCATGGCCCGGCACGATCATGTCTCCTTCCCGCAGGTCGGCCCTGGTGCCGTGGTAGTAAGGCGTTGCATCGATCATCCGATCGCTCCGGTCGCCTGCCGGGTCGGCAGGCCGGCGATCCTGCCCCATCCGCATGGCCTTGCCGCAAGCCCGGGGGCCTTGTATAACTTGGATGTGGGAGGCGCGTCGCGCCTCCTTTCGTTTCCGTGGCGCACCGACGCCCGCCCACGCCGCACGGCCGGGTCCGATCCGTGGCGTTTCGATGTCCAGACCGCGACGATGCCCGCTCCGATCGATGCCTCCGCCCTTCGTGCTGTCGACGGCGATGTCCGCGCCGACGCGGATGCGCTGTGCGCATGGCTGGACGCGCATCCGCGCGTGTTCGTGCTCACCGGCGCCGGTGTGAGTACCGCTTCGGGCATTCCCGATTACCGCGATGCCGAAGGCGCGTGGAAACGCACGCCGCCGGTGACCTGGCAGGCCTTCACCGGCGACCCGGTCACCTATCGTCGCTACTGGGCGCGCAGCCATGTCGGCTGGCCCGGGTTTTCGGCCTCGCGCCCCAACGCCGCGCATGCGGCATTGGCCGAACTCGAACGCCGCGGCGCGCTGACGACGCTGGTCACGCAGAACGTCGACGGCCTGCACCAGCGCGCGGGCAGCCGCGAGGTGATCGACCTGCACGGACGGCTCGATCGCGTGGTCTGCCTGGCCTGCGGCGAAGCGACCCCGCGCGAAACCCTGCAAGCCCGAATGGCGGAGGCGAACCCCGGATGGCGGCCGCACGAGGCCGGCGCCGCGCCGGATGGCGATGCCGACATCGACACCGCGGCCGTCGCCCGCTTCGTGCCGCCCGGGTGCGCGACCTGCGGCGGCCCGCTGAAACCCGATGTCGTGTTCTTCGGCGAGAACGTGCCGCGCGAGCGCTACGCGCAGGCCGTCGCCGCGCTGGAAGCGGCCGACGCGATGCTCGCCGTCGGCACGTCGCTGATGGTGTATTCGGGCTTCCGCTTCGCGCGCATCGCCCGCGAACGCGGGCTGCCGCTGGCGATCCTCAACCGCGGGCGCACGCGTGCAGACGACCTGGCGACCCTGCGCCTGGATGGCGACTGCGGCGCACTGCTGTCCGCCGCGACTTCGCCACGCTGAGGCCTATTTCGCGATCTGCAGCGGCCCCGCCGGATCGCCGTCGACCGGCACCGCGGGCTGCGGCGGCTTCACGTCCACGAACAGCGGCTTGAGCTGCGGCACCAGCAGCGGCGACAGGATCTCGGTCGGCACGTCCACCGTGCGCACGCCGTCGACGTAAGGCCCGACCTGGTACGGCGGAAACACGAAGCGCAGGCCCATGAGGCGCTCGCCATCCGGCGCGGGCGCCGGGATCGGCTCGAACGCGGCGAAGGTGGCCGCCGACGGCTGGGTCCCCTCGTCGATCATGCGGCCGACCGTGCGGATGGTCTCGGCGCGTTCGTCCGGCGGCAGTTCGTCGGCATCGATCCGCTGCGACAGCGCCGCATGCAGCTGCTCGCGCGCGTAGTCGGAAATGGTGTTCCAGGCCGTGGCGTTGGCGAACAGATCGTTCGCGGTCAGCATCCGGTCCTGCTTCGGCAACCACACGAACCGTGCCACCAGCGGCTCGCCGTGGGCGCCGCCGGTGTAGCTGGAACCGTCGGCCGCCACCGCCACCAGCTCCGGCATCCGGACCAGCATCGAGAAATTGAGGGTCAGGTCGTAAGGCGAGGACTGCTTCGCCGGATCGGCGGCCTGCACGGCCTTCTGCAGGTCGGCCCGGGCGCCGTCGGCATAGCGCTGCAGCGCCGCGGCCAGGCCCGGGTACTGCTTCGCTTCGGGCGGGAAACTGATGCCGACCACGTAACGCGGGTCGTGCTCGCTCACGTCCTTGAGCTCAGGCGCCGGAGGCGCGGGCGGAGGCGTGGTCTGCGCGGCCGGGGGAGGCGCGACGGCCTCGTCCTTGTCGCGGCAGGCAGTGAGACCGAGGGCGAGGACGACGCACGCCGCAAGCGCGGCGCGATTCACGGAGAAGAAACGGGGGATGAAGGGCATGCGCATGTCGGGACGGCGATTCCCGATCCTTGTGGGGGAGCCGCGGATCAGGATAACGGATGGGGCGCCCGCTTCGGGGCGGCCGGGCATGAAAAAAAGCCCCGGGCGCGGACGCCCGGGGCTTTTCAGGTGCGATCTCGCCTGGCTTACATCGGCTGGACTTCGTCGGCCTGCAGGCCCTTCTGGCCCTGCACGACCTTGAAGGTGACCTTCTGGCCTTCCTTCAGCGACTTGAAGCCGGTGCCCTGGATCGAGCGGAAGTGGACGAACAGGTCCTGGCCGCTTTCCGGGGTGATGAAGCCGTAGCCCTTGGCATCGTTGAACCACTTGACGGTGCCGCTCTGACGATCGGACATGGGTGTTACTCCTCACATTCAACAGTTGGGTGGTCACACGACGCCCGGGGGCGCCGCGACTGTCTAGCCAGGGGTAACGCGAACGATGAGCGGATCGGCTGGGGCTGACCGTGGAACGGCGGCTACCATGGATCTACCGCATCGGGCCACGATGTACCGTGCCCGCTTGGAACAGTCCGCGCAACATACACCACAAGACCGGCCTTTTGGGAAGGGGTCGGCGGAACTTTCCTGCGCTCCGGTGGTCCGACAGCGCCCCCGCGCGATGCGCCGGGACGACTCGGCCCGGAAATCCCCGGAATTTTCCGGGGCTCGACGCATCCGACACGGGCACCTCGCGACCCCGCCGTGCTCCGGCTTGGTGCGTCGCGTCGCGCCAAGCTGGCCGCAAAGTGACGCACCGCGACAACTTCCTGCGCGGACCGCGGCGACGATTCGCTGGCACGCTTCCTGCTTGATCTCAGAGCGAATCACCCGTGCAGCTGTCCCGTCAAGAACCGCTCCGTCTCCGAGGCGTCCTCATGCAGACCGAAACCCCGGCCCCCGGCGTCAGCGACGATCTCGTCGTCGCCCGCCTCTACGATCTCGCCCGTCAGGGCGACACCAGCACCCGCGAGTACCAGTTGCTCGACCACGTCATCGTCAAGCGACTGCTGCAGACCTACGGCTGCGATGTCACCCAGGGCTACGCGGCCTGACGCCGCTCAGGAGAATCCCGGGCCGGCCAGCCGCTGGAGGAAGCGGCCGGCCTGTCCCGGGTCCTGCAGGAGCGTGAACATCACGCCGTAGAGCCCGCCCCAGAGATGGGCACTGTGGTTGATGTTGTCCCCGCCGCGCTTGTCCATCCAGATGCTGTAGGCCACGTACAGGACCGCGTACACGATGGCCGGGATGCCGACCGGGATCAGGAACACGTAGATGCTCGACCACGGCGAGAGCAGGATGAAGGCGAACAGCACCGCCGACACCGCGCCGGAGGCCCCGAGACTGCGGTAATGGGCGTCGTGCTTGTGGCGCATGTAGGTGGGCAGGATCGCCACCACAACCGCCGACAGATAGAACAGCAGGTAGCCGACCGACGTGATCCGGTCGGCGAAGTAGCGCTCCATCGTCGAGCCGAACGAGTAGAGCGTGATCATGTTGAACAGCAGGTGCCCCCAGTCGGCATGGATGAAGCCGTGGGTGAGCAGCCGGTCGTACTGGTGATGGCGATCGATCGCCGGCGGCCACAGGATCAGGCGCTCCAGCAGGCGCGGCTGCTGCCAGGCCTGCCAGGACACGATCACGGTGACCGCGATCAGGGCGAGAGTGACGTAACCGGTCATCCGCGGTGGCTCCGGAAAGGGAAAAGGTGACGGAACGAGGCGCGCTTCACTCTGCGCGGCTTCAACCCGCCCGGTAATGGTCCTGCATCGGATAGCGCCGTGCATAGAGCGCGAACAGCAGCGCCGCCGCGAACGCGAACCCCGCGAAGAAGAACATCAGGAAGGCGTGCTTGCTCAGGCCGGTGGCGGCGATGGTCGCGGCCATGCCCGCACTCTCGACGCCGGCATTCGTCAACAGGACCCAGACGTTGCCGAAGGTCACCGACAGCATCCAGAAGCTCATGATCACGCCCTTCATCGGCGCCGGCGCCTGGCTGTAGGCGAATTCCAGCCCGGTCGCGGAGACCAGGACCTCGCCGAAGGTCAGCAGCACGTAGGGCAGCACCTGCCAGGTCAGCACGACCGGGTCGCCGCCGTCGATCCACAGCTGGATCACCCCGGCGAACACCCAGGCCAGCCCCGAGAACGCGATGCCGAAGCCCATCCGGCGCAGCGCCGTGACCCTGAAACCGAGCTTCGTCAGCGTCGGGTAGAGCACGAGGTTGTTGAACGGGATCAGGAGCATGACCAGCAGCGGGTTGATCGCCTGCATCTGGCCCGCTTCCTTCACCAGCCAGCCCAGCCACCAGCCCTCGGGCATCACCATCTGCTTGCCCTGCAGCACCCAGGTCGAGGCCTTCTGGTCGAACAGCGACCAGAACGGGCTGACGATGGCGAACACGATCAGGATGCGCAGCACCGCACGCACGCCGTCCACGGCCGCGTCCGGATGCGCGCCGCGGGCGCGCTCCAGTTGCATCGACGTGCCGATGCCGCCGAACAGCAGGATCGCGCCGAGCGCGAGGCAGAACGTCGGCACGAACCCGACGTGCTCAGGCCACCAGCCGGCACCGGTCGCCCAGCCCGCCAGCTGCGCGATCGCGAGCAGCACGCCGAAGCCGGCGATGACGGTGCCGGCGCCCTTCTGCCCGGACGGGCCGCCGCGCAGCGCGGTCATCGCGACCCGCAGGAACGCGTCGGGATCGCGCGCGTCCGGCGACACGTTCACGTACCTGTGCCGTCCCAGCCAGAAGATCAGGGTCGCCGCCAGCATCAGCACGCCCGGCACGCCGAAGGCGATCTTCGCGCCGTACCCGCGCAGCAGGATCGGCATCAGCAGCGAGGCGAAGAACGAACCGAAGTTGATGGTCCAGTAGAACGCGTCGTAGACGATCTTCGCCAGGTGCTTGTTGCTGCTGTCGAACTGGTCGCCGACGAACGACGAGACCAGCGGCTTGATGCCGCCGGAGCCGAGCGCGATCAGGAACAGGCCGGCGTAGAACCCGGTGCGGCTGCCGTCGAACAGCGCCAGCGAGAACTGGCCCGCGCAGTACAGCAGCGAGAACCAGAGGATAGTGTTGTACTTGCCGAAGAAGCGGTCCGACAGCCAGCCGCCGAGCAGCGGGAAGAAGTACACGCCGATGACGAAGCTGTGGAAGACTTCCTTGGCCATGCCCTCGCGTTCGGCATCCGGCAGGTACGCCAGCAATGCGCTGCCGATGAGGAACTGCACCAGGATGTTGCGCATTCCGTAGAAACTGAAGCGCTCGCAGGCTTCGTTGCCGATGATGTACGGGATCTGCCGCGGCAGTCGCCTCCCCGAAGTCTCCGCCGCGATCACGCCCATTCGGTCAGCCCCTCGCGACGATAGAGTTCCGCGAACGACGGCCGGGCCTTCAGCCGCGCCGCGAGCGCGGCGAGATGCGGCCATTCGGTCGCCGGCTTCGGCATGTTGCGCGACCAGCGCATCAGCATCGTCAGGTAGAAATCGGCGGCGGTCGGGCGCTCGCCCAGCAGGCAGGGCCCGTGTGCGGCGAGGTGCGCGTCGATGCGATTCCACTGCGCCTCGATCCGCGGCCGCACGTGGGCCAGCACCGTCTCGGCATTGGCCTCGCCCGCAGGCTCGTGCGGATACCACCACTGCCGGAACAGCGGCTGGACCATGTTCGCGAGGTTGAACATCCACTGCGTGTAATCGATGCGCGCGGCGTCCCCGGGTGGAGGCGCGAGACCGGCGGCGGGATGCGCATCGGCCAGGTGCATTATCAGCGCGGCGGCCTCGTAGTGCGGCACGTCGTCGATCTCGAGCGTCGGCACCACACCGTTCGGATTGAGCGCGAGGTACTCCGGGCGCTTCTGCGCACCGGCCTTGGTGTCGACCAGCGCCAGCGTGTGCGGCGCGCCCACTTCCAGCAACAGCCAGTGGACGACGAGGCTCGCTGCGCCCGGCGAGTAGTGGAGGACGTAGTTCGGCGTGCCCATGGCGGCTCCGGCGCGGAAAAGGCAAGTGTCGCACAGCCCTCCGGCCGGCTGCGCATGACCATCGACAGGCCCGACCCGTCGCGGGGCGAGGCACAATGCGCGATCGCCCGCCGCTCCCGTGAACGCCATGCGCACGACCGCCCTCCCCGTCCTCGCTCTGCTCGCACTCGCGCTGCCGCTGGCGGCGCCCGCCCGGGCCGCGGAGGCGCTGACCACCGAGGCCGAACGCAGCGGCTTCGTGCGTACCGGCCGCTATGCCGAGGTGGTCGCACTGTGCGACGCGTTCGCGCAGCGCTATCCGGATGCCGTCCGCTGCCTCGACTTCGGCACCACGCCGGAAGGCCGGCCGATGAAGGCGCTGGTCGCCAGCCGCCGAGGCGCGTTCACGCCGGAACAGGCCAAGGCCGCAGGCCTGCCGGTGCTGCTGGTGCAGGGCGGCATCCACGCCGGCGAGATCGACGGCAAGGACGCCGGCTTCCTCGCCCTGCGCGAAGTGCTCGACGGCAAGGTCGCGAAGGGCGCGCTGGACAAACTCGTGCTCGTCTTCGTGCCGGTGTTCAACGTCGACGGGCACGAGCGCTTCGGCCGCTGGAACCGTCCGAACCAGGTCGGTCCGGAAGCGATGGGCTGGCGCGTCACCGCGCAGAACTTCAACCTCAACCGCGACTACGTGAAGGCCGACGCGCCGGAGATGCAGGCGATGCTGGCGCTGGAGAACGCGTGGGATCCGATCGCCACGATCGACCTGCACGTCACCGATGGCGCCAAGTTCCGCCACGACGTGTCGATCCAGGTCGAACCGCTGCACGCCGGCGACGAGGGTCTGCGCGGCGCGGGCCTGCAGTTGCGCGACGGCACGCTGGCGCGCCTGCGCAAGCGCGGCTCACTTCCGGTGCCGTTCTATCCCTCGTTCGTCGAGAGCGACAACCCCGCCTCCGGCTTCGCCGACGGCGTCGCCCCGCCGCGCTTCTCCACCGGCTATTTCCTGCTGCGCAACCGGCTGGCGATGCTGGTCGAAACCCACTCGTGGAAGGACTACGCGACCCGGGTGAAGATCACCCACGACGCGGTGGTGGCGGTGCTCGATCTGGTCGCACAGCACGGCACCGACTGGCGCCGCCTCGCGGACGCGGCCGACGCGCGGACGCTCGCCGGCGCGCCGGTGGCGCTGGCGTGGACCGCCACCGACAAGGCCCGCACCATCGACTTCCTCGGCTACGCCTACACCCGCACGCCATCGGACATCTCGGGTGCGTCGATGACCCGCTACGACGACCGCGTGCCGCAGGTGTGGAAGGTGCCGCTGCGCGACGAGATCGTGCCGTCGCTCACAGTGACCGCACCCAAAGCCGGTTACGTCGTGCCCGCCGCGTGGTCGACGCTGGTCGGCGCGAAGCTGCGCCAGCACGGCATCGCCTTCACGCGATTGGACGCGGCGCATCCCGCGCTGGCCGTGCAGGCGTTCCGCGACGAGACGCCGACCTTCGCCGCCACGTCGATGGAAAGCCACCAGCGACTCACCGTCGACGGCGCATGGACGCCCGAGACCCGCGATGTCGGCGCCGGCGCACTGTTCGTGCCGATCGCCCAGCCGAAGGCGCGACTGGCGATGTCGCTGCTGGAGCCGCAGGCGCCGGACTCGCTGCTGGCCTGGGGTGAGTTCAACAATGCTTTCGAGCAGAAGGAATACATGGAGGACTATGTCGCCGAGGACGTGGCCCGCGACATGCTGGCGAACGATCCGGCGCTCAAGGCCGCGTTCGCGCAGAAACTCAAGGACGAGCCGAACTTCGCCGCGGACCCGGCCGCACGACTCGCATTCTTCTACCGCCGGCACAGCGCCTGGGACGAACGCTTCGGTCTCTATCCGGTGCTGCGGGTCGACCGCACCCCTTGATCGCCATCCGCGAGCGCGGACGGAACGCGATCAGCAGCGTTCGTACTTCCAGTTCCGCGACTTGCCTTCCGTCAGCCATTCGACGGCCTGGGCGATCCGCTTCGCACGGGTGTCCTCCCGCTTCGCCTCGAGGATCCATTCGAGGTATTCCCGGCGGTGGCTCGGTGCGAAGGCGTCGTAGGCCTGCTTCGCGACAGGCATCGCCTTCAGCGCCGCGGCGAAATCGGTCGGCATGTCGGGCAGCGGGCGCGGCGCCTGCTTCGCGGCACTGCGCGCAGGTTTAGCGCCGGACGCATTCAATTTCGCAGCACGTTTCAGCAGGGCGACCAGCTCGCGCTTCGGCGGCAGGTCGTCGAGCGACGCGAGCTTGCCGAAACTGCCCATGCCCTCGGCCGGACGCTCGCCGCCCATCACTTCGGCATGGCGCCAGAAGCCGAAGGCGGCATGGCGCTTGAACGCCGCCATGTGGCACAGCGACGCGCCATCGGAGACGAAGAACGGCATGCCCCACTTGATCGTTTCCTCGACATCCGGGCAGGCCTCGTGCACGAGTACTCGCAGGCGCGCGAGGATCGGCTGCGCGAACGGCTCGGCCTTCGCGATGTAGGCATCGATGCGCGGATCATGTTCGCCCATCGCGGCAACCTCAGCCGAACGGCCGCGGCAATCCGAGCATCGGCGCGAGGAACCAGTAGCTACCCGCCAGCACGGCGCACCACCACACCAGCTTGAACACGAACTTGACGACCTTGATCGCGAAATACGCCGCGACGATGGCCAGCACCAGTCCAATCCAGCTCATGTCCGCCATCGCGGGGCGCCTCCGGGTCAGGAATTCGTCGTCGATTCTGCACGTTCGGCGGCCCGAATGGGAGCCAGCGCCGGGGCGAGTGTCGAGTCCAGCGCCACGCGCTCGTCGAACACGAAGCACGCCCCCGTGTAGCCGGCCCCGCCGACCGCCTCGAAATAGCCGAGGATGCCGCCCTCAAGCTGCAGTACGTTGTCCATGCCCTGCGCGCGCATCCACAGCGCCGCCTTCTCGCAGCGGATCCCGCCGGTGCAGAAGCCGACGACCGTGGCATCGGCCAGCGCTTCGCGTTCGGCCAGCACCGCCGCGGGCAGATCGACGAAATTGTCGATCGGGAGGACGAGCGCGTCGGCGAAGGTGCCGTAGGTCACTTCCTCGCGATTGCGGGTATCGAGCAGCACCAGTCGGCGCCCGTCGTCGTCGGCGCCCTGCGCGATCCAGCGTGCGAGCGTCGCGGGTGGGACCGCGGGGGCGCGCAACGCGAGCGGCGAAGCGTCGTCCCGGCGGAACGCGATGATCTCGGGCTTGACCTTGACCTTGAGCCGCGCGAACGGCACGTCTGCGCTGCGGCTGTGCTTGGCCTGGAGATCCGCGAAACGGGCGTCCGCGCGCAGCGCATCGAGGAAGGCGGAGATCGCGTCGACGGTACCGGCGAGGAACAGGTTCAGGCCCTCGGGCGCCACCAGCACGGAGCCGCGCAATCCGAGGGTTTCCGCATGCGTGCGCAAGCGGTCGGCGACGGCGTCGGGGTCCGCGATCCGCACGAAACGGTAGGCGGCAATGTTCTCGATCGGCGGAGCGGCGGTGTCCGGAGTCATCCGGCGATTTTATCGTCATCCGACAGCATCGCCTGCAGATTGCGCCGGGCCGCGGCTTCGAGGCGATCGCGGAAGAAGTCGCTCAGGAAGATCCGTTCGCGATCGAGCAGACCTCGGAAGAACGCGCGACGCTTGCGCCGATACAGCCAGCGCGGCACGGCGCGGTATTCCTCGGCGATGGCGCGATCGTAGGCGGCGAAGGCCTCCGGCTTCGCGCCGAGGATCGCCATGTCGCAGTCGAGGAAGCGCCGCGTGTCCTCGCCTTCCGGAGTGCGCGGAAAATCGTCGGCGTCCAGTGCGCCGTGACGCGCCGTCAGCGCGATCAGGCCGGCGACACGCGACGCATCGATGCCGGCAGGCGGCCAGCGCCGCAGGTGCGCCTGCGCGAGCTCGGCCGAACGCGCCTCGTTGTCCTTGCGGCCCGGGACGTAGATCGCATCGTGGTAGAGCAACGCCAGCCATACCTCGGCCGGCGCCGACCACGACGCCTCGCGCGCGACCGCGCGGTAATGCGCGAGCGTCTCGCACACGTGGCCGAAATGGTGGTAGGCCCGCGGCGGCGTGGCGTAGGCATCCCGCAGCGCCTGCCACTGCGCCTCGGGCAGCGCGATCGGTGCGCCGTCCTCCGGCGCGGGATCGCCGGGGGACGTCGAGGCCGTCATGTCGGGGTCGGGAGACGTGCGGGACGTCGGCGCCCGATCAGGAGCCGACGACCGTCAGCGACGGGGAACGCTTGGGCGAGCCGCGACGCTCGGCCGCGGTCTCCGCCGTGTAGGCGCAGACACGGTTGCGGCCCTCGTTCTTCGCGCGATACAGCATCTGGTCGGCATGCGACATCAGGCGCGAGAGATCGTAGCCGGACTCGGCCGTCGAACTGACGCCGAAGCTGGCGGTGACGACGAACGAGTAACCGCTCTCGCGGGTGTCGATCTGCGCCAGTTGCGAACGGCAGTCCTCGGCCATGCGCGCCGCCGACGTGAGGTCGAACCCGCGCAGCAGCACCGCGAACTCCTCGCCACCGATGCGGCTGAGGTAGTCGATCCGCCGGCAGTGCGCCGAGCAGGTCTTGCCGACCTGCTTCAGCACCCAGTCGCCGGCGCCGTGGCCGTAGGTGTCGTTGATCGCCTTGAAGTGGTCGAGGTCGAACATGACCAGCGCCGCCGGTTCGCCCGCGCGCGCGGCGTCGACCAGTGCCCGCTCCGACTTCTGGGTGAAGAAGTGGCGGTTGCGCATGCCGGTGAGGCCGTCGGTCTGCGCCAGCCGCTGCAGCTGCGCCTGGTGCCGCTTGACCTGGATCGCCCAGAACACGATGCCGGCCAGCAGCAGCATCAGGAACACCGTCGCCAGCCGCGCCTTCTGCGCATTCTCGCGGTCGAGCGACTGCTGCAGGCGGAGGACCTGGTTGTTGCGTTCCAGCAGCGCGATCTGCTGGGTCTGGCGCATGGTTTCGTGGCGAACGATCTCGAACGCGAGTTCCTTCGCCTTGACGTCGTTCTGGTGGGCGATCTCGGACTCGGCGTAACGCTTGTAGAGTTCGAGCGCCAGCGTCGGCCTCTCGCGGCGCGCGGCGATCTGGTAGAGCGTGTTGTAGGCGCTGACCAGCGTCGTCGAGGACTTGATCTGCTCGCCGAGCGAAATCGCGGTGTTCGCATGCGCTTCGGCGGACTTGACGTCGTCCGTCTTCAGCTTGAAGTCGGCGATGAGGGCATGGGCGCGGGCGATCAGCCGCGGATAGCGGGTGAGCTCGATCTCGGGCAGCGAATCCTCGAGCAGCTTGATCGCGTCGCCGTACTTCGCTTCGGAAGCCCACTTCCTGGCGAGCACCGTGCGCGAGATGTTCAGCGGGATCAGCTCGTGGATGGCGGAACAGTCGCCGATCACGCCGTCGACCAGGCTGTCGTCCTTCGGCAGTTTGCCGAGCTCCAGCATGGATTCGATCTGGACGTAGCCGGCGGCGCACTTGATCCGCGGGCTCGGCTTGTCGGCGAGCATTTCCTTCGCGTAGCGAAGGCCGATCTGGTACTGGCCGATCTCGTTGTAAAGCACCGCGGCGGCGCCGATGCCGTCGTGACGGAAGTCGCGGTTGCCGATCCGGTTGCGCAGCGGCAGCGTCTTCTGCATGTAGCGCAGGCCGGTGCTGAAGTCGCGCATCAGCCCCGACATGTTCGCCACGAGGCTGCCTGCGCGGTACTTCAGGGTGTCGTCGCGGGTCTCGTCGAAGATCTTCCGGGCGAGGCGCACGCTTTCTTCGGGCTTGTCCTTGTAGACGCCCAGAGCGTACGCCTGCAGATAATCGATGTGCTCGGCCTGCAGCGTCGTGGCCGCTGCGCGGCGTTCCTGGAGCTGCTGCAGCAGCTCCAGGAATTCCTTGGGTCGCGCGCTCCGGATGCCGTCGGCTTCCGCCAGGGTCTTGTCGAAATCCAGCGGTGCAGCCGCCTCCACGCGCGCGCCCAGGCAGGACGACAGGAGAAGGAGGAGTGCTGCGAAATGCTTCCTTTGCATGGGAGACCTCTGGGGGATCTTGGACGGCTGACCGGGGAACCGGCCAAACGTTTAGGCAAACGCTTATTCGAGTGACTTGTCGTCGGGGACTTTCTCTTCCTGCTCCTCGCCCGGCACTTCTTCCTGCTCTTTCTCGTCAGGCGCGAAGACCATGCACATCATCGTGTCGCGATCACTGAGTTCGTCGACGAGCGACTTGACATCCTTGCGCCTCAGCGCCTGAAGGGTACGGTCGCCCGCATCCAGCGTGGCGATGGCGGCCTCGTATTCTTCCATGGACATCCGCGCCATTGGGGCACTTGCACCCATGGACGCAAGGAACTGGATCACATTCGACATCGAATCCCCCTATTCAGCTTGATTTTCCAACGAGACGACCGGCTCCCACCGGCCATCGGCGTCGACGGCCGCGACCGGGAAATCGACGCAACCCGTTGATGCCAAAGGCTTCTTCGGCCTTCCCCGCGGGTTCCACGATGCCCGATCGCGCCTGCAGGCTATGCGAAAACTCCATCTGCATCAATCACTTCAGACGATTTTTCGAGCTTGTTCGGGGCTCGTGCGCGTTCAGGTCGACCCGGCCGGGGCCCGGGGTTCCGCAGCCGCGCCGGGCGCCGCGTCGAGCGTTTCGAGTCGCGCGAGCAGGGCGACGTTCCTTTCCATCGCCTGCGCCGGCGGTACCACGAGGGTCGAGGCCAGGCCGAGGTCGGCCTCGGCGAGCGCCTGCAGCGGCATCCGGTCCATCCGCGGGGCATGGATCGGCAGCGTCGCCGCCTCGTAGACGATCACCTCGTGCGTCGGCGGATAGCCGTGTTCGACCAGCAGTTCGACCAGCAGGCGGCGGTGGGCCACGGACGTGCTGTAGCGGGACAGCGAGCGATCGCCCGCCAGCCCGACCTGCCAGAGCACGAGGTAGGCCGCGAGATCGATCCGCCGACGGTGGAACATCAGCTGGCTGGCTTCGTAGTGCTGGCAGCCGAAGGTGCCCGGGTCGATGCCGAGATCGGCGTACAGGCAATCCTCGGCGGAGATCCCGGGATGCATCTCGGCCTCGAAGCCGGCGCGACGCGCTTCACGGACGGCATGGTGGGGCACCTGCGCGAACACGCCGGGATGCCCGTAGAACACGCCGCACACCCGGCGCCCGGCACGCACCTCGCCGATCATCGCCTCGATCATTTCCCGGTAGCTTTCGGTGCGCCGCTTGCCCTCGGCGTAGAACGGCTGGAGGCTGCGCAGGTCGGGGCGCATGTCCTGCAGCCACAGTTCGACCAGCGCGTTCGACACCAGCCCGAACACGACATCGGCGTCCTCGATCTCGCTGCGTGCCCGCGGGCTGAGGTGCGCGCCCAGCATCATGCCGAGCCCGACGGCGACGAAACGGCCCTGCGTACTCATGCGGATTCCTCGAACCGATCCGACCCGACGACGGCGGCCTGCCTGCCCAGCGCGGCCGCGGGCCAGCGCGATCTGGCCTGCGGCCAGTCCGGGAGGTCGAGCCGCCAGAGCACCCCTGCGTCATCCGTCGACGCGACGACGAAGCCGAGCGCGCCGGTAAGCCGGCCCGCATTCGGATTGGTCGCGGCGTGACGCGCGGTCAGCGCCTCGAGGCCCAGCGGCCAGCGCGCCGACAGCAGCGCATCGACCAGCCCGGCGAGCGCGGACAGGCCGACCCCGCGGTTCTGCCATTGCGGCAGCAGCATCACGCCGAGGTCCGCGCAGCGCGGATCGGCGGCGTCCCGGAGCATCGACACCTGGCCGATCGGGCCGCCGCCACGGGCATCGTCGACGCGCCAATAGCGGGCCATGGCAGGCGCCTTGGCGTTCGCCCGGCACACCTTGGCGAACAGCGCATCGACGGCGTCGGGGTCAAGCGTCGTCCCGACATGCGCCATGACGCCGGCATCGGAATAGAGCGCGCGGTACAGCGCGCGATCGCGGTCGTCGACCAGTCGCGCGCGGACGCGCCGGGCCGAGAAGGTCCAGTCCCCGGCCTCGTTCACAGGAACCCCGCGTATTCGTCCAGCGCCAACCGCCGGATGTCGGGCACGCGGCAGCCCTCGGCCGGGTGGCCGACGACCAGCAGCAGGTAGGCCATCTCGTTCTTCGGGCGGCCCAGCAGCGCGTTCAGGAACCCCATCGGGCTGGGCGTGTGGGTGAGCGTGGCGAGGCCGGCCTCGTGGAGCGCGGCGATCAGCAGGCCAGTGGCGATGCCGACGGATTCGTGCGGGTAGTAGCGCTTGACCTTGCGGCCGTCGGCGCCGAGGCCGAAGCGCTCGTAGAAGATGCCGATCAGCCAGGGCGCGGTCTCGAGGAACGGCTTGTCGGCGTCGGTGCCGAGCGGCGCCAGCGCATCCAGCCATTCCTCGGGCGCACGGTGCTCGTAGAACGAACGCTCCTCGGCTTCGGCGGCCTCGCGGATGCGGCGCTTCAGCGCCGGGTCCTGCACGGCGACGAAGCGCCAGGGCTGCTGGTGGGCGCCGCTGGGCGCGGTGCCAGCGGCGCGCAGGCTGTGCTCGATCACATCCCGCGGCACCGGCGTCGGTGCGAAATCGCGGACGGTGCGGCGCCGGGAGAGCCGGTCGGCGAAGTCGCGCGCGGCGGCGATGCGTTCGGCGTCGGTGCGGGCCGGCATCGGCGGCAGGGCGATGGTGGGGTACGGCGTCATGCGGGTTCTCCGGTCGCGCCGCGGAGACTGCCCGCGACGCGACGCGGGGGAACGATAGCAGGCCCGGCGCGGCGGCGAGCGCTTCCTGCGCCGCATCTGGCCGCTGCTACACTCCGCCGACCGCGGCGGGGGGCCGCGACGTTTCCGCCCGAGGTCGATCTGATGTATCCGCTGTTGTCGCTGTCCGCACTGGTCCAGATCGCCTGCATCGTCCACGCGATCCGCACCGGTCGCGCCTACTGGTGGATCTTCATCCTGATGGCGGGCTCGTTCATCGGCGTGGCCGCCTACGTGTTCGCCGAACTGCTGCCGGACATGCGCCACAACCGCGCCGCGCGCCAAGTGCTGCGCCAGACCCGGGATCGCATCGATCCCGACCGCCGCCGGCGCGAGGCGTCGCGCCAGCTGGAGGTCGCCGACACCCTCGACAACCGCAAGCGGCTCGCCGGCGAGTGTTTCGACAGCGGCGACTACGCGCAGGCGGCCGAGATGTACCGCTCCGGCCTGCGCGGCCTGTACAGCACCGATCCCGACCTGATGCTGGGCCTCGCCCGCGCCGAATTCGCGCAGGGCCGGCATGTCGAGGCGAAACAGACGCTCGACGCCCTGATCGCGGCCAACCCCGACTTCCGCTCGCCCGAGGGCCACCTGCTCTATGCGCGCAGCCTGGAGGCGACCGGCGACATCGCGGGTGCCCTCCACGAGTACGCAGCGCTGGTCGACGGCTATCCCGGCGAGGAGGCCCGCGTCCGCTACGGCCTGCTGCTGCAACGCGAAGGCCGCGGCGCAGAGGCGGCAGACGTCTTGCGCACCTCGATCAAGCGCACCGGGCTGGCGCCGAAGTACTACCAGCGCCAGCAGCGCGAATGGGTGGATCTGGCGAAGCGCACGCTGGCCGAGTTGCCGGCCTGACCCCACGGGCGGCCCGCCGGCCTCCGAATCCGGCCGTGCATCGCGGAACGGCACCGGCGGCAACCGCTAGCATCGTCCCATGCCCGCGGCCCCCGACCTCCCGCTGATCCCCACTGGCACCGACGCCGCAAGCCCGGTCTGCGTGGCCTTCAGCGGCGGGCTCGATTCCGCCGTGCTGCTGCACCGGCTGGCGTCCGATCCGCTGCAGCGGGAGCGCGGCCTGCGCGCCGTCCACGTGCACCACGGGCTGCACGCCGACGCCGACGCCTGGGCGGCCCACTGCGCGGCGACCTGCACGGCGCTGGGCGTGCCGCTCACGGTGCGTCGCGTGACCGTGGACCGCGAGGCCGGGCTGGGCCCGGAAGCCGCGGCGCGCGCGGCCCGGCGCGCGGCGTTCGCCGACGTCCTCGGCGACGGCGAGGTGCTGGCGCTGGCGCAGCATCGCGACGACCAGGCCGAGACCTTCCTGCTGCGGGCATTGCGCGCCTCCGGGCCCGAAGGCCTGACGGCGATCCGGCCGTGGCGACGGTTCGCGAACGGCTGGATGTGGCGACCGCTGCTCGAGACCCCGCGCGCACGGCTGCATGTCTGGGCCGAGGCGCACGGGCTGCGCTGGATCGAGGACCCGGGCAACGCCGACCTCGCCCTCGACCGCAACTTCCTCCGACATCGCGTGCTGCCGCTGCTCCGCGAGCGCTGGCCGCAGGCGACGGCGGCCTTCGCGCAGTCCGCGGCCTTGTCGGCGGACGCCGCCGACCTGCTGGCGGCGCACGACCCGGGCCTGCTGGCGACCGTCCGCGAAGAGGTCGGCCACGGCCTGTCGGTCCAGCGCCTGCGCGCGCTGGCACCTGCGAAGCGCGCCCGCGTGCTCCGCCACTGGGTCGCGACGCTGGGCTGGCCGCCGCTGCCGGCGGACGCCATCGCGACGATCGAGACGCAGCTGCTGGCGGCCGCGGTCGCCGCCGACCGAAGCCCCGCCCACGCCTGGCACGGCGTGGAAATCAGGCGCTGGCACGATGCCCTGCACGCGGTCGACCCGCGGCACGCGCTGCCGGAAGGCTGGTCCTGCGACTGGGACGGCCGCGCACCGCTGGCGCTGCCGAACGGCGACCGCCTCGCGCTCACCGGCATCGACGGTTTCCCGAGCCCGCTGCGCGT
>JBGAFR010000048.1:0-26865 GCA_044227145.1 Lysobacteraceae bacterium
TCCTTCAGCTCCAGCAGTGCGGCGGGGACGAGGTTGAAGTTCGCGGCCATCGGCGTCATCAGCGTGCCGCAGTAGCCGGAGAGCATGCCGATCGCGCCGAGCGCGGCCGCATCGGCGCCGTGCAGGTCGACCAGCAGCGGCAGGCCGATGCCCGCGGTCATCACCGGGAAGGCGGCGAAGGCGTTGCCCATCACGATCGTGAACAGGGCCATGCCCAGCGCATACGCCACGACGACGAGGAAGGAGTTGTCCACCGGGATCACGCCGCGCACGACGCCGGACACCGCCTGGCCCACGCCCGCGGCCTCGAACACGCTGCCCAGCGTCGCCAGCAGCAGCGGCAGCAGCGCGGCCCAGCCGATGGCATCGACCAGTCGCCGCGACTGTTCGATCGCGACGTCCGGCGACTGTCGCGTCAGCGCGCAACCGGCGGCGAGCGCGATCAGGCAGGCCACGGCGAGGGCGGTCAGCGTGGCGGTGTTCGCGGTGTCGAACAGCGGCTGGCCGGCGAACACGAAGTGCTTGCCGGCGAGCGTGCCGGCGACGGTCAGCAGCGGGATCAGCAGCGCCGGCAGGAACAGCCGGTTGCCGAGGCGCGCGGCTTCGGTGCGCTTCTCGTCGGCGGTGCTTTCGGCGTAGCGGCCCGTGCGCAACCCGCCGAAACCGGCGATCAGCACCAGCACGACCACGCAGAGGCCGACGATGCGCACAGGCATGCGCTCCGCGGCGAACAGCAGAACCGCCAGCAGTGCCCAGAAGGCGGCCGTGGTGATCCGCCGCGGATTGCCGGTGTCGCGCGCGCCGCGCCATGCCAGCGCCGCGAAGTAGGCGCCGAGCAGCCAGTAGACGGGCGTCATGCCGATCACGCGCCGTCTCCCGTCGTCGACGCGTCCTGCGCATGCGCGCGGGCGAGGGCGCGGTCGAGCCGACGCAGGCGCCACGCGTGGATGACGAACGCGCAGAGTGCGGTCGGGATGCCCCAGATCGCGATGTGCAGCGGTTCGAGCGACAGGCCATGGTCGGCGAAGAAGCCCTGGATCAGCAGCACCGCGCCGAAGGCGAGGAAGATGTCCTCGCCGAAGAACAGGCCGACGTTGTCGGTGGCGGCGGCCATCGCGCGGATGCGTTCGCGCTCTTCTTCGGTCAGCGCGCCGTGCGACGTTTCCGCGGCACCCTCGGCCATCGGCGCGACCAGCGGCCGCACCGTTTGCGGATGGCCGCCGACGCTGGTCAGGCCGATCGCGGATAGCAACTGTCGCAGCAGCAGGTAGACGGTCAGCAGCAGGCTCATCGTCGCCCCGCGGAGCCCGGCGATCCATCCCTGCGCGCGCTCCTTCAGGCCGTGGCGTTCGAGCAGCCCGATCACCGGCAGCGTGACCAGGAACAGCAGCAGGTAGCGCTTCTCGGTGAAGGCCTTGCCGAGGATGTCGAGCACCTCCAGCGGCGACAGTTTCGCGGCAAGACCGGTGACGAACCCGGCGCCGACCACGACCAGCGCCGGGTTCAGCCGCAGCGCGAAGCCGAGCACGACCGCCGCGACACCGATCAGCGGCCAGAAGTTGATGACATCCGCGCTCATGCGCGCGTTTCCGAAGGCGCGGCCACGCGCAGCGCCGCGCGCGCGAGCCGCGCACGCACCGCCTGCGCGACCGCGACCGCATCGTCGCGGTCGCCATGCAGGCAGAGCGTGTCTGCCCGCAGCATCACCGCGCGGCCGCGGACATCCTTCGCCAGGCCCAGGCCGGCGAGCATGAACGCGCGTTCGGCGACTTCGTCCGGCGCGTCGATCACCGCACCCGGCTGGCCGCGTTTCAGCAAGCGACCCTCGCAGTCGTAGCCGCGATCCGGGAACACCTCGTGCACGACCCGCAGGCCCGCATCCGCGGCGATCGCCAGCAGCAGCGAGCCCGACAGTCCGACCAGCGGCAGCGTTGCGTCGAACGTCCGCACGGTGCGTACGACGGCCGCGGCGGCTTCCGCGTCGTCCGCGGCACGGTTGTAGAGCGCACCGTGCAGCTTGACGTGGGTGACCGCCACGCCGCATTCCTTCGCGAGCGCGGCGAAGGTCGCGAGCTGCTCCGCCACGCTGCGCGCGATGGCGTCGGGATCGTCGCCGGTCTCGCGGCGGCCGAAGTGTTCGCGATCGGCGTAGCCCGGGTGCGCGCCGGCGGGGACGCCATGCAGGGCGCACAAGCGCAGCGTTTCGCGGATCGTGCAGGCATCGCCGGCATGGGCGCCGCAGGACACATTCGCCGAGGAGATCAGCGGCACGATCGCGGCGTCGTTTCCGCAGCCTTCGCCGAGGTCGCAGTTGAGGTCGATGGTGGTCAAGGCGGTCATTCTTCGGTGGGTTCAAGCAGCCCGCGGTCGCCGCGCAGGATCGCTTCGGCGATCATGGCGATGGGCTTGTCCGCATATCGGTATTGCCGTGCATAGCGCGTGCCGAGGGGCTGGTCGATCTGGTAGATCGCGAGCAGCGCGTCGCTGCGGAAATAGGCTTTTTCGCCGGAATTCTCGAGCAGGCCGACCAGCGTCGGCACCGCCTTGCGATCGCCGATGTAGCCCAGGGCGCCGATCGCGTAGCGGCGGTATTTCATGTCCTGGTGGACGACGGCTTCGCAGATCGCCGGCACCATCTTCGGGCCGGCTTCGATCAGCGGGTCGTCGATCTCGGGTTCGTGGTCGGACAGGTCGTAGAACGCGTGCCAGACCTCCGCGAAGCGCTTGCCGCCGGTGCGGTAGTCGACGTCGTCGGCACGCGCGGCGGAGGCTGCGAGCAGGGCGGCGATCGACAGGAGCACGGCGAGGGTTCGGAGCGGGGTCATGGGGCGGTCTCCCTCCGGAGCGTGCGGTCGATGGCCCATTCTAGCCGCGCGATCCGCGCCGCCCGCCGACGCCATGCCGCCCGTGCCTCGGCGGGCGATACCGTGACGAAACACAACGCGTCTCCGGCGCGCCGCTGCGCCAGCCGCGGCAGGTCGGCAGCGGCGACGTGGCCGAGCCGCGGATAGCCGCCGACGGTCTGCGCGTCGGCCAGCAGCACGATCGGGTGGCCGTCCGGCGGCAACTGCACGGTGCCCGGCGCGACCGCCGCGGAGACCTGCTCGGGCCACGCCATCGACAGCGGCTCGCCGGCGCAGCGCAGGCCCTGGCGATCGCTGCGCGGATCGACGCTCCAACGGCGGGCTTCGAGCGGTGCCACGACCTCGGGCGAGGTCGGCACGATCCGGATCGGTGCATCGCGCGACACGTCGGCGTCGAGGTCGATCCACCAGCCTGGCACCTGCGGTGCGTCCACGTCATCGACGACGGCCTCGCCGACCGGCAGCGCATCGCCCTCGCGCAGCGCACGTCCGTCGAGCCCGCCGAAGCCGCCGCGCAGGTCGGTGCTGCGGCTGCCGAGCACGACCGGTACATCGACACCGCCGGCGATCGCCAGCCACGCACGCAGGCCATCGCGGAGCGCGCCGAGGCGCAGCGTCCCGGCGGGCAGGGCGACAGGACGTCCGCCGGGAAGCGGATGATGCGTCCCATCGGCGTCCTCGAAGCGCGCCTCCACCGTCGCTCCGCACAGCGCGATCCGCGTCGGCGCCGGCAGCGCGAGCGTCGGGCCGGAGAGCGTGAGTTCGAGCACGGCCGCGTCCGGTGCGTTGCCGACCAGCCGGTTCGCGAGCACGGCGAGATCGGGATCGAGCGCGCCGGCGCGCCCGACGCCGAGATGGCGCCAGCCGTGGCGGCCGCGGTCCTGCACCGTGGTCAACGCACCGGGCCGCAGCACGCGCCAGAGGGCGACGCTCATGCCTCGCGCTCCAGCGCCTCGAAGCGGGCCTCGTCGATGGCGACGAACCGCACGCGATCACCCGGTGCCAGCAGCGATGGCGAGGCGCGCGCCGGATCGAACAGCCGCAGCGGCGTGCGCCCCAGCAGGCGCCAGCCGCCGGGGCTTTCGCGCGGATAGATCCCGGTCTGCGCGCCGCCGATGCCGACGCTGCCGGCCGGCACGCGGCTGCGCGGCGTCGGCAGCCGCGGCAGCGCGAGCGAGGGGTCGAGCCCAGCGAGATACGGAAATCCCGGCGCGAACCCGATCATCGCGACGGTGTAGCGCGACGCGGCATGGCGTTCGATCAGCGCTTCGGATGCCAGCCCGAGTTCGGCCGCGGCGACATCGAGATCGATGCCGTACGCACCGCCATAGCGCACCGGAATCTCGACGATGCGGGCCGTGGCGATCGCGGCCGCCGGCACGTCGTCGCGATGCGCCAGCAGCCAGGCCCGCACGTCGTCGGGCGACACCGCAGCAGGGTCGAAAAACACGCCGAGGCTGTCCCATGCGGGCACCAGGTCGCGCAGCCACGCGGGCGCGTCGGCGCGCAGACGCGCGGCCAGCGCGTGGGCGCGTGCATTCGCGTCGTGCGCGGGCGAGAAGCGCAGCAGCCAGGCGTCGTCGGCGAGGGCTTCGATGTCCTCGTCGGTGCTGCCGTCGCCGGTCATGCCGAGAGTGCGTCTCGCAGCGTCTTCACGCGATCGACCAGCGTCTCCGGCGTGTATGGCTGCGAGGTCGCGGTGCCCCAGACCGGGCGTGGCCACGCGATGTCGTCGCGATAGCGGGCGATGACGTGCACGTGCAACTGCGGCACCACGTTGCCGAGCGCGGCGATGTTCAGCTTGTGCGGCTTCATCGATGCCTGCAGCGCGCGGCAGGCGCGGTCGATCTCGGCGGTGAGCGTGGCCTGCTGCGCGGCAGGCAGGTCGGTCAGCTCGGTCGCGCCTTCGATCCGCGGCACCAGGATCAGCCAGGGATGGTGGGCATCGTCCATCAGCAGCACCTCGCACAGCGGCCAGTGCGCCAGCGGGTGGGTGTCGTCGGCGAGCTGCGGGTGCAGGTGCCAGCCGGGGGGTGCGGCGGTGGCGTGTCGGCTCATGTCAGGTGCTCCGTGAGGAAGGCGAGCGTGCGCGTCCAGGCCAGCGCCGCGGCATCGGCGTCGAAGTCGGCGCGTTCGTCGCAGTTGAAGCCGTGGCCGGCGGCGTAGACGTGGATCGTCGCCTCCGGGTGGTGCAGGCGGTGCTTCTCGACGTCCTCGGGCGGGATGATCGGGTCGCGTTCGCCGAAGTGGAACAGCATCGGTGCGCGTGCAGGTTCGCCGAGGAACGGCACGCTGCGGCCGCCGTAATAGGTCACCGACGGCAGGTGCAGCCGGGTGTTGGTCAGCATCGCCACGGTGCCGCCCCAGCAGAAGCCCACCGCCGCCACGGCGTGCCCGGATTCGTGCAGCCAGCGCGAGGCGGCGCCGACGATCTTCAGCGCGCGCTCGAACCCCAGCGCCGCGGCGTGATCGCGCCCGCGGGCGACGCCGTCCGCGTCGTAGCGCAGCTCCACGCCCGGCTGCACCGGGTCGAACAATGCCGGTGCCATCGCGGTGAAGCCGGCTTCGGCGAATCGGTCGGCGACGCCGCGGATGTGGTGGTTCACGCCGAAGATCTCCTGGATCACCACCACCGCGCCGCGCGGGGCGGTGAGCGGCCGCGACAGCCAGGCCTGCACCGGGCCTCCCGGGGTCGACAGGGGAATCCACTCGCCCATGGGGTCGCTCGCGTGTCAGAAAGCCCGATCGTACCCCTCCGCGGCGCGGGCCGGGCGATGCGCTCCCGGGGCTATAATCGCGGGCTGCCCGCACGTCCGCGCGGGTCCCGTCCGCCGCGAAGCCCTTCCATGTCCGCCATCGATCCCTCCGCCGGCCGTCGCGTCGGTTTCGTCAGTCTCGGCTGCCCCAAGGCGCTGGTCGACTCCGAACGCATCCTCACCCAGCTGCGGGTCGAGGGCTACGACATCGTCCAGACCTACGACGACGCCGACGTGGTGGTGGTCAACACCTGCGGCTTCATCGATTCGGCGGTGGCGGAATCGCTGGATGCCATCGGCGAGGCGATGGCCGAGAACGGCAAGGTCATCGTCACCGGCTGCCTGGGAAAGCGCCCGGAGCAGATCCGCGAGGCGCATCCCGATGTGCTGGCGATCACCGGCCCGCAGGATTACCAGAGCGTGATGGCCGCCGTGCACACGGCGCTGCCGCCGACGCACGACCCGTACACCGACCTGGTGCCGCGCCGGCTCGCCGCCGACGACATCGGCGTGAAGCTTACGCCCAGGCACTACGCGTACCTCAAGATTTCCGAAGGCTGCAACCACCGCTGCAGCTTCTGCATCATCCCGTCGATGCGCGGCGACCTAGTGTCGCGGCCGGTCGACGACGTGCTGCGCGAGGCCGAGAAGCTGGTCATGGGCGGCGTGAAGGAACTGCTGGTGATCTCGCAGGACACCAGCGCCTATGGCGTCGACGTGAAGTACGCCGAGCGCACCTGGCGCGGCAACGCCTACCAGACCCGGATGAAGGCGCTGTGCGAAGGGCTGTCGGAACTCGGCGTGTGGACGCGGTTGCACTACGTCTACCCCTATCCGCACGTCGACGAGATCGTGCCGCTGATGGCTGACGGCAAGCTGCTGCCGTACCTCGACATCCCGTTCCAGCACGCCAGCCCGCGCATCCTGAAGCTGATGAAACGCCCCGGCGCCGTCGACAAGACGCTCGAGCGCATCCGCGGCTGGCGCGCGATCGCGCCGGACATCACGATCCGCAGCACGTTCATCGTCGGCTTCCCCGGCGAGACCGACCAGGACTTCGAGGAACTGCTGGACTTCCTCGACGAGGCGCAGCTCGACCGCGTCGGTGCGTTCGCATACTCGCCGGTCGAGGGCGCAGCCGCCAACGCGCTGCCCGATCCGGTGCCGGACGACGTGAAGCAGGAGCGACTGGGCCGATTCATGGAGCGCCAGGCCTACATTTCCGAGGCGAAGCTGGCGGCGAAGGTCGGCAGCGTGCAGCGCTGCCTCGTCGATGCGGTCGATGGCGACCTCGGGATCGCGCGGTCGAGGGCCGACGCGCCGGAGATCGACGGCCTCGTGCAGATCCAGAACAGCCGCGAAGCCGGCCTGCGCCCAGGCGAGTTCGTCGATGTCGAGATCATGGGCAGCGACGAGCACGATCTCTTCGGCGAAGTGATCTTCGACGACTGACCGCGGCATGGTCGCGAAGCGCCGGTTCCTCGCCCCGCCGCGCGACGGCGTCGATCCGGCCTGTTTCGACCATCCGATCCACGCCGGCTACGCGGCCCACCGCGACTGGTGCGTCTCGATGGACTGGCCGTCGATCGACGCGCTCAACGCCGCGCGGATGGCGGACGGCCCGCGGTTCATCGCCCAGGACGCGGCCCTGCTCGATGACGGCCTGCACTACGAAACCCGCATCGCCGAAGGTGGCATGATCGCCACGCGGCCCGGCAACTGGCACGACCTGTTCAACGCGATGGTGTGGTGCAGGTATCCCGCGCTCAAGCGTGCGCTCAATGCGCGCCAGTGCGTGCACATCTCGACGATGGGCATGTCCGTGCGCAATCGCGCGCAGTACGCGCTGACCCAGTTCGACGAAGCCGGCGCGATCGTGCGCGTGCGCGACCCGGCGCTGCTCGCTGCCTGGGACCGCCACGACTGGACGACGTTGTTCCTCGGTCGCGCCGACGTCTGGCATCGCGGCGACATCGCCATCGCCGCGATCGTCGGCCATGCCCTGCTCGAAATCTCGCTGGCACCGGCGTTGTTCCCGGTCGCGAAATGCCTCGTCGTGCTCGGTGAGGCCGACGATGATGCCTGCATCGCGCGCGTGGTTGCCACCATCGCCGCCGGAGAAGTGCTCGACGACCCGCTCGAACTACGGCCGCTGCCGCTGGCGGGGATTCCGGGGTGGCATCCGAGGCAGGGCGACGCCTTCTACGCGACCGCGCCGTGCTTTCGTCCGGTGCGCGCCGGACGGGTCTATCCCGCGCCGATCGGACCTCCGCAGGACGCGGGCTGATCGCTGTCCATTCCTGCGGTCAGCCCGTGGCCGTGTTGACAAGGGCGCACCCCGGCGGGATGCTCCGCACGGAGCGGAAGACGGCACCACGACGACGCGCAGCGCGCGGGGAGCGGGGACGATGTCGGATCAGATCGCCGGGGACGCGATGGGCCCGTCGCATGCGACGAAGACCGCGTGGCGCACGATGCTTCGGCATCGCTGGCCGCTGCGCTGCATGCACTGGATCAACCTGTTGTGCATGATCGCGCTGGTCGGGAGCGGCCTGCAGATCTTCAACGCCCATCCCGCGCTGTACTGGGGCGCGACTTCCACCTTCGACACGCCGCTGGCCTCGATCCGCAACGAGAAGACCGACGGCGGCGTTTCGCGCGGCGTGACCCGGATCGGCGACCGCGTCTTCGACACCACCGGTGTCCTCGGGCAATCGGAAAAGCCGGACGGCAGCGTCAACCGGCGCGCGTTCCCGTCCTGGGCGGTGATCCCGTCGTTCTACTCGCTTGCGCTGGGCCGGCGCTGGCATTTCTTCTTCGCCTGGCTGTGGGTGGTGAACGGGCTCTGCTTCCTCGCCTGGTCGCTGCTCAGTCGCCACCTCTCGCGCGATCTCGCGATGCATCGCCGCGACTGGCGCGGCATTCCACGTTCGATCATCGACCACCTGCGCTTCAGGCATCCGGTCGGCGAGGAGGCGCTGCGCTACAACCCGCTGCAGAAGCTCGCGTATCTCGCGGTGATCTTCGTGCTCGCGCCGCTGGCGGTGCTCACCGGGCTGTCGATGTCGCCGCAGACGGACACGATGCTCGGGCCTTGGCTGGACCTCATCGGCGGTCGCCAGTCGGCGCGCACTCTGCATTTCGTCGCGATGGCGTCGTTCGTGGCGTTCGTGCTGATCCACGTGATCATGGTGGTCTATGCCGGTCCCGTGAACGAGGTGCGCTCGATGATCACCGGACGCTTCCGGGTGCGCGATGCCGCGCCGCCCGCCGCCGACCCCGTACCCGCAACGTCTCCCACGGAGGCTGCGCCATGACCGCCATCGACGCCGACGCGCCCGACCTACCGCAGCCGGACATCGCGCGGCGGCGCCTGCTGCGTGCGGCGGCCGTCGCGGGCGCCGGCCTGCTGGTCGGCTGCGACCGGCTCTCGCGCACGCCCGGCGTCGTCTCGACGCTGAGCGCAGCCGAGTCGCTGAACCTGCATGCGCAGCGGCTGCTCACCGGGCAACGCCTGGCGCAGGAGTTTCCGGCGTCGATGATCTCGCCGGTGTTCCGGCCCAACGGCAGCATCCATCCGCGCACGCCGGAGTACGCGGCGCTTGAGAAGAGCGGCTTCGCCGGCTACCGGCTGCGCGTCTTCGGTCGCGTGCACCGGCCACAGGAATTTCCGCTGGAGGCCCTGCACGCGATGCCCGCGCGGACCCAGATCACGCGTCACGACTGCGTCGAAGGCTGGAGCGTGATCGGCCGCTGGACCGGCGTCCCGCTGAAGCACCTGCTCGATACGGTCGGGTTGGCACCGGGGGCACGCTACGTCGTGTTCCACTGCTTCGACGACTACACCGGCGACGGTTCGCGCTACTACGAGACCATCGACCTGCGCGACGCCTACCACCCGCAGACGATCGCCGCCTACGCGCTCAATGGTGCGCCGCTGCCGATCAGCAACGGCGCGCCGCTGCGCATGCGGATCGAACGCAAGCTCGGCTACAAGCAGGCGAAATACGTGTCCGCCATCGAAGTCGTCGACAGCTACGCGCGCATCGGCGGCGGCAAGGGCGGGCTCTGGGAAGACGTCGAAGGCTACGACTGGTATGCGGGGATCTGAGCCGTGGATCATGCCCCCGTGGGTGCTGGCCTCGGTGCGGACCGATTGTCGTTGGGAGATGGAGCGGGATCGCACAACCGAACACGCCTTCGACCTCGACGAATGATGCCCATGCCCAGAAGACTCCGCCCTCGATTCGCTTTTCCGCTCGTCGCGCTGCTGATCGCCGGTGCCGCGATGGCGGACGATCGCGTCCACCCGGTCATGGACGCCGAGACGTTGCGGCTGGCCCTGCCGGAGGGTGCAGAGGTGCAGGCGCGTCTCGACGACGATTTCAACGGTGACGGCCTGCAGGACGTGGTCGTGGTCGCCCGCAACGACAGCGAGCGCGTGATGCTGGCGTTCGCGGCCTACGTCACCGAATTCGACACCGGCTTCGACCCCGTCGGCACGATGCGCATGAGTTATGCGCCGCTGACGAAGACGACGCTGCGGCTGCTGCGCGGCGTGGTGATCGTGACCGACACTGATGCTGCCGCGACGTCGATCGACGCCACGTACCGTTTCCGTTTCGAACGTCAGCCGAAATCCGAGGGTCAGGGACGCATGCGCCTGATCGGCGACGACGTGCGCGCGTACAGCCGCAACGGCGCGCATGAAAGCACCATCGTCAGCACGAACAGACTGACCGGCGAGCGCATCGTCCAGGTCGCCATGCCCGGCCCGAACGGCGACATGAAGCAGCCGCAGAAGACGACGAAGGTGTCGTCGAAGCCGCTCTACATGGAGGACGCGCCGACGCCGGGGCAGACGCTGGAGGCCGTGCGCTGATCGATGCGGTTGTCTCGCCGGCACTGGCGAGGCGTGCATCCGTGGGATCGCGGTCTGCGGCCCATGCCGCGCGGTCCGCGTCGCAACAGCGCCGGTTGTGGAAGGTGCCCGCGGACAGAGTGCAGAAGAAGAGGCGAGGCGTTCACAGCCCGTCGGTTGCAGGCCTTGGCGTCCGAATCAGGTCGCGGCACCCTGGAAGCCGACCAGCACGATGCATGCCGCCAGCACTGCGACGAGGAGAAGCTGCATCCGGTATTGCCGGCAAGCCGCCACGTGATCCGGGTCCGACAGCGCATCGGCGCGCGGCAGGTGGCGCAGGCGGAACAGGTTCAGCACCAGCCCGAGCGGCGAGCCGCCGGAACGGAAGCCCTCCAGGTTTTTCGACGGCAGTCGGCCCGACGCGATCGCCCTGCGGACTCGTCGGGCGAGCACGAAATCGTTGACGAGGAGGGCGACGAACACGACCAGGGTGATGGCAGGCAGGGCAGTCATGGAGATTGCTATCGGAGGGACACGGGTTGCTGCGTTCTGGGGCAAATGGTGTCGATTTCAATCGCCGCGGCGACGGCTCCGCATCGCGCGCCACATGCGCCATGCCCATAGACATGCTCCGAACAGTAGAGTTAGCGCGATGGCGATGATCGTGACCAGTGCCGCGATGTTCGGGATGGGCAGGCCGCGGCCGCCGATGTAGATCTCGGTGCCCTTGCCGTGCATCACGCGCATGACGATAGCGAATATGAAGCACGCGATCGACAGGCCGGACAGCGTGTAGGCCGTGAAGCGGAAGAGCCTGGAGTCGCGCAGCGCCATGGCATTCGCTCGTCAGGGGCGGCTGTCGTAGAGGCCGTGGATCGTCGCGCGTTCGCCGCCGGATTCGATCACGACATCGACACGATACACCGCGCCGTCCTCCGTGCGCGCGATGCGCTTGCGCGGCAGCACGCGCACGGTGACGCCGTCGCCCCGGTAGGTGCCGGCATAGGTGACGTCCGGATGCGAGGCCCGCGACTGCCGCAGGACATGATGCGTCTCGCCGTTGAAGCTGACGAAGGCGCCGTCCTCCGGCGCGCCGCAGCGGTCGGTGAAGAACGCGATCGTCTGCTGGCTTTCGGTGTTGCGCAGGCAGGTGGCACGGGCGGCGGGGTCCTCGTTCACGGCGCAGTAGCGTTCGTCGTAAGGGCGATTAAGCGGCGTACGCTCGGTGGTGATGGTCGCGGCGACGCAGTCGCTGCCGGGAGCGTCGGTGGGGATGATGGCGGCGGAGGCGGTGGTGGTGAACAGGAGGAGTGTAGCGAGGGCGGTTTGCATGGAATTCGTCGTCCTGAGGGCCGATCGCGGCATGGCGGGTTTTCTCCGCGGCCGAAAGATGTTGTGTTGCATTCCGATCTGGCGAATCGAAGCCGCCTCAGTTACTCGGGTCAGTCGTTCGCTGGAAGAACTCGCGTGAATTGATGTCGGGGATCTTCGGGTCGGTGGAGCCCATGTAGACCCAGAACGTATCCGGACTCATGAAGTGGAACACCGTCAGCTTGTCTTTGTCGGAGTAGATCAGCTGTGATACGACGGCGACGGTGTCTTCATCGCAGAAGACGGTGCGATACGGCTTTCTGATATCGGTTCCGCCAAATGGCATCAGCTTCCCATTCGCGTTGACGGTCGTGTCAGGCATGTGCGTGCGCAGCTCGCCGTGCACGAACGTCAGCGTCATTTTTCCGAATAGGCTTTCAAGGAATCCGTCCACCTTCGGCAGCACGGTGGCATGGTCTCGCAAATAGGCCATCGATGCCGGGCGATCCGACTTCCAGGTGCCTTCCAGACGCGATTCGCAAGTGGATGCGTGAGCGGAGCATGTGGCCGCGAGAAGCAGGCAACCGATGATCTGCTTTTTCATGACTTCAGGGGAATGAAAGGCTCGTGGCGCCATGATCGCACCATGTAGGGTGGCGGTGAGCGCAGCGAACCCCACCATGACGATGTTTCCAGCGGCGGTTGGGACGAACGGGCAAACGAGTTCATCGCCCGATAAGATGCTGGCCGCCTTTGTGGTGGGGTTCGCTGCGCTCACCGCCACCCTACGTGGTTACTCCACCCTACGCACTTGAACAATTGGTTAGGTGTCGGCTTGAGACTCTCTTTCTCGCGTATCTCTGTAAAGCCTCTGAAGCTTCTGAAATTCTCGAATGTCTTTGATGTGATGCCTCCGAATTGCTTTATCTAGCCATTCAGAGAAATTTCTGATCTGCGCTGCATAGATATTACTGAGGTCAGAGATCTTGATCTGTTTCTGGGCTGTTGCCAAATAGGATCGACTGGGGTTTGTCCATCCGCCCCATTTCAATAATTCGTCGCGATTCATGCTCACTGTGGACTCGGTGATAAAGCTATCGTCGGGCTGCCGTTTCACCGATAGCGACATGGCGCCGCCGGGAAGGCCCCTATGCATCATGTAATTTCTAAGGTCCTGTATGAATCGCACTAGCGGATTATCAGAGAGGTCAGCCTTGACTTTGTCCTTATAGGCGTCGAATACCGGGGAACCGCTGTAGTACTCGTCAATGAATACTCGCGTGTGATCCACAAGGCTCTTGGCTGCTGCCAAAAAATTATGAAATAGCCTCATAACCTCCATGTGAATTTTTTCGCCGGTGTCCCGTTGTTCTTCCATGAATAGCTTGACCCCTATCTCGGGATTCTCAACAATTTGGCAGGCTTTCTTTAGTTCGATATAATTTGACCAGAAAATATTGATGGAGAAGTCGCGAGCCTTGCTTCTGTTTAAGTAGGCCATTCCGGGCGACTCATGGATTTTTTTGAACAGGTCGTACGATTCTGACATCCCGGCACCTAAATACGATAAGGTCACAAAGTTGGGCATAACAAGGATTCTGTCCCTGTGGTCCCGACTGCGTCAATTGGGGTTCCGACGCAAAATCAACCACTTGCTACAGAGTCTGGCGATTGGTCGCCTCGGAGCTTTGAAAGCGTTATGCGACATCAGCGCCGTACAACGCAGCGACTCCGGTGTTTTCCGGCGTGGACGCAGAAAGCAGGTCCCTCGCTTCGCTCGGGACGACAACCGTGAGGGGCCGTGGATGGCGTGATCCGGCCGTGATGCGATAGCCAACGACGATTGCAGCCGCCATCATTCATACCCGACATCGATGATGTAAAACCTCTGCATCCCCCCCGGCAATTCCGCCTCGAACTCATCGTCGACGCGTTTCTTCAGCATCGCGCGTGCAAGCGGGGAGTCGATGCTGATCCAGCCGAGTTTCGCGTCGGTCTCGTCGGGGCCGACGATGCGGTAGCGGCGAGTGTCGCCGGTGACGGCGTGTTCGACTTCGATGGTGGCGCCAAAGAAAACGGCGTTCGGATCGCTCGGGGCGTCCTCGACCACGCGCAGGTGTTGCAGGCGCTTGCCGATGTAGCGCACGCGGCGGTCGATCTCGCCGAGCTGTTTCTTGCGGTAGGTGTATTCGGCGTTCTCGGAGCGGTCGCCCTCGGCCGCGGCGGCGGCGAGGGCTTTCACCACTTCGGGGCGACGCACGCGCCAGAGGTCGTCGAGTTCGGCCTTCAGCCGGTCGTGGCCCTCGCGGGTGATGAGGGCCGTGCTCTTCTCGCCCAGCGGGCGCCAGCGCGACATGAAGCGGTGTGCCTCAGCGGCGGCTGCCGCCGAACAGGCCGCCGAGGATGCCGCGCAGGATCTGCCGGCCGACCTGGCTGCCGACGGTGCGCGCGGTCTGCTTCGCCATCGTCTCGATCATGCCCTGGCGGCGCTTGGTGCCGAACATCGCGTCCTTCATCGCCTGGCCGAAGCCGTTGCCCTCGTCCTTGTCGTCGTCTTCGCGGGTGCGTGCGGGCGGGGCCTTGGCCTGTTCGGGCGCGGCCTCGACCTTCTTCGCCAGTACTTCGGCGGCGGATTCGCGATCGATGCGGGTGTCGTACTTGCCGCCGACGGGGCTGCCGGCGCGGACCTGCGCGCGTTCGGCCTCGGTGATCGCGCCCATGCGGCAGCGCGGTGGTGCGATCAGCGTGCGCTCGACCGGCATCGGGATGCCCTTGTCCTGCAGCGTGGAGACCAGCGCTTCGCCGGTGCCGAGCTGACCGATGGCGGCGGCGACATCGAGGCCGGGGTTCGGCACGAAGGTCTCGGCGGCGGTCTTCACCGCCTTCTGGTCGCGCGGCGTGAACGCGCGCAGCGCGTGCTGGAAGCGGTTGCCGAGCTGCCCGAGGATGTCGTCGGGGATGTCGTCGGGGAACTGCGAGCAGAAGTACACGCCCACGCCCTTGGAGCGGATGATGCGGACGACCTGCTCGATGCGCTGCTGCAGCGCCGGCGGCGCGTCGTCGAACAGCAGGTGGGCCTCGTCGAACACGAACACCAGCTTCGGTTTGTCGAGGTCGCCGACTTCCGGCAGCGTCTCGAACAGTTCCGACAGCAGCCACAGCAGGAAGCTGGAATACAGCTTCGGCTTCAGGATCAGCTGGTCGGCGGCGAGGATGTTGACGATGCCCCGGCCGTCGGGCGTGGTGCGCATCAGGTCGCTCAGTTCCAGCGCCGGTTCGCCGAAGAAGAGGTCGGCGCCTTCCTGCTCGAGGCGGAACAGGGCCCGCTGGATGGCGCCGATCGACTGGGCGCTGACCAGACCGTAGCTGGTCGAGATGTCCTTGCGTTCGTCGGCGACGAGGCCGAGCAGGGCGCGCAGGTCCTCGAGGTCGAGCAGCAGCAGGCCGCGGTCGTCGGCAAGCTTGAACACGATGTCGAGCACGCCGGCCTGGGTGTCGTTCAGTTCGAGGATGCGGCCGAGTAGGGTGGGGCCCATCTCGCTGACCGTGGTCCGCACCGGGTGGCCGAGCTTGCCGTACAGGTCCCAGAACACGGCCGGGCTGGGCTCGTTGCGGTACTCGGGGTTGCCCATCGCGGCGAGGCGCTGCTGGATCCTGTCGTTCATGGCGCCGGCGGCGGCGAGGCCGGCCACGTCGCCCTTCACGTCGGCGAGGAACACCGGCACGCCGATCCGCGAGAAGCCTTCGGCCAGGGTCATCAGGGTCACGGTCTTGCCGGTGCCGGTGGCGCCGGCGACGAGGCCATGGCGGTTGCCGAGCTTCGGCTGCAGGTAGACGTTGCCGGACGTCTCGGTGGTGATGGCCTTGCCGACCAGGATGGGGTCCATGCGGGGTCCTCGGATGCGATCCGGGGATTTTATGCGGGATCGGTGGGCGTCGGGCGCCGTCGAGGCATGACCTTTCGGCGGTTGCCGCTCCGGCCCCCCGGGGCTACCCTGCCCATCCACAGCAATCTCCCCCGCAAACTCTCCGGTCTTCATGTCCCCATCCCTGTCCGCCGGCGTGCGCCGTGCCCGCCCGAGTGCCTTCCTGCGCTCCTGCCTGCCCACCTTCGCGCTGATGCTCTGCTGCTGCCTGCCGGTCGCGCAGGCCCAGTCCAAGCGTGAACGCGACCTGGACGCGCTGAAGGCGCGGATGACCGTCGCCGAGACCCGCTACCGCGAGGCGCTGGTCAAGGTCGACAACAGCGATCCGTCCGGCATGCAGGAGAGCAACGCCGCGCTCGAGGACATGGAGGACGTGATCACCGCCTGCCTGAAGGTGAAGGGCTGCCCGATCTCCGAACTGCTGAGCACCTACAAGCGCCTGCTCAAGTCCGACGTGGACGTGCGCGCCGACGACGAGGACGCGGTGGGCGACGCGCCGCAGGGCCTGATCGACAGCGAACTGGCCAGCGTCGACGTGCCGCGCGCAGGCGAGGCGGCCTCGCTGCTCAGCGCCGACGGCGAGCGGTTCGTGAAGATGGTGCAGGTCAATCCCGCGGTGCAGGCCGGCATCCGCCGCTGGTTGACCGACATGCGCGGTTCGTTGATCAACACGCACGAGAACTACCAGTACCTGCGCCCGATGATGGCCCCGGCGTTCCAGCGCAACGGCCTGCCCGAGGCGCTGCTGTTCGGGATCATGGCGAAGGAATCCACCGGCCGCGTGCACATCGGGTCGCGCGCCGGCGCCGTCGGCCTGCTGCAGTTCATGCCGTCGACCGGCCGCCGGTTCGGCCTCGGCCCGGACGGCACCGGCTTCGACACCCGCTACGACCCGAAGATGTCGTCCGAGGCCGCTGCCGCCTATCTCAGCGAGCGCTATGCCGAGTTCGGCAACAACATCGAACTGTGGCTGGCGGCGTACAACGGCGGCGAGGGCCGCGCCCTGCGCGTCTACCAGAGCACCGGCGGCCGCAGCTTCTGGGACGGCGACGTCTACGACCAGTTCCCGGCCGAGACCCGCGACTACGTGCCGATGGTGATCGCCGCGGCGTGGCTGTACCTGCATCCGAAGGAATACGGGCTGACCTTCCCGAAGGTCGACGCCAGGCCGGTGCAGTTCCGCCTGCAGCGCCCGGCGTCGATCTACGAACTGACGATCTGCCTCGGCAACGGCGGCACCCGCGACGGCTTCATGCGCGCGCTGCGCAACCTCAATCCGCGCTACGAGGCCGACGCCTGGATTCCCAGCGGCACCGTGCTCAACGGCACCGTGAAGATCGCCGGCCTCTACCAGCGCTACTGCGTCCAGGGCGAGCGCTACGACCTGGCGAAACGCCTCGTGGGCAGCGACGCCAGCTCGGCGGTCGTGCGGGTCGGTGCGATCGAGGCGGTCACCGCCACCGCCAGCGGCGAAGACGGGACGGCCGTGCCGCAGGCGGCAGCCGCGGCCCCGAAGCCGCCCGCGGCGCAACCGCAGGAGCGGCCGAAACCCAAGCCGGTGCGTCGCCACCGCGTGGCCCGCGGCGACACCCTGATGTCGATCGCCCGCAAGTACGACTGCAGCGTGGCCGAACTGGCGAAGGCCAACGGCCTCAAGGCCCCGCGCTACACGGTGCATGCGGGACAGCAGATCGTGCTGCGCGGCTGCGGGGACTGAGGTTCCCCATGTCGCTTGCGACTCAGTGGCGCCCGAGCAGCGCCGCTGGATCCATCCGGGACAGGTCGATCGCCGCCAGCTTCCACTGCACCAGGTGGCGACGCTCGAACACCAGCGTCGCCGGCAGGGCCGGGTCGCCGCCGAGGTCGCATTCGACGGTGAAGGTCGAGAAGTCCCGGTAGCCCATGCGCAGATGCCAATCCCCGGTGGTGATGCCGCCGTGCGCCGGTGCGGCTGCGTCGTCGTTCACTTGAGCCTCGCCCGAGGGCGATGACAGCGCGTCGCGGCCGGCGAACAGCGTCGCGAGCGCGGTTTCGGAGGTCAGTGCGTCCACCCACGGCGACGAGGTCGAGGCCAGCATGTTCGCGCCGAGGTCGCGCCAGCCGCCGTTACCGTCGCCGAGCCTGCGCCGCATCGCATCGGCCAGCTGCGCCTTGAGGTTCTCGCGCAGCGCGGGGAAGTCGATGTGACGCGCCACCGCCGCGGCGTCGCCGCGTTCGGCGGCGTGGCGCATGGCGTTGACGGTGAGGTAGGGCGCGGCGGCGACCCAGGCCAGCAGGCCGAGGACGCCGACGACGAGGGCGATGCGAACGAGACGGGACATGGGCGCTCCTGCGTCGCGGGACGACGCAGGAGTGTAGACCGCGACGGCGGCGATCCGCCGCGCGATCAGCCGTTGACCGTGCCCATGCTCCATTCGGGATAGCGCGTGCCGGCGACCGCGTGCTCGGCGAGGACCGCGGCGATGCGCGCCAGTTCTTCGTGGGTCAGCGCGATGTGCGCCGCGCCGGCGTTCTCGTCGAGGCGGGCGATGCGGCGGGTGCCGGGGATCGGCACGATGTCCTCGCCCTGGTGCAGCAGCCACGCCAGCGCAAGCTGCGCCGGCGTGCAGCCGCGGGCCTGCGCGAGCGCGGTGACGGCCTCGACCAGCGCGCGGTTCTGCGCCGCGTTCTCGTCCTGGAAGCGCGGGTTCTGCCGGCGCCAGTCGTCGGCGGCCAGGGTGTCTGTGGCGGTGATCGCGCCGGTGAGGAAGCCGCGGCCCAGCGGGCTGTAGGGCACGAAGCCGATGCCCAGTTCGCGGCAGGTCGGCAGGATCTCGGCCTCGACGTCGCGGGTCCACAGCGAGTACTCGGTCTGCAGCGCGGCGATCGGATGCACCGTGGCGGCGCGGCGGATCGTCGCCGGCGCGGCCTCGGACAGGCCGAGGTGGCGGACCTTGCCGGCCTCGACCAGTCGCGCCATCGCGCCCAACGTCTCCTCGATCGGCACGGTGCGGTCGACGCGGTGCTGGTAGTACAGGTCGATGCAGTCCACACCGAGGCGCTGCAGGCTGGCGTCGCAGGCGGCGGCGACGTACTCCGGCCGGCCGTTGACGCCGAGGAAGGCGCCGTCGGGGCCGCGCACGTTGCCGAACTTGGTCGCCAGCACGATCTCGTCGCGGCGTTCGCGGAGGACCTGGCCGAGCAGGCGCTCGTTCTCGCCGACGCCGTACATGTCGGCGGTGTCGAGGAAGTTCACGCCGATGTCCAGCGCGTGGTGGAGCACGGCGAGGTTGGTCGCTTCCTCGCTGGGGCCATAGAAATCGGACATGCCCATGCAGCCGAGGCCGAGGGCGGACACGACGAGGCCGTTGCGGCCCAGGGTGCGACGGGGGAAGGGAGCGGTCATGGCGGGTGCTCGCGTGGGGGAGGGTGGACGCATCCTGCGCCCGGAGCAGCCCCACTGGTTAGCGGGAATCTCGCCGATGCTTGCCCGATCCTCCGCAGGCGTGCCCAGGCGCTTGGCGCTGCGGTCGCCGGGTGGATAATACGGGCCATCTCCGAGATCGGAAAAAGTCATGGAATCCAGTCGCTTGCAGCCTGTGGCCGCCGCCATGGACGAGGATGCGCTCCGCACCGAGCTGGCGGCCCGGGTTGCCGGATTGTCGCCGGCAGATGGCGTGCACGACACCGGCCTGTCCGGCGTGGCGGGGATCCGCATGAGCACGCCCTCGGGCACGATCCCCGCGGTCTACCACGCCTCGCTGTGCATCGTGGTGCAGGGGCGCAAGCAGGCGCTGTTCGGCGGCGAGACCTATCTCTACGACCCGCTGCACTGCCTGCTGGTGTCGACCAGCCTGCCGATCAGCGGCCGCATCCTCGAAGCCTCGCCCGGGCGGCCGTATCTCTGCCTGCGGATCGACCTCGACCCTCGGATCGTCGACGAAGCCCTGCCGCAGCTCGGTGCCGACGCGCCCGCGCGCGAGGCCGACGATCCGCAGCGGCTGATGCTGGTGCGCACCTCGCCGGCGCTGCTCGATGCCGCGCTGCGGCTGCTGCGCCTGCGTGACGAGCCGGCGACAGCGCCGCTGCTGGCGCCGCTGATCGTGCGCGAGATCCACGTGCGGCTGCTGACCGGCGACCTGGGGCCGCGGCTGCGCGCGGTGTGCGAGGTCGACGGCCCGCTGCGCCGCGTCGGCGGTGCGCTGGCGCTGCTGCGCGAGCGTTACGCCGAAGCACTGCCGGTCGAGACGCTGGCCGAAGCCGCGCACATGAGCCCGTCGGCGCTGTACGCGCACTTCCAGAAGGTCACCGGCCTGTCGCCGCTGCAGTTCCAGAAGCGCCTGCGCCTGCAGGAAGCGCGCCGACTGATGCTCAGCGACGGCCTCGACGCCGCCGCCGCGGGGCATCGCGTCGGTTACGAGAGCCCGTCGCACTTCAGCCGCGAATACCGGCGCCTGTTCGGTGCGCCGCCGCGCCGCGAGGTGGCGACGGCGCACGCGACGGACTGAGGCCGCGGCCCGGCGTCGTCGCCGGCGCAGGTCAGCCCGGGAACTGCAGCCGCATCGCCTGCTCGCCGACGTAGTGGTTCTGCACGAACACGTCGCCCTCGGTGCCCTTGCCGGGATTGCGGTAGGTGTCGAAGCCGAGGCCCTCGTCCTCGTCCCACACGATGGTGTCGCCCACGTCCAGCGCCCATTCTTCCGGGACTTCGACGATCGTGTATTCGCCGTCGCCGGTGCGGATGGCGATGGCGGCTTGCTCCCGGTCGATGACGGCGATGGTCCCCTGTCGGCTCATGCGTACGCTCCCTGTCGTCTGCGCCGTGCGTGGCGCGGTTTCCGTGCGATCGAAGTCGCCCGGTGTCCTTGGTGCGGCACCGACGCCGCGTTTCCACACGTTACGAGAGAGGTCGCGAATCGATCAATCCCGTTCGACTGTCACAAATGACAGGTTTCGATCGGGATGCGGACTTTCGTGCCGGTTGTGCGACGTGGTTCACGTCCGCGACGCGAGGCGCTGCCCCAGCCGCACCGGCTGTTCGGCGCGCAGGCCGGGATCGAGCGCGGCCACGCCCGGCGGCAGCAGCACGATCACGGTCGAGCCGTAGTTGAAGCGCGCCATCTCGGCGAAGCGATCGAGGGCGATGCCCTGGCCGCGCCAGTCCTTGCGGGCGATGCGGTCGCCGTAGGCAGGGATCTCCACGCCGCTCCACACGGTCTCGACGCCGGAGACGAGCAGGGCGCCGACCATCACCAGGCACATCGGCCCGAAGTCGGTATCGAAATGGCAGACCAGGCGCTCGTTGCGCGCGAACAGCCGCGGCACCGAGGCCACCGCGTCGGTGCCGACGCTGAACAGGCGGCCCGGCACGTGCACGGTTTCGCGCAGGGTGCCGGCCCAGGGCATGTGCACGCGGTGGTAGTCGCGCGGCGACAGGTAGACGGTGGCGAACAGGCCGTCGGCGAAAGGTTTCGCGGCCTCGGCGTCGCCCAGCAGCTCGGCGGCGGTGAACGACTGGCCCTTGGCCTGGAAGATGCGGCCGTCGCGGGGTTTGCCGGGCTCGTCGCCCAGGGGCTCGATCGGCCCGCACTGGCTGATGTGGCCGTCGGCCGGCATCAGCAGGCTGCACGGGTCGGCGTCGGCGATGCGGGCGCCGGGTTTCAGCGCCCGGGTGAAGAAGGCGTTGAAGGTCGGGTAGGCGGCGGGGTCGGGTTCGGCGGCCTCGGAGAGGTCGACGCCGAACTTGCGGGTCACGGTGTCGATCAACCACTGCTTGACCGCACGGTTGCGCGAATAGGCCAGGCGACGCGCCAGCGACGACAGCAGCCGGTGCGGCAGGACGTAGGTCAGCGCAGTGACCGGGCCCATCAGCCGCCCGCCTTCGCCGGCGCGGCCGCGGTGAGCGCGATCAGGTCCTCGGCGATGGCCTTCGGCTTCAGCGGCGGCTGGATGATGCCGGCCATGCGGCCCTGCGGGTCGAGCAGCACCACGCTGGCGGAATGGTCGATGGTGTACTGGTCCGCGGGCGCGCCGTCGCCCAGCGGGACCTTGGCGAACACCAGCGACAGCGAGCGGGTGAAGTTCTCCAGCGTCGGGATGTCGGCGGTGGCCGCCAGCGTGTCCTTGTGGAAGCCGTGGGCGTACTCGCCGAGGCGGTCGAGGGTGTCGCGTTCCGGATCGACCGAGACGAACAGCACCCGCGGCCGGGTGGTCTCGGGCAGCGTCTCCCAGCGTTTCTGCGCCTGGGCCAGTTCGCCGAGCGCGGTCGGGCAGACGTCGGGGCAGAACGTGAAACCGATGAAGACCAGCGTCCAATGGCCGCGCAGTTCGCCCGGCTGCAGTTGGGTGTGATCGGTCTGCTGCAGGGTGAACGGCGGCAGCGTGCGCGGGGTGTCGAGCAGGCGGACCGTCTGCAGCGCGGGGCCGGCGGGCGTCTTCGGCCGGAACGCGAACTCGGCGGCGACGAGACCGGCCGCGGTCGCCAGCGCGACGATGAGGATCAGCAGGGTGGTGCGGTTGAACATGCGTCGGGTGCCCGGGAGGCCGAAAAACCCGGCCATGATAACGCTGCGGCCGCTATACTTCGCGGTCTTCCCCGAAACGCCGACGTCCCCGCGCCCTGCCATGACCGACGAGTTGCAGACCATCATCGATCTCATCCGGTATGGCGCCAGCCGCTTCAACGCGGCCGGACTGACCTTCGGCCACAGCTACGACAACGCGCTCGACGAATCCACCCAGCTCGTCCTCCACGCCCTGCACCTGCCCCACGACCTGCCGCCGGTCTACGGCCAGTCGCGGGTGACGCTGGCGGAAAAAGAAGACGTGCTGAAGCTGTTCCTGCGCCGGATCGAGGAGCGCATCCCGGCCGCCTACCTGACCGGCGAGGCCTGGTTCGCAGGGCTCAGCTTCAAGACCGACCCGCGCGCCCTAGTGCCACGCTCGCCGATCGCCGAACTCATCGAGGCCGGCTTCGAGCCCTGGCTCGGCGGCCGCGACGTGCGCCGCGCGCTGGACTTGTGCACCGGCTCGGGCTGCATCGCGATCGCGATGGGCCACCACAACCCCGAATGGCACGTCGACGGCGTCGACATCAGCGACGACGCGCTGGCGCTGTCGGCCGAGAACAAGGCGCGCCTGCACTCCGACAACGTCCGCTTCCTGAAGTCGGACCTGTTCGCCGGCCTGCAGGGCGAGCACTACGACCTGATCGTCACCAATCCGCCCTACGTCACCAACGACGAGACCGACGCGCTCTGGGCCTGCGCGCCGGCGACGACGGCCTGGATCTCGCGCTGCGCATCCTCCGCGACGCGCCGCTGCACCTGACCGAGGACGGCCTGCTGATCTGCGAGGTCGGCGAGTCCGAGCGAGCACTGTCGCGGCTGCTGCCGGAACTGCCGCTGGCGTGGGTCGAGTTCAAGGTCGGGCAGATGGGCGTGTTCGTCGCCGAATGCCGCGACCTGGTGACCTACAACGCGCGCATCCGCCAGCTGGCCGACGCCCGCGACCCGGCGCTGCGCGGCGCGCCCGCCGCCGCGGCGTCCGCCGGTCTGTTCTGAGGGCGGCGCGCGTGAGCAATTCCTTCGGTCATCTGCTCCGCGTCACCACCTTCGGCGAATCGCACGGGCCGGCGATCGGCTGCGTGATCGATGGCTGCCCGCCCGGGCTGGCGATTTCCGAAGACGCATTCGCGCACGACCTCGAACGTCGCGCCACCGGCCGCAGCCGCCACACCTCGCAGCGGCGCGAGAGCGACGCGGTCGAGATCCTCAGCGGCGTGCACGAAGGCCGCACCACCGGCACGCCGATCGCGCTGCTGATCCGCAACACCGACGCGCGCAGCAAGGATTACAGCGACATCGCCGCGCAGTTCCGCCCGGCGCATGCGGACTACACCTACTGGCAGAAGTACGGCCACCGCGATCCGCGCGGCGGCGGACGCAGCAGCGCACGCGAGACCACGATGCGCGTGGCCGCGGGCGTGATCGCGAAGAGCAACTCGGCGAGGTACTGCCGGACGCCGCGCTGGGTGCATTCGACTGGGACAAGGTCGAGACCAACCCGTTCTTCTGGCCGATCGACGCCCAGGTGCCGGCGCTCGAGGCCTACATGGACGCGCTGCGCAAGTCCGGCGACTCGGTCGGCGCGCGCGTCACCGTCGTGGCCGACGGCGTGCCGCCGGGCTGGGGCGAGCCGATCTACGGCAAGCTCGACGGCGACCTCGCCGCGGCGATGATGTCGATCAACGCCGTCAAGGGCGTGGAGATCGGCGACGGCTTCGCCTCGGTCGCGCAGAAGGGCTCGTTCCATCGCGACGAGATGACCCGCGAGGGATTCCTCTCCAACCACGCCGGCGGCATCCTCGGCGGCATCAGCAGCGGCCAGCAGGTCGTGTGTTCGGTCGCCTTCAAGCCCACCTCCAGCCTGCGCCTGCCCGGGCGCGGCATGAACGTGCTGGGCGAGGAGGTCGAGGTGGTGACCACCGGCCGCCACGACCCCTGCGTCGGCATCCGCGCCACGCCCATCTGCGAGGCGATGATGGCGCTGGTGCTGATGGACCAGGCGCTGCGCCACCGCGCGCAGTGCGGCGACGTGGGCGAGGTCTCGCCGCGCATTCCCGGCTCGGCACCGCCCCCCGACACGAAACGATAGCGGCGCGCCGCCAGTTCGCCCCCACGGGCAGCGACGCGCCGCAGCGAGACAGGATGTCATACGCAGCGAAATACCATTCCCGCAGGAGCGCATGGATGCGCGACCGGACGCCTTCGAGGCCGCCAGCGCGACGCACGTCGCTCCTGCATCCCCACATTTCCAGATGGAATCCAGCATGAGCAGGCAATTCAAGGTGGCAGTGGTCGGCGCGACGGGCGCCGTGGGCGAGGTGATGCTGTCGATCCTCGCCGAGCGCAAGTTCCCGGTCGGCGAGATCGTGGCGCTCGCGAGCGAGCGTTCGGCCGGCGAGTACGTGAAGTTCGGCGACGACGAAGTGATGGTGCGCGACCTCGCGACCTTCGACCCGGCCGGCGTCGACATCGCGCTGTTCTCGGCCGGCGGTTCGATCTCGAAGGAATACGCGCCGAAGTTCGCGGCCGCGGGTGCGGTGGTGATCGACAATTCCTCGGCCTTCCGCTACGACGACGACGTGCCGCTGGTGGTCAGCGAAGTGAACCCCGAGGCGGCGAAGCAGCGGCCGCGCGGCATCATCGCCAACCCGAACTGCTCGACCATGCAGATGATGGTCGCGGTGGGCCCGATCCACCGCAAGGTCGGCATCTCGCGGATCAACGTGGCGACCTACCAGTCGGTGTCCGGCGCCGGCCGTTCGGGCCTGGAGGAGCTGGGCCGGCAGACCGCCGACCTGCTGAACTTCCAGGACATCGAGCCCAAGCGGTTCCAGGCGCAGATCGCGTTCAATCTGATCCCCCACATCGACGACTTCCTCGACAACGGCTTCACCAAGGAAGAGATGAAGCTGGTCTGGGAGACCCGGAAGATCCTCGGCGACGACAGCATCCAGGTGAACCCCACGGCAGTTCGGGTGCCGGTGTTCTACGGCCATTCCGAGGCGGTGAACGTCGAGACCCGCGAGAAGATCACCGCCGACGAGGTCCGCGCACTGCTGGAACAGTCGCCGGGCGTCGAAGTGGTGGACGAGCGCAAGGCCGGCGGCTATCCGACCCCGGTCACCCATGCGTCAGGCCGCGATCCGGTCTACGTGGGCCGCATCCGCGACGATCTGTCGCACCCGCAGGCGGTCAATCTGTGGGTGGTGTCCGACAACATCCGCAAGGGCGCCGCCCTGAATGCGGTGCAGATCGCGGAGCTGGTGGCCGCGGAAGGCTGAGGATCGACGTTGCACCGGACCCGGAGACCCGGCTACAGTCTCCGGGTCGTGTCAGGGGACGAGCGTGATCAATCACTTGCGGATCACAGTTAGCGCGCTACTCGCACTGGCGTTCGCCTTCGTGGCGGCGCCGGCGTGGGCGCTCGGGCTGGGCCAGATCAAGGTGCTGTCCCAGCGCGACCAGCCGCTGCTGGCCGAAATTCCGGTCATCTCCGCCGACCCGACCGAGCTGGAGGCCCTCCAGGCCCGGCTCGCGTCGCCGGAGACCTTCGCCCGGGTCGGCCTCGCGCCGCCGGCGGGCATCGTCTCCGACCTGCAGTTCGCCGTCGCCCTCGATGCCCGCGGCCGGCCCGTGGTCCGGGTCACCAGCGCCGCCCCGGTGGCGCAGCCGCTGCTGACCTTCCTGCTGGAGGTCGACTGGGGGCAGGGCCGGCTGGTCCGCGAATACTCTGCGTTGATCGATACGCCGCAGACTGCCGCCGCGCCGGCGCAGCCACCGATCCAGGAGGCCACGGTCGATCCCGTCGACGTGGTGATCCGCCCGCCGGAACCGGCGGCGGAGCCCGAGAATCCGCTGACCGCAGAGGCGCCCAAGCCGGTGCCGCTGCCGCCCGGCAAACCGGCGCCGCCGCCGGTGCCCAAACCCGAGCCAGACGTCCTGCAGGCCCAAGCGCCGGTCCCGGTGCCGCTGCCGCCTCCGGCGGAAAGCGAAGTCGCGGCCGCCGCGCCGATCGAGGTGGTGTCCGATGCGCAGACCCGCGAGGTCAGGCGCGGCGAGACCCTGAGCGGCATCGCCGCCAGCCTCGGGGGCGGCCACACGCTCGACCAGACCCTGGTCGCGCTGCTGCGGGCCAATCCCGAAGCCTTCATCGGCGGCAACGCCAACCGGCTGCGCGCCGGGGCGGTGCTGCGCATTCCGGATGCCGCCGGCATCGATCGCTACTCGCCGGAGGAGGCCGCGCTGGTGATGCGCGAGCAGACCGCGCAGTGGCGCGCGGGTCGGGCCTTGCCGCAGCCGCCGGCGGTGGTCGGTGCCGCCCCGGGCGACGCCGTGGCGGGGACGACGCCCGCGGCGACGGCGTCCGGGCCGCGCGCAGGGCGCGGTGTCGCGCAGGCGCGGCTCGAGATCGCGCCGGCGTCCGGCGACGAGGCGAAGCGGGCAGGACAGCGTTCCGGCGTGAGCGCCGGAGGCGAGGGCGACATGGTGCGACAGCAGGAACTGCAGGAAACGAAAGAGACCCTGTCGGCGCGCGACGCCGAGGTGCAGGAGCTCAAGGCGCGGGTCGCCGAGCTGGAACAGCTGCAGCAGAAGCAGACCCAG
>JBGAFR010000049.1:0-26746 GCA_044227145.1 Lysobacteraceae bacterium
GTCCCTCTCGCCTACCCAACCCCATGTCCAAGGCCCGCTGCGCCCACGACGCCCTCCGCTTCACCGACATCCCGAACGTCGGCCCCGCCACCGCATCCGATTTCGAGCGTCTGGGCCTGCGCGCGCCGTCCGAACTCGCCCGCTGCGATGGCCTCGCGCTTTATCGGCATCTCTGCGATATCGACGGCGTGCGGCACGACCCCTGCGTGATCGACGTGTTCCTCGCCGCGGTGGACTTCATGCGCGGCGCGCCGGCGCGTCCGTGGTGGCACTACACCCGCGAACGCAAGGCGATGCTGGCCTGCGGCTGATTCCCCCTCCACCACGCCAGCCGATCGCGAACATCGATCATCCCGTGTTCACCCGGGCGACAGGATGCTGCCCACCCCGCTCCGGAGGTCCGTCATGCCTGGTCCCAGTCGTGTTTCCCGTCGTTTCCTGCTGCGTTCGGCCGCCGTCGCGCTCGTCGCGTCCGTCGCCGGCTGTGCGGCGCTGGACACCGCCCAGGCACTGCTCGGCAATCAGGTGAGCTTCGCCGCGCCGCAGCTCCAGACCTACCTGGATCGGCAGTATCCGCGGGACTATCCGCAGCTCGGCGGGCTGGCGACGCTGGTCGTGATGAACCCGCGGGTGGCGATCCCGAAGGACGACACCCGCCTGCATCTGGATTTCGACGTCGGCATCGACGGCTTCGGCCTGAAGGGCGATCGTCCCGCCGGGCATTTCGCGCTGACCAGCGGGCTGCGCTACGACGCTCGCGCCAGCGCCCTCTACCTCGACGAACCGGAGCTGGAATCGGCGGAACTGCCGGTGCTCGGCAACCGCATGAACGCCACCGGACGCGAGTTCATCAACGGCTGGCTCCGCGACTATGCCCGCAGTGAACCCGTCTATCGGCTCGATCCCGAGCTGAAGGGCAAACTCGGCGAACGCCGGATCGCCGGCACGCTGGTCCAGGACGGGCGCGTGGTGATCAAGCTCGACCGCTGAGCGCGCCCGCTCAGATCTCGAAGCGGTACGACAGTTTCACCAGCAACTGCTCGCTGTCGCGCAGGTCGAAGGCGTCGGCGAATTCCTCGCGCGCCGAGTACGGCCCCGCGCCCGCACCGAAGCGCCCGCCGCCGCGCACGTAGGCGACATACAGGTACGACAACGGCGCGAACTCGTAGCGATAGCGCACCTGGAACCCGAGGTTGCGCAGCGCGAAATCGTCCAGCGGGTCGGCGCTGCGCATTGGCGTGCCGTCGGCGGCGACGCGCCAGGCGCGCCGGGCCCGCGCATCCAGCCCAAGCGCCTCCAGCCGCAGCCGCAGTTCCTGGCGATCGCCGATCAACCAGACCGAACCGGCGCTGAGGAAGATCTGCCGCGACGCATAGGTGCCCAGCAGGTTGTCGCCGCGCCACAGCAGCCAGTCGGCGTCGCGCTGCAGCTGCAGGCCGGCGAACACGCTGAGGTCGTCGTTCACCGCGTAGCTGGGCTCGAGATCGACCGACCACCGCCCGCCGCGCACGCCCTCGAGCCCCTGCGAATCGAAATTGACGTTTCCGTAGAACGACCAGTGCCGCTTCTTCGGGAAAAAACGCTCGGCGAAAGCGTAGAGCCGGGCCGGCATCCTCACCACCCCGTGGCCGCGAGTGATGAGGTCGTCGTGGCCCGACGTCCAGCCGGCGATCTCGAAGAACTGGTTGCCGCCGTCGCGGCGCTCGCTGCCGCGGTTGACCGCGAACGCATCGGCGATGTGCACGCCATCGTCGTTGGTGCGGCGCGACACGGCGTAGCGCCACTGGTGCGACGAGAACGGCGATTCGGCCGGCAGGTCGGTGATCCGGCGCGCCAGCTCGTAGCGGGCGTAATTGAAATTGTTGCGGTCGAGGAAGCCAAAATCGTTCAGCTGCAGCGCGCCGCCGGTGTGCAGCACGTAGAGCTGCTGCCGCCATGCGGGATCGATCTGGTGGTCGATCCGGATCTGGCCGCCGGTATCGCGCGTGCGCTCGCCGGACTGGTTGATCTCCGAGCCGACCAGCGTCGTGCGCACGTTCCAGGCGTCCGTCGGCGACCAGCGGTGGTCGATCGCGGCGACCGTCGCTTCACGATCGAGGAAGGGCCGTTCGACCCGGGTCACGGTGGCGCCGAAGCCCTGCCGCCCGAAGTCGCGCGTGGCCCGCAGCGCATAGAAATCGCGCCCGGCGTCGCCGCGTTCGCTGGCGGCGAATGCGCCGTAACCGAAGCCACCGGCGCTGCCGTTGATCTTGGCCGCCGCGGCGACATCGCCGCCACCCTCGCCGTCGTCCGCCGGCGCGCCGACGCGGCGGGTGTAGATCAGCTGCTGCGCATTGCCGAGCGAGCCGAACGGCACCTCGAAATAGCTCTGGTTCTCGGTGAAGAACGGACGCTTGTCGCCGAAGAAGGTCTCGATCGCGCTGAAGTTGACGACGATGCTGTCGCTCTCGACCTGGCCGAAATCCGGATTGAGCGTACCGCTGAGCTGGAAGCGGCCGTTCGGCTTCCAGAACACGTCGACGCCGGCGTCGTAGTCGCCGGCATGGCGGACGTTGTCCTGCAGCGCAGACACGTACGGCGTGATGGCCAGCAGCGACTGGCTGTAGCTGGGGACCTCGATCTTCTCCAGCGCACCGAGGAAGCGCTGCTCGGCGAAGCTCACCGCCGGCCACGACATGCGTTCGCCGGTGTCGCCGATCACGCGGTCCAGCGACAGCCCGATGACGCGCTGCTCGCCGGCGGCTTCGCGCATCGGCGCGATGTGCCAGGGGATCAGCAGTTCGGCGCTCCAGCCGGCCGCGTCTTCGGACACCGCATGACGCCAGGCGCCGTCCCAGTCGGCATTGAACTGGTTTTCGTTGGCGATGGTGCTGTCGCCGATGCCGTCGGACAGCGCCAGCATGAAGTTGTAGCCAGTGCGGCCGTCGCCGTCGAAGTCGACATAGATGTTTACCCGGTCGACGCTGCCATTGTTGTCGCGCTGGAAGCGCTGGCGCGTCCGCGGAACGCCGGGGTCCTGCTGGTTGCGGAACGCCACCGCCAGGCCGTCGGGCGTGGACAGCACCCAGGCCTCGGTGGGTTCACTGCCCGGCGCGCGGGTCAGCGGCTGGGTCTGGCGGAAATCGTCGATGCGCCGGGCACCGGCCCATTCGTCCGGGTCGATCCTGCCGTCGATGTCGACCGCCAGCGCCGGCAGGGGAAGGCAGAGCGCCGCGAACAACAGCCAGGCACGCATCGGGAATCTCTCGCTTTCGGAAGCGCGCATGGTGCACGCACCGACCGCGCCGAACGCCTGCCGCAAGTCACGCGAAGGCGCATCCGCCGTCACCGCCGATGTGCGGAACTTGGCGGAAACGGGTCGACCCCGCGTCGGATGCGTTCTCGGAACGCGCTGTCCGGAATCGACGACGAAATCCGTTGAGGCGGCCTCAGCCGCTGCGCTTGCCGGACTTCGGCTGCAGCATCGTACCGGTGCAACGTTTCGATCCGCAGCGGCAACCCCACAGCTTCTTGAGCTTCGCGGTGTGCGGTTCGTCGAGCACGATGCCGTAGTTGTACGTGAGCTCCTCGCCCTCGGCGATATCGCGGATCGCCTCGATGAACACCTTGTCCTTGTGCGTCTTGCCCTTGGCGTTCTCTTCCTGCACCGCCTCGCAGTTGGGTTCGCAGCTGTGGTTGATCCAGCGCGCGATGTTGCCGTCCTCGTTGGCGTCGATGACGTAGTCGTCGTTCAGCGTGAACAGGAAGGTATGGCCATTCTCCTGCTGCTCGCCGTAGAGGCGATCGACGTCTGCGTGACTGCGGACCTTGCCCTTGTAGCGGACGATGCGCTCGCCCTTGCGGATCTGTTCGTCGGCGAACACGCCGTTGCCGTGGATGCTGGACAGGCGGGCGACGATCTTCTTCTTCGGCATGGGGTTCGGATCCGGGACGACGTGGGACGAAGCTCCGATTATGGCCGATCTGGCCGGCACGAGGCGCCCGACGACAAGCCCTCAGAAGATCCGGTGCCAGGCGCCGCTCCAGAACAGGGCCATGCCGAGGCCGAAAACGGTCCAGAACAGCGACCGCAGCCCACGCCAGGCCCTCCACGCCAGGAACAGCGCACCCAGCGCGACCAGCCAGCGCAGCCATGGCGTGCGGCTGCCCTCGGCAGCGGAGACCGGCGCGGCGGTCGCGCGCTCGACCAGTCGGCCGACGGCGGCGTGCAGCGCGGTTTCGATCGGGGACGGGGCGGCGGTGCGGGTGTTCATGGCGGGCTCCTGCGTCCGGGAGTGGACGCAGCCCATTCTCCGCGGCGGGCACGGCCGCACCATGCATGGCCGTCAGCCATCCCGGATGACACCCATCATCCAGCAGCGCGCCTCCATGCCGGTTTGAGCCTTGGCGGCTGAAAGCGTACAATTTCGGTCCTGTTTTCCACCGCGGCCGTCCGGCTTCGCTTCCAATGCTTCGCGTCACCAAGCTCACCGACTACGCCACCGTGGTGCTGACCGTCCTGGCCGCCGAGGCCGGCACCGTGCTCAGCGCCGCCGGGCTGGCCGAACGCGCCGGGCTGGAGGCGCCGACCGTCGCCAAGGTGCTCAAGCCGCTGGCCGCGGCGGGCCTGGTCCAGGCCTTCCGCGGCACGAACGGCGGCTATCGGCTGGCGCGCCCGGCGACGGAGATCACCCTGGTCGAGATCGTCGAGGCGATGGAAGGCCCGCTGGCGATGACCGAATGCAGCGACCACGAGGGCCAGTGCGGCATCGCCCATTCCTGCGGCGCGCGCGCGAACTGGCGCCGGGTCAACGACGTCGTCGCCGACGCACTGCGCCGGGTGAGCCTCGCCGAAATGGCGCTGCCGCCCGCTTCCGACGGCGACGCCCCGCGCCGCGCCATTCCCCTCGCCCTCACCGCCGGCTGAGGACTGCCATGACCGCCATCGACACTTCCGACGCGCCCGCGCCGCAGAACGCCGAGATTCTCGAACAGCTCGGCCGCCGCTACGCCGCCGGCTTCGTCACCGACATCGAGACCGACACCCTGCCGCCGGGCCTGAACGAGGACGTGATCCGCTTCCTCTCGGCGAAGAAGGAAGAGCCCGAGTGGATGACCGAGTGGCGGCTCGCCGCCTACCGGCACTGGCTGACGATGGTGCCGCCGCACTGGGCCAAGCTCGAGATCGACGCGATCGATTTCCAGGCCATCAGCTACTACGCCGCGCCCAAGGGTCCGAAGTACAAGTCGCTGGACGAAGTTCCGCAGGAACTGCTCGACACCTACGACAAGCTCGGCGTGCCGCTGCACGAACGCGCGAAGCTCGCCGGCGTCGCGGTGGACGCGGTGTTCGACTCGGTCAGCGTCGGCACCACCTTTCGCAAGGAGCTGGCCGAGAAAGGCGTGATCTTCTGCTCGATGTCGGAAGCCATCAAGGAACATCCCGACCTCGTGCGCCGCTACCTCGGCAGCGTGGTGCCGGTCGGCGACAATTACTTCGCCGCGCTGAACTCGGCGGTGTTCTCCGACGGCAGCTTCGTCTTCATCCCGAAGGGCGTGCGCTGCCCGATGGAGCTGAGCACCTACTTCCGCATCAACGCGATGAACACCGGCCAGTTCGAACGCACGCTCATCGTGTGCGAGGACAAGGCCTACGTCAGCTACCTCGAAGGCTGCACCGCGCCGCAGCGCGACGAGAACCAGCTGCATGCGGCTGTGGTCGAGCTGATCGCGCTGGAAGATGCCGAGATCAAGTACTCGACGGTGCAGAACTGGTACCCGGGCGACGAAAATGGAATTGGCGGCATCTACAACTTCGTCACCAAACGCGGCGAGTGCCGCGGCGCGCGCAGCAAGATCAGCTGGACGCAGGTCGAGACCGGCTCGGCGATCACCTGGAAATACCCGTCCTGTGTGCTGCTGGGCGACGATTCGGTCGGCGAATTCCACTCGGTGGCGCTGACCCACCACCGCCAGCAGGCCGACACCGGCACCAAGATGATCCACGTCGGCAAGCGCACCAAATCGAAGATCGTCAGCAAGGGCATCAGCGCCGGCCGCGGTCAGAATTCTTATCGCGGGCTGGTGAAGATCGAGCGCGGCGCCGACGGCGCGCGCAACCATACCCAGTGCGACAGCCTGCTGATCGGCAAGCAGTGCGGCGCGCACACCTTCCCGTACGTGGAAGTGAAGAATCCGAGCGCCACCGTCGAGCACGAGGCGACCACCTCGAAGATCAGCGACGACCAGCTGTTCTACTGCCTCAGCCGCGGGATTTCCGAGGAAGACGCGGTGTCGATGATCGTCGACGGCTTCTGCCGCTCGGTCTTCCGCGAGCTGCCGATGGAGTTCGCGGTGGAAGCGAAGAAGCTGCTGGAAGTCTCGCTGGAAGGCTCGGTGGGATGAACGCGGTCGTCGGCGAAACCGATCTGTCGCGCCTGCTGGCGGGTCTTGCGCCCGCGCTGGCGCCGCAGCCGCGCGCGATCCGCACGCGAGCGCACGACGCGCCGGTGCCGGCGGATGCACTACTGCTGTTCCGCGAGGACGAAGGCACGACGGTGATCGTCCCGGCCGCCGACGAGCGCGATGACGCGCCGCTGTGGGCGCAGATCACCCTGCGCATCCATTCCAGTCTCGAGGCCGTGGGCATGATGGCCGCGATCTCGGCCGCGCTGGCCGCGGCGGAGATTCCCTGCAACGTCGTGTCCGCCTACTTCCACGATCATCTGTTCGTGCCGTGGGCGCGGCGCGAGGACGCGATGCGAGCGCTCTCCGCGCTCGCGTCGGCCGCGCGCGAGGGCGCGCCCGCATGAACACGACGGTGCGCCCGGCGCTGCTGCTGTGCCTTGCCCTCGCCGGCTGCGCGCGACATGAGGACGGCAGCGAAACCCCCACGCCCGCACCGGAGGCCGCGCCTGCGCACGCCACCGCGAAGATGGCCGACACCGCCACGCCGCCGGCGACGGACGTCGCTGCACCGGCAGCGTCGCCACCGGAAATCTTCACCTTCGACTTCACCGCGAAGGACGAAGCCGCGGCCGGACACGACCCGCGCATCGTGCGCTGGGAGGACGGTCCCTGCGGCGCGACCCCGGTCGCGAAGGTCGCGCGCATCCCGCTGGGCGATGCCGTGCTCCTGCCCGACTTCGTCGCCGAATACGACGATGCCGGCAAGGAGCTGCGCCGCTGGGGACGCCCGTACGAAGCGTCGGTGATCGGCCTCGACGGCGATCGCCTGCTGTTCAGCGCCGACGGCGAGTCCGCGTTCTGGACCGACACCGACGGCATGATCGGCCGCAGCGACGCGACCGGCGACGATCTCTCCGCGCACGCGCCGCCGCTCGAATGCCCGACGCTGCCGACCTTCGCCGGCTCCGATTACCTCCAGTGCTTCGACGTCACCGACCGGGCCGGGCGCCATCGCCGCCTCGCCTGGGAAGGCCCGTGCACCTGATGTCCCCCTCCACGCCACACGACCTCTTTTCCGACGCCACGCCATGCTGACCATCCAAGACCTCCACGCCCGCGTCGCCGGCAAGGACATCCTCAAGGGCCTCTCGCTCGACGTGAAACCGGGCGAGGTCCACGCCATCATGGGCCCCAACGGTGCCGGCAAGTCCACGCTCGGCAACATCCTCGCCGGCCGCGACGGCTACGAGGTGACCGAAGGCGACGTCACGTTCGAAGGACGCGACCTGCTCGCGCTGGAACCGGAGGAGCGCGCCGCCGCCGGCGTGTTCCTCGCGTTCCAGTACCCGGTCGAGATCCCCGGCGTGAACAACACTTATTTCCTGCGCACCGCACTCAACGCGCAGCGCAAGGCGCGCGGCGAGCCGGAACTGGACTCGATGCAGTTCCTCAAGCTCGTGCGCGAAAAACTCGCGGTTCTGCACCTGAAGGACGAGCTGCTGCATCGCGGCGTCAACGAGGGCTTCAGCGGCGGCGAGAAGAAGCGCAACGAGATCTTCCAGCTCGCGGTGCTCGAACCGAAGCTCGCGATCCTCGACGAGACCGACTCGGGCCTCGACATCGACGCGCTCAAGGCCGTCGCCGACGGCGTGAACGCGCTGCGCAGTCCGGATCGCGCCTTCATCGTCATCACCCACTACCAGCGGCTGCTCGACTACATCAAGCCGGACGTGGTGCACGTGCTGGCCGACGGGAAGATCGTGCAGACCGGCGGTCCGGAACTCGCGCTGGAACTCGAAGCGCATGGCTACGCCTGGCTGAAGGACCGCATTGCGCCGGAGCAGACTGCCCGATGAGCGCACTGCTCGATTCGTTCGCGACCGCGTTCGACGGCCTCGCGCAACCCGAGGCCGCAGCGCTGGGCCCATCCCGGCGCGCGGCGCTCGCCGCCGCACTGCGCGACGGCCTGCCCGGCCCGCGCAGCGAGGCCTGGAAATACACGTCGCTGCGCGCACTCGAACGCCGCACGTTCGCACCGGCCGGCGACGCGCCGGTCGATGCCGCCAGGCTCGACGCGGCGCTCGCCGCCATCCCGTTTCCGCGGATGGTGTTCGTCGACGGGCGCCACGACGACGCCCGCAGCGGCGTCTCGGCGATCGTCATGCCCGGCCTCACCGTCGAACCGCTCTCCGAGGTGCTGCGCACGCAGGAACCGCGCGACGCCAACTTCCTCGGCTGCCGCTACGCCGGCGCCGACGAAGTCTTCGCCGCCCTCAATGCCGCGCTCGCGGAAGAAGGCGCGGTGATCCGGCTCGATCGCGAAACCGCGGGCGCCTTCCCCCTGCACCTGGTGTTCGTGTCCAGCGGGCGCGCGCCGGATACGGCGGCGCACCTGCGCCATTTCGTCGACCTGCGCAACGACAGCCATCTCGTGCTGGTCGAACACCATCTCGCACTGGGCGCGCACAAAGGGCTGTCGAACCACGTCCTGCACCTGCACCTCGGCCAGCGCAGCAGCTGCGGGCACGTGCGCGTGCAGCACGAGGATGCCGGCGCCAGCGTGTTCGCGCGCACCGACGCGGTGCTCGCGCGCGACGCCCACTACGTTCGTCTCGATCTCGAACTCGGCGCCGCGCTGTCTCGGCACGAACTCAACGTGCGCCTTGAAGGCACCGGCGCGCGCGTCGCCGCCGACGGCGTCCTGCTCGCCGACGGCAAGCGCCATCTCGACACCCGCCTGGGCATCGAACACATCGCGCCTGACACGACTTGCGCGCTGCGCTGGCGCGGCCTCGGCGCGGATCGCGGGCGTGCGGTCTTCCACGGCGGCATCACCATCCGCGCCGGTGCCGACGGCAGCGATGCCGACCTGTCCAACCGCAACCTGCTGCTCTCGGCGAACGCCGAGATCGACACACAGCCGGTGCTGGTCATCCACGCCGACGAGGTCAAGGCCGCGCACGGTGCGACCGTCGGCCAGCTCGATCCGACATCGCTGTTCTACCTGCGTTCGCGCGGCATTCCCGAAGCCGAGGCGCGCACGTTGCTGACCGCCGCGTTCTGTCGCGAGACGCTGTCGAACGTCGACGATCCGACCTTGCGCGCCGCACTGGAGGCCACGCTCGACGCGGCCCTGGCACGCATCGGGGACGGCAACGCATGAGCGTCGTGTCCCGCGACAGCGGCCGCCACTACGTCTGGGGCGCGGGTTGCGACGGCTGGCACCTGCTCGAAGGCGACGACCTCAGCGTGATCGAGGAACGCGTGCCGCCCGGTGCGGCGGAAATGCCGCATCGCCATCGCCATGCGCGCCAGTTCTTCTACGTGCTGTCCGGCACCGCGACGCTGGAACTCGAAGGCGTCGCGCACCGGCTCGAATCCGGCGAGGGATTGCACGTCGACCTGCGCTTCCTGGTGATCTCTGCGCCGCGCAGCCACGGCGACCGAGAGGAGCTTTCCGCATGACTTCGACCGTGCCCGACTGGACCAGGCTCGATTGGACCAGGATCCGCGCCGACTTCCCGCTGCTGCAGCGCGAGGTGCACGGCAAGCCGCTGATCTACCTCGACTCGGCTAACACCGGCCAGAAGCCGGCGGTCGTGATCGACGCCGTCGACGATTTCTTCCGCCGCCACAACGCCAACGTCAGCCGCGCGGTGCACGCGCTGGGCACGGAGGCCACCGACGCCTACGAAGGCGCGCGATCGAAGCTCGCCGCCTTCCTCAAGGTGCACCGCGACGAACTGGTGCTGTGCAGCGGCACGACGTTCGCGATCAATCTCGTGGCGTATTCCTGGGCGCTGCCACGCCTGAAGCCCGGCGACGTCATCCTGCTCAGCCGGATGGAGCACCACGCCAACATCGTGCCCTGGCAGCTCGTCGCCGGGCGCACCGGCGCGACGATCCGGGTCGCCGAACTCCTGCCCGACGGCGCGCTCGACCTCGATGCGCTGTACGCGGCGATGACCGGCGAGGTGAAGCTGCTCGGCCTCGCCCACGTCAGCAACGTACTCGGCACGGTGAACCCGGTGCGCGAGATCTGCCGCGAAGCGCGCAAGCGCGGCATCGTCACCGTCGTCGACGGCTCGCAGGCGGCGCCGCATCGCGCGCTCGACATCCCCTCGATCGGCTGCGACTTCTACGCGATCACCGGCCACAAGATGTGCGGCCCCACCGGCACCGGCGCGCTGTGGGCGCGGCGCGAGACGCTGGCCGACATGCCGCCCTTCCTCGGCGGCGGCGAAATGATTAAGGAAGTGCGCTTCGAGGGCACCGTCTTCAACGACCCGCCGCATCGTTTCGAGGCGGGCACGCCGAACATCGCCGGGCACATCGGCCTCGGCGTCGCGACCGACTACCTGTCCGCGATCGGCATGGACGCGATCGAAGCGCGCGAGTCGGAACTGCTCGTGCACGCGACCGAGGCGCTGTCCGGCATCGAGGGCCTGCGCATCTTCGGCACCGCGCCGGACAAGGCGGCCGTGATCAGCTTCCTGATCGAAGGCGCGCACGCCCACGACCTCGCCACGCTGCTCGATCTCGAAGGCGTCGCGGTGCGCTCCGGCCACCACTGCGCCCACCCGCTGATGCAGTTCTACGGCGTCCCGGCGACCTGCCGCGCCTCGTTCGCGTTCTACAACACGCACGACGAGATCGAGCGCTTCGCCGAGGCGATCCGCAAGGTCCGCCGGCTGCTGGCCTGAGGACCGCGATGACGCCGATCTACCGTTTCGCGACGCATGCCGACATCCCGGCGCTGATCGCGCTGGTCACGTCGGCCTATCGCGGCGACGCCAGCCGCCGACCACCGAAGCGCATCTGCTCGACGGCCAGCGCATCGATGCCGACATGCTGCGCGCCGACCTGGACGCGCCCGGCAGTCTGATCCTGCTGGCCGAGGACGAACACCGGCACGCGATCGGCTGCGCGCGCATCGCCACCATGCCCGTGGACGACGGCGTGCCGACCGCCGAGTTCGGCATGTTCTCGATCCGCCCGGACCTGCAGGGCGGTGGCCTCGGTCGCATGCTGCTGGCCGAAGCAGAGCGCATCGCGCGCGACACGCTCGGCTGCACGCGCATGCGCATGACCGTCATCGACTGCCGCGACGAACTGCTGGCCTGGTACGCGCGCCGCGGTTACGTGCGCACCGGCGTGACCAAGCCCTTCCCCTACGACGACCCGCGTTACGGCATCCCGAAGCGGGCCGGCCTGCGCTTCGAAGTGCTCGACAAGGCCCTCGCATCCCCGACGGAGATCACCGCATGAGCGACTGGGTGTTCGTGTGTCCCACCGAGCAGTTGCTCCCCGGCGAGAAGGCCACGGTGTGGGCCGACGACACGCCGATCCTCGTCGTGAACCTCGACGGCGAGCTGTACGCGGTCGAGGACAAATGCACGCACGACGAATTCGAACTGTCCTCCGGCGACGTCGACCCAGTCGAGGGCAGCATCACCTGCGTGCTGCACGGCGCTCGCTTCGACCTGCGTGACGGCCATGCGCTGTGCGGCCCCGCCTACGAACCCGTGGCCAAGTTCCCGGTGAAGATCGAGCATGGCGGGGTGTGGACCCGCGACGATCGGGAAGACTGAGGGTCGGCGTCCGTTGTCGACCGACAACGGACGCGCACCATGCGACGGCGGCGTTCAAGACCGGGCTGGAGACACCGGCATGTTCATCGCGGCCCCGCGAGTGCGACGGCATCGGCGCCGGCAGGGAAATGGAACTGGCCGGAGGCATCGTGTACGGCCTGCCAGATCGCCTCGGCGACATCCTGAGGCTGCGTCGTCGCCTGCGGACGGGCGAAGGCTTCGAAGATCGGACGGGCATAGTCCGCATAGGCCTCCGGGATGAGGCCGTTCATGCGCTCTGCGCCGTTCTCGGCGAACCGCGTGGTCGGGCCGTAGCCGGGTTCGACCAGCTTGACCCGGATGCCGAGCGCGCCGAGTTCGTGCGCCAGGGACCCGGTGAACCCCTCGACTGCCGTCTTGCTCCCCGTGTACGCGGCGGCGAGCGGCATGCTGGCCAGGGTGACGCTCGAAGTGACATTCACGATGGTGCCCGCCCCGCGTTCGCGCATCTGCGGAATCACGGCCTGCACCATCGCCATCGTGCCGAACGTGTTGGTTTCGAACACCTCGCGCACCGTCTGCATCGACGTGGCCTCGAACGCGCCGACGACGCCGATGCCGGCGTTGTTGACGAGGACATCGACCGGGCCGGCCGCCTCGATGGCACGGGCGATGCTGTCGGCGCGGGTGACGTCCAGCGCGACCAGCTTGATGCGGTCGGACATGGGCAGGGCACCGGAACTCGGCCGACGCATCGTGGCGACGACATGCCACCCCCGGTCGTGGAAGTGACGGGCGGTTTCGAGCCCGTAGCCGGAGGAACAGCCTGTGATCAGAACGGTTTTCATTGCGGGGACTCCGTGGTGGGTAGGTGCGACCACGATAAGCCCGCAACACAGGACGATCGATGCTGTAGAGTCCAATAAAATTTGGCGAGAGTCCTGACATGACCGATCCCCTTGCCGAGCTGATCACCCTGCTTCGACCCGCCCGGGTGATGGGCAAGAGCATTTCCGGCGCCGGTCGCTGGGGGTCCGCTATGCGCCCTTCGGGCATCCGGGCTTCTGCGTGGTCACCGATGGCGCATGCCTCCTGCAGGTCGAGGGCACGGACCCGCTGCGTCTGGAAGCCGGCGACTTCGTGTTCCTGCCCGCCACGCCCGGATTCGTCCTGTCGGGATTCGAACCCGTCGAACCGCAGCCGGTCGATCCCGCCGTCATCGCGGACCAGGACCACGCATTGCGCCATGGGGCCCAAGAGGGAGAACCCGACGTGCGCATGCTGGGCGGCTATTTCGTTTTCGATTCGCCGGACACGGCGCTGCTGGTGACGCTGCTCCCGCCGATCATCCATGTCCGCGGCGAGCATCGCTTCGACCTGCTGGTCCGCCTCGTGCGCGAGGAGGCCATGCAGTCGAAGTCGGGGCGCGATCTCATCCTGACCCGACTGGTCGAGGTCCTGCTCATCGAATCCTTGCGTGCGGCACCGGGCGACGCGGCGCCGGCGGGCCTGCTCCGCGGTTTGGCGGACGAGCGTCTGGCCCTGTCGATTCGGGAGATGCACCGCGACCCGTCCCGGGCCTGGACGGTGGAGCAACTGGCCAGGGCCGCCGCGCTTTCGAGGTCGGCCTATTTCCAGCGCTTCACGCGCGCGGTCGGCATGCCGCCGATGGAGTACCTGCTCGCCTGGCGCATGGCGATCGCGAAAGACATCCTCGATCGGCAGGACCTCGTGATCGAGAAGGTGGCCGAGCGTGTCGGCTATTCGTCGGCGAGCACCTTCAGCACTGCGTTCGCCCGCTACGTGGGTCGATCTCCCGGCGGCTACGCCCGGGAGAGACGCCAGGCACGCTCCCGTGCGGCCTGATGTCCGCCATGAGCCACGGATGCCACCGATCGAAAGCGGCCCCTGCATCGCCCGCCGTCAAACCGGCTTGAAGAAGAACCGCCCGTCGCGCCCGATCGCCCGTCCGTGCCTACCTCTCGTTGCTCAACGCTTCCAGGCCCATCCCGGCCAGCAGGTCGACCATGCGGCCTGCCTGCACCGCCTGTTCGCTGGACGCATTCCCCTGCTCGGCGCGCTTGGCGACGCCCTGGGCGATCGCCGCGAGCCGGAAGAAGCTGAAGGCCAGCACGAACGGCCAGTCCCCGGGCAGCGCGCGGCCGCTGCGTTCCGCGTAGCGCGCGAGCAGGCTGGCTTCGTCGGGAATGCCGAGCGCGGCGCGATCGAGCCCGCCCAGTCCCGGCAGTGCGGGATTGCGAGGCAGTCGCAGCGCCATGCAGAAGTACCCGAGGTCGGCGAGCGGATGGCCCAGCGTCGACAGTTCCCAGTCGACGATCGCGGCGATGCTTGACGACTCCGGTTCGAAGATCAGGTTGTCGATGCGGAAGTCGCCGTGCACCAGTGCGACGACGCCATCGTCCACGGGACAGCGCGGCGGCAACGCATCGATCAGGGCGTCCATCGCCGCGATCTGACGTGTCTCGCTGGCGCGGTACTGCGCGGTCCAGCGCTGCAGCTGGCGCTCGAAATAGTTGCCCGGCTTGCCGAAGTCGGCGAGGCCGATCGCCACGGGATCGATCGCGTGCAGTGCGGCCAGCGTGTCGATGATGGCTGCGTAGTAGCCGGCGCGCTTGTCCGTGTCGAGTTCCGGCAGCGACGGGTCCCAGAAGATCCGGCCGTCGACGTGCGCCATGACGTAGAACATCGAGCCGATGACCGACGCGTCCTCGCACAGGTGCAGCGGCTTGGCGACCGGCACCGCGCCGCCGTGCAGTGCCTGCAGCACGCGGAATTCGCGATCGACCGCGTGCGCCGACGGCAGCAAGTCGCCCGGAGGTTTGCGTCGCAGCACGTACGTGCCGCTGGCGGCGTCGATGCGGTAGGTCGGGTTCGACTGGCCGCCCTTGAACTTGGTCGCGGTCAGCGGGCCGCGAAAGCCGCCGACATGCGCTTCCAGATACGTCGCCAGCGCTTCGGCCGGCAGGTCGAGCGGATGCGCCATCGCCTCATCCCTTGAGCATGGACCGCGCGAGCGCGGCGAGGTGGACTTCGTCCGGCCCGTCGGCGAGGCGCAGCGAGCGAGCGCCGGCATAGGCCTGGGCGAGGAAGTGGTCCTGCGACAGGCCGCCGGCGCCGTGCAACTGCATCGCGCGATCGATCACGGCGCAGGCCATGCGCGGCGCGACGATCTTGATCATGCCGATCAGGTCCTTCGCGCCCTTGTTGCCGTGCGCGTCAAGCGCGGCCGCGGCCTGCAGCGTCAGCAGCCGCGCCTGTTCGATCTCGCAGCGCGACAACGCGATCGCTTCCTGCGCCATGCCGTGGCCGCCGATCGGCTTGCCGAACGCTTCGCGGGTGCGGGCGCGCGTGACCATCGCCTCCAGCGCACGCTGTGCCAGGCCGATCAGGCGCATGCAGTGGTGGATGCGTCCGGGGCCCAGTCGCGCCTGCGCGATCTCGAAGCCGCTGCCGGAGGCACCGAGCAGATTGGCTGTCGGCACGCGCACGTCGTCGAAGGCGATCTCGACGTGCCCGTGCGGCGCGTCGTCGTAGCCGAACACGGTCAGCGGGCGCAGCACGCGCACGCCGGGCGTCTCCATCGGCACCAGCACCATCGACTGGCGACGATGCACCGGCGCGTCGGGATCGGTCACGCCCATCACGATCAGCAGTTTGCAGCGCGGATCGGCGGCGCCGGTCGTCCACCACTTGCGTCCGTCGAGCACGAGCATGTCACCGTCGCGCACGATCGGCAGCGCGATGTTGGTGGCGTCGGAACTGGCGACGCCGGGCTCGGTCATCGCGAACGCGGAACGGATCGTGCCGTCGAGCAGGCCCGGCAGCCACGGCGCGCGCTGCTCGGGCGTGGCGAACTGCAGCAGCACTTCCATGTTGCCGGTGTCCGGCGCGTTGCAGTTGAAGATTTCCGGCGCGAACAGGCTGCGGCCGGTGATCTCGGCGATCGGCGCGTACTCGAGGTTGCTCAGGCCGGCGCCGTGCGTGTCGTCGGGCAGGAACAGGTTCCACAGACCGGCGGCCTTCGCCTCGGCCTTCAGCGATTCCAGCAGCGGCGGAATGGTCCAGCGCGTCGCTGGATCGGCGGCATGCGCCTGCAGCGCGAGTTCGGCGGGCAGGATCCGCGTGTCGAGGAACGTCCGCACCTCGGCCTGCAGCCGGCGCGAACGCTCGGAGAACGGAAAGAGGGTGTCGCTTGGCGTGACGGTCATCGGCGGACGGGATGCGAGCGCGGAGGCCTCAATAGTACGTCCACAGCGCGCGTTCGCCGTGCAGGTGCGGCAGGCCGTTCCAGGAGCCGATGCGCAGGCGACCGTCGTGCGGATGGAACTCCGACAGCGCGCTGTTGCGCAGCGCGAGATTGAGCTCGACCGCCCGCATCACCGGCACGTCCAGCGCGATCTGCGCCAGCCGCGAGATCACGCCGCCGGAGCTGAGCACCAGCGCCTCGCCGTCGCCCGCGAGCGCCTGCAACCGCTCGCCTGCGCCATGCACGCGTTCGCCGAACGCGGCCCAGGTTTCCGGCACGCCGGGGAGTTCGTCGTGCGCCCACGCCAGCAGCGCCGCGCGCAGCATCGCGCCGACGTCGCGGGGATCGCCGCTGCGGGACGCGACGACGATGGGATCGGTCGGATCGCGATCGAGATAGGCCTGGAACACGGCGGTGTGGTCGAACTCGGCGAAGCCGGGGTCGACGACCGGCCCGGCAGCGGCGTGCCGGCGGCGGCGAAGGCCTCGGCCACGGCCTCCGAGGTCTCGCGGTGCCGGCGCATGCCGCCGACCACCACCGTGCCGAAGCGGTGTCCGCCCCGCGCCAGCCACACACCGAGACGGCGGGACTGCTCCCAGCTCCGGTCCGAGAGGCGATCGTAGTCGTCCGCGCCGAAGCTCGCCTGACCGTGGCGGACCAGCAGCAGGCTCATGGCACAGGCCTCGCATGGGGCAGGACGCGGGACGCGATGGCGATCGGAAGCACGTTCGGGGCTCGAAGGAGGCGGCCCGGCATCGTAGGCGCGCCGGCAGCGGGCGACAAACACGAGAACCCCTTTCATTTGATAACGATTCTCATTAACATGCGTGCATCCGATCGACGGGCGTCTTCGCCGTCCCGACCCGCCTCCTCCTGCGACCCGCCGCCATGCCCATGTCCGAACGCCCCTCTCCCGCCCGCCTCTCCCCGCTCGCCATCGCCCTGACCCTCGTCGCCGGGCCCGCCCTGGCCGAACCCCGCGCGGACGCCTCGGCTTCCGCCAACGAGATCGACACCGTGCAGGTCGTCGGCAGCCAGATCCGCAGGGCCGAGTCGCCGAAGTACACCGAACCTCTGAACGACACCCCGCAGACGATCACCGTGGTCGACCGCGCGGTGATCGAGCAGCAGAACCTGCTGGGCCTGCGCGACGTGCTCGGCACCCTGCCGGGCATCACCTTCGGCGCCGGCGAGGGCGGCGGCGGCTACGGCGACAGCATCACCCTGCGCGGCTACACCGCCAGCAGCGACATCACCACCGACGGCGTGCGCGACAGCGCGCAGTACACCCGCAGCGACACCTTCAACCTCGAGTCGATCGAACTGGTGAACGGCGCGAATTCGGCGATGTCGGGCGCAGGCTCGGTCGGCGGCAACATCAACCTGGTGAGCAAGTCGGCGCACGAAGGCGACGCGACCTCGGTCGCGCTCGGCGTCGGCACCGATGGCTACGCCCGCGCCACCGCCGACGGCAATTACGACCTCGGCAACGGCAAGGCACTGCGGATCAACGCGATGGCGCGTCGCAACGACGTGCCCGGGCGCGACGTGGAGCGGTTCCGGCGCTGGGGCTTCGCGCCGTCGCTGGCGATCGGCCTGGGGTCGGACACGCGCCTGACCGTGAACTACCTGCACCAGTCGGACGACAACCTGCCGCAGTACGGCGTGCCGTTCGCGCTGAATGGCTACCACGACGGGCCGCTGCCCGGCATCGATCCCGAGACCTACTTCGGCTACCGCAACGTGTCGAAGCAGGAGATCGACGTCGACATGCTGACCGCGGTGTTCGAACACGATGTCGGCGACGCGGTGACGCTGCGCAGCCTGGCGCGCCTGCAGCGCGTCGACCAGGTGTCGAACGTGACCGCGCTGCAGGGCAGCTGGTGCCTCCAGGACGGGACCAATCCCTACACCGGGCAGGCCTGCGCGGGCGGTCAGCCGGCCGGCACGTGGTCGCCGGTGGGCGCCCCGCGGCTACGTGCGCGACACCGCAACCCGTGATCAGCCAGACCGGACCGCCCGCTCTCGACCGCATCCCGAGCGTATGGTCGGCGGCCTGTCCTTCAGCACCGAATCCTTCGACTTGGAAACAGGCGGCGTATTCTTCAACGCCGACGGCAGCGCCCTCCCCAACACCAGTGCCGGCTATCCCTACCAGACCTTCCGCGATCCGGACCACGTCTGGGCCGGGCCGCTGAACTACTTCCGCAGCGGCAAGACCGAAGGCGATCTCGACAGCGCATCGGTCTACCTGTTCGACACGCTGAAGTTCGGCGAGCACTGGATGCTGAACATCGGCGCCCGCTACGATCGCAACGAAGGGGCGACGAAGACGTGGGTCGTGTCCACCGCGGACGCGACGCGCGGCCAACTGCTCGGCGTCAACCCGGTCGCGCGCAACGACGAGCACCTGCTGTCGTATCGCGCCGGTTTGGTGTTCAAGCCGACCGAGCACGGCACGCTGTACCTGGCCTGGTCCGACAGCAAGACGCCGTCCAAGGCCTCGGTCAACGGCAGCTGCACCCTGACCAGCACCACCGGCACCGCGAATTGCGATGTCGACCCTGAATCCGCGGTCAACTTCGAACTGGGCACGAAGTGGGAACTGCCGGAGCGCGGTCTCGCGCTGACCGCGGCGGTGTTCCGCAACGAGCGCCGCAACTACCGCGTCGCCGATCCGGGCAACCCCGACTATCCGTCCGGCGAGCAGCAGCTCGATGGTCGCGCGCGCGTCGACGGCGCGGTGCTGGGCATCGCCGGCACGCTGCTGCCCGGCTGGCAGGTGTTCGCGAACTACACGTACCTCGACAGCGAAGTGGTGCGCGGCGTCTCCGCCTTCTGTCTCGCGAACCCGAGCGCAGCCTGCGGCAACAGCGCGACCGATCGCGATCCGTTCGCGGGCAATCCGCTGACCAACACGCCGAAGCATTCCGGCAGCCTCTGGACCACCTACACGACCGGCGACTGGACCTTCGGCTACGGCGCGACCTACCAGGGCCGCTTCGTGGTGCAGAACAACACGCTGGACGGCCGCCCGCTGTTCCCGACCGACGCATACTGGGTGCATCGGGCGATGGTCAACTACGCCGTCAACGACCGGCTCGACCTCCAGCTCAACCTCAACAACCTGCTGGACACCGAGTACTACACCCGCATCCGCAACAACATCGCGTTCACTGGCACGACCGTGACCGGTGGCAACGGCTAGGCGACGCCGGGCGAGGGCCGCTCGGCCGTCCTGACCGCCACCTGGCGCTTCTGAGCCCGGCCGGAGACACCGCATGCTGCTCGCCATTCCCGACGTGCTCGACGCGACGCAGGTCGCCGAGTTCCGCGCGGCGCTCGACGGTGCCGACTGGGCCGACGGCCGGATCACCGCCGGCCATCAGTCCGCGCAGGCCAAGGACAATGCGCAATTGCCGGAAGGTTCGCCGGTGGCGCGCGCGCTGGGCGAACAGCTGCTCGCCGCGCTCGCACGCAACAGCACTTTCTTCGCCGCAGCGCTGCCGAAGCGGATCTATCCGCCGCTGTTCAATCGCTACGCCGGTGGGCAGTCGTTCGACTGGCACGTCGACAACGCGGTGCGCTACGACCGCAGCCGCGGCAGCGTCGACCCGGTCCGCACCGATCTCTCGGCGACGCTGTTCCTCGCCGATCCCGACGACTACGACGGCGGCGACCTGGAGATCGAGGACACCTACGGCACGCAGCGGGTGAAGCTGCCGGCCGGGCACATGGTGCTCTACCCGGGCACCAGCCTGCATCGCGTGCTGCCGGTGACCCGCGGCGCGCGGGTGGCCTCGTTCTTCTGGATGCAGAGCATGGTCCGCGACGATGCGCGCCGGCGCATGCTGTTCGAACTGGACGTGTCGATCCGCCAGCTCACCGCCGAACTGCGCGACCACGACGCGCTGGTGCGCCTCACCGGCGTCTATCACAATCTCCTGCGGCAATGGGCCGAGACCTGAGCGTCAACGCCCCGCCCCACGCACGTTCACTTCTTCTTGACCTCCCACGACCCGACTTCCATGTCCGCCACGACCGTTCCGCTCGCCTCGCCGCGCCGCAAGGGCGCCCTGCATCGCTGGATCCGCCGCATCCACCTGTGGATCGGCGCCTGGGGCGCCCTCGCCGCCGTCCTCTACGGCACCACCGGCCTGATCATGAGCCACCGCATCGGCGAGAACGCCTGGCGGCCCCAGGGCGAAAGCGCGGAAATCGGACGCACCACGCTGGCCGTGCCGGCCGAAGCGCGGACCAGCGCGGAAGCGCTGTCGCTGTGGCTGCGCGACACGCAGGGGCTCGACGCGCAGACCATCCGCAAGCCCAAGCCGGGCGGCGAAGGCGGCAAGCCTCGCGAAGGCGAGCGGCGCGGCCCGTCGGGCTGGTCGCTGAGCGGCGGGACCGCCAGCGCGAGCTGGTCGCTGGACTACGCGCCCGGCGCGGACACCGCCGAGTTCAAGCGCACCCGCCACAGCCCGCTCGCCGCGTTCACGCGGCTGCACAAGGCGGTGGCGGGTGGCGACGGCTGGCGCCTGCTCGGCGACAGCTTCGCGATCGGCATGATCAAGGCCTCCTCGGAGCGGCTCTGCCAGGCGCGCGGTCGCTCGCCGAAACAGATGCTGGTGAGCGTCTTCGGCGCATCGCTGGTCGCGACGCTGCTGGTGCTGGTGCCGAGCCTGCTGGGACGCCAGCGGCCGGCACTCAGTACTGCAGGCGTGGCGAAACGCGTGACCTTGGGCCGGTAGTTCATCGGCCCGGCCAAATGACGCTGCCGCGCAGGCCGGCAAGCCAGTCCAGCAGCGCGCGCTGCGCGGCGCCGCGGAACGGCATGCCGTGCTGGGGCACGATCATCTCCGGATCGAGCTCGCGCACCATGTCCACCCACAGCTTCAGCACGCGGTTGCTGGCCATGTCGCGGCGATGGAACGCCTCCATGCACGGCCGGTAGCTGTCGAAATCCTCGACGAAGCCGTAGGCCTCGCCGCTCGCCACCAGGCGCGAGCACACGTCGCCGGAAAACAGGATGCGGCTGACCGGATCGAAGAACGACAGGTTGCCCACCGAGTGCAGGAAGTGCGCCGGCAGCGCGATCAACCCGGTCTCGCCCAGCGGCACGCGGGCACCCTCGTCGTCCACGAGCAGGTAGCGCTCGCGCCCGGCATTCTCCATGTAGTGCGGCACCAGGTGCGGCACGAAACGCCCCCAGAGCTTCGAGCACACGACGGTGGCCTGCGTGTACAGCAGCCACTTGTCGACCGAACCGATGATGTCCGGGTCCTGGTGCGAGCACAGCACCAGGTCGATCTGGTGCGGACGCACGTCCCTCCCCAGCGCAGCACCAGCGGGTTGTAGAGCAGCGCGCCACCCGGGTCGATCAGCGCGGACCGCTCGCCGTGCTTGATCAGGAACTGGTTGGCCTGGACGCCGTCGTCGCCGAGGACGAGGTCGTTGTAGGCGACGCACCGGTGTCCGTCCGCGTCGAAAAGCACGAATCCCATGGGGATCGCCCCTGTACGAATGAAGTGCGCGCAAGGTAGAGACCCGGGCCGTCTTCAATTTTGATCATGCTCAACATCCGCCGCGCGCATGGCCGAGGACACGCCCGCCGTTCGCGATCCTCGTGCGGCGTCGCGAATGCGAAACGCCCGCAGTCACATTTCGGCGCGCGGCCGCAGCCTCGCGATCAGCGCCTCGCCGCCGCCATCGATTGCGAAACGTCGGCGCATGCCGTCGGTCGATAAGAGCAGGCTATCGCCGATGCGGGCATCGCCGTCGGCGCCGACGCAATGCGCCTGGCCGGACAACAGATGCAGCAGCCAGTGTTCGCCCGGCTCCACGAACAGCACCATCGAGCCCACCAGCGGGCGATGCCAGGACTCGGCGTCGATCACGATCGCGGCGCCACATCAGGTTGAGGTCGTGGGTCGGGCCGTCGATCAGCTCGCCCGCGAGCGCGCGCTCGCCCGCGAAGCGCACGCGCCCGTGCGGCGGCACGACCTCACGTACCTCGCCGTCGTCGAACCGCAGGCGCACGCCGGCGCCCCGCAGCAGCACCAGCTCGCGTTCGACACCGGGGAACGCCGAAAACGGCGCGTCCCGTTCGATCTCGGCGATCGACAGGCGCCAGTCCCAGTCCTCGGCGACCTCGGGCATGCGCAGCACTTCGCGAGTCCAGCCATGGCCGTTGCGCCAGCGCTCGCGGCGATACTCGTGGGCGGGCAGCGACCTCAGGAACGGGGACATGGTGGGTTCCGGCATGTCTGTCTCGACGGGACCGCCGAAGTGTAGCGGAGGCCGTCGGCCTCACACGCACGCACGCAGGCCGCGCACGAGGCGCGGCCTGCGGCAATCGCGAACGATGCGGATTGCGGATCAGCGGGCCCGCGGCGCGACGGCCGGCGCCTTGGCCGCGGCGGGCGCGCCGCCGACCAGGATCATCTCGCGGTTCTTCTCGACCGTCTTCAGGCCGATGCCCTGCACCTGGGCGAGCTGGTCGGCGCTGCGGAACGGGCCGTGGGCCTTGCGGTAGGCGACGATCGCGTCGGCCTTGGCCGGACCGACATTGACCAGCACGCGGTCCAGCGTGGCGGCGTCGGCGGTGTTGATGTTGACGCGTTCCGCAGCGAAGGCGCTGCCGGCGAAGGCGAGCGACAGGGTGGCGGCGGCGATCAGGGCGTTCAGGGTCTTGGTGGCGAACATGGCGTGGTTCCTCTGCATGGATGGATGAATGGATGGGTGCGTTCAAGGTGTCTGCGGCCGGCGCCGCGGGTCCTGCGTCGTTGACGTCGGCGGGCCGGTGGGCTGCGCTGCGTCGACAGGGACAGTCTCCGGATTGGCAGGGATCGGCCCCATCGCCGGATCGCCCGCCGGCACGCCGGTGGACGCCGCATGCGGGGGTCGGGGAATCCCTACCCCCGAAGCCGGACCCTTCAGGGTACGCGGCGTACAATGCCGGCTCGTTTCCGAACCGGTACCGCTTCCAATGGACGATTCCCGCATCGAGCCGACCGCGCTGCAGACCTTTGTCGGCGGCAAATGGGATGACGACATCGTTCCCCAACTCGTCGACTACATCCGCATCCCCAACAAATCGCCCATGTTCGACGCCGACTGGGTCGCGCACGGCTACATGGACGATGCGGTCGCATTGATGGAACGCTGGGCGCGCGCGCAGTCGGTGCCGGGCATGCAGGTCGAGGTGGTGCGCCTGGAAGGCCGCACGCCACTGATCTTCATCGACATCCCCGCCAGCGCCGACGCCGGCACCGGCGAGGACTGCGTGCTGCTCTACGGCCACCTCGACAAGCAGCCGGAGATGACCGGCTGGGACGACGACCTCGGCCCGTGGACGCCGGTGATCAAGGGCGATCGCCTCTACGGCCGCGGCGGTGCCGACGACGGCTACGCGCTGTTCGGCTCGATCGCCGCGATCCAGGCGCTGCAGGCGCAGGGCGTGCCGCACGCGCGCTGCGTGGTGATGATCGAGGCCTGCGAGGAATCCGGCAGCTACGACCTGCCCGCCTACGTCGACCATCTCGCGACGCGCATCGGCAAGCCCTCATTGGTCGTCTGCCTCGACTCCGGCTGCGGCAACTACGACCAGCTGTGGTGCACCACTTCCTTGCGCGGCCTGGCCGGCGGCAACCTCACCGTGAAGGTGCTGGAGGAAGGTGTGCACTCCGGCGACGCCTCCGGCATCGTGCCGTCGAGCTTCCGCATCCTGCGCCAGTTGCTGGCGCGGATCGAGGACCAGAACAGCGGCCGCATCCTCATCGACGGCATGCAGGTCGAGGTGCCGGCCGACCGCTACGCGCAGGCGCGCAAGTGCGCGCAGGTGCTCGGTAACGCGGTCTACGACAAGTTCCCGTTCCTGCCCGGCATGTCGCCGATGCGCGGCGAGCTGACCGAACTGGTGCTCAACCGCACCTGGCGCCCGGCGCTGTCGATCACCGGCGTCGACGGCATGCCGCCGCTGTCCTCAGCGGGCAACGTGCTGCGTCCGTTCACTTCGGTGAAGCTGAGCCTGCGCCTGCCGCCGACGCTCGACGGCAAGCGCGCCGGCGAACTGCTGCAGGAAGCGCTGCTCAAGGATCCGCCGTACGGCGCGAAGGTCACGCTGGAATTGGAGAAGGCGTCCACCGGCTGGAACGCGCCGACGATGACGCCGTGGCTGGACAAGGCGATCGACGCCGCCAGCCGCGAGGCCTTCGGCAAGCCGGCGATGTACATGGGCGAAGGCGGCACCATCCCGTTCATGGGCATGCTCGGCGAGAAGTTCCCGGGCGCGCAGTTCATGATCACCGGCGTGCTCGGCCCGCACTCCAATGCGCACGGCCCGAACGAGTTCCTGCACATCCCGATGGGCAAACGCGTGACCGCCTGCGTGGCGCGGGTGATCGCCGAACATCGCGAGGCCAGCCTGCGCGGCGAGACCACCGGCGTGGCCGCGGTGGCCGGCGGCGAGCATCACGGCGACCACGGCTGCTGCTGAGCCGGCTGCGCCAAGCCGGTTGAGCGCACCCCCGCAGGGTGCGAGGATGCACGGGCGCCGATCCGGCGCCCGGTCTCCGGAGGCATTCCCATGTTGGACGGTTTCTTCGGTTACATCATCGGCGGCGCGGTCATCGGCCTGCTGGCGCGCCTGGTCAAACCCGGCGCGGACTCGATGGGCTGGATCATGACGATCCTGCTCGGCATCGGCGGCGCGGCCATCGGCGGCTACCTCTACCCCGGCCACGGCTGGATGACCTGGGCGGTCGCGATCCTCGCCGCGGTGGTGCTGCTGTTCGTGTTCGAAGCACTGCGCAAGAAGAAGCGCTGACCCGGCAGACCTGCCCTCATCCGAACGCCCGGCTCCGGCCGGGCGTTCGCGTTTCCGGGCGACCCCGGTCAGTCTTCGGTCGCCCGCGCCACCACCCGCTCCGCCAGCGCCTCCGGTGCGTCGTCCAGCGTGCGCAGGTGCAATTCCGGCGTTTCCGGCGCTTCGTACGGCGAGGAAATGCCGGTGAAGTTCGGCAGCTTGCCGGCGCGGGCCTTGGCGTAGAGACCCTTCACGTCGCGGCGTTCGGCCTCTTCCAGCGGCGTGTCGACGAAGACCTCGACGAACTCGTCGCCCTCGAACAGTTCGCGCGCCATCCGGCGCTCGGCGCGGAACGGGGAGATGAAGCTGACCAGCACGATCAGCCCGGCGTCGACCATCAGCTTCGCCACTTCGGCGACGCGGCGGATGTTCTCGACCCGGTCCTCGTCGCTGAAACCGAGGTCCTTGTTGAGGCCGTGGCGGATGTTGTCGCCGTCGAGCACGTAGGTGTGCAGGCCCATCGCGGTGAGGCGCTTCTCGACGAGGTTGGCGATCGTCGACTTGCCCGAACCCGACAGGCCGGTGAACCACAGGCAGCGCGGCGCCTGGCCGAGGCTGCGCGCACGCGCCGCCTTGTCGACTTCCAGGTGCTGCCAGTGGATGTTGCCGGCACGGCGCAGCGCGAAATCGAGCGTGCCGGCGGCGACGGTGGCGTGGGTCTGGCGGTCGATCAGGATGAAGCCGCCGAGTTCGCGGTTGTCGACGTAGCGCTCGAACGCGATCGGCTGGTCCAGGTGCAGGTTGCACCAGCCGACCTCGTTGAGTTCGAGGTGCTTGGCGGCGAGGTGGTCCTGGGTGTTCACGTCGATCCGGTGCTTGATCTCGGTGACGGTGGCGGCGACCGTGCGCGCGCCGTTCACGTACGATCCGGTGCTTGATCTCGGTGACGGTGGCGGCGCAAGCGATCTTCAGCCAGTACGGACGCCCCGGCAGCAGCGTCCGGTCGCCCATCCACAGCACGTGCGCGGCGAACTGGTCGGCGACCTCCGGCGGCGCGACGGCGGCGGCGATGACGTCGCCACGGCTGACGTCGATCTCGTCCTCGAGGGTGAGCGTGACCGCCTGCCCGCGCACCGCGCGCGGGAGGTCGCCGTCGCCGCCGACCACACGCGCCACCCGCGAGCGCCGGCCCGAGGGCAGTGCGACCACCGCATCGCCCGGCGCGACGCTGCCGGCGGCGAGCGTGCCTGCGAAGCCGCGGAAGTGCGAGTCCGGCCGGCACACCCACTGCACCGGCAGGCGCAGCGCGCCGTCCTCCGCCGCTTCGGCGATGTCGACCGTTTCGAGATGTTCGAGCAGCGACGGACCGCGATACCACGGCATGCGCGGCGACGGCGCAAGCATGTTGTCGCCGTCCAGCGCCGACAACGGGATGCAGGTCACCTCGGGGATGCCGAGCTTGTTCGCCAGCGCGCGGTACTCCGCGGCGATGCCGGCGAACACGGCCTCGTCGAAATCGACGAGGTCCATCTTGTTCACCGCCAGCACGACATGGCGGATGCCGAGCAGCGAGACGATGTAGCTGTGGCGGCGGGTCTGGGTCAGCAGGCCCTTGCGTGCGTCGACCAGCACGATCGCGAGCTGCGCGGTGGACGCGCCGGTCGCCATGTTGCGGGTGTACTGCTCGTGGCCCGGGCAGTCGGCGACGATGAACTTGCG
>JBGAFR010000050.1:0-25444 GCA_044227145.1 Lysobacteraceae bacterium
GGATGCAACAGGAATTCTGAGAGAAGCGTTGATGTTATCGGTTCTGGTGATGGTCGTCTCAGGGCTTTTATTGAAAACATCTTCGTACAGAGCTGAAATAAAAGCCTTGTCCAGATAAACCAGCTTCAGAATTTCGTTCATGGTGGCGACCTTCGAATTCAACGGGCATTTTGGCCTGGAGCCTTTGAAGAAAACTCGCCGCTCGGATCGTCGATCACCGGACGGTTGGCGCGGGTACGGCGGTACTCGCGAATGACATTGCCGTAGTTCCACACCTGCACCACCACGTGCGAGGTGATGCGCCACAGGTCGTGCATCGGGCGGAAGTGGCTCTTGCGGAATTTCTCGACCGCGCCGGCGCCGGCGTAGCGCGATTCGATCGGCACCGAGACCGCGCCCATGCCGAGCCGGCGCGCGGCACTGATCAGGATCTGCGCCTCGAACACGAAGTCCTCGCCGGGCACGTCGTCCAGCGCAGCGACCGCGGCCGGGTACAGGCGCTGGCCGCTCTGGGTATCGGCGATGAGATAGCCGCAGCCCCAGGCGATGCCCCAGTCGCCGAATTCGTTGGCGAGGCGGCGATAGGTCGGCTGCTGCGCGCGCTTGCGCAGCCGCGCGCCGATCACGATGCAATGCGGATGGCGGTTGGCGGCGGCGATCAGGCGCGGGATGTCGGCGGCGAGGTGCTGGCCGTCGCCGTCCATCGTCAGCACCGCGGCGGCGCCGAGGCGCAGCGCTTCGCGGAAACCGTCGCGCAGGCTCGCGCCCTTGCCCATGCGGTGCTCGTGGCGCAGCAGCGTCACCGGCAGGTCGGCGATGCAGTCGGCGGTGCCGTCGTCGGAACCGTCGTCGATCACGATCACCCGATCGCACTCGCGCAGCGCGCCTTCGACCACCTCGCGGATGCGCAGCGCCTCGTTCAGCGCCGGGATCACCGCGATGACGTTGTCGCGGTCGAAGGCCACGGCGTTCGCGTCGTCGCGGGACGCGGCGGACACGGGCTCAGCCATGCGTCAGCTCCACGCGCAGCGCGCGACCCGCGCCGGCCTCCAGCGTCGCGTGCGCGGCACCGGCGGCGAGCGCATCGAACAGCGGCAGCATCGGCGCCATCGGGTTGCGCGCACCGCGGACGCCGAGCGCGCCCGGTGCGTCGGCGACGCCGTCGTCGAGCGTGGCGCGCAGGCGCAGCCCGGGCAGGTCGTCGTCGCGCACGAGCACCAGCGCACCGCCGAGCAGGCCTTCGGCAACGTGCACCGAATGCAGCGGGCCAGTGGCACCGGTGTCGTAGCCGACCAGCAGCACCGCCTCGTCGCCCGCGGCGAGTTGCGCCAGCGCCTCGATCAGGCCCTGCGCGAAGCTCGCGTCGTAGGCGCTGATCGCGGTCGCGGCGCGCACGCAGCCGGCGCCGATGGTCCAGTAGCCAGCCGCGGCGTTGTGCACCGAGTTGTGGAATTTCGTCGGCGACATCGCGCGCGGATCGTCGGCGAGCGTCGCGCAGATCGTGTCGGTGATGGTGAGGTCGCCGTGGGTCGAGGCGAACACCGACGGCAGCGTCGCCGGATCGCGGCCGGCGGCGTGGCAGGCGGCCAGCGCGACCTCCAGCGCCACCGCCACCGACTCCGGCGCACGGCGGCGCTCGTTCGGCGGCAGCATCTGCGGCGAGGGCTTGTTCGGCGCGGACTCCGACAGCGTGCCGTCGGCGACGAACGCCCGCGCGGCGTCCCAAGACGGCAGGCCGTTGCTCCAGTAGCCGATGCCGGCGATGCGGGCGGTCAGCGCGCTCATGCGGCACCTCCGAATACCAGCGCGCTGTTGTTGCCACCGAAACCGAAGGAGTTGTTCATCGCGTAGCGGATCGGGCGTTCGGCGTTGTCGAAGCGGATCTGCGGGCCGCAGGCGGGATCGGGCTGCGGCGCACCGCCGGCCTCGTCGCCGAGCATGCCGGGCAGCAGGCCGCGCTCCAGCGCGAGCAGCGCGAACACCGATTCGACGATGCCCGCCGCGCCCAGCGTGTGCCCGGTCCAGCCCTTGGTCGAACTCGCGTGCAGCGTCGCCGGGAACAGCGCCGCGACCGCGGCGGCCTCGACACTGTCGTTGGCCGGCGTCGCAGTGCCGTGCAGGTTGAGATAGCCGATCGCATCGGCGGCGAGGCCCGCACGGGCGAGCGCGTCGCCCATGCACAGGCGCGCGCCGAGGCCTTCGGGATGCGGCGTCGACATGTGGTGGGCGTCGCTGCTCTCGCCGTAGCCGCAGAGGCGCAGCGGCGCGTCCTCGCCGTCGGCGAGGCGTTCGAGGATCGCGTAACCGCCGGCTTCACCGAGATTCAGGCCGTCGCGGCGCGCGTCGAACGGCAGGCAGCGCCGCTGCGACACCAGGCCCAGCGCATTGAAGCCGAACAGCACGCTGCCGCACAGAGTGTCGATGCCGCCGACCAGCGCCGCATCGACCACGCCGGCGTGGATCAGTCGCGCCGCCTGCGCGAACACCTTCGCGCTCGACGAACACGCGGTCGCCACGGTCACGCACGGCCCGCGCAGCCCGGTCACGCGCTGCACGAAATGGCCCGGCGAATGCGGCGTGTGCAGCAGCGGCTGGCGCAGATCGGCAGGGAAGGCGTTGTCGACGAGGCGGGTGTAGGCCTCCTCGCTGGCACCGATGCTGGAGGTCGAGGTGCCGATCACCACCGCGACGCGCTCGGCGCCGTGGCGCGCGCGCAGCGCATCGATCGACGCCATCAGGCCGTCCTGCTGCAGCGCCAGCCAGGCGAGCCGGTTGTTGCGGCAGTCGAGGGTGGCCAATTCGTCCGGCAGGCGCACGTCTTCCACGCCCTCGACACGTCCGATCCAGGTCTCCAGCCGGGCGTCCGCGGTGGCGCCTTCGCCGAAATCGTTGCGACGCAGCCCGCTGCGGCGGGTCCGCAGGGCTTCGACCTGGGCGTCGCGGCCGTGTCCGAGCGCGGTGGTGGCGGTGTAGGCGCGAACCGCCAGCGGCGGCATCGGGGAAAGGGGCATTACGACTGCGGCCACCGTGTCGCCAAGGCTCGAAAGGAGCGCGGATTATAGGCCAAGGGGCCGGTTTTCCGGGCTTTCGGGCATCGGCCCTGCCGTCCCGGGCGGATCGCACGGTATCCTGTGCGGCCGCCGCGGCGCAGGGGTAAGCCCCCCGGCGAGGCGTTCATTTCCGTACACGACACAAGGGGGTTTCCGTGCGTTTCGCAGCCATCCTGCTTTCCGTCCTCGCGCTGTTCGCGTTCAGCGGCGCCGCCCATGCGCGCAAGGCGCCGCTCGCCGATCCCGCCCCGGTCTCGATCCCGGCCGGCCTCGACCAGGCGCAGGTCACGAAGGACATCAAGCGGGCCCTGATCGGCCGGGGCTGGACGATCGAGCAGGATCAGCCCGGCGACATCGTCTCGGTGCTGTACCTGCGCACCCACGTCGCCCGCGTCCACGTGACCTGGGACGCCAGCACCATCCGCATCGCCTACGTCGACAGCAAGAACCTCGACTATTTCGAGGACCGCAAGGGCAGGCGCTTCATCCATCCGAACTATCTCGGCTGGGTCAGCAACATCGCCCAGGACATGAAGACCAACCTGCAGCTGACCGCCCTCGACAAGTGAGGGACACGGGCGCGGAACCGCCGCCGGCATCCGCGCCCCGCTTCCGATCCGGCCCGATCCGGCGCATGACCCGCCTCGACCACCGCCGCCGCCTGCTGTTCGATCGCGACGTGCTGCACGCCGGCGTGGTCGCGGGCACGGCCTGCGTGCTCAGCGCGGGTCTGGTCTATCTCGGCTACTTCGTGCACGTGGTGCGCACCGCACGGCGCGCGCCGGTGCAGCCGGACCACGGCGAGACCGTGCTGCTGTTCGGCAAGCACGCACCCGGCGGCCGGCTCGACGCCGACTTCACCGCCCGCATCGCCCGCGCCGTCGAGGTCTGGCATGCGCGCACGCCGCGCACGCTGGTGCTGCTGGGCGGCGGCGCGCCCGGGCATCCGGCCGAGGCCGACGTCGCCCGCGACGCGCTGCTGGCCCGCGGCCTGCCCGACGACGCGCCGTTCCGGCTGGAAAAGACCTCGCGCGACACGCTGCAGAACCTGCGCAACGCCCGCGCCCTGCTCGCCGCCGACGCGCACCGTGGCCGCGTCACCCTGCTCAGCAGCCGCTATCACCTCGCCCGCTGCGCGCTGTTCGCGCGCCAGCTCGGCTTCGACTGGGAGCTGTGCGCCGCCGAACCCGCGCTGCGCCTCACCCCGGCCGTGGTCTGGCGCCTCGCCGGCGAGGCCGCCTACGTCTGCTGGGTCGATCTCGGGACCCGCTACGCCCGCCTGATCGGGCACCGGCGGATGGTGGCGCGGGTGAGCTGAGCCTGCATTCGTTATGCTGCCCGGGCCGAACCGGGCAGGGCGCAGGGGGCGCTGACGACATGCTGGACAGGCAGGTCCTGCAAATGCAGCCCGAGTTGGGATTTGAAAAGCGCATCCGCCCGTTCTCGTCGTATCGGGCGACCGTCAATCTCGTCGTGCTCGGCGACCCGGGCGCCGGCAAGACCGAGCTGTTCCGGCGATCGGCCGAAGCAACCGGAGGACATTTCCTCACAGTTCGCAGCTTGCTGAATACGCCGGTCGAGCTGCTGCCGAAGGACCAGTCGCTGTGGGTCGACGGGCTGGACGAAACGCGCAGCGGGCGCGGGGACCGGGACACCATCGATCGCCTGGTGCAGAAGCTGCACGCGGTCCGGCCTCCGGCGTTGCGGTTGTCCTGTCGTGTCGCCGATTGGCTGGGAACCTCCGATCTCAGCGCGCTCGGCGCCTACTTCAGTCACTGCGGCGGTGCCCCTGCGGTCGTCCAGCTGCAACCGCTCAGTCGTGACGAACAACGCCAGATCCTGTTGGCGCATGGCCGCGCGGACCCGGACGGCTTTCTCGAAGAAGCGCGGCACCGCGGGCTCGACGGGATGCTGTCCAACCCGCAAACCCTGGTGATGCTGCATCTGGCGGTTCAGGATGCCGCCTGGCCCACCACGCGCGAATCGCTCTTCGAGAAGGCGACCGCGCTTCTTTTGCGTGAACCCAATGTCGAACACAGCGAACGCGCCGATGTCGTGCATCCGCAGACGTTCGTTTCCGTCAGCGATGCAGCTGGGGCGCTGTGTGCGCTGCGACTGGTTTCCGATTGCATCGGCTTCAGGCTGCGGCCCGAGGGCACCAACGAGATGCCCGGCTGGCGCGAAATTCCGCTTGCGGAACCTGCGGCGATCCAAGCAGCATTGAGCCGCCGCGTCTTTGCCGCCGCGGGCGTACCGGATGCGGTCGATTACCTGCACCGGACGATCGCGGAGTATCTCGGCGCCGGATGGATCGCCGGGAAAATCGCCGCCGGGCTGCCGCTCGGTCGCGTGCAGGCGCTGCTGGGTGTGGATGGTCAGCCCGCATCGTCCCTGCGCGGTCTGCATGCCTGGCTGGCGGTACGTTCTCCCGAAAGTGCGCCCGTGCTGATCGATGCCGATCCAATGGGCATCGTGATGTACGCGGACGCCGCGAGGCTCCCACCAAGCGACAAGCGACGGCTGTTGTCCGCGCTGGGACGTACTGCGGAGCGTGATCCTTGGTTCTATCAGGGGATTTACGCTGCCTACGGCGTCGGCGCCCTGTCCGACCCCGCCATGGCGGACACTTTCCGTGATCTGCTGCGCGCCGCGGATACGCCGTTCGCATTGCGCAAGCTGATCGTGGATGCGGTGGCGATGGGATCGCCGATGCCGGCGCTGCGTGAGGACTTGCATGCGTTGCTGATCGACCCGCTGCAGCCCTTTGCCCTGCGCGATGGCGCGCTCGACGGGTTGCTCGCCATGGACGATACGGGCCGGAATGTCGTGGTGTCCGTCTATCCGGTGCTGGGTGAAGACGAGAGCGGACTGCGCCTGCGCTGCATCGCGCTGCGGGCATTATATGGGCTGGGTTTTGGCATGGATGACGTCCTTGCGCATTTCGGTGCAGTCGCAGCACGGGCGGAAGGCGAGTACATCAGTGCGCTCTATGGACTGGATAGTGCGATTCCGGACGAGGATGTGCCTGTATTGCTTGATCAGATTGCGATCACTTTGAGCCCTGTGGAGGATCAAGAAAACGACGATGTCATGCATGACATCGCAATGTTCTACGAAATTCTGCTCGCCCGGGAAATGCAACGGAATCCGGAAGTGGACAGGCGGCGACTTTACCGCTGGCTGCACATGCTGCAGAGATTGCCAGGTGACCTGATGCGGTCAGGTCCTCTCGAGAATGCCGCAAATAATTCGCATGAGATCGCAGACGCGATTGTTGAGGCTTGGGTCAATGGTTTTGACGGCAGTGATGAGATCAAGGGCGGCTGGTCTTCGTATCGAAGTAAATTTTCGCGAACCATCGGGGATGAATGTGTCTTCGCTTGCTTCCATTCGGCGTTGATGAGAGGAAGCAAGGACAAGGAAAAATTCCTGTACCACTATCTTTTCCTGCTGTGTTATAGGAATGACAAGGATTTCGTTGATCGGTTCTGGGGGCTTCATGCATATGCGGACGTCCGGCCGGAATTGGCATCGGTGCGGGACGAGATGTGTGTCTGTCATGTCGATGCCGAGACGGTGCGCTGGGAGCGACGTCGGGCTCTGCGGGAAAGAAAGCTGCAAAAGGAAAAATCGCAGGACATGGATTCGTTTGACAACAGCCTTGATGAAATCAAGAGTGGAAACCACTTTGGATGGATGGAGCGCATAGGGGGCATTTACTTCTCGCGCTACTCAGATTGCGATATAGAAAAATCACCGAAAGAAAGGATCATCGACTACCTTGGCGAGCGCCGCGCACTCATTGCTTTCTCAGGGTTTCAGGCGATGGTCGGTCGGGGTGATGCGCCAGAGATCTCTAAAATCATTTCCTTGCATCTGGAGGGAAAATATTACCAGTGGTGGTTTGCGGTTCTCGCAGGATTGAGTGAATTCCGAGAAAGTGATTTCAAAGCGGATTCTTTCAGCGATGCTTATCTTGCTTCAGCAGTAGCTCTTTCAGCACTCCTTCCTGCCTATCGAAAAGTAGATGGACTCACGGAGCGGTGGCGATATCGCTGGTTGAGCGTATTGAAAAAGGAGCGGCCTGATCTTGTTCTTGGCACATATGCCGCGATCATAGGGGCCGATCTTTCGGCAGGGAAAGCGTATTGCGCGTGCTTGAGTGACATGAATGATCCGGTCTTGGCGGGTCGGTCACGTGGCGGAAAGCTCGTGGAATTGCTCTCTCGATTTCCTTGCGCTCCCGAGTCGGCGCTATGGGAATTGCTCAGAATGGCAGGCGAAGACGGTTGCTGGTCCGGGCTTTCAGCTTCCACGGAAGCGGGCGTCACGGCCTTCGTGGCCACCGAGAAATCAGAAGAGCAGGTTGCCCAAGCGCGTGCAACGCGTAGCGTTTGGATCGCTTTCGGCTTCTTGAGAGAGCCAGCCCGGTATCAACCGTGCATTGAGGCAATGCTCGGGGAAGATGCCGAGCAGATGGTGTGGACATTGGCGAAAATCGGTTCCATCGATGTGCACCAGAATGCGAAGTTCTCTGAATTCACGGCTGAGCAACTCGAATTCGTGGCTTCCTTCATCGCGCAGCGATATCCGCGCGTCTATCGGCCCTCGGGAACGACAGTCGGACGTCGTCATGCTTGGAACGCAAGCGAGATCGTCGCCAACGCCCTCACTACTCTTTCGGCAAGCACGGACGATGCCGCGCATGCCGCTTTGCGACGCCTGCTCGATCATCCCGCGCTTGAAAGCTATGCGACGCAGGTCCGGCACCTTCTCGCGCAGCAGCGCACGCGCCGCACCGACGCGGCACACGTGCCATTGGACTGGCAAGCTGCGGCGCGGACCCTGATGAACCGCGAGCCCGCATCCGCGCAGGATCTCCACGCGCTCGTGCAGCACCACATGGAAGCAGTGTGTCAGCAGATCGCGCACGACAACGCCGATGCCTACAGGCAATTCTGGAACGAGGGCGCGCACGGCAAAGTGTCATCGCCGAGGTCGGAGAATGGCGCACGCGATGTCCTGCTCGGACTGCTGCGTCCTCGGCTCCAGCCTCTGGGACTGCGTGCCGAGCCGGAAGGCGACATGGCCCGCGACAAGAGAGCAGACATCGTCGTATTCGGCAGGAACATCAAGTGTCCCATCGAGCTGAAGCGCGCGCATCATCCCGAAGTCTGGACTGCGGCCGAGCACCAGCTCGATCGTTTCTACACGCGCGATCCACAGGCGTCCGGCCATGGCCTCTACGGCGTGTTCTGGTACGGAGAGCATCGCGAATGGCCGATTCCTCCGCCTCCGACCGGCATGGCTCGTCCGCGCAGCGCCGGCGAAATGCGGCGAGACCTCTGCCGTCTTCTTCCGGAAGACCTGCGAACGAAGATCACGGTCGTCGTCATCGATGTGTCCGGACAGATACCTGCCGATCGATCCGATCGATCCGGATGAGACACGACACTCGATGGCGCCCGGTCGCGCGTGATGCGAATTCCGGCAACGCTGGCGACTACCTCGCGCCGCCGGCGGTGGCCGAGCTGATGTACGGCGCAGCGACCCGCGCACGGACCGCCGCGTCGCGGATCATCATCGCACCGGCGCCGTGACCCGCGCGGGCCGGCGCGGCCCTGGCGTGGCATGCTGCCGCGACAGGGCGGCCGGGTGCCGCCACCGGAGTCCGAGGATGAAACGACGTCTCCCGTTGGCGGTCGCACTGTGGCTTTTGTTCGCCTGCACGGTCTCCGCACAGCCGCCGAAGGTCGCCGACGCCGCGCTGCGCAAGGCCACCGCTGACGGCTCGGCCCGCGTCCTGGTGATGCTGCGGCCGCGGGTCGGGGCGACGGCGACGCCCGGCCTGCGCGGCAAGCGCGTCGGCGAGGCCGCGTCGCGACCAGCGCTGCATCCGAAGGTGCAGGCGCAGGTCGATCGGGTGCTGTGGTCGCTGCCGGCCGGGCGGGCGCGGGTCCTGCGCCGCTTCGAGCGGATCCCCGCGGTCCTCGTCGTCGCGGATGCGCGCACGCTGGCGACGCTCGCGCGCGACCCGCGCGTGCTGCGCGTGGATCTCGACACGGGCGGCGGCATGGCGTCGGCGCCGGACGAGTCCACCGTGCTCAACCAGGCGCACCAGTTGCCCGAACTCGGGGTCTCCGGCAGCGGCATGAAGGTGGCGGTGGTCGACACCGGCATCGACACCGACCATGTCGACTTCCGCAACCGGATCGTCGGCCAGCAGTGCTTCTGCGCGGCGAACTGCTGCCCCAACGGCGCGTCGACGCAGTCCGGCGCGGGCGCCGCGGAGGACGACCAGGGCCACGGCACCAACGTCGCCGGCATCATCGGCGGCGATGGCACGCTCGCGCCGCGCGGCGTGCTGCCGGCGGTGTCGCTGGTGGCGGTGAAGGTGCTCGACCGCAACGGGCGCTTTTCCGGCACCGCCGACGTGCTGTCGGCGCTGGACTGGATCGCGAGCCACCATCCCGACGTGGACGCCGTCAACCTCAGCCTCGGCACCGACGCGCTGTTCTCCGGCGATTGCGACAACATCGCGGCCTGGAGCCAGGCGCTGGCGGTCGCGGTCGCCAATCTCGAGGCGCTGGGCGCCGTCGTGACCGCGTCGGCGGGCAACCAGGCGAACCCGAACGCGATGAGCGTCCCGGCCTGCCTGCGGGAGGTGGTGTCGACCAGCGCGACCTGGGATTTCACCGGCGGCGCGATCACGTTCCTCGGCTGCACCGAGGCGTCCACCACACCGAAGCAGGTCGCGTGCTTCACCAACCGCAGCGCGACGACCGACCTGTTCGCCGCCGGTGCGTTCGTGCGCGCACCGGGCTTCAACGGCGGCACGTCGAACTTCGGCGGCAGTTCGCAGGCGGCGCCAATGGCCGCGGCCTGCGCGGCGGCGTTGAAGCAGGCCGCGCCGCTGTCGACCGTGGCGCAGCGCATGGAGGCGATGCGGCTGTCGCCGGACCGGGTCGTCGACCCGTCCGGCAACGGCCGCGACTACCCCTTCCTCCACTGCCGCGATGCGCTGCAGCTGCTGGCGCCGGCGCTGTTCGCGCCGATACCGCTCGAAGGCGCCCTGCCGAAACTGCCGCCGCGCGCACGTCCGGCGCCCGGCGGCTGAGCGACGGCCGCGCCCGGGCTCAGGGCTTCGCCTTCTGCGCCGGGATGAACTGTTCGCGCACCGCCTTCGCCAGCAGGTCGGGCGGCAGCATGCCCTGGTCGATGACGAAGTTGTTGAAGGCGAGGCGGTCGAACTTGTCGCCGAGCGCGAGTTCGGTCTCGGCGCGCAGTTCCAGCAGGCGCGAGTAGCCGTAGAAATAGCTGCCGGCCTGGCCCGGGGCGTTGAAGGTGTAGCGGTCGAGTTCCTGCCGCGCCATCGCCTTCGACAGGCCGACGTCCTCCATCAACACCTTCTCGGCGCGGGCGCGGTCGATCATGCCGAGATTGAGCATCGGGTCGAGCATCGCGCGCGCGGCGCGCATCAGCCGGAACTGCAACGCGATCAGCTGCCCATCCAGCGGCTCGTAGGGCACCATCTCCGCCTCGGCGTACAGCGCCCAGCCTTCGACGTTGACCGAGTTGAACGCGAACAGGCTGCGCGCCAGCGACACGCCGCGCTCGACCATCGCGGTGAACTGCAGCTCGTGGCCCGGCCGGCCCTCGTGCGCGGACAGCGTCCACGCCACCGACGGGAAGTTGAAGTCGTCGTACTGGTCGGCGTCGCCAGCGGCCGGATTCGCCAGCGGCAGCACGAACTGGCCCTGCTGGCCGGTGTTGCCGATCAGCGGCGCGGGCAGGAAGTGCGGCGCCGGCTGCTGCGCGTTCTCGGCATCGGTACCCAGGCGCATGATCATCGGCCGCTGCGGCACGTCGACGATGCGCTCGCGGCGGATGATCGGGTCGATCGCGTCGATCACCTCGCGATAGCGCGCTTCGAGCTGGTCGTTTGGGATCGTGTCCTTCTTCAGCGCACGGATCACGTCGCGGTAGTCGGTGGCGTCGATGCCCTTCGCCTTCGCGACCAGCGGCGCAAGCTGCTGCATCGCCGCGCGGGTCTCCATGAACTCCAGGCGGGCGCGCTGGATCAGCGTCTCCGGCGGGATGTCGATGCCGACGTTCTTCAGCTGCAGCGCGTAGAGTTCGCGCGGAAGCTGGGTGTCGGCGCGGGCCTGCGGCAGCACGGTGGCGCGCACCCAGGCGAGATAGTCGGCGGTCTGCGCGTCGAGGGCCTTCAGCGCCGCCTCGCCGCCCTTGATCCTGTACTTGTCGAACAGCTTGCGGATGCCGGCGGCGTAGGTCTGGGCGTTGTTCAGCGCCTGCTCGACCTCCAGCTTCGACGGCCGCAGCAGCTTGGCGTCGCCGGCACGTTCCTCGTAGCGCTGGCGTGCCAGCGTCATCATCGGCGTGGTGCCGGGAGCCAGGCCGACGTAGGCCTTCAGCCGGTCCAGCGCCTTGGCGCGGCGGTCGGCGGGCGTCTGGTCGGACAGCAGGCCGCTGATCCCGCCGAACACCAGCTGCGGCGCGTCGTACCAGGGCAGCAGCAGCCGCTCGTTGACCTCGCTGGATTCGATCGCGTCGCCGGCAGCGCCGATCATGATCTCGAGGTCCTGGCGCACGTTCGGATCGCGCTCGAGTTTCAGCTTCTCCTGCAGCGCGGTACGGGCTTCGGCGATGACCGCACGGGCGCGCTTGCCGTTGTCCGGACCGAGGTCGGTGACCTTGGCATCGTAGCCGGGCACGCCGAAGAACGAGGCCGATTCGGGCGAGAACCGCAGCTGGGCGTCGAGCAGGATGCGGGCATCCTCATTGCTGGTCTGCACCCACGCAGGCACGGAGCGGGCGGACGCGGCGGGGGCGGGCTTGGCCGCATGCGCGGGCGAGGCGGCGGCGAGCAGGCCGGCGAGCGCGGCGGCGAGCAGGGTCGTTTTCATCGGGGCAATCTCCACGGAGGTGCGGGAACGCTACGCCTCGGCGGCGGACGCGCCCACCGTCGAAGGTCATGCCCGCGAGTCTCGGGCGGGACCGGCGCAGCGCTTGAGACACGTCGGCGGCAACCCCGTTCCCCGCCGAGCGACGTTGTCGACTCCCGAGCGGCCGCAGGAGGCGACCGCGGTACGCCGTTGCATCGACACCATCCCGAAGAGGCCTCGCCATGACCACACGTTTCCCTTCCGCCCTTTTCCGTGCCCGCACCGCCGTGTTCGCAGCCACCCTGCTGTGCACGCTGGCCGCACAGGCCGCCGAAACGCCGCGCACCACGACCGGTTCGCGCATCCCCGAGCGCACGGTCGACGATCTCGACGACGTCCACGTGATCGGCGCGATCAACGACCCCGCCGATGCGCGCGTGCCCGATGACACTGCGCTGCCGGCATTGCCGGCCGGCAAGTCCGAACGTCGCGAACAGGCCCGCACCGGCAGCCGCATCCCCGCACGCCCGGTCGCCGATCTCGACGACGTCCACGTGATCGGCGCGGTCGAGGATCCGGCCGACGCCACCCACGCAGAAGACACCTCGCTGCCGGCGCTGCCGGTGGTTTCGGCACCGCGCGGCCGCTGAGCCGCGCATCGCGGTCCGGCGTCGTTCCGCGGTGCCGGGCCGCGACGTTTCAGCGCGCCGCCGTCGTCGCCGGCACGCGGCGTACACCCGCAGCGTCGATGATGCGCAGCTGGCGCACGGTGCGATTGAGTCCCTTGAGCGCCGCCGGATCGCCGTCGCCGATCGCCAGCGCGATGTGGCCGGCGTCGAAACTGCCGAATGCAGCGTCGTAGCTCACCCAGCGCCGGCCGTCCCAGGCCTGCACCCAGGCATGCGGGCTGAACACGTGGGTGCGGCCCGCGAGCCGTCCGGAATAGGCCAGCCCGTGCACGAGCCGGGCCGGGATGCCGCGCGCGCGGGCCGCGGCGGCGAGCAGCACGGCGAATTCGGTGCAGTCGCCGGTGCGCGATTCGAGCGCGGTGACCGCGTCGTCATAGCGACGATAGTCGATGCCGCCGTTCATGTGCGCGCGCACCGCCGCGGTGAGTGCACGCATCCGCATCTGCACGGTCAGCCCGCGCGACTGCGCCCGCGCGAACGCGCGGATGCGCGCGTCGTCGCTGCGCACCCAGGCGTTCGGCGCGAGGTAGTGCCGCAACTGCGTTGCGCTGGGTGCCGGCTCGGCGCCGCAGTCGGCGCAGACCGCGACATGGATGCCGTCGTCGTCGACCGTCACCCGCTGCTCGCCGGTCTGTGGCCAGGCCCACGGCGAAGGCGCGCCGGAGACGAGCCGGTAGTCGATCTCGCCGGCCCGCGCCACGGCGTCGAGCCGGTACGGCGAGGCCACGAACAGGCTGCGCAGGAAGGCGCGCGCCTCCTCGGCGCTCAGGGCCGGCGCGTCGTCCGTGGCGCTTGCCGGCCTCGCGACGCACGCGAGCCACAGGACGATTGGCAGGACGCGTAGGCGCAGCTTCAGCGGACGAAGGAGCATCGGACAGGTTCCGGTCGGCACCGCAAGGTCAACGGGCCGGCAGCCCCGGCGGGGTTGGGCGAACCCCGCATCGGCCATCGGGGCGTTCTACTTCCCGCCTTCCACGCCACGTCTTCCCGCAGGAGTCCCGCCATGGCCCGTTTTCCCCGCATCGACACCCCCTGCCCGCTGTCCACGACTGCCCGGAACGCGCTCGACGGCCATTGTGCGCACTGCGACCGCCATGTGCATCGCCTCGACGAACTGTCCGAACACGCGCGCCGGGCGCTCCTCGCCGAGGCCGGAGGCCCGATCTGCGTGTCCTATCGACGACCCGCGACACGACACGCCAACCGGGTCGGCACGGCGATCGCGGCCACCCTGATCGTGGCCAGTGGCCTGGCGCAGGCCGGCACGCCGGTGTCCGATACGCCATCGCCACCGCCGCCCGGTGCGCAAGCGGACGCCACCGCATCGCCGCCTTCCTTGCAGGCTGCCATCGCAGCGATGGAACACGACGGCATGCCGCAGACGCTCGACGACGTGGTGCTGGTGGGCGGCGTGAGCGAACCGGGTGACGCGGACTGGATCGATGACGATGACGCCTTGCCGTCACTGCCGATGCGCGATGCGCTGGCGTCAGGCCGCGGCGATGGCGGTTAGTGCGGCCTGGTCGGACACTCGTCCGCCCCGCCGGTGGCGGGCGCCTCGGTTCTTGCCCTGCGTCCGGGAGGCAACGACCCCATCAGATCGATCTGATCGCCACTGCCGTCGAGGATCGCAACGAGGTACGTGAATTTCCAGTCGCCGTGTTCCGCGGAGGCGTCCGCATACACCGTCGCCCCGCCCCGGGGCCCTTCGACCGGGATCAGCAGGGTCGCGCTGCCGCTGCCGTCGGCCCCGGCGTTCACGTTTCCGGTGATCCACCAGCGGGGTTCGATCGGCCGGCCGAGGTCGGCGACCAAGCGTCGATCGGCCTGCGCGGTCCCGAGCGCGATCCGGTAAGCGTCGTTGTCGCGCATCATCCGCGTCGTCAGCGAGAACAGGCCGAAGAGCGCGGCGGCGAACAACGCGAACCCGCACACGACGAGCGTTGGTACCGCCCACTTCCAGTGACGCTGCCACCAGCCGCGGCGAGCGGGAGCAGGTGCCGATGCGGGCGTCGACAGCGGCGCATCGGGTAGCGGCGGCGGCAAGGACATGGCAGACCTTCCGGTCAGGGTGTCAGGCAGCGGTCGAGGAACGCCTCGGTCGTGCGATAGCGGTGGAGCGCGTCGCTGCCGCGCAGGCCATGCTTGGCGCCGGGGTAGGTCATCAGCTGGAAGGGCGTGCCCTGCTTCTGCAGCGCGCTCATCAGCTTCGTGGAATTGAGGAACAGCACGTTGTCGTCGGCCATGCCGTGGACCAGCAGCAGCGCGTTCGGGCGGAGACCGGCGAGGTGCGAGAACACGCTGGCCTCGCGGTAGCCGCCGGCGTTGTCCTTCGGCAGATCCATGTAGCGCTCGGTGTAATGCGTGTCGTACAGCGCCCAGTCGGTGACCGGCGCGCCGGCGACACCGCAGGCATAGTCGTCCGGCCGCTTCGCCAGCAGCATCAGCGTCATGTAGCCGCCGTTGGACCAGCCGTAGACGCCGATGCGCGATGCATCCACCCACGGCTGCGCGCGCAGCCAGGCGATGCCGGCGTGCTGGTCGTCGACTTCCACCGTGCCCTGCCTGCCGTACAGCGCGCCGCCGAAGGCCGCGCCGCGCCGCGGCGTGCCGCGGTTGTCCAGCGTGAACACGACATAGCCCTGCTGCGCGAGGTACTGGTTGAAGAAGTGGTCGCCGCGGCCGGGCCAGCTGTCGGTGACGGTCTGCGCGGCGGGGCCGCCGTAGACGTAGACGACGACCGGATAGCGCTTCGCCGGATCGAAGTCCGCCGGCTTGATCAGGCCGTAGTGCAGCGGCGTCTTGCCGTCGGCGGCGGTGAGCGTGCCGAATTCCGTCGGCCGCTGCGCGGCGAGGTATTTCGCGTACGGGTGTTCGGGCTTGGCCGGATCGTTGTCGACCAGATTCGCGACGAACGTGCCGTCGGCGCGATGCAGCGCGATCTGCGGCGGCGTGCGCGCGTTCGACCAGCTGTCGACGTAGACGCTGGCGTTCTTCGCGAAGCTGGCACTGTGCATGCCCGGCTCGGTCGACAGCGTGCGGATCGCGCCGCCGGCCAGCGGCACGACGTGGATCTGCGACTGGCGGGCGTCCGCCTTGCCGTCGGCGGTGCGGCCGGCGCTGAAGTAGACCAGTCCCTTCGCCTCGTCGACCGCCAGCAGTGCGTCCACCGGCCAGTCGCCGCGCGTCAGCGGCTTCAGCGACTTGCCGTCGGCGCTGGCGAGGTACAGGTGCTCGAAGCCGCTGCGCTCGCTCATCCACAGGAAGCGGCCGTCCCTGAGGAAATGCAGGCCGTCGTGCAGCGGCACCCAGGTCTTCGCGGTCTCGGTGACGAGCGTGCGCTGCTTGCCACCGGCGAGATCGGCCTCGATCAGCTCGAGCCGGCGCTGGTCGCGCGACTGGCGCTGGAACGTCAGATGCCGCGGATCGCGCCAGTCGACGCGCGCGAGGTAGATGTCTTCGTCGGCGCCGAGGTCGATCCACGTCGGCTTGGCGCCGTCCTCCGGTGCGATGGTCCCCAGCTCGATGGCGACATTGGTGTCGCCCGCAGCTGGATAGCGCTGTTCGACCACTTCGGTGCGGTCGGGATAGACCTCGTAGCGCTTCTGCACCGGCACCTTCGCTTCGTCGATCCGCGTGAACGCGATCGCCGAATCGTCCGGCGCCCACCAGTAGCCGGTGTGGCGATCCATTTCCTCGTCGGCCACGAATTCGGCGACGCCGTTGCCGACCCGGTCGCTGCCGTCGCGGGTCAGGCGGATTTCCTTGCCCGTGCCGAGGTCGATCACCCACAGGTCGCGATCGCGGATGAAGCTGACGAAGCCGCCTTTCGGCGAAACCTTGGGATCGGTGGCGAAGCCGGTGCCGGTGGTGAGCTTGCGCACCGCGGCCTTGCCCGACTTCGACAGGTCGTACAGGTACAGCTCGCCGCCGAGCGGGAACAGCAGCGTCTTTCCATCGGGCGACCACTGATAGTCGACGATGCCCGACAGTGCCGAGGTGCGCTGGCGCTCGCGGCGCGCCTTCTCGGCGTCGCTCAACACCTCCTCGCCGGGCAACACGTCGGTGGAATCGACCAGCAGCGCGACCCGGCCGGTGGCGACGTCGTAGGCCCAGAGGTCGAGCTTGTTGCGGTCGCTGTCCTTGCCGCGCAGGAAGGTGACGCGCGAGCCATCCGGCGCGATCTGCGGCTTCAGCAGCGTCGGTCCGGACAGCGGGGCGTCGCCGGTGATGGCTTCGAGGGTCAGCCGCTGCGGAGGCGGCGGGGTGGATGGCGCAGCGGCGGCGGACGTGGTGGCGAGCATGAAGGCGAGCAGGCTGGCGGACAGGCGCATGGCGGAACCCGGAGTACGGCAGGTCCGCAGCTTAGCCGCAACGCGCCGGACCTGCCTGTCCCCTGTCCTCGTAGAGCGGAGCGCAGCTCCGCTGCAGCCTCTCCGGAGCCATGGCAGCGGAGCTGCGCCCCGCTCTACAGGCGTTGCGTCAGCGGCCGAACAGCACCTTGCGCTGTTCGTCGCTCAGCGGCTGGCCGGCCTCGGGGTTCACCTGCTTCGCGAGCGCGTAGGCGCGCGCGGTCGCGGGACGCGCGGCGATCACCGCCTGCCAGCGCCGCACCTCGGGATACGGCTCCAGATCGATCGGCGCGGTGCGGTACGGGCTGATCCACGGATAGCTCGCCATGTCGGCGATGGTGTAGTCGTCGCCGGCGAGGAAGGCGCGCCCGGCGAGGCGCTTGTCGAGCACGCCCAGCAGGCGCTGCGCCTCGCGGGTGTAGCGGTCGATCGCGTACGCGATCTTCTCCGGCGCGTAGACGTTGAAATGTCCGTACTGGCCGGTCATCGGGCCGAGGCCGGCCATCTGCCAGTACAGCCATTCCAGGGTCGCGGTGCGGCCGCGCAGGTCGAGTGGCAGGAAGCGACCGGTCTTCTCGGCCAGGTACTGCAGGATCGCGCCGGACTCGAACACGCTCACCGGGGTGCCGCCGTCGGCGGGGGCGTGGTCGACGATCGCGGGCATGCGGTTGTTCGGCGCGATCGCCAGGAAGCCGGGCTGGAACTGTTCGCCGGTGCCGATGTTCACCGGCTTGATCGTGTACGCCAGCGGCGCGCCGGCCTCGGCCAGTTCCTCCAGCAGCAGCGTGACCTTGTGGCCGTTGGGGGTGGGCCAATAGTGCAGATCGATCATGGCGGCGTCCGTCTCGGGGGAGGGCGCCAGTCTAGGCCGCGACCCCGCGCACGATGGCGCCGATGCCGGGATGCTGTTTTCCGCGGCGGTTGGCGCCGCCGCCGCGCCCCGGTAGGCTAACGCGGTTTTTCGCCACCACCGCCCGCCGCCCATGTCGAACCCGCAGAACGTCCGCCTCGGCCCGCTGCCCGCGCTCATCTTCAGCTCGCGCTGGCTGCAGTTGCCGCTGTACCTCGGCCTCATCGTCGCCCAGGGCGTGTACGTGTTCCTGTTCCTCAAGGAGCTGTGGCACCTCATCCACGACGCCAACACGCTCAGCGAGCAGGGGATCATGCTGATCGTGCTCGGCCTGATCGACGTGGTGATGATCTCCAACCTGCTGGTGATGGTGATCGTGGGCGGCTACGAGACCTTCGTCTCGCGCATGAACCTCGAAGGCCATCCCGACCAGCCGGAATGGCTCAGCCACGTCAACGCCAGCGTGCTGAAGGTGAAGCTGGCGATGGCGATCATCGGCATTTCGTCCATCCACCTGCTCAAGAGCTTCATCGAGGCCGGGCAGTTGGGCCTGCCGCTGTGCACGCCCGCCCTGCAACAGGCGGCGACGCTCTGCGCCAAGGTCACCGCCACCGGCGTGATGTGGCAGGCGATCATCCACGGCCTGTTCATCCTGTCGGCGATCGGCATCGCCTGGACCGACCGGCTGATGACCCTCGCCGGGCAGAAGCACGGCGCGCACTGATCCGCGCGCTTCCCGGCAGCTCGCGCCGCGGGAAGCCGCCGCCATCGCGTAAAATGCGGCGATGGATGTTTCCCACCTGCTTGACGGCCTGAACGCCGCACAGCGCGAGGCGGTCAGCGCCGGTCCCGGCCACCAGCTCGTGCTGGCCGGCGCCGGCTCCGGCAAGACCCGCGTGCTCACCCATCGCATCGCCTGGCTGCACGAGGTGCACGGCGTGCCGATGCACGGCATCTTCGCGGTGACCTTCACCAACAAGGCCGCGGGCGAGATGCGCCACCGCGCCGACACGCTGCTGCCGCAAGGCACGCGCGGCATGTGGATCGGCACCTTCCACGGCCTCGCCCATCGCCTGCTGCGCCTGCACTGGCAGGACGCGAAGCTGCCGGAAGGCTTCCAGATCCTCGACAGCGACGACCAGCTGCGGCTGGTCAAGCGCGTGGTGCAGGCGCTGGAGCTGGACGAGGCGCGCTTCCCGCCGCGGCAGATCGCTTGGTGGATCAACGCGCAGAAGGACGAAGGTCGCCGGCCGCAGCACATCCAGCCGGAATCCCGTAACGGCACCGACGAATGGGCGAGCGTGATGCTGCGCGCCTACACGCTGTACCAGGAGCGCTGCGAACAGGCGGGCCTCGTCGATTTCGCCGAGATCCTGCTGCGCGCGCACGAACTGCTGCGCGACCATCCGGCGCTGCTGCAGCACTACCGCCACCGCTTCCAGCAGCTGCTGATCGACGAGTTCCAGGACACCAACACGCTGCAGTACGCGTTCGTGCGCCTGCTCGCCGGCGACAGTGGCCAGGTGTTCGTGGTCGGCGACGACGACCAGGCCATCTACGGCTGGCGCGGCGCCAAAGTCGAGAACGTGCAGCGCTTCCTGCGCGACTACCCGGGCGCGGTGACCATCCGCCTCGAACAGAACTACCGCTCCAGCGCCAACATCCTCAGCGCCGCCAACGCCGTCATCGCGCACAACCCGTCGCGCCTGGGCAAGCAGCTGTGGACCGACAGCGGCGAAGGCGAGGCGATCGACCTCTACGCCGCGTTCAACGAGATCGACGAGGCGCGCTTCGTCGTCGAGCGCGTTCGCCAGTGGGTGCGCGACGGCGGCAGCCACGGCGAATGCGCCATCCTCTACCGCAGCAACGCGCAGTCGCGCGCGTTCGAAGAGACGCTGCTGGGCGAGCAGATCCCGTTCCGCGTCTACGGCGGCATGCGCTTCTTCGAGCGCGCCGAAATCAAGGACACGCTGGCCTACCTGCGTTTGATCGCCAACCGCGACGACGACGCGGCGTTCGAGCGCGCCGTGAACACGCCGACGCGTGGCATCGGCGAACGCACGCTGGACGAAGTGCGCCGACTCGCGCGCGTCGAACGCCTGTCGCTGTGGCAATCGGCCGCGCGGATCGCCTCCGGCGACGGCCTGCCGGCGCGCGCGCGCAACGCGCTCGCCGGCTTCCAGCAACTGGTCCACGCGATCGGCGAGGAAACCGTCGACTTGCCGCTGAAGGACAAGATCGACCACGCGCTGGCGCGCTCCGGCCTGCGCGAGCACTACGAGCAGCAGTCGAAGGGTTCGCTGGATTCGCGTACCGACAACCTCGACGAACTGGTGTCGGTCGCCTCGCGCTTCGTGCGCGGCGACGACGAGGTGCGTGCCGATGGAGAGCAGGCCGCGCTGACCGAACTGGTCGCGTTCCTCGCCTATGCCGCGCTGGAAGCGGGCGAAGGCCAGACCGAGGCCGGCGAGGACGGCGTGCAGCTGATGACGCTGCACAGCGCGAAGGGCCTGGAATTCCCGCTGGTGTTCCTCGTCGGCGTGGAGGAAGGCCTGTTCCCGAACAACAAGTCGATCGAGGAATCCGGCCGGCTGGAGGAGGAGCGCCGCCTCGCCTACGTCGGCATCACCCGCGCGCGACAGAAGCTGGTGCTGACCTACGCCGAGGCGCGCCGCCTGCACGGTCAGGACATGTATGGGCTGCCGTCGCGGTTCCTGCGCGAGATCCCGTCCGCGCTGATCCACGAGGTGCGGCCGAAGATCCAGGTCGCGCGGCCGATGTACCAGGCCCAGCCGCGCCGCGACTGGGGCCATGCCTCGCTGCAGGAAACGCCCGGCCTGCGCCTCGGCCAGAACGTGAGCCATGCGAAGTTCGGCACCGGCGTCGTCACCGACATCGAAGGCAGCGGCGCCCACGCCCGCGTGCAGGTCAACTTCGACGATGCCGGCAGCAAGTGGCTGGTGCTGGCGTACGCGAACCTGCAGCCGGCGTAGGGCGGGCCTTGGCCCGCCATCGCAACCGTTCCGACCTGTCGCACAATGATCGACGCCGTTTCGCCGGATGTGTGGGGCGACGGTGACACCGCAATGGCGGGCCAGGGCCCGCCCTATGACACCGTTTGGCCATCAGTGACTGCCCATGACCGATACCATCGACCCCGCAGCTCCCCAAGATGAGTTCCTCCGCGTCCGCGATTACCTGACGGGATTGCAGGACATGATCTGCGCCGCGATCGAAGGCGCCGACGGTGCCGCGACGTTCAAGGAAGACCTGTGGCAGCGCACCGAAGGCGGCGGCGGGCGCACGCGCGTGCTGCGCGACGGGGCGGTGTTCGAGCAGGCCGGCATCGGGTTCTCCGACGTCTCCGGCACCAAGCTGCCGCCGTCGGCGACTGCCGCGCGGCCGGAACTCGCGGGCGCTTCGTGGCGCGCGGTCGGCGTGTCGCTGGTGTTCCATCCGCGCAACCCGCACATCCCGACCACGCACGCCAACGTGCGCCATTTCCGTGCGTTCAAGGACGGCGAGACCGTCGCCTGGTGGTTCGGCGGCGGCTTCGACCTCACGCCGTTCTACCCGGTCGACGAGGACGTGCTGCACTGGCACCGCACCGCGCGCGCGTTGTGCGAGCCCTTCGGCGGGCAGGCGCGCTACGACGCGCACAAGCGCTGGTGCGACGAGTATTTCTTCCTGAAGCACCGCGGCGAGACCCGCGGCGTCGGCGGGCTGTTCTTCGACGACCTGCACGAGGACTTCGAGCGCGACTTCGCCTACCAGCGCGCGGTCGGCGACGGCTTCCTCGACGCCTACCTGCCGATCGTCGCGCAGCGGCGCGAGATGCCGTACGGCGAGCGCGAGCGGCAGTTCCAACTTTACCGCCGGGGCCGCTACGTCGAGTTCAACCTCGTGTTCGACCGCGGCACGCTGTTCGGTCTGCAATCCGGCGGCCGCACCGAGTCGATCCTGATGAGCCTGCCGCCGCTGGTGCGCTGGGAATACGGTTACGCGCCGGAGGCGGGCAGCGACGAGGCGCGCTTGCAGGATTACCTGCGCCCGCGCGACTGGCTCTCCGAACTCGCCTGACCGGATTCGGTGGAGCGGCGCTTGGCGCCGCTGCCCCGTTTCCGGAGAGGTGGCAACGGAACTGCGTTCCGCTTTTCGGGGCGGCGCTGCGGGTCAGGCCTCGTCGTTCGGCACGATGCTGATGTGGCCGTTGGTCTCAAGCACGGCCAACTTGACCCGTTCGATCTCGCTGCAGCCGGCGCCGCGCATCGCCTCGCGGAAATCGGCCTTGCTTACCAGTTCGCGGCGCAGCACGGCGTGGAACACGCGACCGTCCTGCGCCAGCACCACCGGCTCGCCCTCGATCCACTTCCGCGCCCTCGGCACACGCGCCGAGAGGAACGCCGTGGCGTAGTTCAGCGCGATCAGGCAGACCGCCAACAGCGCGGCGCCGGTCAGCGAGTTGTCGCCGCCGTTGAGGCCGTTCTGGACGGCGTTGCCGATCAGGATCAACAACACCAGGTCGAAGGGCGTGAACTGGCCGACGGCGCGTTTGCCGGACAGCCGCACCAGCACCATCACCAGCAGGTAGATGGCCATGGCACGCAGCACGAAGGCCCACCAGGGCGCGGACAGGGAGAACAGTTCGGACATGGTGGGCCCCGTGGCGACGACGCGCAGTCTGGCGTCCGGTCGCGCAAATAAAAAGCCCCGCAGGCGGGGGAACCGGCGGGGCTGGGAACGGGACTTGGGGAGAGTCTTACGTTCCGGGGCCGCCCTAGGGGAGAGAGCGGCTGCGACAGACGTTGCATCTGTCGCGGGATAGTTGACCACGACTGCGGGGCCGAGTTCGTGAAGTTTCCGATAGCGCCCGGGGAGAATTCAGGACGGATTCATGCCGTGTGCAACGACCGTTCAGTTTTGGCTGTAGGCGACTGAAAAAACCTGTCAGAACGGACAGGAAGGGATGCCGGAAGTCATGCTCGACGATACGCCTGGAACGGCATCGCACGCATTTCCGGAACGCTGCATGCCGACGATGGCGCGCCTGCGGGTTGCTGCGTCGCCGCATGCCGCTCCGCGCGCCGTGGCCGCAGTGCGGTCGGCATCAGTGCGCTTCGTCCCAGTTCGCCCCGACGCCGCTGTCGATCACCAGCGGCACCCGCAACTTGGCGGCAGCGGCCATGCGTGCGGTGACTTCCGGGACCAGCGTGTCGACGAAACCGGCATCGCACTCGAACACCAGTTCGTCGTGCACCTGCAGCAGCATCTTGGCTTCGGTCGCGTGCTTCCCGATCCAGCCGTCGATGGCGATCATCGCGCGCTTGATGATGTCGGCGGCGGTGCCCTGCATCGGCGCATTGATCGCGGCGCGCTCGGCGCCGGCGCGCAGGCCCTGGTTGCGGGCGTTGATGTTGTCCAGGTACAGCCGGCGACCGAACACGGTTTCGACATAGCCGCGCTCGTGCGCGTCCTTGCGGGTGCGCTCCATGAAGTCGCGCACGCCGGGATAGCGGCTGAAGTACAGCGCGATGTAGTCCTGCGCCTCGCCGCGGCCGATGCCCAGCTGTTTCGCCAGCCCGAACGCGCTCATGCCGTACATCAGGCCGAAGTTGATCGCCTTGGCGGCGCGGCGCTCGTTCGCGCTCACGTCCTCCAGCGTCTTGCCGAACACCTCGGCAGCGGTGGCGCGGTGGATGTCGGCGCCGGCGGCGAAGGCGCGCAGCAGGCCGGCGTCCTCGGACAGGTGGGCCATGATCCGCAGCTCGATCTGCGAGTAGTCGCAGGCGACGAGTTTGCGTCCCTCCGGTGCGATGAAGGCCTTGCGGATGCGGCGGCCGTCCTCGGTGCGGATCGGAATGTTCTGCAGGTTGGGATCGTTCGACGACAGGCGGCCGGTCGCGGCGCCAGCCTGGTGGTAGCTGGTGTGCACGCGGCCGGTATCGGGATTGACCATCTCCGCGAGCTTGTCGGTGTAGGTGCTGCGCAGCTTCGCCAAGCCGCGGTACTCGAGGATGACGCGCGGCAGTTCGTGCTGGTCGGCGATCGCTTCCAGCGCCTCCTCGTTCGTCGAGGGCTGGCCGGTGGGCGTCTTCACCAGCGCCGGCAGCTTGAGTTCGTCGAACAGCAGCGCCTGCAACTGCTTCGGCGAATCGAGGTTGAAGGTGCGGCCGGCCAGTTCGGTCGCCTGCTTCTGCGCGGCGAGCATGCGCCGCGACAGGTCCGCGCTCTGCCGGCGCAGTTCGTCGGCGTCGATCAGCACGCCATTGGCCTCCATCCGCGCCAGCACCGGCACCAGCGGCATCTCGATCTCGCGGTAGACCTTCTCCAGCGACGGCTCGCCCGCCAGCTTCGCCGACAGCACGCGATGCAGGCGCAGGGTGATGTCGGCGTCCTCGGCGGCGTAGCGGGTGGCATCGTCGATGGCGACCTCGGAGAACGGGATCTGCTTCGCGCCCTTGCCGGCGACGTCCTCGAACTTGATGGTGTCGTAGCCGAGGTAGCGCTTCGCCAGCGTGTCCATGTCGTGGCGGCTGGCGCTGGCGTTCCAGACGAAGCTCTCCAGCATGGTGTCGTCGTGGTAGCCGGCCACGTCCACGCCATGGCGACGCAGCACGTGCAGGTCGTACTTGCCGTGCTGGCCGAGCTTGCGGTGCTTCGCGCTTTCCAGCAGTGGACGCAGCGCATCGAGGGTCGCGCGCAGGTCGAGCTGGGCCGGCGCGCCCGGATAGGTGTGGCCGACCGGCACGTAGCAGCCGTTGCCGGGCTCGGTGGAGAAGCTCAGGCCGACCAGGTTCGCGCGCATCGGGTCGAGGTCGTCGGTCTCGGTGTCGAAGGCGAACTCGTCGGCCGCCTTCAGCCGCGCGATCCAGGCGTCGAGCTGCTCCGGCGTCGACACGGTCTCGTAGGTGCCCGGGGCCGCGAGCGCGGGGTCGGGCGCGTCCTCGGGCGCCTGCGCGCTGCGCGCGTAGCCCGCCTGCGTGCTGCGCAGGCTCGCGCGCGAGTCGTCCGCAGCCGGGGCCGCGCCGTTGCCGCCGTCGAGGTCCTTCAGCGCCTGGTTGAAGCCGTACCGCGCGTACAGCCGGCGCAGGTCCTCGACATGGCGCTCGCGCAGGCCGAGGTCGGCCGGACCCTGCTCCAGGGCCACGTCGAGCTTGATCGTCGCCAATTGCTTGTTCAGCGGCAGCCGGTGCAGCGCTGCGCGCAGGTTGTCGCCGATCTTGCCCTTGATGGCGTCGGCGTTCGCGATGACGTTCTCCAGCGTGTCGTATTCGCCCAGCCACTTGGCCGCGGTCTTGGGGCCGCACTTCTCGACGCCGGGGATGTTGTCGACGCTGTCGCCCATCAGCGAGAGCAGGTCGATGACCTGGTCGGCGCGCACGCCGAACTTCTCGATGACCGCCGCGTCGTCGGCCATGCGGCTGCCGGTCATGGTGTTGACCAGCGCGATGCCCGCACCGTCGTCCAGCCGACGGACCAGCTGCGCGAAATCCTTGTCGCTGGTGGAGATCGTCACCGCCATGCCCTGCCCGGCGCCCTGCACGGCCAGCGTGCCGATCACGTCGTCGGCCTCCACGCCCTTCACGCGCAGGATCGG
>JBGAFR010000051.1:0-25483 GCA_044227145.1 Lysobacteraceae bacterium
CCGATCGGGCGCTTGCGTACCTGCCAGCCCTTCAGCTGGAAGATCCGCTGCACCGTGTTCTTGTTCATCGCCAGCAATCCCGCCACCGTGCGATAGCCAAACGACGGCTCGGCTTCAATCAGCGCCTTGATCGGCTCCGCGAGATCGGCGCGCACCGTCGGCGGCGCTTTCGTCGGCCGGTAGTACACCGTCCGCCGGGGCTGGCCGAACCAGCGACACAACTTCACCATCGAGACCCGGATGCCGTCCGCCAGCAGTCCCTGCTGGATCGAGACCATCAGGTCTCGTCCTTGCCCAACAGGGACGCCAATTTTTTTCGCGCGCGCAGCTCCAGCATCGCCTCGCCGTACGCTTCCTGCAGTTCCTTCAGCTGTCGCTCGTACTGCTCGCGCACATCTTCGGGCTTGGCCCGCAGCGCGTTCTCCAGCCCGCGCTTGCCCTCGTCGACCCAGCCCTCGATCTCCGATGGCGGCAGATCGAACTGCCGACTTGCCTCCGACACGGTCGTCTTGCCCTGAATGATCTCCAGCACCAGCTGCGACTTCCGCCGCGCCGTCCATCGCTTGATCTCTTCTTCCATCACCGCACTCATGCGTGTCTCCTTCGTCTAGGTTACACCTGAGCGGATTTTTACTGGGTCATTACATCGAAGCCTTCAACGCTCGATGGCGGTTGAATCCGACGAAGCGTCCCGAGGATCGCCTTCTCTGGGATGCGCGCTTTGCCTGTTCTTTGTGCGTTACGGATCAACAGGCTTTCCATCGGGACATCAAAAAAATACGCGATGGCCGTGAATTTCGCCTCTCTTGCCCTCGCAAGATAACGATAGCGGTCCGCTCTGGTGGGGTTGGTGTTGTCGATGACGAACGGCTGCTTGAATGCGAGGCAAGCATTCACGAGTCCGCTTTCGCGATGACGTATGCGGAGCATGTCCAGATTGATCCTGAGATGAGTGTCTCGGAATCTTTCGTGGAAGAACGTCGATTTTCCAGCTCCCTGTGCACCGATGAGCAGGATCATTTCCGTTGGCGACGATCCTTCTACCCTTTCGGAATCCGCACCAGCCGCGTACCGCTGGCGCGGTCGTGCCAGGCCAGGCGGTCGCGGTCGATCCACGCCCACCAGAAGCCCAGGCCGGCGAACAGCAGGGACGCGGTGCCGACGGCGTAGCGCAGCCACAGCGCACGCAGCGATGGGGTGGTGGCGCCGGTACCGACGACCCGCAGCCGCCAGGGCCGCATGCCGAGGGTCTGGCCGCCGCGGCGCCAGCTGACGGTGGCGTAGAGGCCGGTGACGGCCCACAGCGCGATGAGTTCGAGCCAGCCGGCGAGGGTGTCGGCGTGGATGGCCTCGCCGCGGTGCGCGATCAGCGCGATCACGCCGATCAGGAACCACACGCCGAGCATCGGGAAGACGTCGTAGAGCAGCGCCAGCAGGCGGCGGCCGACGAGGGCCTGCGGTCGGGCGGGTGCGGCGGGTGGTGCGGTATCGGTGGCGTCGGTCGCGGTCATCGCGACAGGATACGGGATCGCCCCCGCGCTACCCTGTGCGCATGCCCGCCCGCACTCCTGCCGAACGTCGCGAACAGGTCCTCGCGCTGCCGCCGCTGCGCGATGCCGATGCCGCGGAGATCCACGCCTTCGCCGAGACGATCTGGGCCGAGCAGGGGCTCTCGCGGCAGACGCTGGCCAGCTACCGGCGCGACCTCGAAGGCTTCGCGCGCTGGCGCGACGGCGCGAACGGCGGTCTCGCCGGTGCGGACCGCGCGGCGCTGTTCGACTACCTCGCCTGGCGCACCCGCGAAGGCTATTCGCCGCGCAGCAACGCCCGGCTGCTGTCGACCCTGCGCGCGTTCTTCGGCCTGCAGGTGCGCCGCGGTGCGCGTGCCGACGACCCGACCGCGCTGCTCGACCCGCCCAAGCTGCCGCGCTCGCTGCCCAAGGCGCTGGCCGAGCGCGAGATCGAGGCGCTGCTGGCCGCCCCGGACGTGACCGTCCCGATCGGCCTGCGCGACCGGGCGATGCTCGAACTGATGTACGCCGCCGGCCTGCGCGTGAGCGAACTGGTCGGCCTGCCGGCGACCGCGGTGAACCTGCGCCAAGGCGCGCTGCGGGTCACCGGCAAGGGTGGGCGCGAGCGGCTGGTGCCGCTGGGCGAGGAGGCCCAGCACTGGCTGCAGCGCTACCTCGCCGAGGCCCGGCCCGCGCTGGCCGGGAAGCGCGCGCCGCCGGCGCTGTTCCTCGACGCCGCTGGGTCGCCGCCGACGCGGCAGGCGTTCTGGGCCTTGGTGAAGCGGCTGGCCGCGGTCGCGGGGATCGATCCGCGCCGGATCAGCCCGCACGGCCTGCGCCACAGCTTCGCCACCCACCTGCTGAACCATGGCGCCGACCTCCGTGCGCTGCAGATGCTGCTGGGCCATGCCAGCCTGTCGACCACCCAGATCTACACCCTAGTCGCCCGGGAGCAGCTCAAGCGCCTGCACGCGCAGCACCACCCCCGTGCCTGAAGGCGACGACCCGACGCGCGGCCGCCGGACGCCGCGGATCCCGTGGAAGGAGGGGCGCTTCCGGCACGGTCGGCGGCGTCCCCTGCGTGCGACAATCGGCCGACAATCCTCCCGGCGCTGAACTCGGACGCGGTCGCCGCGGTCCCAGTCCCTGCCTTCCCGCCCTTCGATGGAATCGATGCGTATGAAATTCCCGGTGTTCGCCCTGCTGTGCGCCCTGAGCCTGTCCGCCTGCGCGCAGTCCATTCCCGCCGCCACCGACAAGGCCGCCGCTGCCGGCGACAAGGCGCCCGGCGCCCCGGCTCCCGCGCGTCCGGCCGATGCCGCCAAGGACGCGATGGTCCGCGCCAAGCTCAAGGAGCTGGATGCCCGTCTGGTCCCCGACCGCGTCGCCCCGGCCGCGATCGCGGGCTTCCAGGAAGCCATCGTCAACGGCCAGACCCTCTACTTCAGCGACGACGGCCGCTACATGCTGCAGGGCTCGGTCTACGACCTGAAGGAAAAGCGCGACATCGGCCGCGATGGCCTGAGCGCGCTGCGCCGCGAGGAACTGGCGAAAATCCCGGTCAGCGACCGCATCGTCTTCGCCCCGGTGGGCCCGGCCAAGCACACCGTCGCGGTGTTCACCGACATCGAATGCGGCTACTGCCGCAAGCTGCATTCCCAGATCGCCCAGTACAACAAGCTCGGCATCGCGGTGCAGTACCTCGCCTTCCCGCGCGCCGGGCTGGGCAGCCCGGATGCGCTGGTGATGGAGTCGGTGTGGTGCTCGGACGATCGCCGCAAGGCCCTGACCGACGCCAAGAACGGCCAGTCGATCGCGCCCAAGCGCTGCGACAACCCGGTCGCCACCGAATACAAGCTGGGCCAGCGCCTGGGCCTGCAGGGCACGCCGATGATCGTCGACATCGACGGCGAAGTGCTGCCGGGCTACATGGACCCGCCGGCGATGCTCGAAGCGCTGGACAAGCTGGCCGCCGAGCGCACGAAGGGCTCGGGTACCCCGGCCGGCGGCCGCTGAGCCCCCGCCCCGGCGAGGCTCCGCCCCTGTCCCGCCGGCCCGGCGAAGGCCCGGCGGGACCGCTTCCGGTACAATCGCCGGCCCGCGCTGACGTGTACCGGACATGATCGTCCTCGAGGGCCGTCCGGCCCTGTCGCCTTTCCGCCGCGAACGGCTCGAATCCCGCCTGCAGTCCCTCGTCCCCGGCGTCCGCGTCACCGGCGCCTGGTGGGTCTACTGGGTCCGTCCCGAACCGGGCCGGACGCCGGACCCGGACACCCTCGATCGCATCCTCGAAGCGCAGGCCTCGCCCTGGGCCAGCAAGGCCACCGAACTGCTCCGCGGCGCCGGCCAGCCGGTGCTCCGCGTCGAGCGCGGCATGCGGATCGACCTGGGCGGCTGGCCCGACGACGCAGCCGCCCGCGGTGCGCTGGCGAAGGCGCTGCACGACCCGATGACCCAGTCGCTGCTCGCCGATGCCGGCGACGCCGCGGCGCTGTTCGAGACGCCGGCGCGCGGCGCGCTCGAAGTCGTGCCGCTGGCCGACCTCGAAGCCGCCAACGCCCGCCTCGGGCTGGCCTTGGCGGACGACGAGATCGCCTACCTGCGCGAGCGCTACGGCGCGCTGGGCCGCGACCCGCACGATGTCGAGCTGATGATGTTCGCGCAGGCGAATTCCGAGCACTGCCGGCACAAGATCTTCAACGCGTCGTGGACCGTCGACGGCCGCGAGGCGCTGCACAACGGCGGCCCGCAGTCGCTGTTCCGGATGATCCGCCACACCCACGCCCAGACGCCTGAGTACACGCTGTCGGCGTACAGCGACAATGCGGCGGTGGTCGAAGGCTATGCGGCGAAGCGCTTCCGGCCCGATCCGGTCACGCTGGAATATCGTGCCGAGGCCGAAGCGCCCAGCGCGTTCTGCATCAAGGTCGAGACCCACAACCATCCGACCGCGATCTCGCCGTTCCCGGGCGCCTCCACCGGCGCCGGCGGCGAGATCCGCGACGAGGGCGCGACCGGCCGCGGCGGCAAGCCGAAGGCCGGTCTCGCCGGCTTCAGCGTCTCGCACCTGCGCATCCCGACACTGCCGCAGCCGTGGGAAGGCGAACGCGCGCTCAACCCGCGCATGGCGCCGGCGCTGGAGATCATGCTCGACGGCCCGCTCGGCGCCGCGGCGTTCAACAACGAGTTCGGCCGGCCCAACCTCGCCGGCTATTTCCGCACGTTCGAAGCGCGCGAGCCCGACACCGGCCTTGTCCGCGCCTACGACAAGCCGATCATGCTCGCCGGCGGCGTCGGTGCCGTCGACCGGCCGATGGTCGCGAAAAAACCGCTGTCGCCCGGCGACGCGGTGATCGTGCTCGGCGGCCCGGCGATGCTGATCGGCCTCGGCGGCGGCGCCGCGAGTTCGGTGGCCTCCGGCGAAAGTGCGGAGGACCTCGATTTCGCCAGCGTGCAGCGCGACAACCCGGAGATGGAGCGCCGCTGCCAGGAAGTGATCGACCGCTGCGTCGCGCTGGGCGAGGAGAATCCGATCCTCAGCATCCACGACGTCGGTGCCGGTGGCCTGTCGAACGCGATCCCCGAACTGCTGCACGACTCGTCGGTCGGCGGCGTGATCGACCTGGCCAAGGTGCCGAGCGACGACCCGTCGCTGTCGCCGATGCAGCTGTGGTGCAACGAGTCGCAGGAGCGTTACGTGCTGGGCGTCGCCCCGCACCGGCTGGCCGACTTCACCGCCATCTGCGAGCGCGAGCGCTGCCCGTTCGCGGTCGTCGGCACGGCGACCGCGGAGGAGCGACTGGTGGTCGGCGAGGGCGCGGTCGCCGGCATCGCGCCGGTGGCGCCTGCCATCGACCTGCCGATGGACGTGCTGTTCGGCAAGGCGCCGAAGATGCATCGCGATGCGCGACGCCCGGCGGCGACCGCGTGGCCGGTGCTGAACGGCCAAGCGATCGACCTGCACGAGGCCGGCCTGCGCGTGCTCGCGCATCCGGCGGTGGCGGCGAAATCGTTCCTGATCACGATCGGCGACCGCAGCGTCGGCGGCCTGACCGCGCGCGACCAGATGGTCGGCCCGTGGCAGATGCCGGTGGCCGACTGCGCGATCACGCTGTCGGGCTTCGACACCTTCTCCGGCGAGGCGATGGCGATCGGCGAGCGCACGCCGCTGGCGCTGATCGACGCCGCCGCGGCCGCGCGCATGGCGGTCGGCGAGGCGATCACCAACCTGCTGTCGGCGCCGGTGGCGTCGCTGGACCGGATCAAGCTCTCCGCGAACTGGATGGCCGCCGCCGGCCACGCCGGCGAGGACGCGCGCCTGTTCGACGCGGTGAAGGCGGTCGGCATGGCGCTGTGCCCGGCGCTCGACCTCAGCATCCCGGTCGGCAAGGACTCGCTGTCGATGCAGGCGCAGTGGTCGCAGGCGGGCGAGGCGCACAAGACCGTGTCGCCGGTGTCGCTCATCGTCACTGCGTTCGCGCCGGTCGAGGACGTGCGCGGCCAGCTGACGCCGCTGCTCTCGCGCGACGCCGACACCGAGCTGTGGCTGATCGGCCTTGGCGCCGGCCGCAAGCGGCTGGGCGGCTCGATCCTCGCCCAGGTGTACGACGGTTTCGGCGGTCGCCATGGCGAAGACGCCGTGCCCGACCTCGACGATCCCGAGCGCCTGCGCGCGCTGTTCGAACTGATGCGCGACGCCCGCGAGCGCAGCCTCGTCCGTGCCTGCCACGACCGCTCCGACGGCGGTGCCTTCGCCGCGCTGTGCGAGATGGCGTTCGCGTCGCACGTCGGCCTCGACCTGCAGCTCGACGACTGGGGCGACGATCCGCTGCGCACCCTGTTCGCCGAGGAGCTGGGCCTGATCGTCGAAATCGCCGAGGAGGATCGCGCCGAGTTCGCCGATCTCGTCGCGCGCCACGGCCTGATCGAATGCGCGCAGCGCATCGCCCGCCCGACCACCGCGTCCGCGGTGCGCGTGCTGCAGGACGGCGAGGTGCTGGCCGAGTGGCGCTGGGAAGCGCTGTTCGACGCGTGGTGGTCGGTCACCCACGCGATGCAGCGCCTGCGCGACAACCCCGAATCCGCCGACGAGGAGCGCGCCGCCGTGCGCCGCTTCGACGCGCCGGGCCTGCAGCCGAAGCTGACGTTCGATGCTGCGGAAGACGTGGCGGCCCCGTACGTGTCGACGGGCGCGCGGCCGCGCGTGGCGATCCTGCGCGAGCAGGGCGTCAACGGCCAGATCGAGATGGCGTCGGCGTTCGACCGTGCCGGTTTCGCGGCGGTCGACGTGCACATGAGCGACCTCATCGCCGGCCGCATCGCGCTTGACGGTTTCGCCGGCTTCGCCGCCTGCGGCGGCTTCAGCTACGGCGACGTGCTCGGCGCCGGCCGCGGCTGGGCGACCTCGATCCTCGAACGCGCCGCCCTGCGCGATGCCTTCGCCACGTTCTTCGCGCGGCCCGACACGTTCGCGCTGGGCGTGTGCAACGGCTGCCAGATGCTGTCGCAGCTCAAGGGGATCATCCCTGGCGCCGAGCACTGGCCGCGTTTCCTGCGCAACCGCAGCGAGCAGTTCGAGGCGCGTTTCGGGATGCTGGAGATCGTCGACTCGCCGTCGTTGTTCTTCCGCGGCATGGCCGGCTCGCGGATCCCGGTGGCGATCGCCCACGGCGAAGGCCGCGCCGCGTTCGACGTGCCCGCCGACCGCATGGCCGCGACCGTGGCCCTGCGCTACGTCGCCGGCGACGGCGCCCCTGCGGCCAGCTACCCCGCCAACCCGAACGGGTCCGAGGACGCCATCGCCGGCCTGACCACGCGTGACGGACGGGCGACGATCCTCATGCCGCATCCCGAACGCACCCCGCGCAGCGCCAACCTGAGCTGGCACCCCGCCGACTGGCCGGACGATTCGCCGTGGTTGCGGATGTTCCGCAACGTGCGGGCGGCAGTGGGGTGAGCGGCGGCGGTTGCGCGGCACTGCCGCGCGCCGTCGCGCAGGTATTCGCGCTAGAGCGGCCTGACCAGCCATTCGGCTGTTGAACACCAGGCCGCTGCTTTTGATCCGAGGCGAGGTAGCGGCCTTCAGGCCGCTCTACTGGGCATGGCGTGGATTGCGCTCGCGGGCCGGCTCAGCCGAACACGATCTGGAACAGGCCGTAGATCGCGGTGCCGATGCCGAAGACGAACAGCCACGCCAGTCGTCCGCCGAAGCCGTGATGGAGGCCGAGCGCCACGGCGATGACGCTCGCCGCGATCATCCCCAGCCCGGTCAGCAGGATGCCCACGCCCTTGCGCCGCAATTGCGACGTCGCCGGCGCCTTGCTGCGCGCGACGATCTCCTGCGCCAGGTCCTTCGGGCAGCCGATGTGGCGCAGAGCCTCGACCACGCTGTCCGGCGCATCGCGCGCGGCCAGCAGGCGGACGGCGTGTTCCTCCCAGCGGGCGATGCGCTCGGGATCCGGCGGCGGCCGGCCGTCGATCACGTCGCCACCCGCGCCAGCCAGCGTTCGATGCCGGCGCGATCGCGGGCGCGCAGCAGCACCGCGGCGCGGCTGCGCAGGGCGGAGAGGTCGAGGTCGCGGATCGCACGGCGCACTTCCAGCAGCGTGCCCGGGTGCAGGCTGAACTCCTCCAGCCCCAGCGCCAGCAGCACCGGCGCGAACACCGGGTCGCCGGCGATCTCGCCGCACACCGCCACCGGTTTCTTCTGGGTGCGCGCCGCGCGGATGATGTCGAACAGCAGCCGCAGCACCGCCGGATGCAGCGGCGAGTAGAGGTCGCCCAGCGCCTCGTTGGTGCGGTCGGCGGCGAGCAGGTACTGGACCAGGTCGTTGGTGCCGATCGACAGGAAGTCGGTGTCGGCGATGAAGGTCTGCAGCGCGATCGCGGCCGACGGCACCTCGATCATCGCGCCGACTGGCACGTGCTCGGCGATCGCCTGGCCCTCGGCGCGCAGCTCGCGCTGCACGTCGCGCAGCAGCGCACGCACGGCCAGCATCTCCTCGCGGCCGCTGACCATCGGCACCAGGATCCGCACCGGGCCGTAGCCGGTGGCGCGCAGGATCGCGCGCAGCTGGCTGCGGAACAGGTCGATGCGGGCCAGCGACAGGCGCACGCCGCGCAGACCCAGCGCGGGGTTCGGCTCGTCGGTCAGCGCCAGCCCGGTGCTGTCGGCCTTGTCCGCGCCGATGTCGAGGGTGCGGATGGTGACGGTCCGGCCGGTCATGCCCAGCACCAGGTCGCGGTAGGCGCGGAACTGCTCCTCCTCGTCCGGCAGGGTGTGGCGCAGCTCCGCGGGGCGGTGCATGAACAGGAACTCGGTGCGGTACAGGCCGACGCCGGCGGCGCCCAGCGCGTGCGCTTCGGCCACGTCCTCGCGCGACTCAGCGTTGGCCCACAGCTTGATGTCGATGCCGTCGAGCGTGCGCGTGGGCTCGCGGCGCAGCCGATGCAGCTGCTTGCGCTCGCGGGTGTACTCGCGTACCCGCCCCTGGTGTGCGCGCAGATCGTCGGCGTTCGGCTCGAGGATCACCAGGCCGCTGCCGCCGTCCACCGCCAGCACGTCGCCGTCGTTGACCTTCTGCAGCGCCTGCGCGGCGCCGATCACCAGCGGGATGTGCAGGCTGCGCGCGAGGATGGAGGTGTGCGACAGCGGGCTGCCGCCGGCGGTGACCACCGCCAGCACGCCCTGCGCGTGCAGTTGCGCCAGTTCGGTCGGCGCCACACTGTCGGTGACCAGGATGTCGCCGGCGATCCCCTGCAGCTCGGCCGCGCGCTTGTGCAGCGCGGCGTGGAGCCGCCCGACGACCTGGTCGATGTCGTCGATGCGGCTGCGCAGGTAGGCATCGTCCATGCCGTCGAACACCGCGGCGATGCGGTCGCGCTGCAGGCGCAGGGCGTAGTCGGCGGTGTAGCGGCCGGTGCGGATCATGTCGTCCAGACCGGCCAGCAGTTCGGGGTCGTCCAGCAGGAGGGCGTGCAGGTCGAGGAATTCGCCGACCTCGTGGGCGAGCGCGCCGTGCAGGCGGTCGCGCAACTGGTGCATCTCGGCCCGCACCACGTCGACCGCGGCGTGCATCCGCGCGACCTCCGCCTCCACCAGTTCCGGTTCGATCCGGTCCTCGACCACGTCCAGCGCATGGGGCAGGCGCACGCGCGCGCGTCCCAGCGCGCCTCCGCGCGAGGCCCCCTGGCCGGAGAGGACACGCCGCATCAGCCGTCCTCGTCGAAGCGACGTTCGAACAGCGCGGCGATCGCGGCCATGGCCGCCTCCTCGTCCTCGCCATCGACACGCACGATCACCGTGCTGCCCTGGCCGGCGGCCAGCAGCATGACGCCCATGATGCTCTTGGCGTTCACCTCGCGGCCCTTGGCCGAGATCGTGGCCGCACAGCGGAAAGGCGACACGGTCTGCACCAGCTTGGCGGTGGCGCGGGCGTGGAGGCCGAGGCGATTCAGGATGGGCAGTTCGCGTTCGATCATGGTCGGTGTTCCAGGAAGCGGGCGCGGTCGGCGGCGTCAGGCGTCATCGAATCATGCTTCATCGAGTCAGGCGTCATCGAAGATCGCTCCGTTGCGCGCGCCGGCGGCCGCGACCGCAGGCAGTTCGTCGAGCGGCAGCTCGGCGTAGTTCATCACTCGCAGCAGCATCGGCAGGTTCAGCGACGCGACCCGTCGTACCGGCGTGCCCAGCCGCGCCAGCTTCGCCGCCAGATTGCTGGGCGAGGCGCCGTACAGGTCGGTCAGCACCAGCACCCCGTCGCCCCCGTCCACCCGGCGCAGCGCGGCGCTGGCCTGCGGCAGGGTGACGTCGAGATCGGCGTCGAACGCGACCTCGAACGCTTCGGTCTTCAGCGGCAGCTGGCGCAGCAGCCGGGTCGCGACCGCGACGAGCGCGGTCCCGACACCGGGGTGGGTCACGAGGAGAATGCCGACGGCCATGTCGCCAACTTAGCAGACGGATGCGACAGGCCGGAAGCGGTGGGCATTGCCGGCGCAGGCGAGTGTGTGGGTATCGACGCCGTCGATGGCGGCGGACGGACTCATGCCCGCGACGGCGTCGCGAACACGGTGATCTCTTCTCGATCGTGGTAGAGCTGCTTCGCGCGGATCGTCAGCGGCTTGCCGGCCTGTGTCGCGAAGCGGTCGAGGCAGAGGCGGGTTTCCTGCCAGCGCTTCTTCATCGGCAGCTTGAGGTTGAACACGGCGTGCCGGCACCAGCCCTCCCGGAACCACTCGGCCATGCGCGCGGCGACGCGCGAGGGTTGCTCGACCATGTCGCAGACCATCCAGTCCAGCGGCTTCGCGGGATGCCAGGCGAACCCATCCGCACGCAGGTGCTGGACCAGGCCGGTTTCCATCACGTGCGGACGCAGCGGGCCGTTGTCGATCGCGGTGACGTGCAGCTTGTGGCGTGTCAGCACCCAGGTCCAGCCGCCCGGCGCAGCGCCGAGATCGGCCGCGCGCATGCCCTCGCGCAGCAGGCGCGTGCGCTCGTCGGCGGTGAGCAGCGTCAGCAACGCTTCCTCGAGCTTCAGTGCCGAGCGCGACGGCGCGTCGGCGTGCATCCGAAGCCGGGGCACGCCCATCGGCCACGGTGCGCTGTCGCGCGGGTCGCCGGCGGCGAGGAAGGCGTGGTCGCCGGCGACGAAGCACACGTGCAGCCGCGGCAGGCGGTCGTCATCCTGCGCGGCCAGCAGCCCCGCCTTGCGCAGCGCCGGCCGCAGCGCGTTGCCGAAGCTGCGGGCGAGGCCGGCGAGCGGCTTGGCGTCGTCGGAGTCGGGATGTTCGACGACGAGCGTGCCGAAGGCCGATGTCTGTGGGAGCGGCGTGAGCATGCGGTCCTTCGGGTCGAGGTCGCGCAGTTCGGCGATCAGCACCAGCTTCTGCCGCGCGAAGATCAGGTCGGCGAAGGGCAGCGCCTGCGACAGCACGTCGCCATCCTCACCGAGGAACAGCGCGTACCCGGTGTTGCGTTCCGTGCGCGCGTAACCCGCGAGCCCCGCCTCCGCCGCGCGATCGGTGAGTTCACCGGCGAGCTCGGGCTCGAAACCGGCGCGGCAGTAGCAGAGGAGGCCCTGGGTCATCCCGGCATTGTAGGGCGGGCCCAGGCCCGCCGTTGCGACCTGTCGGGAGAAGGCTGCAGCGGTCGAAGCCGTTTCGATCGTTGTTCGACGTGATCGGAGCGGTCGCAATGGCGGGCCAGGGCCCGCCCTACTCAATATTTCCCGCCGCCACCGCTGCCATACGCCCGCAGCACGTCGCAGGCGGCGGCGCGTTCGATGTCGCGGGTCACGGCGATGTCGCGCTTCTCCAGTTCGCCGATCCAGTCCGAGGGCAGAGGGCCTTCGTCGAAGGGCGTCAGCGCCATCACGTCCTCGGCGCGGGCGCCGATCAGCAGGCGGTCGATGCCGGCCCAGATGGTGGCGCCGTAGCACTGGCAGCAGGGCTGCGAGGACGTGGCGAGCGTGATCGGGCCGACGACGCGGCCGTCGTCGTCGAGGTTGAGCCGCGCGCGCTGGGTGCGCTGCTGCGCCAGCATGTAGGCCATCATCTCGGCATGCGCGACCGAGCAGGTCTGCGGCAGCACGCGGTTGACGCCGACGGCGATGATGCGGTCGTCCGCACCGAAGACAACCGCGCCGAACGGGCCGCCGCTGCCGTGTTCGACGTTGCCGTGCGAGAGCGCGATCGCCAGCGCGACCTTGTCGGCGTCGCTCGCGTAGGCGCGCGAGGCGTCGACGGCGTCGTGGACCCAGACCGGCAGGGTGAGGTGGACCTGGGCGAGCAGCATCACATCACCACGGGCGCGCCGTTGGGCAGGTTCTCGCAGCGGCCCTGCACGCACTGGCAGCCGCCGACTTCCTGGAAGCCGCAGGTCGAGGCCATGCCGTCCTTCGCGCACTGGGCACGCACGGCGGCGGGATCGACCTTCGCGTCCTTGTTCACGCACAGCGGGAAACGGCCGCAGCAGTTGCCGACGTCCTTCACCGCGCAGTCGGCATCAGTGCGGCAACTGCGATCGGGCGCCATCGGGTTGGCGCTGCCGGCGTGTTCGACCGGTGCCGTCGTTGTCGGTGCAGCGGGTGCGGGCGCGGCCTTCGGTGGCTGCGGCGCGGCGGGTGCCGCCGGTGCGGGTGTCGTCGATGCGGCCGGTGCAGGCGCCGAGGTCGCGGCCTGCGGCGTTTCCGGCGCGGGCGCGGGGGCGCTGCATGCGGTCAGCGACAGCGCGAACAGCAGGGCGGCGAGCGGAAGCGGCAGGCGCATGGCGGTCTCCTTCTGTCGTGGTAGCGGGGGCGCGATTTGAACCTGCGGACGCTTGATCAGCCGCCCGCCGCCCACGTGTCGCGCAGGGTGACGCTGCGGTTGAACACCGGCGCGGCGGGCGTGTGGTCGAAGCGGTCGGCGACGAAGTAGCCGGTGCGTTCGAACTGGAAGCCCTGCTCGGGCGCGGCGCTGGCGGCGGCGGGTTCGACGTAGCCGCGGACGCTGCGGCGCGAGTCCGGGTTGAGGTAGTCGCGGTAGCTTTTGCCGTCCTCGTCGGTGTCCGGATTCGCCACGGTGAACAGGCGATCGTACAACCGTACTTCCGCTTCGACGGCATGCGCCGCGCTGACCCAGTGGATGGTGCCCTTGATCTTGCGGTCGGCGCCGGCCATGCCGGGGCGCGATTCGGGATCGAGCGTGCCGCGCAGTTCCAGAATGTCGCCGGCGTCGTTCTTCACCACCTCGTCGCACTTCACGATGCCGGCACCGCGCAGGCGCACTTCGCCACCGGGGATCAGGCGCTTCCAGCCCTTCGGCGGCACTTCGGCGAAGTCCTCGCGGTCGATCCACAGCGTGCGCGAGAACGGCACGGTGCGGGTGCCGAAGGACTCGTCCTTCGGATGGTTGGAGAAGGTGAGTGTTTCCTCGTGGCCTTCGGGCAGGTTCGTCAGCACGAACTTCAGCGGGTCGAGCACCGCCATGCGCCGCGGCGTGCGCGCGTCGAGGTCCTCGCGCAGCGTGTTCTCCAGCACGGAATAGTCGATCAGCGAGTTCTGCTTCGACAGGCCGAGGCGCGAGACGAACAGCTTCAGCGCGTCGGGCGTGTAACCGCGGCGGCGGATGCCCTGCAGCGTCGGCATGCGCGGGTCGCCCCAGCCGTCGACCAGGCCTTCCTCGACCAGCGTCATCAGCTTGCGCTTGCTCATCACCGTGTAGTTGAGGTTGAGCCGCGAGAACTCGATCTGGCGCGGGATCGCGGCCTCGATCGGCAGGCCTTTCGCGGCCAGCGGCGCCAGCAGCTCGGGATGCTTCGGCAGGTCGACCTTCTGCACGCACCAGTCGTACAGCGGGCGATGGTCCTCGAACTCCAGCGTGCACAGCGAGTGGGTGATGCCTTCCACCGAGTCGCTGAGCGAGTGCGCGTAGTCGTACATCGGGTAGATCGGCCACGCGTTGCCGGTGTTCTGGTGCTCGACGTGCTTGATGCGGTACAGCGCCGGGTCGCGCAGGTTGATGTTGCCGCTGGCCATGTCGATCTTCGCGCGCAGCGTGCGCGCGCCGTCCGGGAACTCGCCCGCGCGCATGCGCCGGAACAGGTCGAGGTTCTCCTCGACGCTGCGGTCGCGGTACGGCGAGGGGCGGCCGGGCTCGGTCAGCGAACCGCGGTAGGCGCGCACTTCGTCGGCGGTGAGGTCGCAGACGAAGGCGTCGCCCTGGCGGATCAGCTGTTCGCCGGCGAGGTAGAACACCTCGAAGTAATCCGACGCGTGCCGCAGCGATGCCCACTCGTAGCCCAGCCAGCGCACGTCGTCCTGGATGGCGCGGACGTATTCGGGGTCTTCCTTCGCGGGGTTGGTGTCGTCCAGGCGCAGGTTGCAGCGGCCGCCGAACTCGCGGGCGATGCCGAAGTCGGTCCAGATCGCGCGGGTGTGGCCCAGGTGCAGGTAGCCGTTGGGCTCCGGCGGGAAGCGGGTGCGGATCTCGGCGTGCTTGCCGGCGGCGAGGTCGTCGCGGACGATCTGGCGGATGAAGTCCTGGCGGCGTTCGGTATCGGCGGGCAGGGCGTCGGCGGTGGGGTCCGGGGTCATCGAGGGCCTGAAACTGGGGGCGTGGAAACGCGAAGCGTGGGCGAAAACCGCCAGTCTAGCAGGGTGCCCGAGCGCCTGGCCCGGCGGGCGGGGGGACCGGCCGTCGACGCCGGCCGGGTGCCTGGCGAGGCGATCTCCCGCGGAAAATCAATCGTTTGCGCAGGCGGCCCCGGCTGTCGGCAACACGCGCCCTGCCATCCATCCAGATCGCGGCCCGGAGCCGCTGCGGGCACCGCGTGCCGGTGCTAGTGTGATGTCGGGAAAGAGGGGCGCCACCGGGCGCAACGGGCGTGGAGGGAGATGACCGCAGGCAGCGAACGAACGGAAGCGGCGACGCCGATCCGTCCGCGGATCGCGCATCGGTGCGGCGCGCGTCGCGCGCCGACGCTGGCCTGTGCCCGGCCGCGGGCGATCGGCGAGGGATCGGGAAGGTCCGGATGATCGCGATGTGCGGTTGATCATGGCGTTCGTCGAATGGGACCGTCCGCGCGTCTGGCTCCGTGCCTTCGGCATGGCGCTGGTCCTTGCCCTCGGACTGTATGCCCTGTCCCCGGGCCACGCGGAAGTCCCGACGGAGCGGCCGTTGACGCTGCGCATGACGGCGCTACCCGATCCGGACGGGCGCCTGCCGCGGCTGGGGCCGGACGACCGGACGCTGGCGGTCCGCGCCGCCGACCCGCGCCCGACGCGGGCCGAACTGCGCTTCGTGCTGCCGCCGCGGACGCCGGAATCGCCGCAGTGGGTGATCTGGATCCCGCGGGTGCCGCTGGCGTCGGTGCGCCTCCGCGTCGAGGACGCCTGGGACAGCGGCGAACGCGGATTCCTCGATGCCGGGCCCGACGACGGTCCGATGCCGGTGGGCTACCTCTTCCGCCTGCCGTCGACCTGGGAGGGCGAAATCCGCCTGGAACTCGCCGCCACCGCCCTGCGCGACACCGCCGTGCGCCCGGAGCTGATGTCCGAGGCGCTGGCCGAGCGGGAGATGCAGCAGGCGACGATCTTCATCACCCTGGCCTACGCCAGCCTGACCACGGTCGCGCTGCTGATGCTGGCGCTGTTCTTCGCCTCGCGGGACGTGAGCTTCCTGTTCCTGTTCGCCTTCTGCCTCGCGGCGACGCTGATGCTGATGACCGCCAACGGCCATCTCCATGCGCTCGATCCGTTCGGCCTGTTCCGCCGGCTCGGCGGCGCCGGGATCCACATGGTGTCGCTGGTCTTCGAAGCCTCGGGGCTCGCCATCCTGCTGCGCTACGCCGACACCGCCCAGGCGCGGCCCGGGCTGGCCCGCGGCGTGCGCCGGGGTGCGGCGGCGCTGCTGGTGCTGGCCGTACTGATCGCGGCGGCGGGCCGCATGGGCGCGCTGGTCGCCGCATGGCTGATGCCCGCGGTCTGGCTGCTCGGCTGCGGCGTCGCGCTGTGGCTGGTCAGGGACGCGTGGTCGCGGCGCGTGCCGTTCTCGCCCGGCATGGCGCTGGCGGTGATCGGCATCGCCCTGACCATGATGGCCCGCGAACTCGGCGCGCACGCGCTGCTGCCGGATTCGGTGTGGATCCGCTTCGGCTACCAGACGGCGATCGTGGTCGCCGCGGCCACGATCAGCGTCGGCCTGATCAGCCGGATCAGCAAGTACCGCGAACAGCGCGACCGCGAGCAGCGCGCGCGCGCGGACTCCGAGCGCCGCATGTACCGCGAGGCGGTGCGCACCGAACTGCTGACCGCGCTGCAGATGGCCCTGCGCGGCGTGCCGGAGGAGGAGATCCAGCCGCTGGCGATGCGCCTGCTGCTCGAGCACCTGCGCCGGATCGTCCCCGCCGACCGGATGCTCGCCATCCTGCGCGGTTACCACGGGCGCGACACCCTGGCCGCGCAGCCCGGCGCCGCGCTGGATGCGCTGGTCGAGCGCATCGTCCCGCGGTTACCGGCACTGCGCCAGCAACTGGCGATCAACATCGACGTACAGCAGCCGGTGTCGCGCAGCGGCGAAGCCGTGCCGGTGGCGGTGGAGGCCGCGGTATCGCTGCCGGTGCGGGCGCCGGCCTGGGGCGCGCTGGTGCTGGAGCGCGCGGGGGCGACGGTCTTCCATCCGGACGAACTGTCGATCGCGCGCGAACTGGCGCGGATCGCGGTGCTGCAGATCGACGAGGCCTTCACCGCGTTGCACCTGCGCCACACTGCGGAAGTCGACGCGCTGACCGGCGCGCTCAACCGGCGCAGCATCGACCAGGCCCTGTCCCGCATCTTCCCGCAGGCGCATCGCCAGGGCCTGCCGCTGTCGGTGCTGTACATCGACGTCGACCACTTCAAGTCGGTCAACGACCGCATGGGCCATGCCGCGGGCGATCACTGCCTGCGCGAGATCGCGCGCCTGGTCGGCGCCGGGCTGGTCGACGAGGACCAGTTCGGGCGCTACGGCGGCGAGGAATTCCTGGTCGTGCTGCCCGGTCGCCAGACCGAAATGGCGCGCGCCATCGCCGAGCAGATCCGGCGCGCGGTGGAGGACGCGGAACTGCGCCACGAGGACCGCCCGCTGCGGACGACGGTCAGCATCGGCGTCGCCACGATGCTCGCCGAGGACGCGAACCCGCAGCAAGTGGTCGAACGCGCGGACAAGGCGCTGTACGCCGCCAAGCGCGGTGGCCGCAATCGGGTGAGCGTGGCGCCGGCGGTGTTCGCCCCGCGCCCGGCCACCGCCTGAACGACCGCTTGAATCCGAGGCTGCCGGGTCGCATCTTTGCCGTCGCGACGCACCCGGGCGCCCGGTCCCGGCCTCTGTAGCGACGTCGTCCCTTCCTTGATCCGGAGTCCGTCATGTTCGAATCCCTGCTCGGCGTGGGCGCCTGGAAGCAGCGCATGCCCGCACCCGATCGCGCGCTGCCCGGCCGCGCCGAGGCCATGCCGCTGCGCAACGTCCACCACGTCCACGGCCGCCCGCTGCGCGACGCCTTCCCGGGGCTGGCGCGGGTGCAGTTCGGGATGGGTTGCTTCTGGGGCGCCGAGCGCAAGTTCTGGTCGATCCCGGGCGTGTTCACCACCGCGGTCGGCTACGCCGGCGGCTACACGCCGAACGCGACCTATCGCGAAGTCTGCAGCGGCGAGACCGGCCACACCGAGGCGGTGCTGGTGGTGTTCGATCCGGCCGAGGTGACGTTCGCAACACTGCTGAAGACGTTCTGGGAAAGCCACGACCCGACCCAGGGCATGCGCCAGGGCAACGACACCGGCACCCAGTACCGTTCCGCGATCTACTGCGCGACCGAGGCGCAATACGACACTGCGCAGGCCAGCCGCGACGCCTACCAGCAGCGGCTGAGCGCGGCCGGCCTCGGTGCGATCACCACCGAGATCGTCTACCCGGCGCCGGCGTTCTACTACGCGGAAGAGGAGCACCAGCAGTACCTGTCGAAGCATCCCGACGGCTACTGCGGCCTCGGCGGCACCGGCGTGAGCTGCCCGGTGGGGCTGCACGCGGCCGGGTGAGCAGCGCTCAGAACTTCCGCACGGCGCAGACGTAGACCACTTCGCAGGCGCCGTTGCCGGTGTCGTCGCGGGTGAGCGAACTGCGCCAGCGCCAGCCTTGCGGCGTGTCCACTTCGACCAGCCAGCCGTCGATGCGCACCCGGTCGCCAGCGTCGATCCGGTCCAGCGCCGCGGCCACCGACGGCCCCGCAGGGATCATGTGCATGTTCGCGCTGCTGCGCACGATCTCGTCCGGCGGCAGCGGCGCATCGCCGGTCCACCAGTAGCGATACCAGCGCCCGGACTGCGAGATGTGGAGGCGGGAGATCACCGCCTCGTCGCGCATCCGGCCCCAGCCGAGGGCGAGGTCCAGCGGCGCGAAATCGGATTCGCGATCGTGCGCGTAACGCTCGCGCGAAAGCACCCGCGCGGCCACGCTGAAGCCCGCGAGCGGCTGCGCATGCGCGCCGTCCAGCGCGAACGCGGGCATGCCCGAGGGCACCCCGGTCTGCACTGCACCATCGGCGCCGGCCAACTGCGCGGGCGGGCCGCAATTGCTGGCGATCAGTGCGGGTGCGGCGCCGGGTGCGGGTACTGCCGTAACCGGCGCGGAGGGCGTCGCCCACCACCACGCCAGCAACGCGATCACGACGAACAGCAGCAGCCAGCGCAGCATGCGACGGACTCCGGGATATGCAGGCGCAGTGTACCGGCCGCGGCGGTCAGCGATGCGGCCCGAGGTGCGCCCCGGTGCCGGTCAGCGCCTGGTCGGCGTAGCTCATCGGCCGGTACAGCAGGTAGACCGCATGCGAGCCGTACAGCACGTACTCGCGCCCGTCGCGTTCCCAACGCTCGGTGTGGGTTTGCCGGTAGCCGGCATACGCGGCGACATAGGCGGCGAGCGCCACGGCCGCGAAGATGAGAACCCGCCGACGCCTCACGCGAAATCCGCGAGCAGCGCCGCGCGGGTTTCGGCGGACGGTTCCACGCGCAGCGGCATCCGCGGGTCGTCGATGCCGAACGCGAGCGGCGCGCCTGCGCGCAGCGCGGCGATCTGCGCGGGCGTGAAATCGAAGCGGAGGAAGTGGACGGCCGAGGTCTTGTCGGCGTCGGTCCGGTCCATGTCCTCGTCGGCGTGCATGGTCGCGCGGCCGTGGCCGCCGACCTCGGCGTACACGGCGCGCTCGATCCCGCCCAGCCCCGCCAGCGCGCGATGGCGCTGCGCCGGGTCGGGATAGGCGATCAGCATCGTCGCCTTCAGGTCGCGGCCGCCCGGGATCAGCGGGTTGTAGGCGTCGAGCTCGTCCTGGATGGCGTCCGGCTCGAAGATCCGTTCGATGCGCAGCATTTCCTGGATCTGGTACTGGATGGTCAGTCGGTCCTCGAACAGCAGGATCACGTGTTCGCCCAGCGCCAGCTTGCGCGTGCGCTTGTGCGCGATCACCCGCGCACGGAACGCCTCGCGCTCGATCGCGTAGGTTTCGAGACTGAAGAGGTCGGTGCGGACGAGCGCGGTCATGGTTCAGATCCCGTAGGCCCTGCGCAGCAGCGAGACCGGATGCTCGGCGTCGATGCGCGCGGGGGCATCGCCGTCGTTCAGGCCGTGCGCGATGTGCGCGCCGGCCATCACGCAGTCGCTGGTGAAGTGCTCCGCCCCGGACTGCTTCACCCGGTTCTCGACGGGTTTCGCGATCTTGCGCGCCAGCGGATACGTCGCCTGTTTCACGCCGTAGGTGCCGTCGTGGCCGGAGCAGCGTTCGATCGCGGTGACCTGGGTGTCCGGCACCAGCTCCAGCACCTGCTTCGTCTTCGGGCCGATGTTCTGAACGCGCTGGTGGCACGCCGCCTGCCACGCGACCTTGCCCAGCGGATGGCGGAAGTCGGTCTTCAGCAGGCCCGCGGCCTGGCGGTGCATCAGGTATTCGAACGGGTCGAAGATCGCGCGCTTCACCGCCAGCACGCCGGTGTCCTCGGGGAACATCAGCGGCAGTTCCTGCTTGAACATCAGCACGCAGGACGGGATCGGCGCGACGATGTCCCAGCCGCCCTCTACCGCCTCGCGCAGCGCCGCGATGTTGCGGTCCTTGTACGCGGCCACGGCATCGAGATCTCCGAGTTCCAGCTTCGGCATGCCGCAGCACTGGTTCTGCCGGATGAGCTTCACCGGCACGTCGTTGTGGCGCAGCACCGCGACCAGATCCTCGACCATCTTCGGATGGTTGTGGTTGCCGTAGCAGGTGACGAACACCGCGACCCTGCCCGTGGTCGGCCCCGCGGCCACGGCGCCGTCGCCGGGATCGTCCTGGGCGAGTTTCGCCAGCGCCGTCGGGTGGTGGTATTCGGGCACGTTGGCGTCGCGATGCACGCCCAGCGTCTTTTCCATCAGCCCGCGCAGGGTCGGCTGGCGGTTGCTCCAGTTCACGGCTTCGGCGACGACCGGGATCGAGGCGAGGCGGCCGACCGCGGTGGTGTTCGACAGCACTTTCGCCGACAGCGGCGCGCCGTGCTCGCGGAAGTGCACCGCCTTCGCGCGCAGCATCAGATGCGGGAAGTCGATGTTCCACGGATGCGGCGGGATGTACGGGCACTTGGTCTGGTAGCACAGGTCGCAGAGGTAGCACTGCTCGACGACCTTCGCGTAATCGGCCTTGTCCACGCCGTCGACTTCCAGCGTGGCTGAGGCGTCGACGAGGTCGAACAGGGTCGGGAAGCTCTGGCACAGGCTCACGCAGCGACGGCAGCCGTGGCAGAGATCGAACACCCGCTCGAGTTCCCGTTCGAGCACGGCGCGGTCCCAGAAGGCGTCCTCGCGCCACGCCAGCGGACGACGGGTCGGTGCGTCGAGGCTGCCCTCGCGCGCGCCGCCGGGCGGCGATGGAGGCGTCGGCTGGCTCATGCGGTCCTCGCGGAAGGCGGCGGTGCGGGACGCCGCGGGCGGGCGTCCCGCGCGGCTCGATCAGGCGCCGAGTTCGTTCAACGCCTTCTGGAAGCGGTTGGCGTGCGAGCGCTCGGCCTTCGCCAGCGTCTCGAACCAGTCCGCGATCTCGTCGAAACCCTCGTCGCGCGCGGTCTTGGCCATGCCCGGGTACATATCGCTGTACTCGTGGGTCTCGCCCGCGATTGCGGACTTCAGGTTGCTGCCGGTGTCGCCGAACGGCAGCCCGGTGGCCGGGTCGCCGCACTGTTCGAGGTATTCGAGATGGCCGTGGGCGTGGCCGGTTTCGCCTTCCGCGGTCGAGCGGAACACCGCGGCGACATCGTTGTAGCCCTCCACGTCCGCCTTCTGCGCGAAATACAGATAGCGACGGTTGGCCTGCGACTCGCCGGCGAAGGCGTAGCGCAGGTTCTCTTCGGTCTTGGAACCCTTCAGGCTCATGCTGTCCTCTCCTGTCTGGCTGCGATGACGATGGCCGATTCCCTGGAGCGGGCCGCCTGGACGATCCGCATGCGGTCTCGGTCGGGCTGACGTGCACCGACGCGCGGTACGCGGCGAGCATACGCCCGAACGAGCGCAAGGGGGCGATCGATTGTGGCGATCGATTCGATCGGTTTCGTGAATGCTGCGATGCGGTATCGCGCGTGCCGGTGTGCGCTTACGCCACCGCACCCGCCATGCGCGGCAGCGTGCCGGTGTCGAGCAGATCGGGTGGCAGTTCGCGGAATACCTCCGCGAAGCGGGTGAGGAATTCGGACATCGCGGAACTGCGGCGCCAGACCATCGCGATCCGCCGCGACGGCGCGGGTGCGCGAAACGGCACCAGCCGGACCTCGCGCGAGGGCGCGACCGGCGGCTTCACCGCCAGCACCGGCAGCAGGGTGATGCCGACATTGGCCGCGACCATCTGCCGCAGCGTCTCCAGAGAAGTCGCGCGGAAGCCCGCCTTCTCGCCGGCACCGGCCATCCGGCACACGTCCAGCGCCTGGTCGCGCAGACAATGGCCGTCCTCCAGCAGCAGCAGGCTTTCGTCCGCCAGCGATTCCATCGAGAGATCCTTCGCTGCCGCCATCGGATGGCGGTCCGGCACCGCGAGCACGAACGGTTCCTCGAACAGGAATTCCAGGTGCAACTGGTCGTCGTGCAGCGGCAGCGCCAGCACGCCGGCGTCGAGGCTGCCTTCGCGCAGGCGGCGCAGGATCACTTCGGTCTTTTCCTCGACCAGCAGCAGTTCCAGGTCCGGGAAGCGCTCGCGCACCCGCGGGACCACGTGCGGCAGCAGGTAGGGGCCGAGTGTCGGGAACAGCCCCAGGCGCACGGCGCCAGCCTCGGGATTGCGGCTGCGTCGCGCGGCTTCGCGCATTTCTTCCACGTCGGCGACGATCCGCCGCGCGCGTTCGGCGGCGTCGCGGCCGGCGGGCGTCAGCATCACCCGGCGCGGTGCGCGCTCCACCAGCGCCACGCCCAGTTCCTCTTCCAGCTTGCGGATCTGGGTCGAGAGCGTCGGCTGGCTGACGAAGCAGGCCGCGGCGGCCCGGCCGAAATGCCGGTGATCCGCGAGTGCGACGAGGTATCTGAGGTCACGCAGGTTCATGTCGAGGGTCCCCGGTCCGTCCGATGGAAACACCTGCCGCAATCCCGACACGCCGTCCTGGGCGACATCGGGGCGTCGATTGCGACAACGCGTGGAAACGCTTCCGGGAGACGTTAACGCGAAATGACGCATCCCGGTCATGTTGCGCTGCCTGTCTCATCTGACAGGTATCGCTCCGGAGCACACTGCGTTCCGGGAAAAGGCCACTCGGCGTCATGCCGAGACCGGCGTTCACGGCCGGCCCGGCATCGATCATGCAGCTTGCACGGCCGTGCTTTCGGCGGGCGCGGTGGTGCGGATCAGGTGGTCGAACGCGCCGAGCGCGGCCTTCGCGCCCTCGCTCATCGCGATCACGATCTGCTTGTACGGCACCGTGGTGGCGTCGCCGGCGGCGAACACGCCCGGCAGCGAGGTCTGCCCGCGTTCGTCGGTCACGATTTCGCCGCGCGGCGACAGCGCGACCGTGCCCTTGAGCCACTCGGTGTTGGGCAGCAGGCCGATCTGCACGAAAACGCCGTCCAGCGCGAGACGGTGCGCGTCGCCGCCGTTGCGGTCCCGGTAGACCAGGCCGGTGACCTTGCCGCCGTCGCCCAGCACCTCGGTGGTCTGCGCCGAGACGATCACGTCCACGTTCGGCAGGCTGCGCAGCTTGCGCTGCAGCACCTCGTCGGCGCGCAGCTGGCCGTCGAACTCGATCAGGGTGACGTGGGCGACGATGCCGGCGAGGTCGATCGCCGCCTCCACGCCGGAGTTGCCGCCGCCGATCACCGCCACCCGCTTGCCCTTGAACAGCGGGCCGTCGCAGTGCGGGCAGTAGGCCACGCCCTTGTTGCGGTACTCCTGCTCGCCGGGCACGTTCATCTGCCGCCAGCGCGCGCCGGTGGAGAGGATCACGGTCTTCGACTTCAGCGTCGCGCCGCTGGCCAGGCGCACGCCGATCAGGCCGTCGCCACCGGCGGGGATCAATTGCTCGGCGCGCTGCAGGTGCATCACGTCGACCTCGTACTCGCGCACGTGCCGTTCCATCGCCGCGGCCAGCTTCGGGCCTTCGGTCTCGGGCACCGAGATGAAGTTCTCGATCGCCATCGTGTCCAGCACCTGGCCGCCGAAACGTTCCGCGGCAAGGCCGGTGCGGATGCCCTTGCGCGCGGCGTAGATCGCCGCCGCCGCGCCGGCCGGGCCGCCGCCGACGACCAGCATGTCGAACGGCGCCTTCGCCGCCAGCTTCCCGGCTTCGCGCGCCTGCGCGCCGGTGTCGAGCTTCGCCAGGATCTCCTCGGCGGTCATCCGGCCGGCGCCGAACACTTCGCCGTTGAGGTAGACCGTCGGCACCGACATGACCTGCCGCGCCTCGACCTCGTCCTGGAACAGCGCGCCGTCGATGGCGACGTGTTCGATGCGCGGGTTCAGCACCGCCATCAGGTTCAACGCCTGGACCACGTCGGGGCAGTTCTGGCAGCTCAGGGAGAAATACGTTTCGAAGCGCATCACGCTGTCCGGGCCGTTGCCTTCGAGGTCGCGGATGTGCTCGATGGTGTCCTGCGCCAGCTTGGACGGATGCCCGCCGACCTGCAGCAGAGCGAGCACCAGCGAGGAGAATTCGTGGCCCATCGGGATGCCGGCGAAACGCACGGCGATTTCGTGGCCGGCCTTCGTCGAATCAGGGCTGGCAATGGCGAACGACGGCACGCGGTCGCCCGGTTGGCGCGCTTCCCGCAGCGCGACCTTGTCGGAGAGCTGGGTCAGTTCGACCAGCAACTCGCGCAGTTCGCGCGATTTCTCGCCGTCGTCGAGCGCGGCGACCAGTTCGACCGGGCGCACGAGTTTCTGCAGATAGGCCTGCAACTGGGTCTTCATGTCGGTGTCGAGCATGGCCGGGTCCTCGCGTGGAAGAAGAAAAGGGGAAGGAAATCGCATCGTTCGCCGCAGCAGCCGTGCCGTCGACGGCCTGCAGGTCGCGCATCGGGGGTGGGGGTGGTCCGTGATGCGCGGCGCATGGGGTCGAAGCAGGGCCGCTGCGGCGAACGGAGCATCGGTCGCGCACGGCGCGGCCGGAGACGAGGCCGGCGGCGCGTCCTGCGACGCCGGCGATCGGTGGAGCGTTGCGCGAGGGGACGCGCAGGAGGGTCTTGCGGTGCGGAGGTCCGCCGCGACCGTCGGACGGCGTGCACGCGCCGTCCGGGGTCCTGTTCGGGATCAATCGTTCCGCGGTCGCGGATCAGATCTTGCCGACGAGGTCGAGCGACGGCTTCAGCGTCTCGGCGCCTTCCTTCCACTTCGCCGGGCAGACCTGGCCCGGGTTGGCGGCGACGAACTGGGCGGCCTTGAGCTTGCGCAGGGTCTCGCTGACGTCACGGGCGATGGCGTTGTCGTGCACTTCCAGCGTCTTGATCACGCCTTCCGGGTTGATGATGAAGGTGCCGCGCAGGGCCAGGCCTTCTTCCTCGATGTGCACGCCGAAGGCACGCGTCAGCTGGTGGGTCGGGTCGCCGACCAGCGGGAACTGGGCCTTGCCGACCGCCGGGGAGGTCTCGTGCCACACCTTGTGCGAGAAATGCGTGTCGGTGGTGACGATGTAGACCTCGGCGTTGGCCTTCTGGAACTCGGCGTAGTTGTTGGCCGCGTCCTCGACCTCGGTCGGGCAGTTGAAGGTGAAGGCGGCCGGCATGAAGATCAGGACCGACCACTTGCCCTTGAGGGTCTCGTCGGTGACCGGGACGAATTCGCCGGCGTGGAAGGCAGTGGCCTTGAAGGGCTGGACCTGGGTGTTGATCAGGGACATCGGGTTCCTCGATGGGTGCGGGTGGTGGGGGTATGGCGACCGGTTCCGATCGCGACCCGCACAGTCTACGGACCTGAATACGATCGATCCAATGAATCCGTTGGATCGTTAAGATAGATAAAAACTATCAAT
>JBGAFR010000052.1:0-23619 GCA_044227145.1 Lysobacteraceae bacterium
CGCGGGCAACTGGAGCGCATGGAACTCCTCGACCGGGATCACCGGATCGTCGGCCGCCGTCAGCAGATCGGCGGGCATCTGCAGCGCGGACAGGCGGTCGCCGGCGATCGAATAACCGTTGAAGTAGTCGTCGAGCGTGTCGAAGTCGGTGTGCCGCTCCACCAGCCAGCGGGTGAGTTCGCGCATGCGCAGGCGCAGGATGCGGTCGTCGAAGTCGTAGTACTCGGGAAAGGTGTCGCGCTTGCGCCGCAGCGATTGCCGCCAGCTGCGTTCGAAATAGCGCATGTAGAACGGCATGACCTGCTCCATGCGGGTCATGGTCACGCCCGGGTCGAGCAATGGACACACCGCCGCCACCCGCGCCAGCGGCAGGCCCGCGGCCGGCGCGCGCAGCGCCACCCGGAGCGCGAAGTTGCCGCCCAGCGAATAGCCCGCGACCACCATCGGCCGCGCGCCGTCGGACAGGAAGCGGTTCGCGATGTCGACTCCGGCATGCACCACTTCGTCGATGCGGTTGGAGTGGAACAGCGCCTGGTTGAGGTGGTGGGTGTCGCCGTGGTCGCGGAAGTTCAGCCGGAACACCTCGAAGCCGGCGCGCAACAGGTGTGCCGCGGTCATCCGCATGTAGCTCGATTCGATGCTGCCTTCCCAGCCGTGCAGCAGCAGCGCGAGACCGCGCGGCTCCGCGTTCGGCATGCGGCTGTGCACGCCTTCCAGCCGCACGCCGTCGCCGCCGTCGACGATGTAGGGCGCATGCACCGCACCGCAGCGCTTGAGCAGCAGCGCGCCGCGCGCGCGGCGCAGCGGGCTCGTCGCCAGGATCGACTGGACGTGCGGGCTGCGCAGCCAGAACGGCGGGCGATAAGGGGAGCGGGTGATCGTCGGCGGGGACATGTCCGGGAGGATACGGTGTCCGCGATCGGAAGGATTCGGCGCACCCCGCGAGAACGCGCTTCCCTGCTCTCGCAGGAGCGAATAACCGCGGCGGCGCGTCAGTCGTCCGCCTGCCCCATCGCCGCCGCGATCCGGCTGCGCGCGGTCTCGGCGAGGCGACGGCGGCCTTCGGCATCGCCGGGCAGGATCGGCTCAAGGAAGATCACGTCGGCGACGCGCGCGGGCTCGCCCAGCAGGCGCAGGAAATTCTCTGCGAAATTCTCGGTCGGGCCGAACGCGACCACGGTCTGGGCGTCGCCGCCCTCGCCGTAGCGCAACGCCACCGGCTGCACCGGCACGTTGGCTTCCACCGCCGCCAGGAAGATGCGCGCGTGGAACGGGCCGATGGCATCGCCGCCGCGGGTGCGGCCTTCGGGAAACACGCCGACCGCGCGGCCCTCGCGCAGGCGCGCGAGCATTTCGTGCAGCACGCCGCCCAGCGACTCCTGGCTGCCGCGCTGGTGGTAGATGGTGTCGCCCATCGTCGCCAGCCAGCCGACCACCGGCCACGAGGCGATCTCGCGCTTGGCGACGAAGCCCATCATCCGGAACCCGTGCAGGGCGACGATGTCGATCCAGCTCACGTGGTTGGCGACGAACATCACCGCGCCCGGCAGCGGCATGCCGACGCGGCGCATGCGGAAGCCGAAGACCCGCATCAGCCCGCGCTGCCAGAGGCGCACGACGCGATGCTTGATCGGGTCGCCGGCGATGCGGATGCCGCCGAACGGCGGCGACATCAGGATCAGGATGATCGGCAGGTGCACCAGCACGTGCCAGGTCAGCATCGGCCAGCGGATCAGGTAACGCGGCAGGCGCGCTGCGCGCGAGGCGGGGGAACGGGTCATGCCGGCACCTTATCCCCGACGACTAGAGCTTTTCACCCTGCGCCGCGCCCGGATCGTGGACGACGGCGAGGGTCAGGCGCGAAATGCAGACCAGTCGGCCGTCGGCGGCGTCCTCGATCCGGATCTCCCAGACCTGCGAACTGTGGCCGAGGTGCAGCGGCCGCGCGGTGCCGACCACATGGCCGTCGCGGATGGCACCGACGTGGTTGGCGTTGATCTCCATGCCCACGCAGCGCCTGCCCGGGATGGCGCAGAGATTGCCCGCGGAGCTGCCGAGGGTCTCGGCCAGCAGCACCGACGCGCCGCCGTGCAGCAGGCCGTAGGGCTGGCGGGTGCGGGCATCGACCGGCATGGTGCCGCGCAGGTAGTCGGGGCCGATCTCGGTGAAGACGATGCCCAGCGAGGCCATTGCCGTGCCGGTATTGAACGCGTTGAGCTGTTCGAGGGTGACGCTGCGTCGGAAGACGGCGGGGGTGGGGGTATTCATCCGGCCAAGGATACCCGAGGCCCCTTCCGGACCCGGCCGCGACGGCGCGGGGGAGGACGCGCGTCGCGGCCGGGAGGCGGCTTTCAGCGGCAGCGGAACGGGGCGGCGGCCCAGTCGCTGGCGTAGCGGCGATCAGCGGCGTAGCCGCTGCTGCTGCCGTAACCGATGCCGAAGTCGCGTTCGCGATAGCGGATGACCGGGGCGGCGGCCAGGCCGGGACGCGGCGAGGCGGACGGGCGATGCGGGAAGGCGGCGATGCGGGAGACGTTCATTGCGTGGGCTCGAAAGGATGGGGGAAAGCGGGGGTGACGTCCGGGCGATGCGCAGGCGCGCGCCCGGCGGGAGACTTCAGGCGCAGCGGAACCGCGTCGCGCCCCAGTCGCTGGTGTAACGGCGCTCCATCGCGTAACCGCTGCTCCGGCCGTAGCCCACACCGAAATCGCGTTCGCGGCGGGCTGCGGTGAAGGGGACGACCCGGGCGCCGGCGACCGCGGCGGAGGTCGAGGAACGGACGGGGGTGTCGAGGCGGTTCATGGCGGGCTCCGGGTCTGGGGGTGTGCCTTGGTGTGTTGGTAAAGTACAACACCTATCCAGCGAACCACCTGTGCCGGAAGTCACCCAACGGAGGGGGCAGAGCCAAGTCTTTGATTTTCAATGAACTGTCCGAAATCCCGGCCGACGAACGGTCATCGAGCGTGTCATGCAGCCCTCGCCCGGGACCGCCGAAACGCGCGATCGACCGCCCTCCCCGCCCGGGAATCGACCACGGCGCCGCCTCCGGCACCGTTTTCCGGGAGCAGAGACAAGGCACCTGTATCGACGCCGCCAGCAGCAAATCATCGGCACGGCGTTGCACGCCTGGACATGCTTTTTCTGCATGCCACTTTCGACGTGTTGCGTTCGGATGCGGGACCGTCGCGTCATCCCGCGACGGCGCCGCTTCTCAAGTGATCGGGTCGGTCGATCGCGACCGACGCCGTAGGGCATGCGCCGCCTTTACCGGAAACGACGCGGCTCAGCCGCGCGCCTTCAACCGCTCCAGGATGCCGTCGAGCGTGTCGAGGTCGGTGTAGTGGATCACCAGCCGGCCCTTGCCGCCGCGGCCGTGGAGGATGTCGACCTTGGTCGCCAGCGATTCGCTGAGGTCGCGCTCCAGCGCGACGAGGTCGGCCTGCGGCTTGGCCTTCGCGGCCTTCGCCGGCTTGCCCTTGACCGCGGTCGGCACCTGGCCGGCGCTGAGCTGCTGGACGCGGTGTTCGACCTCGCGCACCGACCAGCCGTGTTCGACCGCCTGGCGGGCCAGCGCGATGGCGGCCTGCGGGGTCAGCGACAGCAGCGCGCGGGCGTGGCCCATCTCGATCGCCCGGGTCTCGACCAGCGCGCGGATGTCCGGCGGCAGTTCCAGCAGGCGCAGCAGGTTGGACACCGCCGCGCGCGAGCGGCCGACGGCTTCGGCGGCCTGGGCGTGGGTCAGGTCGAATTCGTCGATCAGCCGCTGCAAGGCCTGCGCCTCTTCCAGCGGATTGAGGTCTTCGCGCTGGATGTTCTCGATCAGCGCCATCGCGACCACGGTGCGGTCGTCGACTTCGCGCAGGACCACCGGGATCTCGGTCAGCCCGGCCTGCTGCGAGGCGCGCCAGCGGCGTTCACCGGCGATGATCTCGTAGACCTTGCCGCCGCGGTCGCGCGCGATCTCGCGCACCACCACCGGCTGGATCACGCCCTGCGCCTTGATCGACTCCGCCAGCTCGGTGAGCTTGGCCGGGTCCATCGCCCGCCGCGGCTGGTACTTGCCGGGGGTGAGGGCGTCGATCGGCAGCACCTTGAGCGTGTCGCCGGGCGTGGCTTCGAGGGCGGGCGCCTCCGCCGCGGCCTTGGGGCCGAGCAGGGCTTCGAGGCCGCGACCGAGGCCGCGCTTCTTGGGGGCGCTCATGCGCGGGTCTCCGGGGGGTTGCCGCGAGCGCCGGCGGCGGCTTGCTGGGCTTGCTGGGTGCGTTCGCGCTGGCGGCGGATCACTTCGCCGGCCAGGCCGAGGTAGGCGATGGCGCCGCGCGAGCCCTTGTCGTAGGCGACGATGCTCTGGCCATGGCTGGGCGCCTCGGCCACGCGCACGTTGCGCGGGACGATGGTGCGGAAGACCTTGTCGCCGAAGTGCGCGGTGAGGTCGGCCGACACCGCGTTGGCGAGGTTGTTGCGCACGTCGAACATGGTGCGCAGCACGCCCTCGATCTCCAGCGCGGGGTTGAGCCGGCCCTTAAGCGCGTCGATGGTCTGCACCAGCGCGCTGAGGCCTTCCAGCGCGTAGTACTCGCACTGCATCGGCACCAACACCGAGTCGGCGGCGGTCAGCGCGTTGAGCGTGAGCAGCGACAGCGCCGGCGGGCAGTCGATCAGGATGAAGTCGTAGCGGTCGCGCAGCGGCTCCAGCGCGCGGCGCAGGCGCTGCTCGCGGCCGGGCTCGTCCATCAGCTCGATCTCGGCCGCGGTCAGGTCGTTGTTGCCCGGCAGCAGGTCGAAGCCCTCGGGCGTGCGCACGACGACGTCGGCCGCGTGCATCTCCTCCAGCATCACGTCGCAGGTCGAACCGGCGACGTCGCGCTTGTCCACGCCGCTGCCCATGGTGGCGTTGCCCTGGGCGTCCAGGTCCACCAGCAGCACGCGCTTCGGCGCCTGCGCCAGGGCGGCGGCGAGATTCACCGAGGTCGTGGTCTTGCCGACCCCGCCTTTCTGGTTGGCGATGGCGATGATGCGGGCCATGGAGGCGTCCGGAGGTCTCGTGTGCGGCGGGAGGGACGGGCGGGAGGCACCGGCCCCGGGTGGCCCGGGCGGCTCGGGCCGAACCGCGGATTATGCCTGTTGCCGGCGGCGGCTGCCGGTGGCGGGGCTCAATCGGCGGCCGCCGGGGCCCGTCCGACCGTCACCAGATGCCGGTCCGCGTCCAGCCCGGGCACGGCCAGCGCCCGGATCCCGCGGACTGCCCAGCCCGGCGGCAGGGCGGCGATCTCGTCGTCCGGGCGGGCGCCCTTCATCGCCAGCAGGACCCCGTCGGCGGCCAGCAGGTGCCCACCCAGCGCCAGGATCTGCGGCAGCGTGGCCAGGGCCCGGGCGGTGATCGCGGCGAACTGCCCGGGGCGGTCCAGCGCCTCGATCCGCGACTCGGCCACCTCGGCGTTGCCCAGGCCGAGCTTGCGCAGGGCCTCGCGCATGAACCGCGCCTTCTTGCCGTTCGACTCCACCAGCGTCACCCGCAGGCCGGGCGAGGCGATCGCCAGCGGGATGCCCGGCAGCCCCGGGCCGGTGCCGAGGTCGGCCAGGGTCGGCACATCGGCCAAGGCCGGCGCCATCGCCAGCGAGTCCAGCAGGTGCTTGGTCACCATCTCCCGCGGGTCGCGGATGGCGGTGAGGTTGTAGGTGGCGTTCCAGCGCAGCATCAGCGCGAGGTACTGCGCCAGCGGCTCGGCCAGCGCGGGTGCCAGGCCGAGGGCGGCGAGGCCGGCGTCGAGATCGTCGCGGGCGGCGGCGGGAAGGGCGGGGTCGGTCATCGTGCGATCGGGTAAACGGGCGAGAGTGCAAAGCGCCGCGGGCAGCAGCGTGGGAGGTCAGCGGCGTGGATATTCCGAGAAGGGGAGCGGGATGTCGTGTTCCCCGAGTACCTGCTTGTAGTGGACGAGCAACGACCAGAGGTGATTCCGCAGGCCATTCAGTGCGGCGTACTCCTCTTCGGGGATGCAATCGCGCGCTGCCGCACAGGCGAAGTCCGCCGACGAACACATGCCGTACAGCGTATCGCCCTGCACGAGGACGCCGGGGAAATGGCGTCCGGGATGTCGCACGATCGCTGCGTTCGTGCGATCGGAATAGATTTCCACGGAATCGGTGTACATGGCTGCGGGTAGAAGGGCGAGGCGGAGGGGGATTATCACGGCAGGACGGTCGTGCCGTGGCGCCCCTGCCAGGACGGAAGGGGCACCTACCGCGGCCGCCAGGCCAGCGTCGCCCAGTAGCCGGGCTCGGGCGACCAGGCGTCGATGCGCCAGTCCGCGGGCGCGCCGAGCGCCGGGTCGCAGGCGACCAGCTGCGGCAGGCCGCTGCCGTCCAGCGCGAACCGCACCTTCTCCAGCCCGAAGGACAGCCCGTGCCCGTGCGCCTTCAGCACCGCCTCCTTGGCGCACCAGCGCCGCAGGAAGCCGCGCTGGAGCGCGGCCGGATCGTCCACCAGCGCCGCCAGCGCCGCGGTTTCCTCCGCGGCGAAGAACCGGCGGGCCAGCGCCAGCGCCTTCGGCCGCGGCCGCAGCAGTTCGATGTCCACCCCCAACCGGACGCTGTCGGCGCAGGCGGCCAGCAGGCGCTCGCCGCTGTGGCTCCAGTTGAGGTCGACCCGGTGGGTGCCGGCATCGAGGTAGGGCCGGCCATGCGCGTCGCGGGCGATCGCCAGCGCCGCTGGCGGCAGCGCCCAGAGGTCACCGAGCCAGGCCCGGACCCGTGCCTCGGCGTCCTCGCCGGGGCGGTAGGGCCACCAGGCGCAGCGGACGGGACCGAAACGGGCGGCGTTCAGCGAGTGCGGCGGGTTTGAGGGGGTCACGGCGCACAGCGTAAGCTACGGCGGGGCCGGCGTCCGCGCCGGAGGGGAACCGGAATCCCGCGTGGCGGGTGGAGCAGTCAAGAACGATGTCGGCAGCGATCGGAACCACCGCCGCGGAAGCGGCGACGGGCATGCGCCTGGCACTGGCCGAAGGGCCGGGCACCCGCGACCTGGTGTTCGACGGCCACGGCCGGATCCCGCTGGAGGTCTTCCTGGCCGAAGTCCGCGGCGTCGCCGCCGGCCTGCCGGACGCCGCCTGCGCGGTGAACCTGTGCGAGGACCGCTACCGCTTCCTCGTCGCCTTCTGCGCCGCCGCCGTCCGCGGGATGACCACGCTGCTGCCGCCCTCGCGTACGCCGGCCGCGATCGACGACGTGCTGCGCCAGTATCCGGACAGCGTCTGCGTGTCCGACGTGCGGCTCTCGCCCGCGCCGCCGCGCCTGCACGCGCTGCCCGAGCGCCTGCCGCGCGTCGCCGGCGAGATGCCCGTCGTTGCCGCCGGCGCGGTCGCGCTGGTCGCCTTCACCTCGGGCAGCACCGGCACGCCCAAGGCCAATCCCAAGACCTGGGCCGCCCTGCGCATCAGCACTGCGCAGAACGCCGAGGCGCTGCGCCACCTGTGGCCCGCGCGCGGCGTGCTGCCGCTGGTCGCCACCGTGCCGCCGCAGCACATGTACGGCATGGAGCTGTCGGTGCTGCTGCCGCTGCTGGCACCGGCGTCGGTGCACGGCGGCCGCCCGTTCTTCCCCGACGACGTGGCCCGCGCGGTCGGCACCGCGGTCGATCCGCCGCTGCTGGTGACCACCCCGGTGCACCTGCGCGCGCTGGTCGAATCCGGCATCGCCCTGCCGCCGCTGGCCGGGATCGTGACTGCCACCGCGCCGCTGCCGCAGTCGCTGGCCGCCGCAGCCGAGCAGCGCTTCGCCTGCGAGGTGCGCGAACTGTTCGGTTCGACCGAGACCTGCGTGATCGCCGCCCGCCGCACCGCGCGCGAGGACGGCTGGCACTGCCTGCCCGGCGTGCGCCTGCAGCCGCAGCCCGACGGCACCCTCGTCCACGCCGCGCACCTGCCCGTGCCGATGCCGCTGGCCGACCTGGTCGAAATTTGCCCGGAAGGCCGCTTCACCCTCTGCGGCCGCCAGTCCGACCTGCTGGAGATCGCCGGCAAGCGCGCCTCGCTTGGCGACCTCACCCGGCGCCTGCAGACGATCCCCGGCGTGCTCGACGGCGTGATGCTGCAACTCGATCCCTGCGCGATCACCGGCGTGCGCCGCATCGCCGCGCTCGCGGTCGCGCCTGGGCTGGACGAAGCCGCGATCCTCGCCGCGCTGCGCGAAGCGGTCGACCCGGTGTTCCTGCCGCGCAAGCTGCGGCTGGTCGACGCCCTGCCCCGCAACGAGACCGGCAAGCTGCCGCGCGACGCGCTGCTGCGGTTGCTGGCATGACGTCCGACGCGACAGCGCTGGCGCGTTTATGATCCCGACCGGCGACACCCGTCGCCGCGGAGACGACGAAAGATGAAAGGCGCAGGCGGTACCCCGGGCGGCATCGGACAGTTCTTCATCGGCCTGATGTGCGCCGTCGCCGGCGGCTGGCTGCTGACCAACCAGGTGCAGGTCAGCTCCGGCGGCTACTGGAACCTCGGCGGCTACAACGGCTTCGGCCTCTCGCTGATCCCCTTCATCCTCGGCACCGGCCTGATCTTCTTCAACGGCCGCTCGATCGCCGGCTGGCTGCTGCTCGCCGCGGGCCTGACGATCGTGTTCGTCGGCATCCTCGTCAACCTGCACATCTATTTCCGCCCGACCAGCCTGTTCAACACGCTGCTGATGCTGGCCCTGCTCGCCGGTGGCATCGGCCTGATGGCGCGGTCGCTGCGCAGCCTGCCCGCCGCGACGGAGGCGGTGCCGGAGGACGGCCGCAAGCCGCGCGACGGCACGCCGGGCGCCTGAACGATTCCGCGCAGACCTCCGCACGCCCGTGCGCGGCGGGTACGCGCATCGTGCGCGACGCCCGGGCGACCATGCGCGACGCCCGGAATTTCGTTCGGAAGCGGCGAAAAATCCGCCGTTTTCGCGCCTTTCCGACGTCGCCCTGAACGCGATCGCGTCCGGCCGACGCCGCGTCCGCTGTAGCGCTACAACATGCCGACCTTCACAACGCACCGGAGCACGCGCATGGGCATCCTCATCTGGTTGATCGTCGGCGGCATCATCGGCTGGCTCGCCAGCCTCATCATGCGTCGCGACGCGCAGCAGGGCATCCTGCTCAACATCGTCGTCGGCATCGTCGGCTCTTTCCTCGGCGGCTTCCTGCTCGCGCCGATGCTCGGCTCGGGGACCGCCAACACCGGCGACTTCTCGATCCCCGGCCTGCTCGCCTCGCTGGGCGGCGCCGTCGTCCTGCTGCTGATCGTCAACCTCATCACCCGCGGCCGCGCACGCTGAGCGTCGCCGTCGCGCAAACGAAAAAGCCCGGCTTCGGCCGGGCTTTTTTCTGGTCGCCGGAGAGGCTCAACCCGTGAATTCCACCCACACCGGCGCGTGGTCGCTCGGTCGGTCCCAGGTGCGCGGCGTGCGGTCGATGTCGGCGGCGGTCGCCTGCGGACGCAGCGCGTCGGAGACCAGCGTGAGGTCGATGCGCAGGCCGAGGTTGCGGCGGAAGCCGGCCTGGCGGTAATCCCACCAGCTGAAGAAACCGCCCTCCACGTGATGCAGGCGGTAGGCGTCGTGCAGGCCAAGGTCGAGCAGGCGCTTGAGCGCCGCGCGTTCGGCGGTGGAGGTGAGGATGCTGGCGTCGTTCCAGACCGCGGGATCGTGCACGTCGCGATCGTCGGGCGCGATGTTGAAGTCGCCCATCACCACCAGCTTCGGATGCGCCTTCAGTTCGTCCGCCAGCCAGCCGTGCACGGCGTCGAGCCAGCGCAACTTGTAGTCGTACTTCTCGGTGCCGACGTCCTGGCCGTTGACCACGTACAGATTGACCACGCGCACGCCGTCGATGGTGGCCGCGATCGCGCGCCGCTGCGCGTCGTCGAAGCCGGGAATGCCGATGGTCACGTCCTCCAGCGCGCGATCGCGCGCCAGCAGCGCGACGCCGTTGTAGGTCTTCTGCCCGGCGAACACGCTGCGGTAGCCAAGGCCGGCGAGTACCGCGTCGGGGAAGCGGTTGTCCTCGAGCTTGGTTTCCTGCAGCCCGACCACATCCGGCTGCGCCTCGGCCAGCCACTGTTCCAGGTGCGGCAGGCGCACGTTGAGCGAATTGACGTTCCAGCTGGCGATCTTCATGCCGCGCAGTGTAGCGGGATCGCGTCTGCGTCGCGCAGGCCGGCGCTCACCGCCGCAGGTCGACGATCGCCGGCGTCTTGGCGGTCGCGGGGTCGAGGTGCAGCGCGTCGGGCGCCACGACGCGCGCACCGACCGCGCCCGCGTCGGCGCTGCGCCGGAACAGGCGTTCCAGCCGCGCGGCGACGCGGGCGCACAGCGCCTCGTCGCCATCGGTCAGCAGCACCGTCACGCAGTCGCGGCCGCCGGCATCGGTGCGCAGTTGCAATTGCCACGCGTCCGCGCCTTCGAGCAGCGCGGCGACGGTGTCGAGGTCGTAGGCCAGTTCGTCGAAATGGAACGAGCGGGCGTCGCGGCCCCGCAGCTGCAGGTAGTGCACGCCATCGATCTCGACGTGCCGCCCGACATCGCCGGGGCGATAGCGGAACAGTGGAAAGCGTCGCCGGTAGCCATTGCTGATCGCCAGCGTGCCGTCGCCGTCGGCGTCGGGATCGAGCACCTCGACGACGACGCCGGGCAGCGTCTCGAACAGGCCGGGCCGGTGCGTCGCGTCGCACCAGGCCCAGATGCCGCTCTCGGCGCTGCCGTACAGCGACCACGTCTTGCGCGTACCGAGCACGTCGCGCAGCAGCGCCAGCGTGCCCGCGCGCAGCACCTCGCCGCCGTACACGAGCTGCGGGATGTCGAGCGCTGCGTCGCGTTCGGCGAGGTAATGCGCCAGCAGCGCCAGCTTCGACGGCGTACCCAGCACGTGCGTGGGTGCGAAGCGTCGCGCGGCGGCGAGCATGTCCGCGTACGGCGCGTGCGCGCTGAGCGGCAGCGAAGTGGCGTCGCAGCGTTCCAGCAGGTCGTCGAAGATCGCGGCGGTGCGGTACAGGTCAGAGTAGCCGAACACGTTGAGCGCGATCGTGCCCGGACCGAATACGCCGGCCGCGCGCAGCCGTTCCGCCAGCGCCGCACGCTGCGCGTGGTTCTCGGCGATGTCGACCGGGAAGATCAGCGGCGCCTGGGTGCTGCCGCCGGAGCGCACGAGATAGACCCCGCGCGGCTCGTCGCGCAGCGAAAAGGCCTGCAGCGCCGGCAGCAGGTCGCGCTTGTCGATCGCGGGGGCATCGTCGATGCCGCTGCAGTCGCGATAGACATCGCGATAGAACGGGTGCACCCGCGCGGCCTCGAAGCAGGCGAGCAGCACGTCGCGATCGGCATCGGTCGCGATCACGCGGGGACACCCACGCGCGCGAGCAGGTCGCGATGCGCATCGAGGAAGGCGCGCCGCTGCATCGGGTCTTCGAGCGCCGACAGCACGTAATCGTGCCAGCGTGCGGCCAGCATCGCCGCCAACCGACGGTCGTCGCCGTCGTCGCTGTCGAGGTAGCGCAGCACGCTCGGCGGCGGCTGCAGCACGCGCCAGTCCTGCGGCGGGCGATGCGACAGGCTGTCGGCGACGATCCGGAACCGGATCAGCGGTGCGGCGATCAGCCCGACGCGCCCGTCCTGCGCGACGATCCCGCGCAGGACGCGATACCAGAAATCGATGCCTTCGTTGAGTCGCGCTTCGGTGTGGTAGCCCAGGCCCTCCAGCCAGCGACGTCGCACCGCGACATTGCTGGCGCGGCCCATCAGGAACGCGGGGTGGCCGGCGGTGCGCAGCGGCACGGGCAGCAGGTGCGTGTCGTCCGCCAGCGCCTGCAGTTCCGCATCGAGCGTGCCCGGCTCCGGGAACCGCTCGCCCTGCGGATCGCTGTCGAAGCCGAGCACCGCCAGTTCGAGCGCGTGCGTGCGCATGCGTTCGTCGATGATGCGCAGCGCATCGGGGCGATAGCGGTCGTCGGCGTCGAGGAAACTGACGATCTCGCCGCGCGCGCGCGCCAGCCCGGCGTTGCGCGCGGCGCCGGGACCGACGTTGCGCGGCAGCGCGAGCACTTCGACCGCGCAGTCGCGCAGCGCGTGCGCATGCGTGGCGAGCGCGGCCCGCGCGACCGCGAGGCTGTCGTCGGTGCTGGCGTCGTCGACCAGCACCAACTGGTCCGGCGGCAGCGTCTGCTCCGCCAGCGAGGCCAGCGTCTCGGCGATGTAGTCGCGCTTGTCGTGCAGCGGGATGACCACGGTGTGTCGCGACGGCATCGGAACCTTCATGCGCGCACCAGCGCCGGATGCAGCCGGCCACGCTGCTGGTGGAGGTTGATCACGCGCTCGTTCGAGCTGCGGAACACGCCGGGACCATGGCTTTCGCCGTCCCGGCACAGCTGCATGCCGACCAGATGCACCGTTTCGCCGGTGTCCGGCGCCGTGAAGTCTTGCTGCACGACATAGGGCTGGAACACGTAGTCCGGCCATCGCAACCGCACCAGCTCGCGCCAGGTCGCCTCGTCGCAGGCGTTGCGCACGCAGGCATCCACGCCGCGCCCGCCGCTGTTGCGCTTGGCGATGAGGTTCTCCGGCCGCGCCAGCAGCGCCTCGGCGTCGGCGTCGCAGGTCGGCGCCCAGGTCGGGATCAGGTACGGCCGCAGCGCGGCGTAGTCGTCCGCGGGCAGGCAGTCGCGCATGAATCGTGCGCACGTCGTTGATGCAGTCGCCGGCGGCGATCAGCGCGGCGAGCGCGTCCTCGCGGATGTCGGGCAGTTCGCTGCGATCCAGTTCCAGGAAGACGCGTCGCAGCGCAACGCCGTCGAGCGCCGGTAAGCCGTCGATCGCGCCGAGTCGCGACGGCGGCGCATCGACCAAGGCGACGCCGCAGGCCGCCAGCGGCGCGCGCAGGCCGAAGATCTCGGTGCCCGGCTCGCGCTCGTGCAGCACCGCCACGGTGTCGCCCGGCGCGAGCCCGTCGAGCAGCGCGGGCAGGAAGGTCACGAGTTCCGTCGGCGGATGCAGGCCGTGGCGTGCGGCGTCGGCGGCGAACGCGCGCGCCGCGAACGCGCTGACCATCCAGCCGTTGAGCGGATAGCGGGCGCCGATCTCGCAGATCCGCGGATGACCGTCGCGGTCGTAGACGAAGTCCGGCCGGGTGCAGCCGACGCGATAGGGTGCCGCGCGGGCGAGGTGCAGGACGCGTTCCAGCGCGTCGGGCAGCCGGTAGATCGCACGGATCCGCGGGTCGTCGAAATAGCGGGCAACGATCGCGCGGAAGGCCGCGTCCAGGAGCCGCGCGAGCCGACGCAGCTCCGCCGCATGCGACGGTGCGAACGTTACCGGCACCGGCGAGAACGCGGACAGCGGGATCGGCGCCTCGCCCGTTGCGTCGCCCGTGCAGGCCAGCGCGGCTTCGCCGAACGCGATCGATGCGTGCATGCCGGGAACGTCCTGCGCCTCAGGCCGCGCTTTCCAGCGGCGCCGGGAACAGCGCGTCCATCACCGCGGCCTTGCGCTGCAGATAGGCGCCGACGATGTCCGCGAGCGGATAGTCCTCGATGCGCACGCCGGTCGCGGCGACGTAATGGCCGATGGCGTCGCGGGCGTGGAAGAAGTGGTTCTTCTCGGTCGGCCCGCAGTGCACGCTGATCCAGGCGAGCGTGCGGGTGCAGTCGCGCTCGCCGAACCCCAGGTCCTCGCACAGCCAGCGCCGGAATAGCGGCAGGATGAACTCGACCTCGCCGTGGGTGTAGATCTCGTGCACCAGCGTGGTCAGCAGCGCGGTGAACAGGTCGTCCTCGCGCAGCGAGTTGGCGTCCTTCCAGGCCTTGAACGCCTTCGCTTCCGGCCGATTGTGGCGATGCGACAGCCACAGGTCGTCGCCGACGATGCCGGTCGCCATCTCGTAGAACAGCTGCGAGTGCAGGATGCGGTGGGTGACCGCCAGGTCCTCGTCGACGATCCGGTCGAGACTGACGATCGCGCGCAGCAGCGCATCGTCGTCGATGCCGTCGCGGCCTTCGCGCGCCAGCAGCGACAGCCGGTTGCCGATCCCGGCGACGGTCATCGCGCTGTTGTTGGTCTGGCTCCAACTGTGGAAGAAATCGCGCAGGGTGTCGGGATCGTGGCGACCCGCAGTCAGGCGCCGGAACGCGTGCTCGATCGTCGCGAAACGGTGCGACTGCCCGGAGAAGCCGCGGATCAGCTCCTGCTGCAGGTGGGATGCGGGCATGCCTTCCAGCACGGGCATGACGATGTCGCGAAGGGCGCTCATGGGACCACGGACTCCTTGTCCACGGGGCGAGCGGAAACGCGACCTGCGCGTTCTTCGACGCTCGGGAACCCGGGCCCGCATTCCCTCGCTGCCGTCGCGTGCGTTCGCCCCTGAGCCGCATCCATCGACGGGTGCCGGGTCGCCCGCGTCGCGGGCGGGAGACGCGATCCGCGTTCCCGGCGCTGCGACTTATATCACGTCCGTCGCGCTGCGGCGGACGCCGGACGTCGTGCCATCGAAGCGACCCTGCGCGTCACACCGCCATCACTTCACGCCGGCCAGCCAGCGCACCAGCGTGTCGACCTTGCCGCGATAGGGCGGCTTGATCAGGTCGGTCGCGTTCCAGCGCGCCTGCCACAGCACCGGCATCGGCTTGGTGAAGGCGTCGAACCCCGCGCGGCCGTGGTACTGGCCCATGCCGCTGGGGCCGATGCCGCCGAACGGCAGGTCGGCCGCGGCGAAGTGCAACAGCGTGTCGTTGACGGTGACGCCGCCTGCGACGAGACGGCCTAGGATGCGTTCGACCGTGCCGCGGTCGCGGCTGAAGGGATACAGCGCCAGCGGCCGGTCGTGCGCTTCGACATAGGCCAGCGCCTCGTCCAGCGAGGCATAGCCGCGGATCGGCAGCAGCGGGCCGAAGATCTCCTCCTGCATCACCGTCGCGTCGTCGCCCGGATCGAGGATGAGCGTCGGCGGCAGCAGGCGTTCGGCGTCGGCGCGGGCGGCGTCGACGTTCGCCAGTTCGATCACGTCGACACCACGGGCACGGGCGTCGTCGACGTGGCCGCGCAGCCGGCGGTACTGGCCGTCGTTGACCACGCGGGTGTAGTCGCCGGCGTTGGCCATGTCGACGCCGTAGCGGTCGCGCACCTGCGCGCGCAGCGCCTCGACCAGCGCGTCGCGGCGCGCGGCATCGATCAGCACGTAGTCCGGCGCGATGCAGGTCTGGCCGCCGTTGAACCACTTGCCGGTCGCGAGTCGCGCTGCGGCCTGCTCGATCGGGAAATCCGCGGCGACGATCGCCGGCGACTTGCCGCCGAGTTCCAGCGTGAGCGGCGTGAGGTGCGGCGCGGCTGCGGCCATCACCTTGCGCCCGACCGCAGTCGAGCCGGTGAACACGAGATGGTCGAACGGCAGCCCCGAGAAGGCGGCGCCCACCTCGGGCCCGCCCAGCGCGACCGCGACGCGATCGGCCGGGAACACGTCGGCGAGCAGGTCGCGCAGCCATGCGCTGGTCCGCGGCGTGTGTTCCGACGGCTTCAGGAACACGTGGTTGCCGGCGGCGATCGCGGTCGCGAGCGGCACCAGCGCGAGGTTCACGGGATAGTTCCACGGCGACATGACGCCGACCACGCCCACGGCCTCGCGCCGCACCTGCGCACGCGCCGGCCACAGCCGCCAGCCGACCGACGCGCGCTGCGGCCGCATCCAGCCGCGCAGGTGCCTGCGCAGGTGGTCGATCTCGGCGAGCACGGTCATGCCGTCGGCGACCAGCGTCTCGTGTTCGGACCGGTGACCGAAATCGGCCTGCACCGCCTGCGTCATCTCGCCCATGCGCGCCTTGAACGCCGCCTTCAGCCGGTCGAGATCGGCCATGCGCTGCGCGCGGTCGGGCCGGTGCGCGCGCCAGGCGGCGCGGAGGCGGTCGAGGGTGGGAGCGAGAGCGTGGGCGTCGGTATCCATACGGCGGAGTGTAGTGCTTAAATGCCGGCATGACCGATCCCGCCAGCCGCCCCGCCGTCCGCCCCTACCTCCACCACGTGCCGACGCTCGGCGCGCGCGCCTACGTCGATCCCGCCGCCGTCGTGATCGGCGACGTGGTGCTCGGCGAGGACGTCTCGATCTGGCCGATGACGGTGATCCGCGGCGACGTGAACTTCATCCGCATCGGCGACCGCACCAACGTCCAGGACGGCACCGTCGTCCACGTCAGCCACGACGGCCCGCACGCGAAGCTCGGCGGCTTCGCCACCCGCATCGGCAGCGACGTCACCATCGGCCACAAGGCGATCATCCACGCCTGCACCATCGAGGACGCGGTGCTGATCGGCATGGGCGCGATCGTGCTCGACGGCGCGGTGGTGAAGCAGCACGCCTTCGTCGGCGCAGGCGCACTGGTGCCGCCGGGCAAGGTCGTCGGCGAGGGCGAGATGTGGCTGGGCAGCCCGGCGAAGTTCGCCCGCAAGCTCAGCGAGGCCGAGATCGAGGCGCTGTACTACTCCGCGCAGCACTACGTGCGGTTGAAGGACCAGTACCTGAGCCTGGCGCCTACCGGTTGAAGGCAATGAGCCGGGACGTCATCCCCATGAAACCCACGATTCTTGCGACGATGCTGGCGTTTTCCTCCGGCGCGGTGGCGCAGGAAACTGCTCCCCGCGAGGAGACTGTTCTCGTCGTTCCAGATCCAGGACACCCATGGGCGGCCGCACAGATCGGGGCCGTCCTGGCGGATCCTGTTTCCTATCACGAGGGATCATTGCTTCAGGCGATCACGCTCGCGCGATCGGGTCAGGCGCAAGGAGTCATCGAGATCCTGCTTGATACCAGTAGCGCATGGGAAACCGGACGAGTCGTCTGTTATGCCCCGAATGGCAAAAAGCAGTGGGAAGAGAAGGTTTTCGTCAATCTTGGCGGAAGTGCCGAAAGAGTCGCACGCAAATTCGCGGACAAACTGGAAAAGAAAATAGCGGGGAAACATTTCCCGGGAAGCGCAACCTGATTGCGCCGTCGGGCCACCCTCCTTCGATGCGCGATCGCTCCAGGGTCTTTGGCAATGGCCGCCTCACGGTCGCGTCGCCGCCTCCAGCAGGTCGAGCAGCGACAGCGCCTCTTCCCGCGAGCCGCCGCACATGTCGGGGCGGGGTTGCAGGGTGCCGCAGAAAACCGGGCGCTCCGGTCGGCCGAACAGGTGGCACCCGAATGCATCGTCCAGTTGTACGCAGGGCATGCCGGCCGGCTTGCCGTGGGGCATGCCGGGAATGGGGGTGGCGATGGAGGGCGCGATGCAGCAGGCGCCGCAGCCGGGTCGGCAGTCCATGGGCGGTCGGGTTCGGAGGGCGGCGCCAGTGTGACCGAAAGCGCGGAAACCGGCCGCAGTCGCGGCGGGGCACGGTAGAGTAGGCGCCGCATGCGACGACAGACGACGGGATCGGGGACAGACGGGATGGCGGCAGGACGAAGGACAGGCGGGACGCGCGCCGAGGCGCCGCGCGCCCGATGAGCGCCGCCGCGCCGCTGCTGGACACCGCGCGTCCGGTCTACACGCCCGAAGGCGTGGCCCTGCGCCTGCCTGCCGCCGGCCCGGTACCGCGGGCCATCGCCTGGCTGATCGACTGCGCGGCGCGCTGGGCGATCCTGATCGCGGTCTCGATCGTCGTGCGCGCGTTCGGCGCGGCCGGGATGGGCCTGTTCCTGATCGCCTACTTCGTCGTGTTCTGGGGCTATCCCATCCTGTTCGAGGTGCTCTGGGACGGCCAGACCCCGGGCAAGCGCGCGCTCGAGCTGCGGGTCATCGCCGAGGACGGCGCGCCGGTGGGCTGGCTGGCGTCGATCGTCCGCAACCTGCTGCGTACCGCCGACTTCCTGCCGGTCGGCTACGGCGTCGGGCTGGTGGCGAGCTACGCCGACCCCTGGGGCCGACGGCTCGGCGACATGGTCGCGCGGACCATGGTGGTGCACGCGCCGCGCGAGCGTCGCGAACTCAGGCCGCCGGTGGAAGGCGCCCAGGCGCCGCTGCAGCCGCTGCAGCCGCAGGAACAGGCGGCGGTGATCGCGTTCTCCGAGCGCGCGCCGCAGCTCACCCAGGAGCGCCGCGAGGAACTGGCCGACATCGCCGCGCCGGCGGTCGGCGCCGGCGGCGCGCTCGGCGTGCTGCGGCTGCAGGCCGTGGCCAACTGGCTGCTGGGGCGCGCATGAGGCAGGCGGTGATGCGGCAGGAGGCGTTCATCGCCCGCCACAAGGACGAATGGGACGCCTTCGAGGCCTGGCTGGTCGCCCGCGGCGACAGTCCGCGCGAGGCCCGGGCGTCGCGCGATCGCTGGCAGGGCCTGGCCGACGAGGACATGCCGGCGCGCTACCGCCGCCTCTGCCAGCAGCTGGCATTGGCGCGCAGCCGCGGCTACAGCCCGCTGGTGGTGGAACGCCTGCAGGCGCTGACCCAGCGCGGCCACGCCGTGTTCTACCGCGCCGCGCCGCCGCAGTGGCGACGCACGCTCGAATTCTTCCTGTCCGACTTCCCGCGCCTGGTGCGCGGCCTGCGCGGCTGCCTGCTGGCGGCGTTCCTGCTGTTCGCGGTGCCGCTGGTCGGCTCGTTCGTGGCGGTGCAGGTGCAACCGGAGCTGGTCTACACCGTGATGTCGCCCGAAGAGGCGGCGCAGATGGAGCAGATGTACGACCCCGACGACGACCGCCACCGGATCGGCCGGGAAAGCGGCGACGACCTGCAGATGTTCGGCGTCTACATCTGGAACAACGTCAGCATCGCGCTGCGCACCTTCGCCGCGGGGCTGCTGTTCGCGGTCGGCACGATCTACGTGCTGATCCAGAACGGGCTGATGATCGGCGGCGTCGCCGGCCACCTGCAGGCGGTCGGGCACGGCGACCCGTTCTGGCGTTTCGTCGCCGGGCACTCGGCGCCGGAACTGACCGCGATCGTGCTCGCCGGCGGAGCCGGCCTGCGCCTGGGGCTGGCGCTGGTGGCGCCGGGGCGCAGGCGACGCGTGGATGCGCTGATCGAGGCCGGCCGGATCGGTGCCAAGCTCTGCCTGGGCATCTTCGCGATGCTGGTGCTGGCCGCGTTCATCGAGGCGTTCTGGTCGTCGATCGGCTGGATCCCGGCGCTGGTGAAGTACGGCGTCGGCGCGACGATGTGGAGCCTGGTGCTGCTCTGGCTGGGGCTGGGCGGCCGCAACGCCCCGTCGACCCGCCCGACGGAGGCGCCCGATGCGCCTTGAGACCCTCACCGTCGAGTTGCGCCCGCGTTCGTCGTGGGAGGCGATGGAGCTGGGCTCGGCGCTGGTGCGTCGCCACGCGGCGGCGGTCTGGGTGCCGTGGCTGCTGGTCACGGGCCTGTGCTTCGCGCTGCTGAACCTCGGCGCCTGGGCGCTGGACATGCCGTGGCTGGCGGGCCTGGTGCTGTGGTGGCTGCGCCCGGTGTTCGACCGCATCCCGCTGTACGTGCTGTCGCGGGCAGTGTTCGGCAACGTGCCGCGCATCGGCGAGACGCTGCGCGCGCAGCTGCGCTGGGGCTGGCGGCCGATGCTGGGCCACCTCACCTTCCGCCGGCTCAGTCCGTTCCGGGCGGCGATGCTGCCGGTCGATTTGCTGGAAGGCAGCGACAAGGCCCGGATCGGCGAGCGCCGGCGGGTGATCGGCGGTGGCGTGGGCGGTCCCGCGGTGCTGCTGATCACCGCCTGCACGCTGTTCCTGCTGGCGCTGGAAGTGTCGCTGCTGATGCTGGCGGTATTCCTGTTCGTGCCGAACGAGCTGTTGCCGGATCTGTTCGAATCCCTCTCCGGCCAGTTCGGCAAGGGCGTGCCCGACTGGGCGCAGGTCACCTTCAACGCGACCGACTGGCTGGCCGTGGCCTTCATCGAGCCGTTCTACATCGGCGCCGGTTTCGGCCTGTACCTCAATCGCCGCACCCAGCTCGAAGCCTGGGACCTGGAGATCGCCTTCCGGCGCATGCGCCGGCGGCTGGACGCGATGGCGGCGCCCGCGGCCGCGGTGCTGCTGGCGCTCGCGCTGTGGCTGCCGGCCGCGTCGCCGGCGTCCGCGCAGTCCACGCGCGAGCCCGATGCCTCCTGCCCGGTGATGCCGGGCCAGCCCCGCGGCGTGCCGGCGCCATCGGTGCCGGAGACGGCGCCCTCGGCGGACGAGGACTTCGATTACTGGGAGGGTGGCAAGGACACCCCGGAGATCGAGACCCGTCGGCTGGCGGAGATCTTCGAGGACGACGCCGTCGATCATCGCCCCTTCGCCAAGGCGATGGCCCGCGCCTACCAGGACCCGCTGCTGCGCCCCAAGCTCCAGCGCACCACCTGGCAGCCGCGCCACAAGGACGAGAGCCAGCCGGAGGCGATCGACCCCCCCGGCTGGCTGGGGATGCTGTCGAAGATCGCCGGATTCCTGGTCGAGAACCTGCTCTGGCTGCTGCTCGGCGTGCTGGTGGTGGTGCTGATCGTGACCCGGCGCCACTGGCTGCCGTGGCTGGCCGCCGCCACGGCGATGCCGACGGCCGAGCCGCCGCCGGTCGACACTACCGCGCTGGCACACGCCGAGCCGCTGCCGCCGGACGTGGCGACCGTCGCCCGCCGGCTGTGGGCCGAAGGCCAGCCGCGGCGCGCGCTGGCGCTGCTGTACCGCGCCAGCGTCGAGGCGATGATCGCGCGGCTCGACGCGCACCCGCCGCCGGGCGCCACCGAGGCCGACTGCCTGCGCCTGTCGCGACGCCTGCCCGAGGCCGAGGACCGTGACGCCTTCCAGCGCATGGTCCGGGTCTGGCAGTACGCCGCCTACGGCCACAGCCTGCCCGGCGGCGACGATTTCGAGGCGCTGGTCGGCCTGCTCGCGCAGCGCTTCCGGTGGGTCGCATGAGTCGCCGGGCGAACGGCCTGCGCATCGGCCTGCTCGCGCTGCTCGGCGCGGGCCTGGTCGCACTGTTCGTGTGGTGGTGGCTGCGCACCTACGAGCGCGTGACCGAGACCATCGACCTGCCGCCGCAGGGCGAAGCCGCCTACAACCCGCTGTACGCGCTGAAGCAGGCGCTGGTCGCCGACGGCCGCAAGGTCGATGCGCGGCAGCGGCTGGACCTCGACACCCATCCGCTGCGGCCCGCCGATACGCTGCTGATGCTCAGCGACCCGCGCACGCTCTCGAACGAGGACGTGACCCGCTTGCTCGGCTGGGTCGAGCGCGGCGGCCACCTGATCCTGGCCACGCCGCCGCCGGGCAACGTGCTCAACGCCGCCGACGTGCCGGTGCTGTCGGAACTGGGCGTGGTCGCGATGGACGGCGACCCGGTGTGTCACGGCCTGCAGGTCGGCAAGGAAAAACACCATCGCGAGTTCTGCCACGGCCGCCGCTTCTACTTCGCCGACGAGGACACGGATCCGGACGTCTCCGCGCTCTGGGGCGACGACGACAGCGGCGAGTACGCCTATGCCCGCATCGTCCACGGCAAGGGCAGCGTCGACCTGCTGGCCGACCTGGACTTCCTCCACAACGACCGCTTCGAGAGCGTCACCCACGCCGCGCTGGCGCGCCAGCTGCTGCAGCCGAACTGGGACGCCGGCGGCACCTTCCAGCTCATCTATCGCGCCGACATGCCCTCGCTGCTGCAACTGCTGTGGCGGCATGGCTGGCGCGGCATCGTGCCGGCCGCGCTCGCGCTGCTGCTGTGGCTGTGGATGCGCGCCGAGCGCCTGGGCCCGCTGCGGCCGGCGCCGGCGCCGGATCGCCGTTCGCTGCTCGAACACGTGCAGGCCAGCGGCGACCACCTGTGGCGCTACGGCCGCCGCAACCTGCTCTATGCCGCGGTGCACGACGCCTTCATGCGCCGCCTGCGCCAGCGCGACCCCTATGCCGCCGCGCTCGAAGGCCCGGCGCAGGTCGACGCCCTCGTCCGGCGCACCGGCCTGCCCGCGTCCGAGATCGAGGCCGCGCTCCGCTATCCCCGCCCCGGCGACGCCCGCGACTTCGTGCACCGCGTCGCCCGCCTCCTGCAGCTGAGAAACCGACTATGACCGATCCGACCTCCACCGCGTCCGCACCGCAGCCGATCGTCGGCGAGGCGCTGGTCGCCCGCGCCGCCGCCGTGCGCGACGAAGTCGCCAAGGCCTTCATCGGCCAGGACGACGTGCTCGACCAGATCCTCATCGTGCTGCTGGCCGGCGGCCACGTGCTGATCGAAGGCGTGCCCGGCCTCGGCAAGACCCTGCTGGTGCGCGCGCTGGGCCAGGCGCTGGGCTGCGGCCACGGCCGCGTCCAGTTCACGCCCGACCTGATGCCCAGCGACGTCAGCGGCCACGCCGTCTACGACCCGAAGACCGAGCGCTTCGCGATCCGCCGTGGCCCGATCTTCACCAACCTGCTGCTGGCCGACGAAATCAACCGCGCACCGGCGAAGACCCAGTCCGCGCTGCTGGAGGCGATGCAGGAGCAGCAGGTCACCATCGAAGGCACCAGCCACCCGCTGCCGGCGCCGTTCATGACCCTCGCCACCCAGAACCCGGTCGAGCAGGAAGGCACCTACCCGCTGCCCGAGGCGCAGCTCGACCGCTTCCTGCTGAAGGTGCTCATCGACTATCCCTCGCATGCCGACGAAGTGAGCATGGTGACCGCGGTCGCCGGCGGTCGCGCCGCCGCGCACTTCGACCTGTCGAAGGTCGGCGCGGTGCTCGCCGCCGAGGACATCGTCGCGATGCAGCTGGGCACCGCGCTGGTGACGGTGGACCCGGCGGTGGTCGACTACGCCGTGCGGATCGTCACCGCGACCCGCAAGTGGCCGGGCATCGCGCTGGGCGCCGGCCCGCGCGGCAGCCTCGCGCTGGTGCGCGCCGCGCGCGCGCAGGCGGTGCTGTCGGGGCGCGACTTCGTCACCCCGGACGACATCCGCACCATCGCCAGGCCCGCGCTGCGCCACCGCATCGCGCTGTCGCCGGAGATGCAGATCGAAGGCCAGACGCCCGACCAGGTGCTCGACGCACTGCTCGCCAAGGTCGAAGCGCCGAGGCAGTGATCGCACCGTGAACAGCGCCGCCCCGCCCCTGCCGCCCGCGCCCGCCGCGCCGCCGATGGCGCCCGGCGCCCGTCCGCCGCTGCCCGCGCCTGCGCGCATCGCGCGCACGTGGCCGCGCCCCGCGCCGACGCTGGTCGCGGCGCTGGCGGTGGCGTCCGCGCTGGGCCTCGCGGTGCATATCGGCTGGCTGTCGTCGACGGTGTGGCTCGGCCTGCTCGCGACGCTGGCCGTGCTGGCGATGTTCGATCTCTGGCGCCTGTTCGTCGCGCCCACGCCGGAGGTCGCACGCGCCTTGCCCGAGGCCTGGCCGATCGGCGTCGAACGCGAAGTCGAACTGCGGATCGAGCATTACGGCCGCCGCCAGCGCGTCACCGTCCACGACCTGCACCCGGGCGACTGGGACGTGCACCGCGACCCCGACGACGGCGAGATGCCGCGCAGCCTCACGCTCGACCGCGACAGCGTGTCGACGTTGCGCTATCGATTGAAGCCGGAAGTGCGCGGCAACTTCACCTTCGCCGGCACCCAGTTGCGCCTGCTCTCGCCGCTGCGGCTGTGGCGACAGTCGCGCGTCGTCGGCGCGCCGCAGGACGTGCGCGTGTTCCCGAACTTCGCGCCGCTCGCC